>NZ_JAIZRY010000027.1:0-33791 GCF_020420125.1 Burkholderia sp. AU30280
GCACAACTTCAGACGCCTGCGCATTCGGTTCGAGCGCCTCGCCGCCATACACGAGGCGTTCATGAAAATCGCCGCCTGCGTCATTTGCTGGCGACACCTTCAAAAATCATTCTGTTAGCGTTTCTTAGCCAAGCGACTGGTCGGAAACGGAGAGAAGCTGATTGTTTTCCGGCACGCTCGCGGCAAGGCTCAGGGCTGTGCACGCTATCTGGCTCACGAGCTAGGCCTCCCTCCTGCGTCGGTGCTCGGGGACTTGCCACAGTACGGACTCACCTCAGCATCGCAGGACCTTCGAGTTTGCATGCAAGGTGGTACCGCGTTTCACAATGCAAACCTGCAGCGTGAAGAGCGTGAAGTCGTTGAGAAAGGCTTCCGTAGCGCGACCGGTGGCATCCACGTGCTTGCATCTACTACAACGCTTGCAGCTGGTGTCAACACGCCCGCGTCGACGGTCATTCTGGCCGAGAAGAAGTTTGTCGGTGAAGACGGTCGACCGTTTACCGTCGCCGAATACAAGAACATGGCCGGCCGCGCAGGTCGACTCGGTTTCAATGAGACTGGGAAGTCAATAATCCTCGCCGACACGCCGGTTGAGCGCGCGGAGCTATTTCGACGCTATGTTCAGGGTTCCCCCGAAGACGTGGTTTCGTCGTTCAACGATGGCGACCTTCCCACATGGGTTCTGCGCTTGCTCAGTCAAGTGAATGGAGTCACAGCAGCCGAAATCCCCGGACTTCTCGTGAGCACTTTTGGGGGATACGCTGCATCTCGAGCCAACCCTGCGTGGGCGACGCAGGTTGCGGCTCGCGTCAATCAGCTTATAGGGAGAATGCTTCAAAACAACCTGGCCGAACTTGAAGGTGACGTCGTCCACCTCACGTTGCTCGGCCGGGCAGTTGGAGCTTCGAGCCTAACGTTCGAATCCGGACTGCGTCTTGTCGAGCTTGTGAAAGAAGTCGATTGGACGGCGGCCGCGCCCTCGTACATCATTTGCCTCATCCAGGTGCTGCAGGAAATGGACGCCGTATACACACCGCTATTGGTGAAAGGTGTTTCGGAGTCGGCACGCATCACCGATGCATCCCAAAGATATGGGCAGTCGGTGATTCGACTGCTCAGCAGGTTCGGTGCGGATGAAGTGAGACTTCGGCAGCGTTGCAAACGGGCTGCAATCATGTACGACTGGCTCGAGGGCGTCGCTGTTGACGTGATTGAACAGAGGTACTCCCCCAACCCATACTCAGGCACCATCAAATATGGCGATATCATCGCTATCGCGGACGCGACGCGCTTTCACCTGCGGTCCGCGCGGCGCATTTTCACCGCGCTGTTCCCCGAACGAGCTGACATGGCGGAGGCTATCGACAAGCTGTTGATACGCCTCGAATTCGGCTTGCCGGAAGATGGGTTGGCACTCCTGGAGCTTCCCATCTCGCTGAATCGTGGGCAGCGCCTTGCCTTGCTAGCGCACGGTGCGCGCGATGCTACGCAAGTCACGGAAATGGCTGACGAAGCCCTTTCCGCATGCATCGGTAGCGAGAGCGCGTCACAGCTGGCGGTTAGGCGCCAGGCCGAACCCACCTGAAAACGTACGCCGGTGAGTTACCACCGGCAATTCTTGCCAATCACTGGAGCAGTCCGCTGTCGATGTGATGACAACACACGGCTCCATCGATAGCGGAAGAAGGGCCGGCTTAGTTGCGCCTCGGGCAAAGGCAAACTTCGAGCGTCGAATGCATCTGGGCAGGCACCGCGGCCCGGCGCCAAAGCCAGGCATCAAACTCGCGTCCGGTCCTGCTCATACCAACTTCGCCTCTTTCGATGCGTTGAGACGTCCAGCCGCGCCGAAAACTCACATTTCGTTCTTTTCAGAGCCGTCCGCTCTGGGACTCAGTTTCACCATCGTTGACCGCCCACGGAATCCGCCCCGATTCTCCCGCCAATTGGGCACGTGCGACCTGCACTTCAGACGGCAATCGTCGTTGCCGTTAATCAGGCAGTTGTGTAACGTACTCTGCGTTACAAAATTGCCGGGGAAGATATGCCCGCTGGTAAAACTGAAACCATCAATGTGCGCGTTCGGCCGGACCTAAAACGCCTGCTCCAAGATGCGGCTGAATACGAAAACCGCAGTCAGACGAACCTGCTCGAGACGCTTATCCTCGACCACTGTCGAAAGCTCGGGCTCATTGTGCAGCCGCGCGTGACACGCACCGAATCCGAGGGATAAATGAGCGCTTCTGGCTTGCTTACCAAGCTGCTTGACTACGTCATCGAGCAATCTAAAGATATCGACCCTCGGGGATTCAGGCTTTCAGGCACCGATGGGTTCCTGCGCACGAGTGGCGACCTGCGAGGGCTGCCAGGCGTAGACCTCGACATCAAGGTCGAAGGTGACCATATCTGGCTCCGCGTTGCGCGACTTGAGGCCCAGAATCCGCCCGCGGTTCCGCCCGAACAGAAGGAACTGTTTGTCGTCGACTCCGACCCGACTGGAAAACTTCCGCGTATCAATGAAGCGGCGCTGGAGCGGCGTATTGTTGTCTTGACGGAAGGTGAGCCTGAGCTGGCGTCGCAGCGGCTTGCAGACAGCGAGAAAGAGGCTGTTCAGGCGGAGCTGGAGCGTTACACCAGACTCTGGCAGACATGGGCCGAGGCAGAAAAGCCGCGGTGGCAGGCTATCCGACTTTACGGTGAGCTGTTCTCGCTCAAGCAGCAGCTGGAGCTTGAAGACACGGCCAAGCCGCAGGAGTTCGTGTGCGGCATTGGTGTCGCGTCCTGGAAGATGAGCTTTGAGGAACGCACGAAGAAGGTCGACTTCGACTACCAGTATCCGGTGCTCACGCAATCGCTCGAACTGGCCATCGACGACCGGACCCTCGCGATTGAGGTCCGGCCGCGCGCGGTCGGCCCGCGCATCGAGTTCGATGCGTTTTCCGCTTGTCAGCTGCAAAGTGCTGCAGCAGTCGAGCGAGTGGTCAAGGAGGAACTCGAGCGGTCGGCGGAGCGCCCGCCCAATCCGTTCGACCCGGGTACCTACGAGCATGTCCTGAGAAGCATTGCAGGGAATATCGACCGCAACGGCAAATACATTGAAGGACAGGTGGGGCTACCTCCTGCTGGTCCGTCGCTGCTCATTACAGACCTGTGGGTGCTCCACTCGAGGCCCCGGTCGAACAACTTCCTGCACGAGGACATCGAGCGGCTCAAGGCGCGCCTGAAAGACGGAGCCGAGATTCCGGAAGGCCCGCTCGCGCTGGTCACACCGCCCGCCGATGAGAAGGTCAGCTATGAGGCCGTCTCATTCCGCGGCCTCGCGGGGACGCCATCCAGTGGTTCGGGCAAGACGCGAGAACTTTATTTTCCGCTGCCTTACAACCACGAGCAGGTCACCATCGTCGAGCAACTCGAGCGCTCCGACGGCGTGGCGGTGCAGGGCCCCCCCGGGACCGGGAAGACACACACCATCGCCAATATCATCTGCCACTACTTGGCGAACGGAAAGAAGATTCTGGTGACGTCGAAGGGCGAGAAAGCCCTCGAACTGCTGCAGGAGAAGATTCCCGAGGAAGTGCGACCGCTGACCGTGGCATTGCTTTCGGGTGACCGGCAGGGCATGCAGCAGTTTCAGGCGAGTATTGAGGCCATCATTCACCATGTTAGCCAGATGAACCCGGATGTGGTCGCTTCCCAGATTCAGGCAGACCTCTCCGCCATCGACCGGGCGCATACCACCATGCAGCGCATCGACCGCCGAATCGACGAAATCGCGATGACGCAACTATCCGATGTGGAGGTGGATGGCGTCGTGATGCGTGCCCAGAAGATGGCGGACTTCGTTATCGAAGGCGAGAAGACGTTCTCCTGGTTCGACGATTCGCTCTCGCTTGCTCCTGAGAATGCTCCGCCGCTGGTTGCCGAGGAGGTCAGTGCATTGCGCGAGGCGCGGCGCAACCTCGGCACCGACATTGGATATGTTTCGTCGTATCTGCCGGCGAGTGCCGCGCTCCTGACCGTGGATGATGTCCGCCGGCTGCATACGGTCATGGTGAATATCGCGAGCCTCAAGGAGGCAGAGGCGAAGGGCACGCTCATTCCGTTGAGGGCCACAACTGACGATGTTTACGAGCATGCGCGCGACATGCTCGCCAAGGTCGACGCGGCCGTCACGCTCGCCATCGAGATTGAAGAAACCGAAGAGACATGGCCGTTTGACCTAAGGCGCAAATGCCGCCGCGCCGACCACGCGACTGAACGCATGGCCCTGGAAGCGCTTTTTGGGGAATCCGACCAGCTGATGGAGGCGCGCTCGGCGTTCATGCAGCGTCCGGTCAAAATCGACGAGGCCGCGCTTGGCTCACCGAAGGTAAAAGAGGCGCTTGAGCGCGCGGCAAAGACTGGCAAGCCCTTCGGCATGTTCGCGATGGGCGCGGGCGATGCTAAGGAAATGGTGGCAGCAATTCGTATTGCCGAAATCGGGCCGAAGAACGAAGCTGACTGGCAGCATGTGCTCTCGTACGTGAACCTGCACGAGAAAGTTGCATCTTTCTGTGCGCGCTGGAACGAGTTCGCCGATGTCCTGGTCGTCCCGAGACTCACGCCGAGCGTCACGCAGTTGCGTCATATTGAGCGGGTCACCATCGCCGCGCGCAAGGCACATGCTTTCGCGACGAACCACGACACCCATCTAGCTGCGGTCGCCGACAAGGTGTTTGCAGTGCCGCCAGTGGATGACCTTCGAGGTGGTTCGGAGCAGCTTTCGCGCGTTCGGGACTATCTGCGCCAGCACCTGAGCCGTGTTGAGCTGGCGCAGGCGATGACGAACCTGAGCATCCTGCGCGAGAAGCTCGCGGGCACCCGCGGGCCGGTGGCGGAGCAGCTGCGCGATTTTGCGGAGAACCGTCTGGGTGAGCCAGTGTTGCCGGCAGAGAAAGCGGCGGCCGACTACGCCGAGCTGGTTGCGGAACTGCGGCGCATCGAAGGACTTTTCAACGAACTCGAAGCGGTCCGCACGCTCAGTAAAAAGATTGAGACTGCTGGCGCTGTGCGCCTCGCCGCGCGACTGCGCAGCGTCCCGGTGCCCGTCGCTGGTGAAGACGTTACGTGGCCCGCAAGCTGGCGCGAAGCGTGGAACTGGGCGCGTGTGCGCAACTACCTGGAAAGCATCGAAGCGCGACAGGAACTGCTTGAACTCGCGGCCCAGCGCCGGGATGTCGAGTCGGGGCTCTCCCGCCTTTACTCGAGCATGGTGTCGAAGTCGGCATGGCTATCGACCAAGATGAACGCGACGCCGAAGGTGCTATCGGCGCTCGAGACCTACCGTACTGCAATTCGCCGTATCGGCGCCGGCACCGGCCCCAATGCAGTCCGGCACCGCCGCGACGCGCAGAAGGCGATGCATGACGCACAAGACGCCGTGCCGTGCTGGGTGATGAGCCACGCCAAGGTGTCGGAAACGCTCCCGGCCAACCTTGGCGCCTTCGACCTCGTCATTGTCGACGAGGCGTCGCAGTCTGACCTGTGGGCGTTGCCGGCAGTCCTGCGCGGCAAGAAGATTCTGGTGGTTGGCGACGACCGGCAGGTGTCGCCGGATGGCGGCTTCATCTCGGCCGTGCGTATCCAGGAGCTGAAGGACCGTTTCCTTGTTGACCAGCCCCATGCGCCCGTACTTACGCCGGAGAAGTCGCTCTACGATATCGCGTCGACTGTGTTCGCCGCGCAGAAGGTTATGCTGCGCGAGCACTTCCGATGCGTCCCGCCTATCATCGCGTACAGCAACAAGCACTTCTACAAGGACTTCATCCAGCCACTGCGCGTTCCCAAAATGTCACAGAGGATTGACCCACCGCTGGTCGACATCTACGTGCCGCACGGCGTGCGCGACAAGAGGGACATCAACCGCGCGGAGGCCGAGGCGATTGTGGCCGAAATTCAGGCCATCCTCGCCAACCCGCAGTTCGAGCATCGCACGCTGGGCGTGGTCACGCTGCTCGGGCCAGAGCAAGGCAAGTTCATCGACGCGCTCGTGCGCGAGCGCTGTGACGCGGCTGAACTGCACCGGCGTAAGTTCGCCTGCGGCGATGCCCGGACATTCCAGGGTGCTGAGCGCCACATCATCTTCCTGTCGCTTGTCATCGACTCGTCCGGCACGCGAGCGCTTTCGGACCAGTCGTCAGAGCAGCGGTTCAACGTCGCTGCGAGTCGCGCGCAGGACCGCATGTATCTCGTGCGCTCAGTGAAGCTCTCGGAACTGTCTGCATCAGGGAAAGACCTGCGCGCAGGCCTGTTACAGCATTTCTCGATGCCAATCGACCAGCAGGGCAATGGCGAGGAGGAAAAAAACCTCATCGACCTATGCGAGTCGGGCTTTGAGCGGCAGGTGTACACGGAGCTGGTGAACCGGGGCTACCGTGTCATTCCACAGGTGAAGGCGGGAGCCTTTCGCATCGACATGGTGGTTGAGGGCGCGAACGACGCGCGACTTGCCATCGAACTAGATGGCGATGAGTTTCATGGCCCTGACCGATGGCAAGCGGATATGAATCGGCAGCGGGTGCTTGAGCGCGCCGGTTGGGTCTTCTGGCGCTGCTTTGCTTCGACCTGGTCGATGCGCAGGGAGGAAGTGCTCAACGACCTGCTGGCCCGCATGTATGCGCTTGGCATTGAGCCCTTGGGAGCTATTGAGCGAGTGCCGGCGCTAGTCGAGTATCGGGAATGGAATGGTGAGCGCGATGACTTGGTCGACGAAGAACCGCTACCTGCATAGTCCTTGGCCAGAATCCGACCTGTTGATGTCTGAGATAACGTCGCACGGAAAGCGGCGAAGTCTCTGCTGAAGCTCCAATTCGGAGCGAGCAGGGCCAGCAATAGCCACAACAAATCAGACGGAGGAACCGATGAAAGAGCGTTGTGAGAGATGCGGCTGCATCCCCCACTCGCCTCGGCACCGCTGTTCACTTTGCGGCGAACTTGTATGCAAAACAAATTGCTGGTCGGTGTCGGCGAAAACCTGTAATCACTGCGCCCCTGAGAACATGGCGATGCAAGTCGCCTCGCTCGATTTGTCCCGGCCGACGCCAACCGAACACAAGACGTTTGATGGCAAGCCTATCTATATGTGCAGTGCGTGCAAAGGTTTGGTCGGCCGGAGTGCATCGCGATGTTCTTCCTGCGGGAAACCAGTCCGTTGGGTATAGCTTCGACAATTTCTCTCGCGACCAAAGTTACTCCACCGCACAGTCTTCGATGACTGACCGATTCGACCACTGGGGCAGGTCGGTGAAGCGGCAGTAACGAGTCATCGAAGGCGCGAGTTGTCGAAAAAGAAGGAGCGGGGAATGAGTGAAACATTCTCGAGAGCAACCGCAGCAATGGGTGCAGCTGCCAACAATGCATCGATTGTCTGCGAGTACATAGCCGGACTAACCCGGTGAGAGCTTGCGTCACGCTTATTGGTTCGTAGACACCTCACTCGGAACCTTGGAAGCTCTATCAGCCTATGACCATGCGTGGGTTTCGAGCGTAGATTCTGACGGGCGTTGCCGCGCATAAGGGGCTGTGGATAACTCGCGCCGTGCTCCCCCCGCCCCCCTGAAAAGCGGTTGAGAGATATTGCCTGACCGAAAAGCGAAGAACCAAAAGCGAGAGCCCGGCTACGCCGGGCTGACCAAAACGTAACTAAAAACCTGCTGCTTGCCCGAAATTAGATACATTTTCGATTGCAACTTTGCGATGAAAGCCTTACGCGAAAAGCATTTCAAGAACTATTTACATTTAAAAGTGCCCAGAACCGTTCTAGCCGGAACGTTGTCGCCTAGTGTAAGGATAGACCCGAATTTTCGAGCTAAATCAGTGATTTAGCTTGGATTTTCGGGTCTTTTTTTGTTTACACATTTTTCGGTCTAGGCGGAACATGCCTGGACAGTAAAAAATGGGCTCTGTTCGTCGAATGGAGCCTAGCGTGGCCAGATATGCAGTTCGCGAAGTTCGCCTTGAGAATGGCGAACGCTTCCCGCTCTTGGTGCACGGAGATCCATTGGGTCTGCCAGTAGCTGAGATCGTGGAATATTCCATAACGAAGCTACGTGCGCGTGGGCTTCGACGAGCGAGTATTCGCCACCGAACCGAAGCGCTCGGCCTCACACTCCAGTTTGTCGGTGACCGTCTCGTTTGAATCTGACGCCTCGTAGGCTCCGCTACACGTTTGCGACACGTTTGGTTCAGGACGGCGCATCGCCGGTGCTTCTCGCGGACGCATTAGATCATAGCGACTTACAGCAGGTCTCCACGCGAGCGACCATGTGACTCTGGACCAGGTGATGCTTCGTTACTTCGGCGCGCAGGCGCCTTTCGCGTCGAGCGGCCCAAAGAAGCATGAGTTTCCGGATGCGGTCGCACTGCTGACCTTGGAGAGCTGGGCTGAAAAGCAAGCGTGCAAGGTGCTGGTCGTCTCAAACGATCCTGACTGGGTCCGTTACTGCTCGAAGAGTCCACGTCTCGTTGTAATCCGCGATCTCGCGGACGCCCTGAGCGGGTTTCAAGATCAGACTGCCAACTATGCGGCGCGCCGGCTAGCGGAACTATTGAGTGAAGGTGATCCGGTCGGACTGCAGCGTGCGTTGTTGTCGGCGCTTCAGGGCCAGAATGACAAGTTTGAATTCGACGTCGATGCGGACTCGCAATTCGAGTTCGAGTCTGAGGGCGTTGAAGCGCACTTCACCGATCTCGAGCTACCCGGCCCAGAATGGGCCGCGAAAGCGTTCGAGGCCGTCGACTATGGTGACGGAAAGGTATTTGTGCAAGTCGCGGCCACTGCAGTCGCGGAGGTTAGCAGTTACTTTAGATTTCGAAAATGGGACGGCATCGATCGGGAGTACATGCCGATGGGAAGCGGCCGGATTATTACGGACGAACGCATCGACATTGAGGCAATCGTAACGCTTGGCGGGCAGATTCCCGATCGCATGGTGATAGAGGCGGTCGAGATTCTTCAGCAAACACACCACATTGAGCTCAGCGACATCGAACCAGACTGGATGGGCGAACCGGACGCTGAATCAGAGTGAGCTGGGCCGATGGTAGCAATATGTCGTTCCGTCGCTATACCTCTGCTACCTCAAGCCATGGAGTCGTCAGAAGCCACTGGGTCGATTTTCACGCCAATTCGGCCCATTATTGCAAAATCATCCATGATTGGGCCGAATTTGACATCGGCGGCGACTGAGTAAGTGGCTACTTTGACCTGTTTCCGTGCTCTGTGCGGCAGCCGCGAGTTTCTTTCACACAACAGACGCGGTGAGCTGAAAGTACGTCCTCTTGCGTGCGTAAGCTGGCGCGTACCAATAAACAAGTTCCATCCTCTGACAACCGAGAAAACGATGTGGCACCGTTTATCTCGAAAAGTTTGCATTTCCTGACAGTCAGCATTCGGTATCATCTTATGATGGTATGAATGCTCGCCACTTGTAGGGGGCATTTCGTTTGTAAGGGGGCGGGCCGCCTCCAAGTCCGGCTAGACCAACAAGACAGGACGATAACGTATGCCGCCGCTCTCCTTTGCCGAGATCGCGAAGCAATTCTTTGCGCTTCAAAATAACCGACTCTTCACGATCAAGACACCTCTGTCTGGACGGTCCGATCTCGTATTGACTGAATTTCGATGCGAGGAAGGGCTGGGCCAGTTGTTCGAAATTCAGCTCAAGCTGGCTTCGCAGGATCCGAACATCGAGCTCAAGAAGCTGATCGGAAAACCGGTCACAGTAACCCTGCAATTGACCGACGCGATCGCGAGCTCCGAGGAACGTTATTTCCACGGCTACGTGACGGATTTTGAGCACACGGGCATGGACGGTGGCCTCGCGATCTACGAAGCGACTGCTCGGCCATGGATCGCGTTCATGGATCGGCGGCAGGACATCAGAATCTTCCAAGAGCAAACGGTCGAAGAAATTCTGATTGCAGTATTTCAACGCTATCGAAAGTTCGGCGATGTAGAGATACGACTACAGAAACCGACCGCGAACCGCAGCTACTGTACGCAGTACAAGGAAACGGATCTGGCGTTCGCTTTGCGTCTCATACAGGAAGAAGGGCTGTTCTTCTATTTCGAACACAAGAAAGATGCCCACACGCTGATCATTACCGATACGTCAACGAACGCCCAGCCGATCTCTGGGCGTAGTCCGATGCTGCGGTACTCGACCGACGAAATACTGGACGATGAACAAGTGGTCACGTCGTTCGTTGCGCGCCGGCAATTGACGTCCGGCAGCACGACGCTCAAAACCGGTGACTACAAGGCACCGGCTGCGAGACGCTTGGTCGAGCGCGACACTGGCATTAACCAGGGCGAAGTCGACAACTACGAGGTCTATGATTATCTGGGCGCCCACGGCTTCCCTGACAGTGACCGCGGCGAACAGTTGGCGAGGTTCCGCACTGAAGCACTCGCTGCACATAGCAAGTTTTTCGTCGGCGCCACTCATTGCCGGCGGATCGAGCCCGATCGCTACGTACAGATCGAGGCCCACTACGACCATGAACGCGCGCAGCCCGAGGATCGCCAGTTTCTGGTGACCTGGGTCCGACATCACGGTACGAACAACTATCAGGCGCAGCCCGGCGTCGCGACGTACGCCAACGAGTTCCGCTGCATTCGCAAGAAGATCCCTTATCGTCCGCTTCTGACGATTCCTCGGCCGGCTATTGTCGGTGTCCAGACCGCTACCGTGGTTGGCCCTCAAGGTCAGGAAATCTACACCGACGAACTCGGTCGCGTAAAAGTGCAGTTCCCATGGGACCGATTGGGCAAAAGCGATCAGGGTAGTTCATGTTGGGTGCGCGTCTCACAGCCGTGGGCGAGCGCAGGGTTCGGGATGATTCAGTTGCCCCGCATCGGTGACGAAGTCGTCATCGCTTTCGGTGATGGAAATCCCGATCGCCCTCTGATTATCTCGTCCGTCTACAACGCCCGGAATACGCCGCCGTGGAGTTTGCCAGCAAACGCAACGCAGAGCGGAATATTGACGCGCTCGAGCACGCGCGGTGACGTCAATACAGCCAATGCGCTTCGCTTCGAAGATAGGAAGGGACAGGAAGAAGTCTGGCTGCATGCGGAGAAGGATCAGCGCATCGAGGTCGAAAACGACGAGTCGCATTCGGTTGGTGTCGATCGACAAAAATCCGTTGGACAGGACGAGAAGGCGCAGATCGGCCGGAACTGGACGCTCTCGACCGGAGGCGTCAAGGTTGAGACGGTTGGGCTGGCATCGGTACAAAGCGTTGGTCTCGGCAAGATGCTCAACGTTGGACTTGCCTACAACGTCAACGTCGGCGGTCTGTTCTTGCGCAATGTCGTGCTGCAGATGGCGAGCACGGTCGGGATGAGCCGCACGGATCGCGTCGTAGAGGACTGGACCGCGCACGTGGGTCACACCTATACGGTAACGGTGCGCGGCAAGGCGGTCGGGGACGCAGTCAAGAAGGATCAGGAGGCGCCGCTCGATGTCTCGCCGGATTTCAGTCCGCAACTTCCGGATCACGTCACAAGCGCCGATAGCAACCAGATCAGGATTACAGATCAGGGCCAGGCGAGTCTGTCGGGTTCATCGACTGCGCAACTGATCGGCCCCGGGGGGACGGTTACGATTGATGCAGCAGGCATCCATCTCAAGGGCAAGGGTATTTATCTCGAAGGGCCGGTAACGCAAAGCGGCGGCAGCGCCAAGGGTCTTGCGCCCGTGACCGAGGCTGATTGCGCGGAGTGTGCCAAAAAGACCCAGTCGGCGCACCCTGTCGATGTAGCGACCGGCCAGAAACTGCTCACTCACGATGATTTCACGCTACCCGGCCGGGTGCCAATCCGCTGGAATCGGCGTTACCGTAGTGCAGACCAGCGGACGGGCAGTTTCGGTGTTGCTTGGAAGCTCCAGTATTCGACCGAAGTTCAACGGCAGGCGACTGCTGGGACTTCAAGGCTTGTCTATTTCGACATCGACGGCCGTCAACTGCAGTTCCCGGTACTTGAACTGGGCCAGGAACATTTCCATCCAGTCGAGAAATTTACGCTCGCGCGCCTTGACGATAACGAAAGCGGGCAGCGTTACGCGATTCGCTTCCCAAGCGGAATCATCGAAACATATGAACAGCATCCGGCTGACGCGATGCGTTGGCAACTTGCCCGGTATGAAACTCGGGATGGCCAAGCTCTGACGTTCGGTTATACGCCGATGGGTAGCCTGCGCGAGGTGCGAAATAACGTCCATACGGTGAGGTGCCAACACGATGAAGCCGGCCGCATCACTGAAGTCCATTGGGTAGATGGGCATGGCGATTCGAAACGGAAACTCGCTGCCTATCGCTACGACGAAGATGGTGACCTGGTCCAGGCGATCGATCAGGGTAATCGAACTTGGCAGTACGCATATCAGCATCACCTGCTGACCCGTTACGAGATGCCGGCGGGGGCAGTCTTCGTGTCCGAATGGGACGGCGATACACCGCAATCGCGCTGCGTACGTACCTACGCATATACCCGAAACGAAGACGGCAAGCCTATAGTCACGCGCGACACGCGCTTCCATTACCAGGCGTCGGTTCGGATGACGCGTGTCACCGACATGCTTGGGAACGCAACGACGTATCGGTACAACGGGCTGTGGGCGGTCGACCAGATCACGTATCCAAACGGCAGCACCGAGACGACCGAATTCGACGAAACCGGCAACATCGTCGGGCGGACGGACGCGCTGGGCCGAACAACGCAAGCGGTATGCGACGCGCAGGGTAGTCCAGTCGCAATTCGGGATGCCGCGGGTCACTTGACGCGAATCGAGTACAACGATCTGAATCTGCCAGTGCGCATCACGGATCCCTCCGGCCAGATCTGGCAGCGCGAGTACGACGCCGACGGACATCTTGTGAAGGAAATCGATCCGCTGGGGAATTCTGCAAGCACCGTATTCGAGAATGCCCTCCCGGTCACGCACACGGATGCTCTTGGAAACGTGACTCATACTCAGTGGAACGAGGCCGGCCAATTGATTGCCCGTACAGACTGTTCGGGATTCACGACGCAGTATTCGTACGATGAGTTTGGTCGCCTAACCAGCCAGACGAACGCGTTGGGTCAAACGAGCAAATTCCACGGCAATGTCTCGGGAAAGCCGGCTGCCGTCGAACCCGCAGGGCTCGGCGTATGGAAGACCGAGTACGATCAAGCGGGACGAGCAATTGCACATGTCGATCCACTGGGACGAACGACGCGTGTGACCTGGGATGAGTATGGCCAATCTGTTGGCGTCTCGGATCCAATGGGTGGTCGGACCTTGTTCCAATACGATGAGCTCGGACGGCTTGTTCGTTTGACGAACGCGAAAGGCGAGCACTGTACGTTCCGTTACGACGCTCAGGGACGTATCGTGGAGCAGACTGGATTCGACGGCCGTCGACAGCAGGTTGCATATAACGCTGCAGGCGAACAGATCAAGCAAATCGATTACGGTCAAGACGGGCAAGTGCGCACAGTGCTGCTGTACGACAATCTCGGCCGTCCAATCGAGCGGCGCCTTGGCGATGGCACAAGCACGGCGTTCATCTATGACGAACGAGGTTTGCTCAAGCAATTGCACCATCGACCGGCAATCGGCGTCGAGTCACAAATCACTTACGAATACGATGCCGCAGGGCGACGAGTCGCTGAGCTGCAAGCACACCACGGGCGCGTCTGGAGACTCCAGCATCAACTTGACGCGATTGGCAACCGCAGTCAGACCATGTTGCCGGACGGGAGCGTGCTGACTTGGCAACGCTACGGCCGCGGACATATCCACGGATTGCTGTTGGATGGTGGGGTGCTAGCGAGCTTTGAGCGAGATGAATTGCATCGAACGATTCAGAGTACACAGGGACCGATCGCGCAACTTTTCCAATACACCGATGCCGGTCAGTTGGCATCGCAACGATTGCAGGACCTCGACGAGCGCGGCGAGCCACGCGCAGAACCGCGACCGTGGCGCTCATGGGAGTACGACCCGAGCGGGCAATTGATCCGATTGGCGGACGCTTGGCGTGGAGACAAGCGGTACCACTATGATCCGCTCGCCCGCTTGATTGGTATCGCCCGAACAGGAGGAGAAGCAAGTGCTGAGGTGACAAACGAAGCGTTCCAGTACGATCAGGCAGGGAACCTATTGGCGCAAAGTGCAAATGGCGCGGTGTTGGAGTCCGCGGCTTTGATCGGGCCGAACGTGATCGGCGATCGGCTGTCGCGTTTTGTCGACGTGAACGGTGAGACGCGCACGCTATTCGAGTTTACTTACGACGGACATGGCAACCGGATCGGGCAGACGGTACAAGCTGGGCGAGAAGCGTCCCCTCCTCAACCCGCATCCGGCCTGATTGGTAGGCTATTGTCGAGACAGGACTCTCCCGGCGGGCAGGAAATCACGGTCGCGCCACGCTCGACGCGATACTGGTACGACGGTGCGCATCAACTCTCAGGAGTTGAGCATGCTGACGGTACTCGAACCGAATACAGATACGACGCAATTGGCCGACGAATTGCGAAAATCCACACGCCTGCAAACGAAGCACCTCGAACGACGTTGTTCACTTGGGACGGCGATTGGATGCTGCAGGAAGTGTTGGCAGGTGCGTCGCCCCGAGACGATTCGGTGATTACATATATCCCGCATCCAGACCACCGGGGGCCACTGGCAAAGCTTGAGGGTGGTAAGCGCTATCACTATCTAAGCGATCATTTGGGCACGCCGCAAGAACTGGTCGACGACGAGCGTAAGGTGGTGTGGGCCGTCGATCTCAAAGGCTATGGTCAAGCGCGGATGCATATTGCAGAGGAAATTGATAATCCGATTCGATTCCCAGGGCAGTATCGCGATCTGGAATCCGGCTTGTACTACAACCGATATCGGTATTACGATCCTCAAGTAGGGCGGTACATTAATCAAGACCCGATCGGGATTGTTGGTGGTCTAAACAAATTTGCATATGCCGAATCGAATCCGGCGTCTGAATATGATCCGCTTGGGTTGTATACGCCAGGTAAGGATGGAGTTACCGGCGTTGACGCAGATGGAGTTCCGTCGTTTGATGAATCGAATCCGAGATTCCATTCATACAATGTGGTTAATTCTTGTCAAAAGACGAACTCGAAATGTAACTACAAGAGTGCCGTTGAAGGATTGCTTCGATATCCCGCTCCCGGGGCGTCAGGGGAACCTATCAAGAATGGCCAAGAAAGCTTTGCGGTACCGGTAGGGTACGTGCATCATGTTGTCAAGGACGGTGGCGCGACGGTGATTAACGTTACCGAGCCGAATCGCCACTTGCTTTCACCAGGGATTGTCAGGCGCTGGGTATCGGATGACGGCAATTCGATCAGCATCCATACATACGGAGAGGGAACCGGATATTTCGGGAAAATTAATGAAATGGGCGCGGATTTTTTGTGGGTCAAAGTTGACGCAAACATATTTAAGTATATGGGGTGTCAGGGAGGTAAAAAGTGAGATTCTCTGAGTTGCTTGGTGCGAGCTTGACTGCCGCAATTGTGGGCGGGGTATTGATTGGGGTTCTTTCTATTCGGGATTTTGGAGTTGTCTCGCTTTTGTTCGCCGTCGTTGCGTTCGTGATCGCATTTTTATCGGCAATTATTTTGTCTTACCCGATGGCTTGGTTGAAGGCGATGATTCCGTCTGGTGCAGTTTTTCCAGTAGTTGCCATCGTTGGCGGAATCGCGGCTACACTTATTCTTGCAGTGCTTACAAAGGCATCATGGGCGGATATGCTGTCGATCAACAAATTGGTGTTGCTGTACTCAGCAATTGGCGTCGTGTGCGCGATTTCTGCATTTGGGTACATTGAGAGGTCCGTGATTTTTGAAGGACTCCGTAAATTATTCGGATAGATAGCGCGACGTGGAGGCTGCATTGACAAAGCCGATCATTCGCAAGGGTGATTCAACGGATCACGGCGGCTTGGTGCTCGAAGGCTTCGAGCATGCCGACCTAAACGGTCGTCCGCCAGCGGGTATTGGACATATGGTTGCGTGCCCGAAATGCAGCGGTGTCTTTCCCATTGTTCAGGGCTCGAACCAGTATGCGATAGATGGTCGGCCGGTAGCACTGGATGGAATGAAGACCGCGTGTGGCGCCGCGCTAATAGCGACTCAACAGACGTTTGTCGTGAGTAGTTGAGTCTGGCCGATTCTTGCTGTCGGAGGAGCCGAGCTACGTCACCAATACACGCTTGCGGTACTGACGCGTGGATTTGGGGGCTGGATCTTTGCAAGCAGTGCTTATGATGATGCGGCCAGCGTAGCCTCCGACAAGGGGATACCGTTGTGAGTCCCTGCAGGCGTGTCTGATCATCGGCTGAACTCGACCATGAGGCAATTGCTACGCCGAGAGTATGATGCGCTTGTTATCGTATATGGCGACCTATAGGATATGAACCTTGAGCGACGTAGTCGATTCGGTGGTGAACAGCCCATCGTTCGAGGCGCGAGGGTTCACGATTTCGATCGCACCGGTCAGCATCCAAAGGGCTTGCGTGGTCTTTGCAGGCAGGCTCCTTACAAGTGGCCAGCATCGTTCATTGGAATTTGTGGCGTTTCAAGAGGTTGGCGGATTTTTTTACAGCGTCATGTTCCGCTAACCGTTCTGATCGGCAAGTCGGCATCCCGCATCACGATGGGCCCGAATGTCCGAGTCAAGCCAGCTGCTTGGCCCGGGTCTTCGGGCCTTCTTTCGTTTACGTCGATGTTCCTTGTGCGCCAGGCAAAACGTGGCTGACGAACTTCCCGACCTCATCGCTGCGCATCTCGACGTGCTGTTCTGCGGGATCAACCCCGGCCTGACCGCGGCCGCGACCGGGCATCACTTCGCGGGGAGAAGCAACCGCTTCTGGCGCGTGATCCATCTCGCGGGCTTCACACCGGCGGAAATTTCGCCGCAGGACGATCACTTGATACTCCGGTATGGCTACGACCTGACGGCGGTGGTCAAGCGTCCGACCGCGAGTGCCGATCAGCTTTCGCGCACGGAATTCATTGCTGCGGCCGCGGCGTTCGACCAGAAGCTGGCGCGTTACAGGCCGCGCTTCGTCGCTTTTCTCGGCAAGGCGGCGTACGCGGCGCTTGCCGGAAAGCGAGAAATCGAATGGGGATTGCAGCCGGCCCGGATGCAGGGGGCGAACGTCTGGGTGCTGCCCAATCCCAGCGGGAGAAATCTCGCGTTCGCCCTCGAAGATCTGGTCGATGCATACCGTCAGCTTCGTCTGCAGATGACGGCCGTTTCCGGTTTTCAACCGGAGGGGCAGGATGCGGCGCAGTGACTCCGCGCCCCGGTGGCCGGGCACCGTGCTGCCGCGCGCATTCTTCGACCGCGTCGCTACCGACGTCGCGCCGCAACTGCTGAACAAGATTCTCGCGGCTGCGGACGGCCGGGCCGGCCGGATCGTCGAAGTCGAAGCCTATGCCGGCGCGATCGACCCGGCCGCCCATACCTATCGCGGCAAGACGCCGCGCAATGCGACGATGTTCGGGCCGCCGGGGCACCTGTACGTCTATTTCACCTATGGCATGCACTGGTGCTGCAACTGCGTGTGCGGCCCGGATGGCACGGGCACGGGCGTGCTGATTCGTGCGCTCGAACCGCTGCAAGGGCTCGAGCAAATGCGTGCGGCACGGCCGCCGCAGACGCGCGACCGCGACCTGTGCCGGGGGCCGGCGCGGCTGACCCAGGCGATGGGGATCGGCGGCGCGCAGGATGGTATCGACCTGATCGGCGCGCGCGACGGGTTCGCGATCGTCGACGACGGTATCGCGCCGCCTGCCGATCTGGCGGGCGGGCCGCGCATCGGCATTCGCGTCGGCACGGATCTGCCGTGGCGGTGGAGCGTACCCGCCAATCGATATGTGTCAGGATCGGTGACGCGCCGCTGATACACCCCGAGCCAAGATGCGCACAATTCGACCTGCGTCACGCGACCGCCATTATTGACCGGCTAAGCTTGTCTTTTCGACGTTCTCGATCGAGGAGACACAATGCGGCGGGTCGTATTCAACCAGAAGGGCGGCGTGGGCAAATCGACGATCGTCTGCAACCTGGCGGCGATCAGCGCGAGCGAAGGGCTGCGCACGCTCGTCATCGACCTCGATGCGCAGGCGAACTCGACGCGCTACCTGCTCGGCGACGCCGCAGCCGACGCGCAGCCGGGCGTCGCGGATTTCTTCGAAACCGCGCTGACCTTCAACTTTCGCCCGGTCGACGTCGCGTCGTTCATTCATCCGACCCCGTTCGAAGGGCTCGACGTGATGCCCGCGCATCCCGACCTCGACACGCTGCACGGCAAGCTCGAATCGCGCTACAAGATCTACAAGCTGCGCGACGCGCTGAACGAGCTCGACACCTACGACGCCGTCTACATCGATACGCCACCCGCGCTGAATTTCTATACGCGCTCGGCGCTGATCGCGGTCGAGCGCTGCCTGATCCCGTTCGACTGCGACGATTTCTCGCGCCGTGCGTTGTACACGCTGCTCGAGAACGTGAAGGAAATCCAGCAGGACCACAACGCGGCGCTCGAGGTGGAAGGGATCGTGATCAACCAGTTCCAGCCGCGGGCGAGCCTGCCGCAGCGGCTGGTCGACGAACTCGTCGAAGAAGGCCTGCCGGTGCTCGCGTCGAGGTTGTCGGCGTCGGTGAAGATCCGCGAGTCGCATCAGCAGTCCAAGCCGGTGATCCATCTGGAACCCGGGCACAAGCTCGCGCAGGAGTTCCTCGCGCTGCATCGCGAACTGGCCGGCTGATCACGCGCCTGCCTGACGAACCCGCGGCCGCATCGTGCGGCCGTTTTTTATTGCGATCCGAAATTCATCCGATCATTGATTCCGTCATTAATAATCCCGAAAACGATTTCATAATAAATCCAGAAAAACGATTACATAAGTGACCGCTCCATTTTCAATGAGTGCCGGTTTTCTAATAAACGGAATAATGAATTGGTAAATGTTGCGCGACGTCATGATCCGCTATCCTGGAAAAAGGTAAAAGTGCATTGCGGGACAGAGCGATGCGCCGTCTCATCTGCAATGTCGGCGCATCATGGGTTCCAGCGGTCACTTCGGATCAATATAAGGGTTTACACTTAGTATTAATGCCATTTAATTGACAATTAATCGATCTAGAATGTGCTCCTTCAACTTCCCGTGCTCAAACAAGTGACGGGTTGTCAATAAGGAAGTCTGCCGTCGATCGGCTTCCAATTTTCTTTACGTCGTCTCTCGCATTGCTAACAGGAGCGTGCCCGATGTCCGTATTTGCCCCCGAAAAAATCAACGCCGATTATCAATCCGGTATCGCCGCGTGGTTTGCTATCGCGCGTCCGGCGATCCAGGGTTTCGAGGCTGTCGTCGAACTCAACCTGCAAGCGGCCCGGACGGCGCTCGAGGAATACGAGGACAAGCTGAAAAACGCGTTCAACAGCAGCAACCCGGCCGTGGGCTTCGCGCAGCAGGTCGCCGCACCACAGGAAGCGGCCGGCAAGGTCGTGTCGTACGGCCGCCATCTGTTCGACATCGCAGTGTCGACGCAGTCCGAATGGGCGAAGGTCGCACAAGCGCAATACGAACAGAACGACAAGCGCCTGAAGGACGTGCTCGGCGAGCTGTCGAAGCATGCACCGGCCGGCTCGGCGCCGGTGGTGGCCGCGCTGAACTCGGCGCTGTCGGCGGCGACTGCCGCGGCCGACTCGGTGCGCGCAGCGACGGGTCAGGCGATCGAAGCCGCACAGAGCGGGTTCGATGCGGTCAGCGAAACGGCAACGCGCGGCGCGAAGCAAACGGTTGCCGCCGCACGTAAGGACGCAGCGACTGCACGCGAATCGGCTGCGTAATCGCGTAGCCACGCAAGCACGTGTCGCGCACGGGCGCGGCACGATTGATCGGCGCCGGATGGCGCCGGGCGCCGCGTGGCGTCCGGCGAATGTCCGGTTTGCCGCAAGACGCCGGTGAACCGGCGGGCCGTACCGGTGTGCCGCCCGTTCGAACGGGTGCCGCGCGTCGTATGGCGGCGTGCGACCGCTATCGCGCCGAACGGCTCGAGAGGTGTGATCGCCAGCCGAGGCCGGCTCGGGCCGGCGTCAGAACGACGAACTGATTTCAATGCAGGAACTGGAAATGACGGACGTAGTGATCGTATCGGCCGCGCGGACCGCGGTCGGCAAATTCGGCGGTTCGCTTGCGAAGATTGCGGCGCCGGAGCTGGGCGCGACGGTGATCCGCGCGGTGCTGGAGCGTGCGGGCGTGAAGCCCGAGCAGGTCAGCGAAGTGATCATGGGGCAGGTGCTGACGGCCGGCTCGGGGCAGAACCCGGCACGGCAGTCGCTGATCAAGGCCGGGCTGCCGAATGCAGTGCCGGGGATGACGATCAACAAGGTGTGCGGCTCGGGCCTGAAGGCCGTGATGCTGGCGGCGAACGTGATCGTCGCGGGCGACGCGGAGATCGTGATCGCGGGCGGCCAGGAGAACATGAGCGCGTCGCCGCACGTGCTGCCGGGCTCGCGCGACGGGTTCCGGATGGGTGACGCGAAGCTGGTCGACACGATGATCGTCGACGGCCTGTGGGACGTGTACAACCAGTACCACATGGGCATCACGGCGGAGAACGTCGCGAAGGAATACGGGATCACGCGCGAGGAGCAGGACGCGTTCGCGGCGCTGTCGCAGAACAAGGCGGAAGCCGCGCAGAAGGCTGGGCGCTTCGACGACGAGATCGTGCCGGTGGCGATTCCGCAGCGCAAGGGCGAGCCGCTGCAGTTCGCGACGGACGAATTCGTGCGTCACGGCGTGACGGCGGAATCGCTGGCGGGGCTGAAGCCGGCGTTCTCGAAGGACGGCTCGGTGACGGCGGCGAACGCGTCGGGGCTGAACGACGGCGCGGCGGCGGTGCTGGTGATGTCGGCGCAGAAGGCGGCGGCGCTCGGCCTGACGCCGCTGGCGCGGATCAAGGCGTACGCGAACGCGGGCGTGGATCCGAGCGTGATGGGGATGGGCCCGGTGCCGGCCTCGCGCCGGTGCCTGGAGCGCGCGGGCTGGACGCCGGGCGACCTGGACCTGATGGAGATCAACGAGGCGTTCGCGGCGCAGGCGCTGGCGGTGCACAAGCAGATGGGCTGGGACACGTCGAAGGTGAACGTGAACGGCGGGGCGATCGCGATCGGTCACCCGATCGGCGCGTCGGGCTGCCGGATCCTGGTGACGCTGCTGCACGAGATGGCCAAGCGCGACGCGAAGCGCGGGCTGGCGTCGCTGTGCATCGGCGGCGGGATGGGCGTCGCGCTCGCGGTCGAGCGCGCCTGAGCGGGGCCTGACACACGTCCCCCGTGTGGCGCCGGCCGGCGCCGCACGCGGGTGGAGCGGTTTTCGCGCACGACAAGCAGCCAACAACAAGCGCGAGGTGCCGGTGCGCGCCGCGCCCGCGACGCGGGCGGCTGCGCATTGAAGCGGTGGGGCGGCAGCCTATGCGATGCCGTCGCCCCGCCTTCATCGATTACTTTTTTGTCGGTAATTTATAGGATGACTAAGCGAATTGCAGTTGTGACAGGTGGAATGGGCGGTCTTGGCGAAGCGGTCAGCATCAGGTTGAACGACGCGGGCCACCGGGTAGTCGTCACGTATTCGCCGAACAACACCGGCGCCGACCGCTGGCTGACCGAGATGCACGCGGCCGGCCGCGAGTTCATCGCGTATTCGGTGGACGTGGCCGATCACGATTCGTGCCAGCAATGCATCGAGAAGATCGTGCGGGACGTCGGCCCGGTCGACATTCTCGTGAACAACGCGGGCATCACGCGCGACATGACGCTGCGCAAGCTCGACAAGGTGAACTGGGATGCCGTGATCCGCACGAACCTCGATTCCGTGTTCAACATGACGAAGCCCGTCTGCGAAGGCATGGTCGAGCGCGGCTGGGGTCGCATCGTCAACATCTCGTCGGTGAACGGCTCGAAGGGTTCGGTCGGCCAGACCAACTATGCGGCCGCGAAGGCCGGCATGCACGGTTTCACGAAATCGCTCGCGCTGGAAGTCGCGCGCAAGGGTGTGACGGTGAATACGGTGTCGCCGGGCTACCTCGCGACGAAGATGGTCACGGCGATTCCGCAGGACATCCTCGACACGAAGATCCTCCCGCAGATTCCGGCGGGCCGGCTCGGCAAGCCCGAGGAGGTCGCGGCGCTGGTCGCTTACCTGTGCTCGGAGGAGGCCGGCTTCGTGACGGGCTCCAACATCGCGATCAACGGCGGCCAGCACATGCACTGACGCACGGTGGCCCGGACCGCATTCGCGTGCGTTTCGGGCCGCGTTCCGCTATATCCAGTGCCGCAGCGGCGGCAGGCACGCCGCTTCGGCCTCGCATTCCGGAGAAGGCATGGGTGACACCTGGATGGGACTCGTGATCGGCGGCACGGCACTGGCCGTCGGGTTGACGATGGCGATCGTGCTCCACTGGCTGGAGCGGCGTCGCGCGCGGTTGTTGCGGAACTTCGATCATCGCGACTGCTGGTTCGCCGCGTACGGCAAGTGCTTTGCCCGCCGGCCGGCGAGGCTGGCACGCCGCATGCACGGCGTGCGTTGACGCCGGCGACGTCATGCCAACGCGACGCCGCGATTGACGAACGGTCACGCATCGCGCGCATGCGGTCGGTGATGCGCGCGATGCGCTTGATCAATGGCTTGTTTCGCTCTTTCCGGCCGACTCGCCCGAGTCGTTCTTGTGGAAGATCCGCTTCGTCGTGCGCTTGGTGGCATCCCAGCCTTCACGCGACACGTGTGCGACCCCGTGCCCGACCGCCTTCGCGGCGCTCGCGGTCGCGTGGCCGAAGCTGCGGGCCGCCTCGCCGGTCTTGTGCGCGGCTGCCTTCGAATCGCGCTTGATGTCCTGCTTCACTGCCGACATGTCCGCATGCGCGATCGGGCTGATCAGCGCCAGAACGAGCGCGGTGCCAATGAACTGACGAACTTTCACGACCGGGTTTCCTGCCGTTGAGCAAGCGGCTTCATCGAGGATTCGCAGCGCCGGCTGGCGCCGGGCGAAACGCGCGGAGCGCCGTCGCGTGCTGCACCGTAGCGTGCGACGGCCGCCGTGACGCGGGCGTCGAAGCCGTCCCGCGTGAGGCCAAGCTGTGCGACGCGGTTGTTGCGGCACGCGAAGTCGGCCAGGTCGGCATGCACGGGCTGCGCATCGACGCCGTCCACCGCGTCGATCCACGAGTCGAGATCCGCACGCTCGAAGTCGCAGGGCCGCGGCCCGACGCGCGCGTCGTGGCGCAGCGCATCGAGGGGCGCGTCGAGGCTGCGGCAGATGCAGCTGGTGGCGGTGAAGTGCAAGCGCAGGAGGGGTTTCACGAGGGTCGCATCCGGTGGCCGGAACGGGGGCCGCAGCAGGGCTGGCAGGCGCGCCGTTCGAGGTCGGATTTTATCAAACAGGGGGCCGAACCGGACGGCACGCCCGGCTCGCCGGGCGGCTCAGGCGCGAGCGCCGCGCGCAGCGTGGTCCAGTGCAACTGCGTGTCGGCGGCGAGCGCCATTGACGTGCCGCGCAAGTCCGCACGTGTCGGCAGCGGTGCGTGGCGCGCGACCTCGACGTCGGTGATGAACGGCGCGAACGGGTCGGGCTTGACCGCGACCGGCTGGTTCGCGACGGCGTCGTGCATCCGCACGGCGATTGCTCCTTTCCCGTCGTCAATCCAGCGCCGGGATGTCGATTCGTGTCAACCCGACCAGTAATGAACGTGTCATCGGATGTAAACATCTGGTAATTTTCTGCCGGATTATGCAAAATCGCCGCTCCCAAATACAACTATCGAGGGATTCCGGGATGCAACTCAAGAAAGCGGTGGCAGCGTGTGGCGTGGCGTTTCTGTTGAGCGCGTGCGGCGGGGTACAGAGCCTTGACGCGAACAGCCTGACGTCGGCGGGGGCCAGCCTGTACAAGGCGGCGACGCTGTCGGACAGCGACATCGCCGCACTGTCGAACGAATCGTGCAAGTCCAGCGACGCCGAGTCGAAGATCGCGCCGGCGAACAGCGCATACGCGAAGCGCCTGACGAAGGTGATGAAGGGCTTCGGCGACATGACGCTGAACGGCCAGAAGATCAACTACAAGGTCTACATGACCAAGGACGTCAACGCGTGGGCGATGGGCAACGGCTGCGTGCGCGTGTACAGCGGCCTGATGGACATGATGAACGATGACGAGCTGCGCGGCGTGATCGGCCATGAAATGGGCCACGTCGCACTCGGTCACTCGAAGAAGGCGATGCAGACCGCCTACGCGGTCAGCGCGGCGCGCACCGCGGCCGGCGCGGCATCGCCGGGCGTGGCGGCGCTGACGAGCTCGCAGCTCGGCGACATCACCGAGAAGTTCATCAACGCGCAGTTCTCGCAGACGCAGGAAAGCGCGGCCGACGACTACTCGTTCGACCTGATGAAGCAAAAGAGCATGAACCAGAAGGGCCTCGTCACCGCGTTCCAGAAGCTGGCGAAGCTCGACGGCGGCCAAAGCTCGATGATGAGCTCGCACCCGTCGTCGACGAGCCGTGCGCAGCACATCGAGGATCGCATCGCGAAGGGCAGCTGATCGTACGTTCGATCGCCGGCCCGCGCCGGCGGTCGGCATGCGAAAAGAAAAACCCCACGCCCGCCCGGGCGTGGGGTTTCGTTTTGTTGGGCCTCTTTGCGCGCCGCTTACGGCACCATCCCCGGCAGCACATACGCCTGCGCGAGCGTGATCAACCCGACGATCACCGCGAACAGCAGGCTGTGTCGCACCGTGAAGCGGAACAGCTCGGATTCCTTGCCGACGAGGCCCGTTGCCGCGCAGGCGACCGCGATCGACTGCGGCGAGATCATCTTCGCGGTCACGCCGCCCGTCGTGTTCGCGGCCACCGCGAGCGTCTCGGGCACGCCGAGCTGGTGCGCGGTGGCCTGCTGCAGCGAGCAGAACAACGCGTTCGACGACGTGTCCGAGCCCGTCAGGAACACGCCGAGCCAGCCGAGGAACGGCGAGAAGAACGGGAACGCGGCGCCGGTCGCGGCCAGCATCAGCGCGAGCGTCGACGACATCCCCGAATAGTTCGCGACGAACGCGAACGCAAGTACGAGGCCGATCGACAGGATCGGGCGCGTCAGTTCCTTCAGCGTCTCGCCGAACGTGACGAGCGCGTCGCGCGGCTTCATCCGCAGCAGCGCCATCGAGATCAGCGCGGTCACGAGGATCGCGCTGCCCACCGCCGATACGAGATCGATCTTCAGCACGGCGTCGAGCGCCTTCGGCGTCGCGGCGATCGGCGCGGTCTTCACGACGAGCTGGTCGAGCCCCGCCACATGGAACTTCAGCACGGTCGACGCGAGCGCTCCGTGCGCGGCGAACAGCGCCTTGAACGGCGCGAGGCTCCATACGGTGACGACGGCCGTCAGGATCAGGAACGGCGACCATGCACGAACGGTCTGCGCGAGCGTGTACGGTGACGCCTGCCGGCTGGTGCCGGCGCCGAAGCCGTTGTGCGAGCCTGCGCCGCCGAAGCCCGCGAGTGCGGCGCTGCCGCCCGACGCGACGAGGCCGTCGGCCGCCTGCTTCGCGGTGCGCGGCTGCCAGACCTTCAGGAACGCGGCGAGCGCGACGAGGCTCACGAGCGACGACGTGATGTCCGGCAGCTCGGGCCCGATGTGGTTCGACGTGAAGTATTGCGTCACCGCGAAGCTGCCGCCCGCGACGAGCGCGGCCGGCCACGTTTGCCGCACGCCGCGCAGCCCGTCCATCATGAACACGAGCCAGAACGGTACCGCGAGCGACAGCAGCGGCAGCTGGCGGCCGGCCATCGCGCCGATATGAAACGGGTCGATGCCCGTCACCTGCCCGGCGACGATGATCGGGATGCCCATCGCGCCGAACGCGACCGGCGCGGTGTTTGCAATCAGACACAATCCCGCCGCGTGCAGCGGTTTGAAGCCGAGCCCGACGAGCAGCGCGGCCGTGATCGCGACGGGCGCGCCGAAGCCGGCCGCGCCTTCGAGGAACGCGCCGAACGAGAAGCCGATCAGCAGCATCTGCAGGCGCTGGTCGTCGGTGATCGACAGCACGGACGCGCGAATGATGTCGAACTGGCCGGTCTTCACGACGATCTTGTACAGGAACACGGCCGCGACGATGATCCACGCGATCGGCCACAGGCCGTATGCGAAGCCGAAGCCGGCCGCCGCGAGCGCCTGCGGCACGGGCATCCCGTACGCGAGGGTCGCGACGCCGAGCGAGAGCAGCAGCGTGATCGCCGCCGCGACGTGGCCCTTGAGCCGCAGCGCGGCCAGCGCGACGAAAAAGAAGATGATCGGGATTGCGGCGACGAACGCCGACAGCCCGAGGCTGCCGAGCGGGGTGTAGATCTGGTGCCAGGCCTGCATGGATGTCTCCTCCATAGGTTTTGTCGGTACGGCTTGAAAAACGGAACGGCTACTCGGGCTGGCCGCGTGCGCGCAGCAGGTCGGACAGGCTGCGCGGCGCCGGTTCGAGCGGCGTGCGGTGCTGCGTCCAGCCCATCTGTTTCGCGGGCGTCAGCGCACGCAGCCGCGTTGCGGTCCAGCGGAACGCGCGGTACGCGCGCGGATGCGCGAAGGCACCCGACCAGAAGCGCCAGACGAGGTCTTCCGCGCGGGTGTAGTTCGCGCCCTGGCCGCGCAGCGGATGCGCAACGGGTTCGTCGGGCTTGCGGTTCGCTTCGGTGCGCAGCCGCACGAGCAGTTGCGGGATCGGGATCCGCACCGGGCACACCTCGCCGCAGGCGCCGCACAGCGTCGATGCGGTCGGCAGGTCGGCCGTCGCGTCGAGGCCGAGCAGGTGCGGCGAGATGATCTTGCCGATCGGGCCCGGGTAGGTCGTGCCGTATGCGTGGCCGCCGATGCGTGTGTAGACGGGGCAGTGGTTCATGCACGCGCCGCAGCGGATGCACTGCAGCGTCGCGCGCAGCTGCTCGTCCGCGTAGGCCTGCGTGCGGCCGTTGTCGAGCAGCACGAGATGCAGCTCGCGCGGGCCGTCGCGTTCGCCATCGCGGCGCGGGCCCGAGATCAGGTTGAAGTAGGTTGTGATCGCCTGGCCGGTGGCCGAGCGCGTGAGCAGGCTCGACAGCGGCACGATGTGCTCGAGCTTCTCGACCACCTTCTCGATCCCCATGATCGCGACGTGCGTGTCGGGCACCGTCGTCGACAGGCGGCCGTTGCCTTCGTTCTCGACGAGCCACAGCGTGCCGGTGTCGGCCGCCGCGAAGTTCACGCCCGACAGGCCGATGTCCGCATCGGCGAACGCGCGGCGCAGCGCGCGCCGGCCGGTCTGGATCAGTTCGTCGACGTCCTCCGTGTAGTGCGTGCCGGGGATGTGTTCCTCGAACAGCTCGGCGATGTCGGCGCGCGTCTTGTGGATCGCCGGCATCACGATATGCGACGGCTTCTCGCCGGCGAGCTGCACGATGAATTCGCCCATGTCGGATTCGATGCAGTCGACGCCGTGCTCCGCGAGGTAATGGTTCAGCTCGATTTCCTCGCTCGCCATCGACTTGCCCTTGATCACGCGGCGCGCCTTCTTCGCCTGCGCGATGCCGAGCACGATCGCGTTCGCGTCGGCCGCCGTTACGGCCCAGTGCACATGCACGCCGGCTTCGGTGAGCTTCGTCTCCAGCCGTTCGAGCAGCGCGGGCAACTGCGCGAGCGCATGCTGCCGAACCGCTTCGCCGAGGTCGCGCAGTTGCTGCAGCTCGGCGTCGTCGGGGAACTGCGTCGAGCGCTTGCCCTGCAGGAAGTCCATCGCGCCGCGAAAGCTCTTGCGCAGCGCGGGATCGTCGAGCGCGGCGCGCGCGCGGGTCTTGAAGTCGCCGGGGGCGACGAATTGCAGCGTGTGGTCGCTCATTGCGGGAGAGCCTCGCTGGCGGTGGCGGCCGGGCGAGCGGTTGCCGTATCGGTGATGATCACGACCCACAGACGGCGCGGGCCGTGTGCGCCATAGGCGAGCGTCTGCTGGATGTCGGAGGTCTTCGACGGGCCCGACACCAGCACGAGGTTGGTCGGCATGCCGGCGTGCCAGCGCTCCGCGCGTACGGCCGCATGCAGGTCGGGATGCAGCGTGCTCGCGTGGACGAGCGCGACATGCAGCGGCGGCACCAGCGACACCGTGCGCGGCGTGCCGGCATCGGGTGCGAGCACGACGGTGCCGGTAGCCGCGATGCCCGAGCGCGCAACGGTGAAGCCAGCGTCGATCGTGTCGAACAGTTCGGCCATCCACGTGTCGATCGGCCGGTCGAACGGCACGGGCGCGACCGTATCGGGCAGCGCGCGGGCAAGCGCCGCGGATTCGGCGCGGGCCGGATCAAGCAGCAGGCGGCGCACCCCGGCCTCGGCGAGTCGTGCAGCGAGCTGCGCGGGCCATTCGTCACCGGTCGCGCACCAGACGTCCGCATGAGACGCGGCAAGCGCGGCCTGCATCGCGTGGGCCAGCGTGTGCGGATCGCGTGCGGTTCCGGCCTGCGCGCGGCGCGTGTCGTAATGCGTGTCGATGCGTGCGTCGAGCGCGGGGGCGGCCTCGGCGGCGACACCCGGCGCGGCGGCGCGCAGCCGCTGAAGGATTGTGTCGCGCGCGCTCATGGCTTGTCTCCGCGCAGCGACGCGGCGCCTGCCGTGCGGCGCCACAGGAAGCTCGCGAGATGCTCGACGGGTAACGGCGCGCCGGACTTGTCGGCCGCGTGGCCGATGTTCAGCAGACAACCGCAGTCGGCGGACACGAGCCGGTCGCAGCCCGTCGCGCAGGCCGACGCGACCTTGTCGCGCACCATCACGCCGGAGATGTCGGGATGCTTCAGCGAGAACGTGCCGCCGAAGCCGCAGCATTCGGATTCCCGTTCATGTTCGATGCGCGTCACCCCAGGCAGCGCGTCGACGAGCGCGACGCCGTGCACGCGTGTGCCCATCTCGCGGCGTGCCGCGCACGACGTGTGCAGCACCACGCGCTCGTCGGCGCCGGCTGGTGCGGCGAGCGCATCGAGCCGCACGTCGAGCACGTGCACGAGGAATTCGGTGAGTTCGTAGGTACGTTCCGCGATCGCACGGGCCTTGGGGCCGTGGAGCGGATCGTCGGCGAACAGCGCCGGCCAATGGTGCCGGATCATGCCGCCGCACGAGCCGGACGGCACGATCACGGGCCACGCTTCGGCGAACAGGTCGAGCTGCGCGGCCGCGACGCGGCGCGCTTCGTCGGGATTGCCGCTGCTGTAGGCCGGCTGCCCGCAGCAGCTCTGGCCGCGCGGATAGTGGACGGTCAGGCCTTCGCGTTCCAGCAGGCGGACCGCGTCGAGCCCGGCTTCGGGGACGAACAGGTCGACCAGGCAGGTCGCGAACAGGTAGACGTGCGCGGGGGCGGCGGCGGGGTACTGCCTTTCGTTCATGTCTCGCTCCAGAGGCGCCGGCCCGGCATGCGGATGCGGGACGACGATTTCGCTGCATAATTCCCGCGACGGCGCCGTAGCTCAAATTGGTTGGGCCAATCGGCGCGGCAGGCATTCCGCAGGAGACGCGACGATGGCAGCGATGACGGCACGGGGCCGGACCGAAGTGGTGATGCGCAAGATCGAGACGGCGCTGCTCGACGGCACGTGGCCGGCCGGCGCGCGCCTGCCGGCCGAGCGCGTGCTCGCGCAGGAATACGGCGTCGCGCGCAATACGGTGCGCGAGGCGACCCAGCGGCTCGTCGCGCGCGGGCTGCTGCAGAGCCGGCGCGGCGCGGGCGTCTACGTGACGGACCAGTTGCGTGCCGGGATCGCGTCGCCGTGGGGCCAACTGGTCGCCGATCATCCGGCGCTGCGCGACGACATCCTCGAGTTCCGCCGCGTGCTCGAAGGCGCGACCGCCTATTTCGCCGCGCTGCGCGCCGATGCGAACGACCGGCGCCGGATCCGTGCGCTGCTGCGCGAGCTCGAAACCGCGCACGCGACCGGCGCCGCGGCCGTCGAAGCCGCGACCGACGCGAAGCTGCACGAGGCGATCGCGCTCGCGTCGCACAACACGATGTTCCTGCACCTGCATACGAGCGTGATCGGGATGCTGCGCGAGCACATCTCGATCAACGTGGCGGGCATGACGACGCACGACGAGCAGGCGTCCGAGCTGCTGTTGCTGCAGCACCGCGTCGTGTGCGACGCGATCTGCGCGCAACGGCCCGAGGAGGCGCGCACCGCGATGCAGACGCATATCGACTATGTGCGCAGCCATTTCGAACGCAGCGGCGATGGCGCCTGATATTGGTTGGACCGCTTCGACGCCTGGCCCGCCCTGCGGGCGCTTCCGGCGCGGTGGGGGATCGATAGCCGGCAGGCGGGTGCAAGTCGGCGGTCTGAAGCCCGGTCGGTGCCGCTTGCGCGATTGACCGGTTCGTCCGGCGCCCACTAGAATCGGCCGGAACCGTGCGCCAGCCGCGCGTTGCGGCGCATGCGGGCCGTTTGTTCCGCCAGTCGAGGAAGTTTCCGTGTTCACGTCTTTGATCCGGCGCGCACCGGCCGCGCTGTCGTGGCGCGCCGCATGCCGCCTGGCCCGCACGCTGGCCGCCGGTGTGCTGCTGTCGCTCGTCGCCGCCTGCGCGACACATCCGCCCACCACCACGCTCGATCGCCCGGTCTCCCATGCGTTGCCGCCCGATACCGCGACGCCGCTGCGCGAGGCGCTGGCCGCGCCCGAGGCCGCGCATCCGGGCCAGTCGGGTTTCCGGCTGCTGCCGGAAGGCGCTGAGGCGCTGCAGATGCGCATCGCGCTCGCACGGGCCGCGACGAAGACGCTCGACATGCAGTACTACATCGCGACCGAGGACACCACGGGCAAGCTGCTGCTCGCCGCGGCGCTGTACGCGGCCGATCGCGGCGTGCGCGTACGGATGCTGGTCGACGACCTGAACTTCCGCGACATCGACCGCATCATGGCCGCGCTGAACACGCACCCGAACATCGAGATCCGCGTGTTCAACCCGTTCGGCGCGTCGCGGTACGGCATGGTCGAACGCACGGCCAACTTCCTCACGCGCATCGACAGCTTCACGCGCCGGATGCACAACAAGGCGATGATCGCGGACAACCAGATTGCGATCGTCGGCGGCCGCAACCTCGGCGACGAATACTTCAACGCGAGTCCGACGCTGCAGTTCCGCGACCTCGACGTGCTGGCCGCGGGCCCCGTGACGAACGACGTTTCGGCGAGTTTCGACGCGTACTGGTCGAGCGCGAGCAGCTATCCGCTGCGTGTGCTGAATCACCAGTCGTTCGATCCGAAGGACCTCGACGCGACGCGCGACGAGCTGCGCAGCCATTGGCGCCAGAACGCCGATCCGTACAACGCGAAGCCGCTGAACGCGACGCCGCTCGCGCAGCAGATCGCGCGCGACGAGCTCGCGCTCGTATGGGCGCCGGCCGAGTTCAAGGCCGACGCACCCGACAAGGTCGCCAAGCCGACCGACGCGTACGTGAGCCCGCCGATGCAGCGCCTCGTCGAACTCACGCGCGGCGCCCAGCAGGAATTCCTCGCCTTCTCGCCGTATTTCGTGCCGCATGACGCGGGCGTGAAGATTCTCGGCGAGACGACCGCGCGCGGCGTGCGCGTCGCGATCCTCACCAATTCGCTCGCCGCGACCGACGCGGTCGCCGTGCAGGCCGGCTACGGACCATACCGCGTGCCGTTGCTGCAGCACGGCGTCGAGCTATACGAGTTCAAGGCGCAGCCGGGCCGGCAGCGCCCGCGCCTGTTCGGATCGCGCTCGCGGGCGAGCCTGCATGCGAAGGCGTACGTGATCGACCGGAAGATCCTCGTGATCGGCTCGATGAACCTCGATCCGCGGTCCGCGCACCTGAATACCGAACTGGCGCTCGTGATCCACAGCCCGGCGCTCGCGCAGCAGGTCGCGACGATCTTCGCGCGCGTGACGCAGCCGGATGACAGCTACCGCGTGAGCCTTGTGACGCCGGCGGGCGGCGGGACGCCCGAACTCGAATGGACGGGCACCGACAACGGCCGGCCAGCCACCTATCACGTCGATCCGCACGCAGGGCTGCTGCGCAACCTGATGACCGGCGTGTTCATGCTGCTGCCGGTCGGCGACCAGCTTTAAGGGGACGGAAGCGCTCCGGCTAAACCCGCGTTTCCGGTGCGCGGGGAACGATGATATGGTTGTGTGCGCAACTAATGTGGCGTGCAAGACGGTGCCCCCAGGCAGCCCGCACCCCGCGTACCGCGCACGCCCGCAACCGGAGTTCCCCCATGCAACGTGTCCCGAACCAGCCGTTCACGCGTCCCGCCCGTTTCTCCGAAGCCGAATGGCAGGCACGCGTGCAGCTCGCGGCGGCTTACCGCATCTTCGATCATCTCGGCTGGACCGAGCTGATCTACAACCATATCTCGCTGCGCGTGCCGGGCGAGGACGGGCATTTCCTGATCAACCCGTTCGGGCTCCATTACCGCGAGGTGTGCGCGTCGAACCTCGTGAAGATCGATATCGACGGCAACGTGATCGGTCATTCCGACTGGCCGATCAATCCGGCCGGCTTCACGTTCCATAGCGCGATCCATGCGGCGCTGCCCGATGCGCACTGCGTGATGCACGTGCACACGACGCCGACGATGGCCGTGTGCTGTTCGCGCGACGGGCTGTCATTCTCGAATTTCTATTCGGCGCAGCTGTACGGGAAGATCGCGTATCACGACTTCGAGGGCATCACCGTGCATCTCGAAGAAGGGCGGCGCATCGTCGAGAGCGCCGGCGGCCGACCGGTGCTGCTGTTGCGCAACCACGGGCCCGTGACGATCGGCGCGACGCTCGCGCAGACGTTCTCGCTGATGTGGCTGCTCAATCGCGCGTGCGAGGTGCAGGTCGCCACGCATGCGATCGGCGACGCGCGGTCGATCGCGCCGCCCGTGCTCGAAGCGTGCGTGCGCGATTCGCTGAATTTCGATCCGAAGCATGGCGCGGGGCAGGACGCGTTCGACGCGCTGCAGCGTATCGTCGATCGCATCGATCCCGGCTATCGCGCGTGACGCGCAGCGGTCAGAAGCGGTAGCCGAGGCCGGCCTGGATCACGTCGGTGTCGCGGTTGTATCGCGTGACCACACGGTTCCACGTGATGCGCGTGAGCCAGCGATCGGATATGCGGTAGCTGGCCGAGATCGACACGATGCCCGAGAACCGGCCGTCGCCGGGCCCCGGCTGGTCGCGCCGGTTGCGCTGGTCGATCGTGAAATAAGCGCCTGCGCCGGCTGCCAGCGTGACCCTGTCGTTCAGGAACGCGCGCGTGAGCCACAGCTCGGACGCGATCCCGTTGCGGCGGATCGATTGTTTCGCGCCTTCGTACATCCAGGTTGCGGTCCAGTCGACGGTGCGCGTCAGGCCGCGCCGGTACTCGAGACTGCCGCCGAGCGTCGATGGCGACGAGCGGCTGTTCAGGATCGTCTCGCCGAGCATCGCGGTGACCTCGTTGTTCGTGACCTTGCCGGTGCGCGTCAGCGGCGTGTCGCGACGCATGTACGCGCGGCCGGACCTGCCGGGCCAGCGAGCGGCGCGCGCAAAAAAAAAACGGTTCAACGGGGAATTCCGGGGAACGCGGCGCGGATCTTGAGGAAGAAGTACTCCTCGTCGCGGTACCCGTAAGCCCGACGCTTAATGACCTTGATGGTGTTGTTGATGCCTTCGACAACGCTGGTA
>NZ_JAIZRY010000028.1:0-28623 GCF_020420125.1 Burkholderia sp. AU30280
GGCCGGCTAGAAGCCGACCTTTTTAGAAAACAGATGGTGCCCAGGAGAGGACTCGAACCTCCACGATGTTGCCACCGCTAGGACCTGAACCTAGTGCGTCTACCAATTCCGCCACCTGGGCACGTTTCGCTTATTGCTGCAGTGCGAAGACCGCTATTCTAGCGTGTTGGCGGAGTCTGTCAACACAATTTCACTCAAGGCGATAAAAATATTGCCCCTCGCACGACGGATTCTCGCGCGCCCATTGGATCAACGCGTTTCGCGGGGAAATTCCAGCGCTGGGCCCCTGGCTCGTGTCGACACGAGCGGGCAGCAGTCCGGCGGTGACGAACGTGTCGGCGATCTTCTGCTGCTCGCCAAAGTTTCGCGCGACACTGCGCGGACGACGTAACTGCGGCGCGCGTTCGTCGTCGCCTCGAGCCCGCAGATCGGCGCGAGTGTATTCGCGGCCTCCTGCGGGTGGTCGCGCAGCCATGTGGCCGCCTGCGACAGCTGGTCAAACAGGATCTGAAACTGAGAGGGCGGGGTTCGTGCTCGTGAAGGCACGCAATCTGATCACGTCCGAGATGGATGCGGCGTTGAGGGATCTCGATATCACGGCGCAGCAAATGGGCGTCCTGCTGTCCCTGCGCGCCGGCAGTTCGGCGACGCCTTTCGAATTATCGAAGCTGCTCGGTGTCGACACCGGGCTGATGACGCGCGTGCTCGACAAGCTGGAGTGTATGGGGCTCGTCGAGCGGTCGCGCAGCGTGAGCGATCGGAGGGTGGTGAGCCTCGCGCCGACCGAAGCGGGGCGGGCGGTTGCTGTGCGGATTCCGGAGATTAAGCCGAAGGTGCTCAACGCCCGCTTGCGGAAATTTTCGAAGGCCGAGTTTGACGAACTGTCACGGTTGCTGCACACGTTCATCGGTGAGTAAGCCGAGCGCCATTCCTTGGCGCCGGAAATGAAAAAAGGCCGGCTAGAAGCCGACCTTTTTGAATACAGATGGTGCCCAGGAGAGGACTCGAACCTCCACGATGTTGCCACCGCTAGGACCTGAACCTAGTGCGTCTACCAATTCCGCCACCTGGGCACGTTTTGCAGTAGCTGCTTGCTGCAAAGAAGCGAAATTATAGCGCCCCAATTATTCGTGTCAACACTTTTTTGCGATGCATCGCAAACCGGGCTCTGCCGCGCCTGCTGGCGGCATTCCGGTCTTTTGGCGACACAGGCGGATGATAGAATGACCCGCCGCCGTCAATATAGAACTGTCTGAAGGACACCTCTATGTTGATGCCGTGCACCATCAATCAACGCAACGAGAACAACCATCGACAAACCCTTGAGCAAATATCCGTACCCCATTCCGAGCCGTGAAGAAATTCTCGGCGTGCTGCGTACGAGCGACGCGCCGCTGGCCGCCAACGACATCGCAGAAGCACTGTCGATCAAGCGTCAGGAGCGCGAGGGGTTCTTCCGGCGTGTCGCCGCGATGGAACGCGACGGCCAGATTCGCCTCGACAAGCGCGGCCATTACCAGTTGACCCATCCGTCGAATTTCGTCGCCGGGCGCGTGCAGGGGCATCGCGACGGCTACGGGTTCGTCATCCGCGACGACGGCCAGGACGACCTGTTCCTGCCGAACGGCGAAATGCAGAAGGTGATGCACAACGATCGCGTGCTCGCGCGGATCGTCGGCTACGATCGCCGCGGCCGCCCGGAAGGGCATGTCGTCGAAGTCACCGAGCGCGCGAACAAGCGCGTGATCGGCCGCCTGCTCAACGAGAACGGCGCGCTGATCGTCGCACCGGAAGACAAGCGCATCGGCCATGACATCCTGATCACGCAGAACGTGAAGAAGGCGAAGGTCGGGCAGGTCGTCGTCGTCGAGCTGACCGATTTCCCGAGCCGCCATTCGCAGCCGCTCGGCCGTGTTGTCGAGGTGCTCGGCGATATCGACGATCCGGGCATGGAAATCGAAATCGCGGTGCGCAAGTACGGCGTGCCGCACGAGTTCAGCCAGCCGGCGCTCGACGAAGCTGCCGCGCTGCCCGACAAGGTGCGGCCGACCGACCTGCGTTTCCGCGTCGACCTGCGCGACGTGCCGCTCGTGACGATCGACGGCGAGGACGCCCGCGACTTCGACGACGCCGTCTACTGTGAGCCGGTCAAGGTCGGCCGTGGCGACGGCTACCGGCTGATCGTCGCGATCGCCGACGTATCGCACTACGTACAGCCGGGCAGCGGGCTCGACGCCGACGCGCTCGAGCGCAGCACGTCGGTCTACTTCCCGCGCCGCGTGATTCCGATGCTGCCGGAGAAGCTGTCGAACGGCCTGTGCTCGCTGAATCCGCATGTCGACCGCTGCGTGCTCGCGTGCGACATGGTGATCACCGCGCGCGGCGAGATCAAGGCGTACCAGTTCTATCCGGCCGTCATCCATTCGGCTGCGCGCCTCACGTACACCGAAGTCGCCGCCGTGCTGTCGAACACGAAGGGGCCGGAGGCTGCGCGCCGCGCGGACCTGCTGCCGCACCTGCAGGACCTGTACGGCGTCTACAAGTCGTTGTTCGCCGCGCGGCAGAAGCGTGGCGCGATCGACTTCGACACGACCGAGACCTACATCGTCTGCAACTCGCAGGGCAAGATCGAGCAGATCGTGCCGCGCCAGCGTAACGATGCGCACAAGCTGATCGAGGAATGCATGCTGGCCGCAAACGTCTGCGCGGCCGACTTCCTGAAGCGTAACAAGCATCCGGGCCTGTACCGCGTGCACGCGGGGCCGACGCCGGAGAAGCTCGAGAACCTGCGCGCGTTCCTGCGCGGCATGGGCCTGTCGCTCGGCGGTGGCGACAAGCCGCATGCGAGCGACTACGCGGCGCTGATGGCGCAGATCCGCGACCGGCCCGATGCGCAGATGCTGCAGCCGATGCTGCTGCGCTCGATGCAGCAGGCCGTCTACAGCCCGGACAACATCGGTCACTTCGGTCTGGCGTACGAGGCGTACGCGCACTTCACGAGCCCGATCCGCCGCTATCCCGACCTGCTCACGCACCGCGCGATCTACGCGATCCTGTCGGGCAAGAAGTATGTGCCGAAGGCACCGGATGGCTTCGAGCTGAACACCGCGCTGTCGCCGCGTGCCCGTGCGATGCAGCAGGCCGACGACGAAGCGCGCGGCCGCTCGCGCTCGAACAACACGGCGATCTGGGAAGAACTCGGCCTGCACTGCTCGGCGAACGAGCGACGCGCGGACGAAGCGTCGCGCGATGTCGAGGCATGGCTCAAGTGCTATTTCATGCGCGACAAGCTTGGCGAGGAGTACGGCGGGATGGTGAACGGCGTCACGTCGTTCGGCATCTTCGTGCAGCTCGACACGCTCTTCATCGAAGGGCTCGTGCACGTCACGGAACTTGGCTCGGACTACTTCCAGTACGACGAGATCAAGAACGAGCTGCGCGGTGAACGCACGGGCATCCGCTATCGCTTGTCGGATCGCGTGCGCGTGCAGGTGAGCCGCGTCGATCTCGATGCACGCAAGATCGACTTCCGTCTCGTGCGCGATACGCCGGTGAAGGCGCCGCGTCCTTCGCCCGCGCCGGCTTCGGCTGGCGGCGCTGTCGACCGCGGCAACGGCAACGGCCCGCGCGTACGCGCGCTGCCCCAGGCAGAGGAGCCTGCGCTGCGTCGCAAGAAGGCCGCGAGCGCGCCGAGCGTCGCGGTGAAGGAAGCGCGCGCCGCACGTGCCGCCGCGAAGAAGAAGGGCGCAAGCGGTGGCGGCGCGGCGGCGAAGCCGGCCGCGAAAAAGACGCGCGCCCGCAAGAAGTATTGAGCATTCGGGGCGGCGTCAGCGCCCGCCCTGCAGTATCGAGAGACGCCGCGTTACCGGTCATCAGCCGGCAACGCGGCGCTTTCCTTTTCCATGGATCGCGGCTGCGCGCGTCGCGCGGCCGCACGTTTGATCGAAGGTTGTTCCAGTCATGTCACGTCTGAAGGTTCTTTACGGTTTTCATGCGGTGACCGCACGTTTGCGGCACGATGCATCGACGGTTGCGGAGGTGCTGTACGACCAGACGCGCCGCGACCGCCGCATGCAGGACTTCCTGCACACCGCGAAGGAAGCGGGCGTGCGCTTGATCGCAGCCGACGAAACGCGCCTGTGGGGCCTCGCCCATACCGAGCGTCACCAGGGCGTCGTCGCGCGAGTCGAGGACATCCCGCTCGCGCAGAACCTGTCGGAGCTGCTCGACGGCATCCAGGGCCCGGCGCTGCTGCTGGTGCTCGACGGTGTCACCGATCCGCACAACCTCGGCGCGTGCCTGCGTGTCGCCGATTCGGCCGGCGCGCACGCGGTGATCGCGCCGCGCGACCGTGCGGTCGGCCTGAACGCAACCGCGGCCAAGGTCGCGAGCGGCGCGGCCGATACGGTGCCGTACATCACGGTGACGAACCTCGCCCGCGCCCTGCGCGAGCTGAAGGACGCCGGCGTGTGGATCATCGGCACGTCGGACGAGGCATCGGCAACGCTCTACGAAACGAAGCTCGACGGCCCCGTCGCGCTCGTGATGGGCGCGGAAGGCGAAGGCATGCGCCGGCTTACGCGCGACACCTGCGATGAAGTGATGAGCATTCCGATGGCCGGCAGCGTGGAAAGCCTGAATGTGTCGGTCGCAAGCGGCGTGTGCCTGTACGAAGCCGTGCGCCAGCGGCGCGTGAAGGGCTGACGCAGCCCGTCCCGCGCGCCCTGCGCGGGCCTCGAATGACCCGAACGACGCGTGCCGCGATCCGATGCGGCACGCGGCTCTCCGGAGTTCGCAACCGATGACCCTGTTTCGCGTTGGTGCATCCTGCGCCGTGCTGTGCCTGCTGGCCGCCTGCACGTCGCCGTCGCTCGTCGAACGCGGCACCTATTACGCCGACACGAGCTTGCACGCGCGCGGCGCCGATTCGCGGATCCGCTTCCTCGTGATGCACTACACCGAAAGCGACGAGGCGAAATCGCTGCGCACGCTGACGGGCGATTCGGTCAGCGTGCATTACGTCATCCCGCCGCAACCGCGCATCGAGCGCGGGATGCCGGTCGTCTACCAGCTCGTTCCGGAATCGGAGCGTGCATGGCACGCGGGCGTCAGCGAGTGGCAGGGCACGACCGAGCTGAACGCGGTGTCGATCGGCATCGAGAACGTGAATCGCGGGCCGCTCGATCCGCAGAACCGCACGTGGCAGCCCTATCCGCCCGAACAGGTCGCGGCGCTGACCCGGCTGTCGAAGGACATCGTCGCGCGCTACGGGATTCCACCGACGCGCGTGGTCGGGCACAGCGACATCGCGCCGCAACGCAAGATCGATCCGGGGCCGCTGTTTCCCTGGCATGCGCTGGCCCAGGCCGGCGTCGGCGCGTGGCCGGACGACGCGACCGTGACCGCGCGGCTCGGCGGTCGTGATCCGCATGCGCCGGCCGACGTGCGCGAACTGCAGATCAAGCTCGCGCGCTACGGTTACGACGTGGCCACCGATGGGGTGCTCGACGCACGCACGCGACGCGTGTTCGCGGCGTTCCAGATGCATTTCAGGCCGTCCGACTATGCGGGCAATCCGGACGCCGAAAGCGACGCAATCGCGCAGGCGTTGCTCGACAAGTACTTCCCCGGCACGCAACCGGCGGACGACGCGCCCGCGGCGGGCGCACCCTGAATCCACAGTGCACGGCGTACCGAAAAACGCGGCCCGTCATCCGAGTCCGGTAAACTGGCGGTTTTCCGCAATCCCGCAGCATTACCACTCCATGACTCAAGACGAACTCAAACGCCTCGTCGGCCAGGCCGCCGCTGATTACGTGATCCAGAACGTGCCGGAAGGCGCCGTGATCGGCGTCGGCACCGGCTCGACCGCCAACTGCTTCATCGACGCGCTCGCCGTCGTCAAGGCGCGCTATCGCGGCGCCGTGTCGAGCTCCGTCGCCACGACCGAGCGCCTGAAGTCGCACGGCATCAAGGTGTTCGACCTGAACGAGGTCGACTCGCTGCAGGTGTACGTCGATGGCGCCGACGAGATCGACGCGAGCGGCGCGATGATCAAGGGCGGCGGCGGTGCGCTCACGCGCGAGAAGATCGTCGCGTCGGTGGCCGACACGTTCGTCTGCATCGCCGACGCCAGCAAGCGCGTGCCGGTGCTCGGCGCGTTCCCGCTGCCGATCGAGGTCGTGCCGATGGCGCGCACGGCGATCGGCCGGCGCGTGACTGCCCTGGGCGGCGTGCCCGTGCTGCGCGTGACGAAGGACGGTGCGCCGTACATCACCGACAACGGCAACGAGATCATCGACGTGAAGGGGCTGCAGATCGCTGATCCGCGCGGCTTCGAAGCGCAGGTGAACGCATGGCCGGGCGTCGTGACGGTCGGCCTGTTCGCCGAGCGCGGCGCGAATCTGTGCTTGCTCGGCACGGAAAACGGCGTTGAAACGATCGTCTATTCGGTTAATTGAAAGGCATGACAAGCAGTCCGTAATGACGTGTCATATACCGTAATGGACTGAATGTTTAAATCTTGTGGAAATCGGGGCCCGGCAGGCGCAATGCGCTTCCCGGGCCTTATTTTTAGCCGTATAAATCACCCCGACAAAAAGAGGGATAACCCTGTCAGGTGTTTACCAGATAGCGAAATGTCCTCGAACTCATCAACTTATAGATCATAAGAACAGTCGTAACCAGGGCCGGCGGAACTGCGGAGCAGGTGTTCGCAAATCGACGCACGGGGAGGTGTCATGGAGCAGGGCAAAGACCGGTCACTGGTCGCCAAAGTGATGGATGGGCTTGTCTCGGGTATCGTCGAGGACAAGTACGGCGGCATCTTGCCGCCGCAGGACGTGCTGTCGAAAGAGTTCGATGTGAGTCGCACCGTGATGCGGGAAGCGTTGTCGATGTTGCTTGCGCGCGACATGCTCGACGTGCGTCCGAAAGTCGGCACGCGCGTGCGGCCGATGCGTGACTGGCGGATGATCGACGAAGACGTGGTGAGCTGGCGATTCCGGGCGAAACCCGATCCGCAGTTCATGCGCGATGTCATCGAATTCCGGATGCTGATCGAACCGCGCGCGACCGCGCAGGCGGCAGTGCGTGCAACGGCTGCCGACATCGCGGGTATTCGCGAAGCATTCGATGCGTTCAAGGTGCTGCAGCCGGGAGACCCCGGCTACGACACCGCGGACGAGTTGCTGCACACGCGGATCGTCCAGGCGAGCGGCAACCAGTTTTTCCAACAGATGGCGGCGATCGTGCGCGGTGCGGTGCGTCTCGTGAATCCGCGTGTCGTGCAGAAGGAGGGTGCGCACGACATCGTGGTGAAGGCGCATGCGCGTGTGGTCGACGCGATCGAGCGGCGCGACCCGCGCGAAGCCGAAGCCGCTTCGCTCGCGCTGATCGATTTCAGCGCCGACGAGATCTCGCGCGATTTCTCCGTCGACGTACCCATGCGCGCCTGACGCTGCGCGTGTCGCTCATCCGTGTGCCGCCGGGCCGTTTATCATGACGGCCAGCCGGCAGCGTGCCGGCCATCGTCATACGACCGACACGGAAGATCAGGATGAACGACAACGACCCTCACCCGGTGCGCTTCGGCATCGTCGGTGCAGGCAGCATCGCGCGCCGTTTCGCGCAAAGCCTCGCACACGTGCCGGGAGCCACGCTCTCCGGTGCCTGGGCCCGCCGCGCCGATGCCACGGCAGACTTTTGCGGCGCATACGGTGGTACGCCTGCTGCAAGCCTCGAAGCACTCCTCGCGAGCGATATCGACGCGGTCTACATCGCGACGCTCCATGACACTCACGCGCAGTACACGCTGGCCGCGCTTGCTGCGGGCAAGGCAGTGCTGTGCGAAAAGCCCGCGACGCTGAACGCGGCGCAGCTCGACACCGTGCTGCGTGCGGCACGCGACGCAGGGCGGCTTTTCATGGAGGCAATGAAGCCTCCGTTCTTTCCGCTGTACCGTCAGCTGCGCGCGCATCTGCATGACGATCCGATCGGCGAGATCCGGCTCGTGCGGGCAGGGTGTGCATCGTCGTCGGTCCCGGACGACCACTCCGTCTATCGCCTCGATCGCGCGGGCGGCGCGCTGCTCGATATCGGGATCTACGAGGCCTTTCTCGCGGTCGACTGGCTCGGCGCGGCGCTCGACGTGCAGACGCTCGGCCGCGTCGGCGCGACGGGTGTCGACCTGTTCGCGAGCCTGAACAGCGTGCATGCGAACGGCGGGATCGCGCAGCTCTTTTGCGGGCTCGACGTGATGGGGCGCGGCGACGCGCTGATTGCCGCGGCCGGCGGCCACGTGACGATTCACGAGAAGTGGTGGAACCCCGCGCGTGCAACGATCCGCTACGCGGACGGGCGCACCGTCGAACTCGATGCGCCGGTCGACGGCGGCGGGCTGAACTACGAGACCGCGCATTTCTGCGACCTGCTGCGCGCGGGCAAGACCGAAAGTCCGATCATGACGCACGACCATTCGCGGCAGATGATCGCGATGACCGATGCCGCGCGAGCGGCGCTCGGCGTGCGCTATCCGGGGGAATAAGCGGGAAGAAGGATGCCGGGCGCGCGCGTGCGGCCCGGCGGACGGCGTGCGCTCAGTGCCGCGACGGCAGCGACAGGCGTTTTTCGTACCAGCGCTGCACCCATTCGAGGATCTGGCACAGGATCCAGTACACGGCCGCGGCGGCAAGATAGAGCGGCAGCGGTTGATAGGTCGCCGCGATCACTTCCTGTGCGCTGCGCAGCAGTTCGGTCACGGTGATCACGGACACGAGCGACGTGTCCTTGATCAGGCTGATCAGGCTGTTCGACAGGCTCGGTACCGCGATGCGCAGCGCCTGCGGGCCGATCACGTAGCGTAGCGTCTGTCCCCACGACAGCCCGAGGCTGTACGCGGCGAGCCATTGGCCGCGCGCGATCCCGTTGATTGCGCCGCGCATGCTTTCCGACATGTAGGCCGCGACGTTCGCGGACAGCGCGATGACGCCGGCGGGCGTCGGGTCGAGCGAGATGCCGAGGCTCGGGAGCCCGTAGTAGATGACGAAGATCTGCACGAGCAGCGGCGTGCCGCGCATCAGGCTCACGTACGCGCGTGCCAGCCACGCGAGCGCGTTGACCCAGATGCGTTCGAAGCCGTCGAGCGCTTCGCTTTGCCGGATGCCCATCATCGCGAGCACGACGGCGCCAAGCAGGCCGAACACCATCGACAGCACGGCGAACTTGACGGTCAGAACGGCGCCCTGGGCGAGCACCGGCAGCGATTGGACGAGCAGGGACGTTGTCGACATGGAATGCGAATCGAAGGCGTGCGCGAAAGCGCAATCATAAACCGGACGAACAAAACAAAGGGCGGCATCGTGACGGATGCCGCCCTTTCCGGCCCGCCGTCAGGCGGGAAATGCAGGCGTGCTTACTTGATCGGCTTCGTCACGTCGATGCCGAACCACTTGTCCGAGATCTTCGTGAAGGTGCCGTCTGCTTCGAGTTGCGCCATCGCGTCGTCGATCGCCTTCTGGAACTTCGGGTTGCCCTTCTTGAACGGGATGCCCGACGGGTTCGCCGAGCCGACGTTCGCACCCGGGCGCAGCGGCAACTGCGAGTTCTTGGTCAGGTACGCGAGCATCAGGCGGTCGTTGAGCGCCGCGTCGAGACGGCCGGCCGCGAGGTCGCGCAGGTACTCGGGCGCGCCCGGGTACGTCTTCACGTCGATGCCGGGCACCGACTTCGCCATGTCCATGTAATTCGTGCCGAGCGCGACGCCGAGCTTCTTGCCTTTCAGGTCTTCAAGCGACTTGAACTGGCGCGTGTCGTCGTTGCGCTGGATCAGTTGCGCGGACGAGTACGTGTACGCGGGCGAGAAGTCGAGTGTTTCCTTGCGCTTGTCGGTGATGCCGACCTGGTTGGCGATCACATCGAACTTGCCGGCCTGCAGGCCCGCGATGATGCCGCTCCATTCGGTCGTCACGAATTCGGCCTTCACGCCGAGCTTCGCGGCCACGGCCTTCGCAATGTCGACGTCGAAGCCGACGAGTTCGCCCTGCGGATTCTTCGAGTTGAACGGCGGGAACGTGCCTTCGAGGCCGACCCGCAGCGTGCCGCGTTGTTTCACCTGGTCGAGGAGGTCGGCCGCATGCGCGGTGGCGGCAGCGAACGACGTGCCGATCAGGCCGGCAACCAGCAGCTTCTTCAGCAGCGCAATCTTCATCGTGTGTTTCCTTGCCCTGTCCGGGTCATTGATTCTGATAACGGGGCCAATGATAGCAAAAATGCAATCGACCGCTAAATACCGTTTGTTTATGCCTATATTACGCGGTGCGTTCGCGGGCGACGGCCTTCACGCATTCCGCGACGAGCGAAGGGCCGCGGTAGATGAACCCCGTATAGAGCTGCACGAGCGCCGCGCCGGCCGCGAGCTTTTCACGGGCATCCTCGCCCGAGAAAATGCCGCCGACGCCGATGATCGGCACTTCGCTGCCGACTTCGGCGTGCAGCTTGCGGATCACTTCGTTCGACGCCTTGAACACGGGGCGGCCCGACAGGCCGCCGGCTTCGTCCGCATGCGGCAGGCCCTGGACGGCCGCGCGCGACAGCGTCGTGTTGGTCGCGATGACCGCCTCGATCTTGTGGCGCAGCAGCGTATCGCCGATTTCCTTGACCTGTTCGTCGTCGAGATCGGGCGCGATCTTCAGGGCGAGCGGCACGAGCTTGCCGTGCAGGTCGGCGAGGCGCTGCTGCTTGTCCTTCAGCGCCGCGAGCAGCGCGTCGAGCTCGCCCGCACCCTGCAACTGGCGCAGGTTCTTCGTGTTCGGCGACGAGATGTTGATCGTCACGTAGCTCGCGAACGGGTACACGCGCTCGAGGCAGTACAGGTAGTCCTCGGCGGCGCGCTCGATCGGCGTATCGGCGTTCTTGCCGATGTTCAGGCCGAGGATGCCGCGATAGCGGGCGGCCTGGACGTTCTTCACGAACTGGTCGACGCCGTGGTTGTTGAAGCCCATCCGGTTGATCAGCGCGTCGGCCTGCGGCAGGCGGAACATCCGCGGGCGCGGGTTGCCGGGCTGCGGGCGCGGCGTGACCGTGCCGACCTCGATGAAGCCGAAACCGAGCGCCGCAAGGCCGTCGATGGCCGCGCCGTCCTTGTCGAGGCCGGCCGCGAGGCCGACCGGGTTGCGGAACGTGAGCCCCATCACGGTGCGCGGCGCGTCGGGCACGCGGGCCGACAGCGCGCAGGCAAGGCCCGTGCGGCCGGCCGCGCCGAGCGCGCGCAGCGTGAGGTGGTGAGCGTCTTCCGCATCCATCTTGAACAGGGATGCGCGGGCCAGCGGATAGAGGGAACTGAACACGGGAATTGGGCGGGCAGCCGGAATGAATGACAACCCGCTATTTTACCGGGAGTTGAGCGGCAGGGGCGCGCTTCGCTTCGTCGCCTCCGCGGCGCGCGTCAACCCGCGCCGGAATGTCCGCCCGGCAACGGCGCACGGGCCAGCGCCGCGTCGACGGGCGGCAGGTCGATCCGCTCCGGATCGAGTATCTTCCAGCGGCCATCGATCAGCCCTTCGAGCGGGTGGAAGTTTGCCTTGTACGCCATCTTCGGGCTCTCGCGGATCCAGTAGCCGAGGTACACGTAGGGCAGGCCGAGGCTCTTCGCCTGCTCGATCTGCCACAGGATGTTGTAGGTGCCGTAGCTCGTGTGCTGGTCGTCGGGCTCGAAGAACGTGTAGACGGACGACAGCCCGTCGCCGAGGATGTCGATCATGCTGACCATGCGCAGCTTTCCGGGCTCGCCGCCCGGGGCGTCGAGGTCGCGGAATTCGACGAGGCGCGAATTGATCCGGCTCTGCAGCAGGAATTGCTCGTACTGGTCGCGGCTGTCGCGATCCATGCCGCCGCCCGCGTGGCGCGCGGACTGATAGCGCATGTACAGCGCGTAGTGCTCTTCGTCGTAGTGCAGCGGCGAAACCGTCGCGACGAGCGCGCGGTGCCGCTTCCACATCCGGCGCTGCGTGCGTGACGGCGCGAACGCGTCGACGGGCACACGCACCGGCACGCAGGCACGGCAGCCGTCGCAGTACGGGCGATATGTGAAGACGCCCGAGCGCCGGAAGCCGGCCTTGACGAGCTCGGTGTAGATGTCGGAATTGATCAGGTGGCTCGGCGTCGCGACTTGCGAGCGCGCGACGCGGCCGTCCAGATAGCTGCACGGATAGGGCGCCGTTGCATAGAATTGCAACGCCGAAAGCGGTGAAAGCGGCAGCTCAGTCGGGTGAGTCATGGGCAGCTCTCGATGCAGGGGAGGAGTGCCGCGCTAGCGTTCGATTCCGGAGGGGGCCGCCGGTTCGGTGCGGGCCGTCAGCGCGGCGAGCACGCGCTTGTCGAATTCCCACGGAATCGGCGGTTCGGCTACCGCGCTGCGCACGTGAGCGACAAAGGCCTTGCGTGCGATCTCGCGGCCGCCGAGCGACGCTAGATGCGACGTATTCTGCTGGCAGTCTATCATTTCCAGCCCCTGCTCGCGAAGGTGTGCGACGAGCGTGGCCAGCGCGATTTTCGATGCGTCGGTCGCATCCGCATACATCGACTCGCCGAAAAACATCCGCCCGAACGACACGCCGTACAGGCCGCCGACGCGTCGCCCGCCGTGCCACGTCTCGATGCTGTGCGCGTTGCCGGAGCGGTAGAGCGACGTGTACGCGTCGATGATCTCGGCCGTGATCCACGTGCCGCGCTGCCCGCGGCGCGGCGCCTGTGCGCACGCGCGCATCACGCCCGGAAAGTCGTGGTCGACGCGCACCTCCCATTCGGGCTCGCGCAACACGCGCTTCAGCGTCTTGCGCAGCGAAGGCGACACCTTGAATTCGGCCGGCACGAGGATCATGCGCGGGTCGGGGCTCCACCACAGCACGGGCTGGCCGTCGGAATACCACGGGAAGATGCCGCGCCGGTACGCGTCGATGAGGCGCGACGGCAGCAGGTCGGCGCTCGCGGCGAGCAGCCCAGGCGCGCCGGTCGCGGGACCGAGCGCGCGTTCGATGGGCGGAAACGGATCGTCCGGGCCGAGCCAGGGGACCATGGGGCGGGGGCTCAGCCGTTGCGCAGCGAGCGGAAGATGTCGCCAGTGTGCACGCCGTAGTCGCCCGCGGCGCGATCGGCGAAGAAGAATCGCAGGGTCTGGCTGACGGTCGGGAACGCGATCTCGTCCCACGGGATGTCGGCTTCGTCGAACAGCTTCACTTCGAGGCTTTCCTCGCCGGCCTCGAACCCCGGATCGGTGAGCCGCGCGAGGTAGAACAGGTGGACCTGATGCACGTGCGGCACGTTGAGCAGCGTGAACAGGTTCTGCACCTCGACGCGCGCGCCGGCTTCCTCGAGCGTTTCGCGTGCGGCGGCTTCAGCCGTCGTCTCGCCCATTTCCATGAAGCCCGCGGGCAGCGTCCAGAACCCGTAGCGCGGTTCGATCGCGCGGCGGCACAGCAGGATCTGATCGCCCCAGACCGGGACCGTGCCGACGACGTTGCGCGGATTCTGGTAGTGGATCGTGCCGCAGTGATCGCAGACGAAGCGTTCGCGGTTGTCGCCCGGGGGAATGCGCGCGATGACTTCGTGACCGCAGACGGAGCAGAATTTCATGTCGAGTGGAAGGGACGAGGTGATGCGAGTGTATCACCGGGGCGCGGCATTCTTGAACGCCTGCGCGTGCAGGCCGCGTGTCGCGCGAAGTGGCGGGCGCGGGTGCGCGAGGCGGGACGGCGAGTGCGACGGGAAAACAAAAAGCCCGGCACTGGGCCGGGCTTTTTGCATCATTCTGGACGTTGGTTGCGGGGGTAGGATTTGAACCTACGACCTTCGGGTTATGAGCCCGACGAGCTGCCAGACTGCTCCACCCCGCGTCCGTCGAAGAAATGAATTATAAGGAGTAACCCGAGTGCGTGCAAGCGCTTTCTGACAATTTCTTGTCGCCGCTTGTAGGGACGGTACGGCATGGGCGTGCGCTAGAATCGAGCGGTTTGTTTCGTTTCCTTGGCAGCGGGGCCGTGCGCGATCGCAGTGGCGCCGTTGCGACTCTCATTACTGTATCGACGGATTCATGGACATCGCTCACGATCTGCAATCGATCGGCGCGCAGGAACAGGCGCTCGTGTTTCCCCAATTCGACCCGGCCCGCGCGTGGGCGCTCGGCAACCGGATGCACGCGCTCGCGACGTCGCGCGGCCATGCGATCGCGATCGACATCGTCACGTTCGGCCAGCCGCTGTTCTACGCGGCGCTCGCCGGCGCCACGCCCGACAATGCCGACTGGGTGCGCCGCAAGCGCAACGTCGTTGCGCATTTCCGCCGTAGCTCGTATGCGATCGGCCTGCGCATGCAGCAGGCCGGCGCGACGCTCGCCGACAAGCACGGGCTGCCGATCGCCGAATATTCGCCGCACGGCGGCTCGTTCCCGCTGACCGTCGCGGGTGCCGGCGTGATCGGCTCGATCACTGCGTCGGGGCTGCCGCAGCGCGCGGACCACGAATTCGTCGTCGAGGCGCTGTGTGCCGAGCTCGGCCACGACTACGCCGTGCTGGCCCTCGCAAGGAGCTGAGCGATGCAGCTGCCCGGTTACGCATGGCTCGCGATCGCGATCGTCGCGGAAGTGATCGGCACGTCGGCGCTGCGCGCGGCGGACGGCTTCACGCGCCTCTGGCCGTCGTTGCTGGTCGTCGCCGGCTACGGCATCGCGTTCTACTGCCTGTCGCTCACGCTGCGCACGATGCCCGTCGGCATCATCTATGCAGTCTGGTCGGGCGCCGGCATCGTGCTGATCACGCTCGTCGCGATGCTGCTCTATCGCCAGGTGCCGGACCTGCCGGCCGTGATCGGCCTCGGCCTGATCGTCGCCGGCGTGGTGGTGTTGAACCTGTTTTCGAAGATGCAGGCGCACTGAGCATGCGACTGCCATTTGCCGGATGACCCTCATGACCGATTCCACTTCCGCTGCCGTTTCCGCCGAATCCGCTCAGCCCGACGTGCGCACGTATGTCGCGAACCGCATCGGCTTTCTCGAACTGAACCGGCCGAAGGCGCTGAACGCGCTGTCGGTCGGCATGATCCGGCTGATGCAGCAGGCGCTCGACGCGTGGCGCGACGATCCCGAAGTCGTCGCGGTCGTCGTGCACAGCCCGCATCCGCGCGCGTTCTGCGCGGGCGGCGACGTGCGTTTCTTCCACGATGCGTGGCAGCGTGGCGACCTCGATGCGATCGACACGTTCTTCATCGAGGAATACACGCTCAACCACACGATCTTCAAGTATCCGAAGCCCTATATCGCGCTGATGCACGGTGTCGTGATGGGCGGCGGCATGGGTATTTCGCAGGCGGCGCGGCATACGGGCGGCCTGCGTGTCGTGACCGACTCGACGAAGATGGCGATGCCGGAAACGCGCATCGGCCTGTTCCCGGACGTCGGGATGAGCTGGTTCCTCGCGCGCACGCCCGGCGCGATCGGCCGCTATCTCGCCGTGACCGGCGCGACGCTCGACGCGGCCGGCGCGCTGTACGCGCAGCTCGCTGACGTCTATCTGCCCGATGCCGCGCTGCCGGCGCTGCTCGATACGCTGCACGGCGTGCGCATCGACAGCGGCGAGCAGGCGGTCGCGTGCGTGGCCACCACGGCCGCCGCGCACAAGGTCGTGCCGACGCCCGACACGTCGGCGCTGGCCGATGCGCGTGCCGGGATCGATCGGCATTTCGCGCAACCGGACATCGGCGCGATCCTCACGTCGCTCGACGCCGAGCAGGATTGCGCGGCCGTCGACGGATGGGTCGAGAAGGCGACCCATGCGATGCGAGAACAGTTGTCGCCGCTGTCGATGGCCGTGTCGCTGGAAGTCGTCGAACGCGCACGCGGCGCGACGATGGCAGACTGCTTGCGCCGCGATCTCGATCTCACGCGCTCGACGTTCGCGCGCGGCGACGTGATCGAAGGCGTGCGCGCGCTGATCGTCGACAAGGATCACCAGCCGGCCTGGCGCTTCAAGTCGTCCGCCGATATCGATCGCGCGGACCTGCTGGCGATGTTCGACAGCCCGTGGGCGCCTGACACGCATCCGCTGCGGAAACTCCACGACTGACCGAAGCGCGAGCTGGAAACAAAATGGCCGCCTGCAGATGCAGGCGGCCATTTTCATGGGTATCGACCGGTTGGCGGTCGAAGGGTGTAGCGCCTGCGTCCGCGTTATTCGTCGCCAGCGTCGTCCGACATGAACGCGCGCATGAACACGAGGGCACCGAAGCCCCATACCGCGTTTGCCGCGAAGCCGGCTGCGAGCACGGGCATCATGTTGCCCGACGGCCAGATGCCGCGCAGCGGATCGATCGCGAACACGCGGGCGGCCGTCAGCACGATGCCGCCGAACACCAGTGCGCCGATCCACGATGCCTCGCGCTCCGGCGAGACGCGCAGCAGCCATGCCATCGGGATCGCACAGCACGCGCTGATCAGCGCATTGGCGACAAATTCAGGAATGCCGAGCGGCGCGAACGGCTGCGTGGAGAAGCCGGTTGCGGCGATCAGGTCGGCCGTATGAAGGAGAGCGAGCGTGGCTTCGCGGAAAAACAGGGCGGCCAGGAAGCCGGACAGGAATGGCAGGATGACTTTCTGCATCGATGAGTGCACCGCAGGCGCGCACAGCCGGGGCCGTCCGCGCGGAGTTATTCGGATAGGTGCGTCATTATAGGGCCCGCCCGCCGCGATATTCGCTCCAGCGTCGTGCTAATCACGAAAGCGGAAAACCTAAGCTCAAAAAAATCGTTCCAAAGCCCTGCACCGATCCCTAGACTGATTTCCCAGAAACAGCCGTGCAATCGCGTCCTCGCCCGCTGCACGGCCTGACCGGCGAGCCATCCCGATTCGAACGCACACCATGCATGCGCCGCTCATCCGCGACGCGAGCAGGGCGGTGTTTTTTCAAATTCCGGCAAGGACAGTCAAGCAGGAGCAGCAGATGAATGTGTTCTGGTTTATCCCCACGCACGGCGACAGCCGCTATCTCGGCACGGCCGAAGGTGCGCGCGCCGCGGATTACGATTACTTCAAGCAGGTCGCGGTGGCGGCCGATACGCTCGGCTACGAGGGCGTGCTGCTGCCGACCGGCCGTTCCTGCGAGGATGCGTGGGTCGTTGCATCGAGCCTCATCCCGGCAACGCAGCGCCTGAAGTTCCTGGTCGCGATCCGTCCCGGCATTGCATCACCGGGGCTGTCGGCGCGGATGGCCGCAACGTTCGACCGCCTGTCGGGCGGCCGCCTGCTGATCAACGTCGTGACCGGCGGCGATGCTGCCGAGCTCGAAGGCGACGGCCTGTTCGCGGATCACGACACGCGCTACGAAATCACCGACGACTTCCTGAACATCTGGCGCGGGCTGCTGTCCGCGTCGCACGACAACGGCGGGTTCGACTATATCGGCAAGCATCTGCAGTCGAAGGGCGGCAAGGCACTTTATCCGCCCGTGCAGCGTCCGCATCCGCCGCTGTGGTTCGGCGGCTCGTCGCCGGCCGCGCATGAGATCGCGGCCGATCACATCGACACCTACCTGACCTGGGGCGAGCCTCCCGAGGCCGTCGCGAAGAAGATCGCCGATATTCGCGCCCGCGCGGAGGCACGCGGCCGCAAGATCCGGTTCGGTATTCGTCTGCACGTGATCGTGCGCGAGACCGAGGACGAAGCATGGCGTGACGCCGAACGCCTGATCAGCCGCCTCGACGACGAAACCATCGCACGTGCGCAGAAGGCGTTCGCGAACATGGATTCGGAAGGCCAGCGCCGGATGGCCGCGCTGCACGGCGGCAAGCGCGGCGGCCGCGAGGCGCTCGAGGTGTATCCGAACCTGTGGGCCGGCGTCGGTCTCGTGCGCGGCGGCGCGGGCACTGCGCTCGTCGGCAATCCGGAGCAGGTCGCGGAGCGCATGCGCGAATACGCGGATCTCGGCATCGAGACCTTCATCCTGTCCGGCTATCCGCACCTGGAGGAGTCGTACCGTTTCGCGGAACTCGTATTCCCGCTGATCAAGGGCAACGGTGCGGCGAAGGCGACCGGCCCGCTGTCGGGCCCGTTCGGCGAGATCGTTGGCAACAGCTATCTGCCGAAAGCGGCGCAGAGCTGAGCGACAGGAGGCCTGCGATGACAACGAAAACGTCGACGACGGGCGCGGCCGTGGCCGCCCGCGCATGGCGCGGCGTCGCACCGTGGCTCGTGCCGCTTGCGCTGCTGGTGGCATGGGAAGTCGGTGCGCGCATCGGCTGGCTGTCGACCCGCGTACTGCCGGAACCCGTGGCGGTCGTGCGAGCGGCCTGGTCGCTCGTGGCGTCGGGTGAAATGTGGGCGAACGTGAAGGTCAGCACCTGGCGCGCGCTGTTCGGTTTCGCGATCGGCGGCGGCGTCGGCCTCGCGCTGGGGCTCGCGACCGGCTTGTCGAAGGCGGCCGAGGTTGCACTCGATTCGACGATCCAGATGATCCGCAACATCCCGGCGCTCGCGATGATTCCGCTCGTGATCCTGTGGTTCGGCATCGACGAGAAGGCGAAGCTGTTCCTCGTTGCGCTCGGCGTGTTCTTTCCGGTCTACATCAACACGTACCACGGGATTCGTTCGGTCGATGCAAACCTGATCGAGATGGCGAAGAGCTATGGCGTGCGTGGCTTCGCGCTGTACCGCGACGTGATCCTGCCCGGAGCGCTGCCGTCGATTCTCGTCGGCGTGCGCTTTGCACTCGGGCTGATGTGGGTGATGCTGATCGTCGCGGAAACGATCTCCGCGCAGTCGGGTATCGGCTACATGACGATGAACGCACGTGAATTCCTGCAAACCGACGTGGTGGTGGTCGGCATCCTGCTGTACGCGGTGCTCGGCAAGCTGGCCGACGTGCTGGCGAAATGGCTCGAGCGTGTGACGCTGCGCTGGCACTCCGCTTATCAATCAGGAGCAAAGGCATGAATGCGACGACTTCGGCGGCCGCCTACGGCCCGCTCGCCGGCGCGGACCTCGAGGCCGAGCTTGCGCAGGCGCGTGTCGCGGACGGCGACGCGCGGGACGCGGCGGTTCTAGAACGTGACGGCAGCGCATCCGTCGTTCCGCTCGCGCGGCGACGGCCAGGAAGCCCGGCACCCGACGACGCCGTGACACTGTCGGGCGTCAGCAAGCGCTTCGGGGCGCGCACGGTGCTCGACAACGTCGAGCTTGGCGTCGCGCGCGGCAGTTTCGTTGCGATCGTCGGACGCAGCGGCTGCGGGAAATCGACGCTGCTGCGTCTCGTTGCCGGGCTCGAGCGGCCGAGCAGCGGCGCGCTCGAGACGCGCGGCGAGGGCGGCGGCGAACTCGATACGCGGATCATGTACCAGGATGCGCGCCTGCTGCCGTGGAAGACCGTGCTGCAGAACGTGATGCTGGGCCTCGGGCGCGGCGCGCGCGACCGGGCACGCGCCGTGCTCGATGAAGTCGGCCTGCTGGAACGTGCGAACGACTGGCCCGCGCAACTGTCGGGCGGCCAGCGGCAGCGTGTCGCACTGGCCCGTGCGCTCGTGCACCGGCCTCAACTGCTGTTGCTCGACGAGCCGCTCGGCGCGCTCGACGCGCTGACCCGCATCGAGATGCATGCGCTGATCGAGCGGTTGTGGCGTGAGCATCGATTCACCGCGCTCCTCGTCACACACGACGTGCAGGAGGCCGTCGCGCTCGGCGATCGCATCCTGCTCATCGAGCAGGGGCGGGTGGCGCTCGATCAGCCGGTGCCGCTCGACCGGCCGCGCGCCCGTGCGTCGGCGGCGTTTGCGGCGCTGGAGGATCGCGTGCTGAAACGCGTGCTCGCCGGTGGGCCCGGTGCGGCCGACCAGGGCGCGGTGCATGAGACAGACAACGTTCGACCGGTCGGGCAGATCCGCTGGGCCGTTTAAATCCGGGCGGCAGCGGCCGCCCGTTCTGAGATCTTTTTCTTCGGAGCGATCAACCTGATGAGCATCACTGCAATCAACGTACGTAACCAGTTCAAGGGCAAGGTCAAGGAGATCATCCGCGGATCGGTGGTCTCCGAGGTCGACGTCGAGACGCCGTTCGGCATCGTCACGTCGGTGATCACGACCCGTTCGGTTGACGAACTCGAACTGAAGGTGGGCGCGGAAGTCGTCGCGCTCGTGAAATCGACGGAAGTATCGATCGCGCGCCTCTGAGCCCGCGTATCCTGCGCCGGCGCGGCGCCGCGGGCAACCTGTCCGTCGGCGCCGCCCGGCATTGGCGCAGCGCGTTTGCCTTGGTATTCGACGTCCGGACGAAGTGCTAGGATGGAGCGACACCGATGCCGGAGGCGAACGCATGACCCCCATCCTTTCCCCCGAAGCCATCGAGGCGCTGAAGTGGATCGACCAGTTCGGCGAAAGCCGGCCGGTTCCCGCTGCGTTCGACGACGTCGTCTACGCGTTGCTGAACGAGGGGCTGATCTACCAGGCGACGGCCGACCGGGTCGACCTGACGGCCGATGGCAAATCCTTTTTATCCGACGAATACGATTGAGCGCACGGCGCCGGCCGCGCGGGCGGTCTGGCGCTGCGTCGCCACGGAGCGTGCGATGGAACCGAGAGGCAGCGACCTCGGCGATTTCAGCGAGCCGTACCGCGGCTTCGAGATCGAGGTGAAGACCGAGCAGGTCTGGGACGGCGAGCATGCGCATTACCGCGTGCTACAGGGCGAGGCCGTGCGGATCGACTGGCGGCTCGTCAAGGTCGACGGGATGCTGCTGACCGAACGGCGCGTGATCGAGCGCGTGCTCGACGAGGCGCGGCGGGCCGTCGATGCGGAGCTGGGTGACGGGTAGCCAGCGTGCCGGGCAGGCACGGCCCGTCTTGCGGTAAAATATCGGGTTATTTCCGCGCCGCCTGGCCTGTTGCCCGAAATCCATGTCCGTACCGTCCCCGCTTCCTCCCCGCCGCGTATCCGTCGCGCCCATGCTCGACTGGACCGACCGCCATTGCCGGTCGTTCCACCGTACGTTGACGCGCGACACGTGGCTGTATACGGAGATGATCACGACGGGCGCGCTGCTGTTCGGCGATGCCCAGCGGCATCTCGCGTTCACGCCGAACGAATCGCCGGTCGCGCTGCAACTGGGCGGCAGCGAGCGCGACGATCTCGCGCGCGCGGCGAAGCTCGGCGAGCAGTGGGGCTACGACGAAATCAACCTGAATTGCGGATGCCCGTCCGAGCGCGTGCAGCGCGGCGCGTTCGGCGCGTGCCTGATGAACGAGCCGCAGCTCGTCGCCGACTGCGTGAAGGCGATGCGCGATGCGGTGTCGGTGCCGGTCACGGTCAAGCATCGGATCGGTGTCGACGCGGTCGAAGACTACGCATTCGTGCGCGACTTCGTCGGCACGGTGGCCGAGGCTGGCTGCGAAACGTTCGTCGTGCATGCGCGCAATGCGATCCTGAAGGGGCTGTCGCCGAAGGAGAACCGCGAGATCCCGCCGCTCAAGTACGACTATGCGTATCAGCTGAAGCGCGATTTCCCGTCGCTCGAGATCGTCATCAACGGCGGCATCACGACGCTCGACGAGGTTGCGCAACATCTCGAGCATGTCGACGGCGTGATGCTCGGCCGCGAGGCGTATCACAACCCGTACGTGCTCGCGGAGGTTGATACGCGCTTCTACGGATCGACCGCAGCGGTGCCGACGCGCGAAGAGGCCGAGGCGAAGCTGATCGAATACTGTGCGGCCGAACTGAAGCGCGGCACCTACCTCGGCGCGATCGTGCGGCACGCGCTCGGGCTGTATCGCGGCATGCCCGGCGCACGCGGTTGGCGTCGTGTGCTGTCCGACAACAAGAAGCTTGCGCGTGCTGATCTGGCCGTGTTCGACGAGGCGCGCGCGCATCTGAACGAGGCCGAAGAAGTTTTTGAAAAAAAAGCTTTGCAAGATTCAAAAGTGTTCGTATAATCTTGTTCTTCGCTGCTGAAACACAAAAGCAGCGAAGAACAAAAAGCAGTAACAGTGGTGGCTGTAGCTCAGTTGGTAGAGTCCAGGATTGTGATTCCTGTCGTCGTGGGTTCGAGTCCCATCAGCCACCCCAAAGAATTCCAAGCGGTATCAAGAAGTTAGAAACGGCACTGAGATTTTATCCAGTGCCGTTTTTGTTTTTGAATTCCACAAAATGGAATTTAAAGCGCCTTCCGCTTCACGATTTTGTTTCGATCGTAGACGCGCGCCGTCGTCGCCGGATTCGCATGCAGGTCCGGCAATGTGCCGCTCTCGCGCTTGAATTGCGTCGCGTAGTATGCGCGCAGGTCATGGAAGGTGAATCGGCTGGCAATGACCTTCGCCTCGATGGCCTCGTTCATCAACTTCCCCCAGAACCCTTTGAAACCGTCGCGCGTGTAGTGCGTGCCGAACTTCGTCGTGAAGACGTAGAGGCATTCCTTATCGCCCCGCACGGCCTCCAGTCGATCGAGCAGTTCTGCAAGCGGCGGCGTGATTTCGATCTGCTCGATGACTTCGCCGCGCTTCTTGCCGCGCTGCTTCGCGCGTTTGATCCGAATGTGGCCGGCCGCGCGGTCGACCTGCGGCCACGACAGGTCGAGGAATTCAACCTTCCGATTACCTGCGAGCGCGGCATACTCTGCGGCCATCCCCATCATCGCGCGCTGGCCGCCTTGGGCCGCGAGCCATCCAGTGAACGCACGCAGATCGTCCGGATCAGCGGTTTCGGTGCGAGGCTGCTCCTCGTTGCGCCGAACCTCTCGGCAAGGGTTCGTTTTTGCCTGTCCGAACTCGATCGCGAGGCCGAACAGATTCGATAGCAGGGCGATCTCGCGGTTCGCGCGCACCGGCGCGTCCTTTCGTTCCTTGCGGAGATAGCGTGCGACATCCGGGGCTTCGATATCGGATGCGCGCGCATCCTTGAACCGGAGCAGCAGCGGGCCCGAGCACTGCGTGTAGTCCTTTCGCGTGTCAGGCGAGTAGCGTTTCCAGCGCTCCGTCTCCTGGAACTCCTCCCAGAGCTTTCCGATCACGGCGGCCGTCGTGCACCAACTGCCGCCGGCCGAGCGCCACGCGATCTGGGTTCGGTACGCGCGCGGCACGCAGCGGAAGGAGGGCGTCATCTGGACGTCGAAGAAGCTGCGCGCGACGCTCAACGTCACGAACCTGAACGCCGTCCGCTACCTGGTCGCCGAGCAGTCGCTACCGAAGGACGAGCGCTCACGCAAAGCATGTCGCGTAAAGGGAATTGCCTGGACAACGCCGCCATGGAGAGCTTCTTCGGCACGCTGAAATCCGAGTTCTTCCATCTGAATCGGTTCCGCAACCTGGACGAACTGCAATCCGGCTTGGCAAGCTACATCCACTACTACAATCACGACCGCATCAAACTGCAACTAAAAGGGCTGAGTCCCGTGCAATACAGAACTCAGCCCTCTCAGCCCTAGCCGTCATAACCCGTCCAACTTTACGGGGTCAGTTCACGCACGTCCGCGGGCTTTTTTCATTCCACGACAGGAGACGAGGCGATGTCCGACCTCAATGCAACGCAAGGCGCCGACGGCGCAACGAATGCCGGTGACGGCACAACTGACATCGGCCTGACTCCGGCCGCAAGCGGCATACCGGAGGCCGCGACGTTGGGGGAGCCCGTAGGTTCCCCGGGTGCGCCCCCTGGTGCGGCGGATTCCGGATCGGAGACGGCGGCTGCAAGTGCGGATACCCCCCTCTCTACGGGGACGCAATCCCAGTCCTCGGGTGGTGACGGCATGCTCGCCGCGCTCGAAGACGGCGCCGGCGAGTTGGTCGCCGACGCGGTCAACAACGCGCCGCCGGCCGTCGAGGCCGCTGCCGTGACCTTCGTGCCGATGATGGTTCGCGTCGAGCAGCTCGCGCGCCGCGCGTTCGACGCCGGCGCGACGGACGAGCACAACCTGATGGCGTGGCTGTACCAGCACGTCGAGGCGCTCCATCGCGCGATCGTCGGCGCGCCGGGCCTGCCGCTGTCGGACGACGCGAAGGCGCTGATCGCGGAGCTGAAAGGACTGCTGTGAAGGCCTACTGATTTGCCGCCTGGCTAGGATCGACTTCCTCCAAGCCAGTAAGCGTCATGTCGACCACCTCGCTTACGACCATGCCGTAGACAATCTTCGCACGGCTTGCGGCGCTCTTGGCTTTTTCGGTCACTTCGCGAAGCGTCTTCGTGCCGCCGTAGTAATACTCCGCGTCCGGCAATTTGAAAGTTCGGCCGTCCTTCGCGACGATAGTGCGAGCGAAGCCTTCGTCGGCCATTTCTTTGTGAAGGGTTTCGTATTTTGTCAGGTCGTTGTGAATCTCAATACGGGCAAGAAAGTCGGGCATAGGTGCTCCTTATAACGGTGGTTGGAAGTGCGGCGAGGGGTTGTTCGAAAGCCGCATTTCGAAATGCGGGCGCCCCCGACGGCTTCAATGCAAGGTAAACCCTCATACGATTGAAGTGCCGTGCATTGCGCGCCGGAGCCGTGTCTCCTCTCAGGTCTTCGGACCAGAGTTCGCCCGCACCGGGAAACCGGCTGCGGGCTTTTTCTATTTCGACGGAATTTACTTCGCGCGCTTGAGGCCGAACCAGCTCCGGATACCTTCAGTTACCAGAATGCTGTAGTCGTGCCACACAGTCTTTGCTGCTGCGGAAGCTTCGTCGCGAATCGCGTCGGCATTCGTGTTTTCGGCGACGCGGTTGTACTCCGCGGGAGGCATTTCGTACCACACGTCGTCGGAGCCTTGGATTGTCCGATAGAACTTGGCCTTGGCCATTGCGGCATGAAGTTTTTCGTAGGTCTCGGTGTCGCTGTCCTGGACTCCATGCAGGACTACGCGTGTGGTGAACTTGCTCATCACTTTCTCCGTATGTGTAGTGGATTGGCCGACGTGGCGGCGTCGGTCCACTCGCGAACCTTGGGGTTCTGAAAGGCGTTGCAATAGGTCTGACCAGATTTATTTCAGGTCAGGGTTGCTACCGTGTCACGGAAATGCAGCTAATGGCAGCGAAGAACGTCGACTGGATCGCGATCGAAGGTGCGTACCGCGCAGGCGTCGATTCGCTGCGCACCATCGCCGGTGCGCACGGGCTGTCCGAAGCGGCGATACGAAAGGCGGCGAAGAAGAACGGCTGGAGCCGCGACCCGACAGGGACGAAGCGCGCGATCGTCAATGCGCACATGGCGTCCAGTTCGCAGGGCGGTACGCAAGAAGGTGCGCAGTGCGCACAGGAGCAGATAGCCGCCGCCGCGAATGAAGACATCCGCGACATGGAGAGCGGCCTGCGTGTGCACCGCGCGTGTCTCGAACGGCTGGAAACGGCGGTCAAGCGCGCCGCCGACAAGTTGGCGCTGCTCCAGACGCTGAAGGCGAGGAACCGGCTTAACTGGCAGCCGCTGCCCGGGCCGCAGTCGCTCGCATACGACTGCGCGGCGGACGTCGTGCACGGCGGCGCGGCCGGCGGCGGGAAGCCGCCGATCGTGCGCAGCACGATGAACGTGCGTGACGACAACCTCGGGAAATCACCGCTCTATGGGCCGGCTTGGCGCGCTGGACGGCGCTGTCTGATTCCGGCCGACTGGATCTACGAGCCGTGCTACGAGACAGGGAAGAACGTATGGCACCGAATCGGGCTGGTCGACTGGCGAACGATGTGCGTCGCCGGCATCTGGCGGACGCTGCAGGGCCAGGATGGCGTCGAGCATCACACGATGTCCATGATCACGGTCAACGGCGAGGGGCACCCAGTGTTCTCGCGAATGCACAAGCCAGACGATGAGAAGCGGGCGGTTGTGATCCTGCGGCCGGACGACTGTGAGGAATGGCTGACCACGTCAAACGTCGATGCTGCGCGCGCGATGCTGCAGTTCTATCCGGCGGATGAGATGGTTGCCGCACCTAAATGAGTCGGACCTAGGCGACAATTTATGCCGAGAGCAAAATACTGTATAAATATACAGTTATCGGTGGGAGCCGATGCCGGATCTTGAATGTGACGCTCATCCGGAGGCTCCGCAGATGAGATGTGAACTGTCGAAAGACCCTATCGAATCGTCGGGTACCGCGAGCGACGTTTTTTCTTCCCGTATGATTCGGCGCGACACGAGTTCGGAATATTTTCGGAATATTTTTGTGTTGTTTTTGTAGTTCGTGATATGATCGAGGCTTGTACCCATTCATGGTGTGGCCATGCCGATCATTTCCGAAGAAGAAGCGCGCAAGCTCGTTACTCCGTACCTTTCGAAATTGGAAGCTTTGTATCGAAAGGCATGGTTGATGTGGTTGGAAAATCCAGTGGCTGCACGCATGCAGAGCCGTACGGTTCGCGCAGGTATCGTCAACAACGATGCCTTGACTCTTGCGAAAGCGGACTTTGATGGAAGCGGACCAACTCGATACCACGAGCAAGGTAAGTGGAAAGGGTTGATGGTTGAGGATCGGTTGTTTGTAAGGTTTAAGAAGGGTGATGCTGAGTACAAATCGCGAAACGTGCCCACTATGGCAACTAAAGCGTTTCACGATCAGGAACAAGATTTGTTTGACGGAATTGCGCGATGCGAACTTCTGTATGTCTTGTCCGGAGATGAAACAGAAATCGAGCGTGTCGTTCTCGCTCATCGACACAATGAATATGTTTTGTGGACGATTGATGCGAGTGGTGGTGAGGATGCACAACAGGTTATTCCGTTCGCTCCAGCGCCCACAGGCGATGGTGGAGGTTCGGTGGCGGACCGTGTGGTGAAGCCAAAGCGAATTGGGGAAAACGAAAATGGAACGCAACGTAAATCAGCAGCTGGCGGAGACATTTCGACCTGAACTCGTCAACCTTCGGAGAAAGATGCTGGGTCTGACTCAGGCCGAATTGGCTGAACGTTCGGGTCTGGCTCAGGGAACATTGTCGAAGCTTGAACAGGGATTGCGCCCAGTAACGGACGTAATAGTGGAGCGACTGGCGGATGCCTTAGAGTGTCCGCCCTCATTTTTCTGTAGATCTGATCGACTGTATGGTGCACCGATGAGTGCCCATCCGTTTTTTCGGAAGAAGGCATCTGTCGGGCGACTTCCTATCGAAAAATTGATTGCCGAGTTGAATGTTCGGATCGGTCACATCCGCACTCTTCTGCAAAGTGCGGACGTGGACCCGGAATTACCGTTCCCAGAATATGATGCTGACGAAGTTGGAGGTGCAGAAGAGGTCGCAAGGTATATTCGCCGAGCGTGGTATATGCCAGCCGGCCCGGTGGGCAACCTGACAGATTATGCCGAACGGGCGGGTTGCGTCGTCGTATATTGCGAGATGCCTGACGCAGGCATCGACGGAGTCAGTTACCGGATTGCTGGCCTGCCACCAGTAATTTTCTTGAACAAGGCCCGGTCGGGAGACCGACTTCGGTTTTCGCTGGCACACGAGATCGGGCATCTCGTAATGCATAGGTATCCAACTGCGATGATGGAGGATGAGGCTGATAAATTCGCCTCCGAGCTTTTGATGCCGGCAGCTGATATTGGGCCTCATCTCAGTGGGCTTACGCTCGATCGCGCAATGGGCATGAAACCATACTGGAAAGTATCGATGGCAGCTTTGATTTATCGCGCTACGACTCTCGGACGCATTGATTCTGGTAAGAGTCAGTGGCTTTGGCGACAGATGTCCATGCGCGGTTTTCGGACGCAGGAGCCGGCGGCCGTCGACTTTCCTCGGGAGCGGTCCACAATTCTGGATGCGCTGCTGAGCAATCTCACATCCAATCTTGGCTATACGGATGAAGATCTGGAAAAAAGCATGGACATATACTTTGACGAATTGGCGAGACTGTACGGACTGAGACGACAACCAGGGCTGAAACTGGTGTCAGCGCAGTAGAGTAGGGGCTATACGTTCGAGCGGCTCGGCAGATGATCGCAGCACCGTCAATTTGCAACCCTATTGGGCCGATCAGGTGGCGATCGAGTCTCAGGTATTTTGATGGAAGATGGCAGTAATGGCGCATGTCACATAAGGGAGAGGGAGGGGGTATGTTCCAATTTTTCACCCTAACCCATTGATTTTTGGTGATAATGCGCAAGGATTGTGATTTCTGTCGTCGTGGGTTCGAGTCCCATCAGCCACCCCAAAGAATTCCAAGCGGTATCAAGTCGTTAGAAACGGCACTGTCCCAAAAGACAGTGCCGTTTTTGTTTTGGAATGCCCAATTCGGGAATTTCATGCCTCGCTGCTCTACGAGCGTCGTGGAGGTATCCGGAATTTCGTGTGTGAGGCGGGTTGAGATTCAGACTCCGATGTTGAATCGTTCCGGGTAAAGCAGCGCAAACTGGGTCATTGCACTTTTCCAATCGTGCCGGGAACCGGTCCACTTGGCCACGACGTTGCGCAGCGCCAGCCAGATCAATTTGAGCGCGGCTTCGTCCGACGGGAAGTGGCCGCGCGCCTTGATGATCTTCCGAAGCTGCATGTGCAGCGACTCGATCGCGTTGGTCGTGGGAGTGTCAGGATTTCCGTGTTCAAGGCGGGTGGAACAATTACACGGAAGGTCGGACGAACCGATCTGCATAAAGGATAGCGAATTGGTTCATGGCCGTCTTCCAGTCATGCGCGGCACTTCCCCA
>NZ_JAIZRY010000029.1:0-18525 GCF_020420125.1 Burkholderia sp. AU30280
AGCTGCCGAAGGACAAGGAAATGGTGATGCCGGGCGACAACGTGTCGATCACGGTGAAGCTGATTGCTCCGATCGCGATGGAAGAAGGTCTGCGCTTCGCAATCCGCGAAGGTGGCCGTACGGTCGGTGCCGGCGTCGTCGCCAAGATCATCGAGTAAGCCAGTTATTCGTTGATCGACAGTTTTGGGGCTGGTAGCAGCCAGCCCCAACATGGTTTAGGGGTATAGCTCAACTGGCAGAGCGTCGGTCTCCAAAACCGAAGGTTGGGGGTTCGATTCCCTCTGCCCCTGCCAAAAAATAGCCACGTGCCCTACGTGGCATTTGTTTTAAGGTGTTATGGCGAATCCATCCGTCGAAACTGTAAATACCTCCGGCGATAAGCTGATGCTGGCCCTGGGTGTATTGCTGGTGTTGGCCGGATTCGTGGGCTTCTTCTGGCTGGCCAATCAGCAGTGGTATGTCCGCGGTGCCGCATTGGCGGTAGGTATCATCGCCGGCGTGGCCGTCGGGCTGATGTCCGCACCTGGCAAGAGCCTCATCGCATTTGCCAAGGATTCGTACAAGGAAGTCCGGAAGGTCGTATGGCCCACCCGCAAGGAAGCAACGCAAACCACACTCGTCGTGTTCGGTTTCGTGCTCGTGATGGCGATTTTCCTCTGGTTGAGTGATAAGTCGATCGAATGGGTGATTTTCTCGGCGATTCTGGGTTGGAAATGATATGAGCGATACTCCGGCATCCCCGAGCGGAAAACGTTGGTACGTCGTGCACGCCTACTCCGGCATGGAGAAGAGCGTGCAACGTGCGCTTCAGGAGCGCATCGAACGCGCTGGCATGCAGGACAAATTCGGTCAGATCCTGGTTCCGACCGAAGAAGTGGTTGAAGTCAAAGGCGGCCACAAGGCTGTGACCGAGCGTCGTTTCTTCCCCGGCTACGTGCTGGTGGAAATGGAAATGACGGACGAAACGTGGCACCTCGTGAAGAACACCGCGAAGGTCACCGGCTTCGTCGGCGGTGCGCGCAACCGCCCGACCCCGATTTCCCCGAAGGAAGTCGAGAAGATCATGTCGCAGATGCAGGAAGGCGTCGAAAAGCCGCGCCCGAAGACCCTGTTCGAAGTCGGCGAGATGGTGCGTGTCAAGGAAGGCCCGTTCACGGACTTCAATGGCACCGTCGAGGAAGTCAACTACGAAAAATCGCGCGTGCGTGTGTCGGTCACCATCTTTGGTCGATCCACCCCGGTCGAACTCGAGTTCGGCCAGGTCGAAAAAGTTTGATCCCGATTCGGTGGGCAGCCTCGGCTGCCCACCTTCGCGCTTACGGCCCGCGTCATGGCCGTTGAGGAGCGTCAGTAGCCAGTGGCGAAAGCGCGTTATTACTCACCGAACGCCTTCTCCGGCGTTCCAATGAGGTTCACAAATGGCAAAGAAGATTATCGGCTTTATCAAGCTGCAGATCCCTGCAGGTAAAGCCAACCCGTCGCCGCCGGTCGGTCCGGCACTGGGCCAGCGCGGCCTGAACATCATGGAGTTCTGCAAGGCGTTCAACGCGCAGACTCAAGGCATGGAGCCGGGTCTGCCGGTGCCGGTGGTCATCACGGCATTTGCTGACAAGAGCTTCACGTTCGTGATGAAGACGCCGCCGGCGACCGTCCTGATCAAGAAGGCGGCGAAGGTGGACAAGGGCTCGAGCAAGCCGCACACCGACAAGGTCGGTTCGATCACGCGCGCTCAAGCTGAAGAAATCGCGAAGACCAAGATGCCGGACCTTACGGCAGCTGATCTGGACGCAGCCGTTCGCACCATCGCTGGTAGCGCACGCTCGATGGGCATCACTGTGGAGGGCGTGTAAATGGCTAAGATCTCCAAGCGCCGTCAGGCATTCGCTGCCAAGGTTGATCGTCAGAAGCTGTACGCGATCGAAGACGCACTGAGCCTCGTGAAGGAATGCGCGAGCGCGAAGTTCGACGAGTCGATCGACGTAGCAGTCCAGCTCGGCATCGATGCGAAGAAGTCGGACCAGGTCGTTCGTGGTTCGGTCGTTCTGCCGGCAGGTACGGGCAAGTCGGTTCGCGTTGCAGTGTTCGCGCAAGGCGAGAAGGCTGAGCAAGCACGTGCAGCAGGCGCCGAAATCGTCGGTATGGAAGACCTGGCAGAGCAGATCAAGGCCGGCCAGATGGACTTCGACATCGTGATCGCTTCGCCGGACACGATGCGTATCGTCGGTACGCTCGGTCAGATCCTCGGCCCGCGCGGCCTGATGCCGAACCCGAAGGTCGGTACGGTCACGCCGGACGTCGCAACCGCCGTCAAGAACGCGAAGGCTGGTCAGGTGCAATTCCGTGTCGACAAGGCCGGTATCATCCACGCGACCATCGGCCGTGCATCGTTCGAGCCGACCGCACTGCGTTCGAACCTGTCGGCGCTGATCGAAGCGCTGCAGAAGGCAAAGCCGGCAACGAGCAAGGGCGTCTACCTGCGCAAGATCGCACTGTCGAGCACGATGGGCGTCGGCGTGCGTGTCGACCAGGCTACGCTGGCAGCACAGTAAGCAAGTATTCGGGCCGCTTCGTTCGCGAAGCGGCCCTCATGGGCTTTGGGCGGTTGTTCGTGCAGCAGGGCGGGCAACCGGTTATCAAAGACCGTTGGTGGGGCGCAGCAGTCAGGTGATCCCTTAATTCAAGCCAACGCAGATGGCGAACCCGAAAAAGTTTTGCAGTGGTGAAGCCGCAGGCCGTGAAGCGATTCCCGGCGTGAGGTGGAAATACTCCTAACGAGGTCGGACGCCGTTGTTGAACGAGGTACGTGAGGTTTCGTGCCGAACGTATCGTTTCTGGAGGCTAACCGTGCCGCTTAATAGAGAAGACAAGCAAGCCGTCGTCGCTGAGGTTTCCGCGCAAGTCGCGAAGGCCCAGACCGTTGTGCTGGCTGAGTATCGTGGAATTGCGGTTGGCGATCTGACCAAGCTGCGCGCGCAAGCGCGTGAGCAACAGGTTTACCTGCGCGTGTTGAAGAACACGCTGGCGCGTCGCGCTGTTGAAGGTACGCCGTTTGCTCCGCTGGCAGAGCAGATGACTGGCCCGTTGATCTACGGCATCTCGGAAGATGCAATTGCTGCTGCTAAGGTCGTCAACGACTTCAGCAAGAGCAATGACAAGTTGGTCATCAAGGCTGGTTCGTTCGATGGCAAGGTGATGGACAAGGCTGGCGTGCAAGCGCTGGCAAGCATCCCGAGCCGCGAAGAACTGCTCTCGAAGCTGCTGTTCGTTATGCAATCGCCTGTTTCGGGCTTCGCGCGCGCTCTGGCCGCGCTGGCCGAGAAGAAGCAAGCGGAAGCTGCGTAATCGAACGTGCATCAGCGTCATTGATCGCTGGCTGTATCCGAATTCAATTTAGGAGTATTTCAAATGGCAATCGCAAAAGAAGACATCCTGGCAGCAGTCGAAGGGATGACCGTTCTGGAACTGAACGAACTGGTCAAGGCATTCGAAGAGAAGTTTGGCGTGTCGGCAGCTGCAGTGGCAGTCGCTGGCCCGGCAGGCGGCGGCGCTGCTGCTGCTGCAGAAGAGAAGACCGAATTCACGGTCGTTCTGGCTGAAGCAGGCAGCAACAAGGTTGCAGTCATCAAGGCAGTTCGCGAACTGACGGGCCTGGGCCTGAAGGAAGCGAAGGACGTCGTTGACGGCGCACCGAAGGCTGTCAAGGAAGGCGTCGACAAGGCTGCTGCTGAAGAAGCCAAGAAGAAGCTGGAAGAAGCTGGCGCGAAGGTCGAAGTCAAGTAAGTTTCGGCGCGCTGTGCGAAGGCTGGCGGTATTTTCACCGCCGGCCTTTTTGTGCTTTGTGGGGACGTTATTCTGGCACTCATTCGGGAGCCCGAATAATCGGCCCCAGAAGCCAAAGAAAACCGCCTGATCGTTGTCATTGATCACGAATGGCGGTTCTCTTTGTCTTCTGAAGCGACTGCAGAAGGCAAGTTTGGTCGGGTAGCGGGCAACACAGGCATCCGCTGCCGTCAGCCAGCGGTTGGTAGCGGCCAACCACCAAGCTTCTCGGCTCGTTCAAGCCGTCGGACGGCCATCGGGTCTCAGTCGGTGAACACTCGGGTTTGAAACGTCCAGGTATTCCGCCTCGATAGCACCCGCCGTGATTCGGAGATCGTATGCAATATTCCTTCACCGAGAAGAAGCGCATTCGCAAGAGTTTCGCGAAGCGCCCCATCGTTCACCAAGTTCCTTTCTTGCTGGCTACCCAGCTTGAATCATTCAGCACGTTTCTGCAAGCCGATGTGCCGGCCACGCAACGCAAGCCTGAAGGTTTGCAGGCCGCGTTCACGTCGGTATTTCCCATTGTTTCGCACAACGGTTTCGCACGTCTCGAGTTCGTGAGCTATGCGTTGTCCGCGCCGGCATTCAACATCAAGGAATGCCAGCAGCGCGGCCTGACGTACTGCTCCGCGCTGCGCGCGAAGGTCCGCCTTGTCATCCTCGACAAGGAATCGCCGAACAAGCCGGTCGTCAAGGAAGTGAAAGAGCAGGAAGTGTACATGGGCGAAATTCCGCTCATGACGCCGACGGGCTCGTTCGTCATCAACGGCACCGAGCGTGTCATCGTCTCGCAGCTGCACCGTTCGCCGGGCGTGTTCTTCGAACACGACAAGGGCAAGACGCACAGCTCGGGCAAGCTGCTGTTCTCGGCGCGGATCATTCCGTACCGCGGCTCGTGGCTCGACTTCGAATTCGATCCGAAGGACATCCTGTACTTCCGCGTCGACCGTCGCCGCAAGATGCCGGTCACGATCCTGCTGAAGGCCATCGGCCTCACGCCGGAACAGATCCTCGCGAACTTCTTCGTGTTCGACAACTTCACGCTGATGGACGAAGGCGCGCAACTCGAGTTCGTGCCCGAGCGCCTGCGTGGTGAAGTCGCGCGTTTCGACATCACGGATCGTGACGGCAAGGTCATCGTCCAGAAGGACAAGCGGATCAACGCGAAGCACATTCGCGACCTCGAAGCCGCGAAGACCAAGTTCATCTCGGTGCCGGAAGACTATCTGCTCGGCCGCGTGCTGGCGAAGAACGTCGTCGACGGCGACACCGGCGAAGTAATCGCGAGCGCGAACGACGAAGTCACGGAAAGCGTGCTCGAGAAGCTGCGCGAAGCGGGCATCAAGGACATCCAGACGCTCTACACGAACGACCTGGACCAGGGCCCGTACATTTCGTCGACGCTGCGTGTCGACGAAACGACCGACAAGACGGCCGCGCGCATCGCGATCTACCGCATGATGCGTCCGGGCGAGCCGCCGACCGAAGAAGCGGTCGAGGCACTGTTCAACCGTCTGTTCTACAGCGAAGAAGCGTACGACCTGTCGAAGGTCGGCCGTATGAAGTTCAACCGCCGCGTCAGCCGTGACGAGATCACCGGCCCGATGACGCTGCAGGACGACGACATTCTCGCGACGATCAAGATCCTCGTCGAGCTGCGCAACGGCAAGGGCGAAGTGGACGACATCGACCACCTCGGCAACCGTCGCGTGCGTTGCGTCGGCGAACTGGCGGAAAACCAGTTCCGCGCAGGCCTCGTGCGTGTCGAGCGCGCGGTCAAGGAACGCCTCGGCCAGGCCGAGAGCGAAAACCTGATGCCGCACGACCTGATCAACTCGAAGCCGATTTCGTCGGCGATCCGCGAGTTCTTCGGTTCGTCGCAGCTGTCGCAGTTCATGGACCAAACCAACCCGCTGTCGGAAATCACGCACAAGCGCCGTGTTTCCGCACTGGGCCCGGGCGGTCTGACGCGCGAGCGCGCAGGCTTTGAAGTCCGCGACGTGCACCCGACCCACTATGGCCGCGTGTGCCCGATCGAAACGCCGGAAGGTCCGAACATCGGTCTGATCAACTCGCTCGCACTGTATGCGCACCTGAACGAGTACGGCTTCCTCGAGACGCCGTACCGCAAGGTCGTGGACAGCAAGGTGACCGACCAGATCGATTACCTGTCGGCGATCGAAGAAGGCCGCTACATGATCGCTCAGGCGAACGCCGCGATCGACGAGAACGGCCAGCTGATCGACGAACTCGTGTCGTCGCGTGAAGCCGGCGAAACGATGATGGTCACGCCGGACCGTATCCAGTACATGGACGTCGCGCCGTCGCAGATCGTATCGGTGGCAGCTTCGCTGATTCCGTTCCTCGAGCACGATGACGCGAACCGTGCACTGATGGGTTCGAACATGCAGCGCCAGGCCGTGCCGTGTCTGCGTCCGGAAAAGCCGGTCGTCGGTACGGGCATCGAGCGCACCTGCGCGGTCGACTCGGGTACGACGGTTCAGGCGTTCCGCGGCGGCGTTGTCGACTATGTCGACGCAGGCCGTATCGTGATTCGTGTGAACGACGACGAAGCAGTCGCAGGTGAAGTCGGTGTCGACATCTACAACCTGATCAAGTACACGCGTTCGAACCAGAACACGAACATCAACCAGCGTCCGATCGTGAAGATGGGCGACAAGGTCTCGCGCGGCGACGTGCTGGCCGACGGCGCCTCGACGGACCTGGGCGAGCTCGCGCTCGGCCAGAACATGCTGATCGCGTTCATGCCGTGGAACGGCTACAACTTCGAAGACTCGATCCTGATCTCGGAGAAGGTCGTGGCCGACGATCGTTACACGTCGATCCACATCGAAGAGCTGAACGTCGTTGCACGCGACACGAAGCTCGGGCCGGAAGAAATCACGCGCGACATCTCGAACCTGGCGGAAGTCCAGCTCGGCCGTCTCGACGAATCGGGCATCGTGTACATCGGTGCTGAAGTCGAAGCAGGCGACGTGCTGGTCGGCAAGGTCACACCGAAGGGCGAGACCCAGCTGACGCCGGAAGAGAAGCTGCTGCGTGCGATCTTCGGCGAGAAGGCTTCGGACGTGAAGGATACGTCGCTGCGCGTGCCGTCGGGCATGAGCGGTACCGTGATCGACGTCCAGGTGTTCACGCGCGAAGGCATCCAGCGCGACAAGCGTGCGCAACAGATCATCGACGACGAACTGAAGCGCTACCGTCTCGACCTGAACGACCAGCTGCGCATCGTGGAAGGCGACGCGTTCCAGCGTCTCGCACGCATGCTCGTGGGCAAGGTCGCGAACGGCGGTCCGAAGAAGCTCGCGAAGGGCACGAAGATCGACCAGGCTTACCTGGAAGACCTCGACCACTATCACTGGTTCGACATCCGCCTCGCGGACGACGAAGCAGCGGCGCAGCTCGAAGCGATCAAGAACTCGATCGAAGAAAAGCGTCACCAGTTCGACCTCGCGTTCGAAGAGAAGCGCAAGAAGCTCACGCAAGGCGACGAACTGCCGCCGGGCGTGCTGAAGATGGTCAAGGTGTACCTCGCGGTCAAGCGTCGCCTGCAGCCTGGCGACAAGATGGCAGGCCGCCACGGTAACAAGGGGGTCGTGTCGAAGATCGTCCCGATCGAAGACATGCCGTACATGGCCGACGGCCGTCCGGCAGACGTCGTGCTGAACCCGCTGGGCGTTCCGTCGCGGATGAACGTGGGTCAGGTTCTGGAAGTGCACCTCGGCTGGGCCGCGAAGGGCCTCGGCTGGCGTATCGGCGAAATGCTGCAGCGTCAGGCGAAGATCGAGGAACTGCGCACGTTCCTGACGAAGATCTACAACGACTCGGGCCGCAAGGAAGACCTCGAAAGCTTCACCGACGAAGAGATCCTCGAACTCGCGAAGAACCTGCGCGAAGGCGTGCCGTTCGCCACGCCGGTGTTCGACGGTGCGACCGAGGAAGAAATGGGCAAGATGCTCGACCTCGCGTTCCCGGACGACATCGCTGAACAGCTCGGCATGAACCCGTCGAAGAACCAGGTCCGTCTGTACGACGGCCGCACGGGTGAAATGTTCGAACGTCGCGTGACGCTTGGCTACATGCACTACCTGAAGCTGCACCACTTGGTCGACGACAAGATGCACGCGCGTTCGACCGGCCCGTACTCGCTCGTCACGCAGCAGCCGCTGGGTGGTAAGGCGCAGTTCGGTGGCCAGCGTTTCGGTGAAATGGAAGTGTGGGCACTCGAAGCGTACGGCGCGTCCTACGTGCTGCAGGAAATGCTGACGGTGAAGTCGGACGACGTGACCGGCCGGACGAAGGTGTACGAAAACCTCGTCAAGGGCGATCACGTGATCGATGCAGGCATGCCGGAATCCTTCAACGTGCTCGTGAAGGAAATCCGCTCGCTCGGTATCGATATCGATCTCGACCGCAATTAATCGGACTACGGAGAGAAAGCAATGAAAGCTCTGCTCGATCTATTCAAGCAAGTCCAACAGGAAGAAGTTTTCGACGCGATCAAGATCGGTCTGGCGTCGCCTGACAAGATCCGTTCGTGGTCGTTCGGCGAAGTGAAGAAGCCGGAGACCATCAACTACCGTACGTTCAAGCCGGAACGCGATGGTCTCTTCTGCGCGAAGATCTTCGGGCCGATCAAGGACTACGAGTGCCTGTGCGGCAAGTACAAGCGTCTGAAGCACCGCGGCGTGATCTGCGAGAAGTGCGGCGTCGAAGTGACGCTGGCGAAGGTGCGTCGTGAGCGGATGGGCCACATCGAACTGGCCTCGCCGGTCGCGCACATCTGGTTCCTGAAGTCGCTGCCGTCGCGTCTGGGCATGGTGCTCGACATGACGCTGCGCGACATCGAACGCGTGCTGTACTTCGAAGCGTACGTGGTGATCGAACCGGGCATGACGCCGCTGAAGGCGCGGCAGATCATGACCGAAGAGGATTACTACAACAAGGTCGAGGAATACGGCGACGAATTCCGTGCCGAAATGGGCGCGGAAGGCGTGCGTGAACTGCTGCGCGCGATCAACATCGACGAGCAGGTCGAGACGCTGCGCACCGAGCTGAAGAACACCGGCTCGGAAGCGAAGATCAAGAAGTACGCGAAGCGCCTGAAGGTCCTCGAGGCATTCCAGCGCTCGGGCATCAAGCCCGAGTGGATGATCCTCGAAGTGCTGCCGGTGCTGCCGCCGGAACTGCGTCCGCTCGTGCCGCTGGACGGCGGCCGTTTCGCGACGTCGGACCTGAACGACCTGTATCGCCGCGTGATCAACCGTAACAACCGGTTGAAGCGTCTGCTCGAGCTGAAGGCGCCTGAAATCATTGTCCGCAACGAAAAGCGGATGCTGCAGGAAGCCGTCGACTCGCTGCTCGACAACGGTCGTCGCGGCAAGGCGATGACGGGCGCGAACAAGCGTCCGCTGAAGTCGCTCGCCGACATGATCAAGGGCAAGGGCGGTCGTTTCCGTCAGAACCTGCTGGGCAAGCGCGTCGACTACTCGGGCCGTTCGGTCATCGTGGTCGGCCCGACGCTGAAGCTGCACCAGTGCGGTCTGCCGAAGCTGATGGCGCTCGAGCTGTTCAAGCCGTTCATCTTCAACAAGCTGGAAGTGATGGGCGTTGCGACGACCATCAAGGCTGCGAAGAAGGAAGTCGAGAACCAGACGCCGGTGGTGTGGGACATCCTCGAAGAGGTGATCCGCGAGCACCCGGTGATGCTGAACCGTGCGCCGACGCTGCACCGTCTCGGTATCCAGGCGTTCGAGCCGGTGCTGATCGAAGGCAAGGCAATTCAGCTGCACCCGCTCGTCTGCGCGGCGTTCAACGCCGACTTCGACGGTGACCAGATGGCCGTTCACGTGCCGCTGTCGCTCGAAGCGCAGATGGAAGCGCGTACGCTGATGCTGGCGTCGAACAACGTGCTGTTCCCGGCCAACGGCGATCCGTCGATCGTGCCGTCCCAGGATATCGTGCTGGGTCTGTACTACGCGACCCGCGAAGCGGTCAACGCCAAGGGCGAAGGCCTGTCGTTCACGGGCGTGTCGGAAGTGATCCGTGCGTACGAGAACAAGGAAGTCGAGCTCGCGTCGCGCGTCAACGTGCGGATCACCGAAATGGTCCACAACGAGGACAAGTCGGAAGGCGCACCGCCGTTCGTGCCGAAGATCACGCTGTACGCGACGACCGTCGGTCGCGCGATCCTGTCGGAGATCCTGCCGCACGGCCTGCCGTTCTCGGTGCTGAACAAGCCGCTGAAGAAGAAGGAAATCTCGCGCCTGATCAACACGGCGTTCCGCAAGTGCGGTCTGCGCGCGACGGTGGTGTTTGCCGACCAGCTGATGCAGTCGGGTTTCCGTCTCGCGACGCGTGCCGGCATCTCGATCTGCGTGGACGACATGCTCGTGCCGCCGCAGAAGGAAACGATCGTCGGCGACGCCGCGAAGAAGGTGAAGGAGTACGACCGTCAGTACATGTCGGGTCTCGTCACCGCGCAGGAACGCTACAACAACGTGGTCGACATCTGGTCGGCAACGTCGGAAGCGGTCGGCAAGGCGATGATGGAGCAGCTGTCGACGGAGCCGGTGACGGACCGCGACGGCAATGAAACGCGCCAGGAATCGTTCAACTCGATCTACATGATGGCCGACTCGGGCGCCCGGGGTTCGGCGGTTCAGATTCGTCAGCTGGCCGGTATGCGAGGCCTGATGGCGAAGCCGGACGGCTCGATTATCGAGACGCCGATTACCGCGAACTTCCGCGAAGGTCTGAACGTGTTGCAGTACTTCATCTCGACCCACGGTGCACGTAAGGGCCTGGCTGATACGGCACTGAAGACCGCGAACTCGGGTTACCTGACGCGTCGTCTCGTCGACGTCACGCAGGATCTGGTCGTGGTGGAAGACGATTGCGGCACGTCGAACGGCGTGGCGATGAAGGCACTCGTCGAAGGCGGTGAAGTCGTCGAAGCGCTGCGTGACCGTATCCTCGGCCGCGTTGCGGTGGCGGACGTCGTGAACCCGGAAACGCAGGAAACGGTGTACGAATCGGGCACGCTGCTCGACGAAACGGCGGTCGAGGAAATCGAACGCCTCGGCATCGACGAAGTGCGCGTGCGCACGCCGCTGACCTGCGAAACGCGTTACGGCCTGTGCGCAGCCTGCTACGGCCGTGACCTCGGCCGCGGCTCGCTCGTGAACGTCGGCGAAGCAGTCGGCGTGATCGCGGCGCAGTCGATCGGTGAACCGGGCACGCAGCTGACGATGCGTACGTTCCACATCGGTGGTGCGGCATCGCGTGCGGCAGTGGCTTCGTCGGTCGAAGCGAAGAGCAACGGTATCGTGCGCTTCACGGCGACGATGCGCTACGTGACGAACGCGAAGGGCGAGCAGATCGTCATTTCCCGTTCGGGCGAAGCGATGATCACCGACGATTTCGGTCGCGAGCGCGAGCGTCACAAAGTGCCGTACGGCGCGACGCTCCTGCAGCTCGACGGCGCGACGATCAAGGCAGGCACGCAGCTCGCCACGTGGGATCCGCTGACGCGTCCGATCATCACCGAGTACGGTGGTACGGTGAAGTTCGAGAACGTCGAGGAAGGCGTGACCGTCGCGAAGCAGATCGACGACGTGACCGGCCTGTCGACGCTGGTCGTGATCGACGTGAAGCGTCGTGGCTCGCAAGCTTCGAAGAGCGTGCGTCCGCAGGTCAAGCTGCTCGACGCGAACGGCGAGGAAGTGAAGATTCCGGGCACGGAGCACGCAGTGCAGATCGGCTTCCAGGTCGGCGCACTGATCACCGTGAAGGATGGCCAGCAGGTGCAGGTCGGTGAAGTGCTCGCACGTATCCCGACGGAAGCGCAGAAGACGCGTGACATTACCGGCGGTCTGCCGCGGGTGGCGGAACTGTTCGAAGCGCGTTCGCCGAAGGATGCCGGCATTCTCGCGGAAGTCACCGGTACGACGTCGTTCGGCAAGGACACGAAGGGCAAGCAGCGTCTCGTCATCACGGACCTCGAGGGCAACCAGCACGAGTTCCTGATCGCGAAGGAAAAGCAGGTTCTGGTTCACGATGCCCAGGTCGTCAACAAGGGCGAAATGATCGTGGACGGTCCGGCCGATCCGCACGACATCCTGCGTCTGCAGGGTATCGAGGCGCTGTCGCGCTACATCGTCGACGAAGTGCAGGACGTGTATCGTCTGCAGGGCGTGAAGATCAACGACAAGCACATCGAGGTGATCGTTCGCCAGATGCTGCGTCGTGTGCAGATCACCGACAACGGTGATACGCGCTTCATCCCGGGTGAACAGGTCGAGCGTTCCGACATGCTGGACGAGAACGATCGCATGATCGCCGAGGACAAGCGTCCGGCTACGTACGAAAACGTGCTGCTGGGTATCACGAAGGCATCGCTGTCGACCGACTCGTTCATCTCCGCGGCATCGTTCCAGGAAACGACCCGCGTGCTGACCGAAGCGGCGATCATGGGCAAGCGCGACGATCTGCGTGGCCTGAAGGAAAACGTGATCGTCGGCCGTCTGATTCCGGCCGGTACGGGTCTCGCGTTCCACAAGGCACGCAAGGCGAAGGAATCGTCGGATCGCGAGCGTTTCGACCAGATCGCAGCGGAAGAGGCATTCGACTTCGGCACGCCGAGCGCGCCTGCCGCGGAAGAGCCGCAACAGCACCCGGCAGCCGAGTAAGCGCGGGCGGCGCGAGCCGCCCCGCCTCGCTGTCATCGAAACCGCCCGGTTTTGCCGGGCGGTTTTTTTTATCCGTCGTTCGCGCGCATGACGCGCTTGCTCATCGCCGGCCCCGGCTGCTTGCGAGCGGTGTGCCGCGTCGCTTTACACCGTGATCGCTTGCGGCCCCGTCGCGGCAGGCCCGTCACGCATGCGAACGAACCCTGTCCGATTGGCCAACATTGCACGATTCGCCACGCGTCATGCGAGCGGGTTGTTAAACTTGCGGTCATCGTCCTGCCGTCCTCGTTCTCATCATTCATGTCCCGCGCCCTCGAAATCCTCGACGAAGTCTTTGGTTATTCCGCTTTTCGCGGCCAGCAGGGCGAGATCGTCGAACACGTCGCCGGCGGCGGCGATTGTCTCGTGCTGATGCCGACCGGCGGCGGCAAGTCGCTGTGCTACCAGATCCCGGCGCTGCTGCGGCGCGAAGCCGGGCAGGGCGCCGGCATCGTCGTGTCGCCGCTGATCGCGCTGATGCAGGACCAGGTCGCCGCGCTGCGCGAAGTCGGCGTGCGCGCGGCCTATCTGAATTCGACGCTGTCGGGCGCTGAGGCCGCGGCGACCGAGCGCGCGCTGCGCGAAGGCGAGATCGACCTGCTGTACGTCGCGCCCGAACGGCTGATGACGGGGCGTTTCCTCGAGTTGCTCGAGCGCGCGAAGATCGGCCTGTTCGCGATCGACGAAGCGCACTGCGTGTCGCAATGGGGGCACGATTTCCGCCCGGAATACATCCAGCTGTCGGTGCTGCACGAGCGGTTCCCGTCGGTGCCGCGCATTGCGCTGACCGCCACGGCCGACGCGATCACGCGCGACGAGATCATCCATCGCCTCGCACTCGACGACGCGCGCGTGTTCATATCGAGCTTCGATCGCCCGAACATCCGCTACCGGATCGTCGAAAAGGACAACGCGCGTTCGCAACTGCTCGACTTCATCCGCGCCGAACACACGAATGCCGACGGCACGACCGATGCGGGCGTCGTCTATTGCCTGTCGCGCCGCAAGGTGGAAGAGACGGCTGAGTGGCTGAAGGCGCAGGGCGTACGCGCGCTGCCGTATCACGCGGGGATGGAGTTCGAGGTGCGGCAAAAGCACCAGGAAATGTTCCAGCGCGAGGAAGGCATCGTGATGTGCGCGACGATCGCGTTCGGCATGGGCATCGACAAGCCGGACGTGCGCTTCGTTGCGCACCTGGATCTGCCGAAGAGCGTCGAAGGCTACTACCAGGAAACGGGCCGCGCGGGCCGCGACGGGATGCCCGCGAATGCGTGGATGGCGTACGGCCTCGGCGACGTCGTCCAGCAGCGCAAGATGATCGACGAGTCCGACGCGGACGACGCGCACAAGCGCGTGCAGACGTCGAAACTCGACGCGCTGCTCGGGCTGTGCGAGACGATCTCGTGCCGCCGCGTGCGGCTGCTGAACTACTTCGGCGAGGCGAGCCAGCCGTGTGGCAACTGCGACACGTGCCTCGAGCCGCCCGATTCGTGGGACGCGACGCGCGAGGCGCAGATGGCGCTTTCGTGCGTGTTCCGCGCGCAGCGTGCGAGCGGCTTCAATTTCGGTTCGAGCCACCTGATCGAGATCCTGCGCGGCGGGCGTACCGAGAAAGTGTTGCAGCGCGGCCACGATCAGCTCACGACGTTCGGGATCGGCGCGTCGCTGTCGGAAGCCGAGTGGCGCGCGATTTTTCGGCAGCTCGTCGCGTACGGCTACCTGGCGGTCGACCATGGCGGCTTCGGCGCGCTCATGCTGACCGAGGCCGCGAAGCCCGTGCTGAAGAACGAGGAGAAGGTCACGCTGCGCCGCTATGTGAAGCCGCAGCGCACGCGCCAGTCGTCGAGCCGCAGCGGCACGCGCGTCGATCCGACGGCCGGCATGGGCACGCGCGAGCGCGCACGGTGGGATGCGCTGCGCGCGTGGCGTGCGGAGACGGCTAAAACGGACGGCGTGCCGGCCTACGTGATTTTCCACGACGCGACGCTCGCCGAGATCGCACGCAACGCGCCGGAGACGATCGACGACCTGCGCCATATCCCCGGCATGGGCGTGCGCAAGCTGGAGCGCTTCGGCGACGAGATCATCGACGTCGTCGAGTCGGCCTGACACAGGCGTTCCGACCCTTCCGGTAAACCAGGGGTTCGGCCGGCAAATCACGCAACCCGTTGACTTAGTTGGTATTTCCGGAATATGATGCTGGGTTCCGGTATTCGGTGGGCCGAGTCGCGTTCCAAGGTTCGCACCCGTTTCGCCGGTTCGGAAGTCAACTGTGCGCCGATTCTCGCTTTGCCCGAAATCGATGCGCAGATTTTGTTCAATTTCAGGAATAAACAATGCCAACCATCAACCAACTGGTTCGCAAAGGCCGTCAGTCGGAAACGACGAAGAGCAAGAGCCCGGCCCTGCAGGACTGCCCCCAGCGTCGCGGCGTGTGCACCCGTGTGTACACGACGACGCCGAAGAAGCCGAACTCGGCACTCCGTAAGGTCGCCAAGGTTCGTCTGACGAACGGCTTCGAAGTGATTTCGTACATCGGCGGTGAAGGCCACAACCTGCAGGAACACTCGGTTGTGCTGATCCGCGGCGGCCGTGTGAAGGACTTGCCGGGTGTGCGTTACCACATGGTTCGCGGCTCGCTGGATACCCAGGGCGTCAAGGACCGTAAGCAAGCGCGCTCGAAGTACGGCGCGAAGCGTGCAAAGGCTGCCAAGTAAGCAGTTTTTGATCAGGGATCGCCGCAGGGCGGTCAAGGCGGGAGTGCCGGATTGCCGGTGCTGTCGAGTAAGTGGTCACCCGGCCAAGCTGGTTAGTCGTGAAGATGTGATCGGGTTTGTTGGTGGCCGCGGAGCTGGAACCAGCTCCAACTGAACAAGTAAAGGAAGAATCATGCCGCGTCGTCGCGAAGTCCCCAAGCGGGAAGTGTTGCCGGATCCGAAGTTCGGCAACGTTGATGTAGCCAAGTTCATGAACATGCTGATGCTGTCCGGCAAGAAGTCGGTCGCAGAGCGCATCGTTTATGGCGCATTCGAACAGATCCAGACCAAGGGTGGCAAGGACCCGCTGGAAGTGTTCACGGTTGCGCTCAACAACGTCAAGCCGGTGGTCGAAGTGAAGAGCCGTCGCGTTGGTGGTGCCAACTATCAAGTTCCGGTCGAAGTGCGTCCGTCGCGTCGTATGGCATTGGCGATGCGCTGGTTGCGTGAGGCTGCGAAGAAGCGTAGCGAGAAGTCGATGGCCCTGCGCCTGGCAGGTGAGCTCTCCGAAGCGGCCGAAGGCCGTGGCGGCGCGATGAAGAAGCGCGACGAAGTTCACCGCATGGCAGAAGCCAACCGCGCGTTCTCGCATTTCCGTTTCTAAGCGCCTGGCTGGGCTTTTAGCGGAAATAAATTCCGGGCGGGTGCGCTTTTCAGGCGCCTCGCCCGTTTGTGTTGAAGCATGATGCAGCAGGGCTGCATCGTGTCATCCCAGTAGAGGATCAAAGTGGCTCGCAAGACTCCTATCGAGCGCTACCGCAATATCGGTATTAGCGCTCACATCGACGCCGGCAAAACGACGACGACCGAGCGCATTCTGTTTTACACCGGTGTGAACCACAAGATCGGTGAAGTCCACGACGGCGCAGCCACGATGGACTGGATGGAGCAGGAACAGGAGCGTGGCATCACGATCACGTCCGCTGCTACCACCGCCTTCTGGAAGGGCATGGGCGGCAACTATCCGGAACACCGCATCAACATCATCGACACCCCGGGCCACGTCGACTTCACGATTGAAGTCGAGCGCTCGATGCGCGTGCTCGACGGCGCGTGCATGGTGTACTGCGCGGTGGGCGGCGTGCAGCCGCAGTCGGAAACGGTGTGGCGCCAGGCGAACAAGTACAAGGTGCCGCGTCTCGCGTTCGTCAACAAGATGGACCGTACCGGCGCGAACTTCTTCAAGGTCTACGACCAGCTCCGTCTGCGCCTGAAGGCGAACCCGGTTCCGGTCGTGGTGCCGATCGGCTCGGAAGAAAACTTCAAGGGCGTCGTCGATCTGATCAAGATGAAGGCGATCATTTGGGACGAAGCGTCGCAAGGCACGAAGTTCGACTACGTCGACATCCCGGCCGAGCTCGCAGAGACCTGCCAGGAGTGGCGCGAGAAGATGGTCGAGGCGGCTGCTGAAGCCAACGAAGACCTGATGAACAAGTACCTGGAAGAAGGCGATCTGCCGGAAGCCGACATCGTCAAGGCGCTGCGTGACCGTACGATCGCATGCGAAATCCAGCCGATGCTGTGCGGTACCGCGTTCAAGAACAAGGGCGTGCAGCGTATGCTCGACGCCGTGATCGATTTCCTGCCGTCGCCGGTCGACATCCCGCCGGTCAAGGGCGAACTCGAAAACGGCGAATCGGCAGAGCGCCGTGCAGCGGACGACGAGAAGTTCTCGGCACTCGCATTCAAGATCATGACCGACCCGTTCGTCGGTCAGCTGATCTTCTTCCGCGTGTACTCGGGCGTCGTGAATTCGGGCGACACGCTGCTGAACTCGACGAAGGACAAGAAGGAACGTCTGGGTCGTATTCTGCAGATGCACGCGAACCAGCGCGAAGAAATCAAGGAAGTTCGCGCAGGCGACATCGCTGCTGCGGTCGGCCTGAAGGAAGCGACCACGGGCGACACGCTGTGCGATCCGGCGAACCCGATCATTCTCGAGCGCATGGTGTTCCCGGAGCCGGTGATTTCGCAGGCTGTCGAGCCGAAGACCAAGGCTGACCAGGAAAAGATGGGCCTCGCGCTCAACCGCCTGGCGCAGGAAGATCCGTCGTTCCGCGTGCAGACCGACGAAGAGTCGGGCCAGACCATCATTTCGGGCATGGGCGAGCTCCACCTCGAAATTCTGGTCGACCGGATGAAGCGTGAATTCGGCGTGGAAGCAACCGTCGGCAAGCCGCAGGTTGCATACCGCGAAACGATCCGTTCGACGGCGAAGGACGTCGACGGCAAGTTCGTCAAGCAGTCGGGTGGTCGCGGCCAGTACGGTCACGCGGTCATCACGCTCGAGCCGAACGAACAGGGCAAGGGCTACGAGTTCTTCGACGAGATCAAGGGTGGTGTGATTCCGCGTGAATACATCCCGGCGGTCGACAAGGGTATCCAGGACACGCTGAAGTCGGGCGTGCTCGCAGGCTTCCCGGTCGTCGACGTGAAGGTCCACCTGACGTTCGGTTCGTACCACGACGTCGACTCGAACGAAAACGCGTTCCGCATGGCCGGTTCGATGGCGTTCAAGGAAGCGATGCGCAAGGCGAACCCGGTCGTGCTCGAGCCGATGATGGCTGTCGAAGTCGAGACGCCGGAAGACTACATGGGCAACGTGATGGGCGACCTGTCGGGCCGTCGCGGTATCGTCCAGGGCATGGAAGACATGGTTGGCGGCGGCAAGATCGTGCGCGCCGAAGTGCCGCTGTCGGAAATGTTCGGTTATTCGACGTCGCTGCGTTCGCTGACGCAAGGTCGTGCAACGTACACGATGGAGTTCAAGCACTACGCTGAAGCTCCGCGCAACGTTGCCGATGCGATCATCAGCGCGAAGTCGAAGTAAATCTGAAGCTACCAACTGATTATTTTTTGAAAGAAGAGAATCATGGCAAAAGAAAAGTTTGAGCGGACCAAGCCGCACGTGAACGTTGGTACGATTGGTCACGTTGACCACGGCAAGACGACGCTGACGGCAGCGATCACGACGGTTCTGACGAAGAAGTTCGGCGGCGAAGCGAAGGCATACGACCAGATCGACGCGGCACCGGAAGAAAAGGCGCGCGGCATCACGATCAACACGGCGCACGTCGAGTACGAAACGGCTAACCGCCACTACGCACACGTCGACTGCCCGGGCCACGCTGACTATGTGAAGAACATGATCACGGGCGCAGCGCAGATGGACGGCGCGATCCTGGTTTGCTCGGCAG
>NZ_JAIZRY010000002.1:0-723509 GCF_020420125.1 Burkholderia sp. AU30280
GAGACAGACTCGTTATAGGGTCAAGCGAACAAGTGCATGTGGTGGATGCCTTGGCGATCACAGGCGATGAAGGACGCGGTAGCCTGCGAAAAGCTACGGGGAGCTGGCAAACGAGCTTTGATCCGTAGATGTCCGAATGGGGAAACCCGGCCCTTTTGGGTCATCCTAGACTGAATACATAGGTCTAGTGAAGCGAACGCGGTGAACTGAAACATCTAAGTAACCGCAGGAAAAGAAATCAACCGAGATTCCCAAAGTAGTGGCGAGCGAAATGGGATGAGCCTTGCACTCTTTATTTGTATTGTTAGCCGAACGCTCTGGAAAGTGCGGCCATAGCAGGTGATAGCCCTGTAGGCGAAAACAGTATGAAAGAACTAGGTGTGCGACAAGTAGGGCGGGACACGTGAAATCCTGTCTGAAGATGGGGGGACCATCCTCCAAGGCTAAATACTCGTGATCGACCGATAGTGAACCAGTACCGTGAGGGAAAGGCGAAAAGAACCCCGGGAGGGGAGTGAAATAGATCCTGAAACCGCATGCATACAAACAGTCGGAGCCTCGCAAGGGGTGACGGCGTACCTTTTGTATAATGGGTCAGCGACTTACGTTCAGTAGCAAGCTTAACCGTATAGGGCAGGCGTAGCGAAAGCGAGTCCGAATAGGGCGTTCAGTTGCTGGGCGTAGACCCGAAACCAAGTGATCTATCCATGGCCAGGATGAAGGTGCGGTAACACGTACTGGAGGTCCGAACCCACTAACGTTGAAAAGTTAGGGGATGAGCTGTGGATAGGGGTGAAAGGCTAAACAAACTTGGAAATAGCTGGTTCTCTCCGAAAACTATTTAGGTAGTGCCTCGTGTCTCACCTTCGGGGGTAGAGCACTGTCATGGTTGGGGGGTCTATTGCAGATTACCCCGCCATAGCAAACTCCGAATACCGAAGAGTGCAATCACGGGAGACAGACATCGGGTGCTAACGTCCGGTGTCAAGAGGGAAACAACCCAGACCGCCAGCTAAGGTCCCCAAATATAGCTAAGTGGGAAACGAAGTGGGAAGGCTAAAACAGTCAGGAGGTTGGCTTAGAAGCAGCCACCCTTTAAAGAAAGCGTAATAGCTCACTGATCGAGTCGTCCTGCGCGGAAGATGTAACGGGGCTAAGCTATATACCGAAGCTGCGGATGCGTGCTTTGCACGCATGGTAGGAGAGCGTTCCGTAAGCCTGCGAAGGTGCGTTGAAAAGCGTGCTGGAGGTATCGGAAGTGCGAATGCTGACATGAGTAGCGATAAAGGGGGTGAAAGGCCCCCTCGCCGTAAGCCCAAGGTTTCCTACGCAACGTTCATCGGCGTAGGGTGAGTCGGCCCCTAAGGCGAGGCAGAAATGCGTAGCTGATGGGAAGCAGGTCAATATTCCTGCACCATTGTTAGATGCGATGGGGGGACGGATCGCGGAAGGTTGTCCGGGTGTTGGAAGTCCCGGTCGCTGCATTGGAGAAGGCGCTTAGGCAAATCCGGGCGCAGGATTCAAGGGTGTGGCGCGAGCTCCTTAGGGAGCGAAGCAATTGGAAGTGGTTCCAAGAAAAGCCTCTAAGCTTCAGTCTAACGATGACCGTACCGCAAACCGACACAGGTGGGCGAGATGAGTATTCTAAGGCGCTTGAGAGAACTCGGGAGAAGGAACTCGGCAAATTGGTACCGTAACTTCGGGATAAGGTACGCCCTTGTAGCTTGACTGGCCTGCGCCAGGAGGGTGAAGGGGTTGCAATAAACTGGTGGCTGCGACTGTTTAATAAAAACACAGCACTCTGCAAACACGAAAGTGGACGTATAGGGTGTGACGCCTGCCCGGTGCCGGAAGATTAAATGATGGGGTGCAAGCTCTTGATTGAAGTCCCGGTAAACGGCGGCCGTAACTATAACGGTCCTAAGGTAGCGAAATTCCTTGTCGGGTAAGTTCCGACCTGCACGAATGGCGTAACGATGGCCACACTGTCTCCTCCCGAGACTCAGCGAAGTTGAAGTGTTTGTGATGATGCAATCTACCCGCGGCTAGACGGAAAGACCCCATGAACCTTTACTGTAGCTTTGCATTGGACTTTGAACCGATCTGTGTAGGATAGGTGGGAGGCTATGAAACCGGAACGCTAGTTTCGGTGGAGCCGTCCTTGAAATACCACCCTGGTTTGTTTGAGGTTCTAACCTTGGCCCGTGATCCGGGTCGGGGACAGTGCATGGTAGGCAGTTTGACTGGGGCGGTCTCCTCCCAAAGCGTAACGGAGGAGTACGAAGGTACGCTAGGTACGGTCGGAAATCGTGCTGATAGTGCAATGGCATAAGCGTGCTTAACTGCGAGACCGACAAGTCGAGCAGGTGCGAAAGCAGGTCATAGTGATCCGGTGGTTCTGTATGGAAGGGCCATCGCTCAACGGATAAAAGGTACTCTGGGGATAACAGGCTGATACCGCCCAAGAGTTCATATCGACGGCGGTGTTTGGCACCTCGATGTCGGCTCATCTCATCCTGGGGCTGTAGCCGGTCCCAAGGGTATGGCTGTTCGCCATTTAAAGAGGTACGTGAGCTGGGTTTAAAACGTCGTGAGACAGTTTGGTCCCTATCTGCCGTGGGCGTTGGATATTTGAAGGGGGCTGCTCCTAGTACGAGAGGACCGGAGTGGACGAACCTCTGGTGTACCGGTTGTCACGCCAGTGGCATCGCCGGGTAGCTATGTTCGGAAGAGATAACCGCTGAAAGCATCTAAGCGGGAAACTCGCCTTAAGATGAGATATCCCTGGGGACTAGATCCCCTTGAAGGGTCGTTCGAGACCAGGACGTTGATAGGTCAGGTGTGTAAGCGCAGTAATGCGTTCAGCTAACTGATACTAATTGCCCGTAAGGCTTGATCCTATAACAAGTCTGCCTTATAGATCTGCGCCGTGTGTAAGCACTGGCTGCGATCCAAAGCGACGAGTTGGATTCTCGTGTGTGATACACACAACCTAAATTACTGCTTCTTCCAAGATTGGTTGTGCTGCGAAGTCAGCACAACAACCCCCTTTGCCTGATGACCATAGCGAGTCGGTCCCACCCCTTCCCATCCCGAACAGGACCGTGAAACGACTCTACGCCGATGATAGTGCGGATTCCCGTGTGAAAGTAGGTAATCGTCAGGCTCCCTAAGCCAGAAACCCCCGCCCGAAAGGCGGGGGTTTTTGCATTGGCGCGAAGGAAATGCTCGGCGATCGGGATGGACGGCCTGGCTAGAGCTTCCACATTACCTCTCCCAAGAGTAACCACTCGTGGATCCCGGTTCGCCAATTGCCCCGTATCATTCGTGTTCCATTGGTCTATTGATCGTATCTCCGATCAAAGCTGCAATTTCTCCCCCTATTTATCGGTTACCGCGCATCGCGCGAGATCCGCTGTCCATCGCCGACAATGAATGTCCGGTCGGCCATGCAAGTCCCTGCAGGCGCCGCACCGAACCACCGAACCACCGAAACTCCCCCAATTCCTCCCATCGCCTTTCAGCCAAATACCTCAGAACCCGTACGAAATGAACGCTTTATTCGGCGTGTCCACGTAAAATTTGTGAATCCCCATCTCGGCACTTAAAACGATGAACGCCGCCATTCAGGTAGCCCGGGCCGTTTGCCCGCACGATTGTCCGGACACGTGCGCAATGCGCGTGACTGTCGAAAACGGCAAGGCGATCAAGGTCACGGGCGATCCCGACCATCCGCCGACACAAGGCGTGTTGTGCACGAAAGTCAGCCGATACGCCGATCGCGTTCATCACCCCGACCGCCTCACCGTCCCGCTCAAGCGCATCGGCGCGAAAGGGGAAGGGCATTTCGTACCGATCAGCTGGAACGAGGCATTCGATGAGATCGGCCTTCGTCTCGGCGAAATCGCGGCGCGCGCACCCGAAGCGATCGTGCCGTACAGCTATGCGGGGACGATGGGGCTTGTGCAGGGGGAGGGTATCGCCCAGCGGTTCTTTCACAAGCTTGGTGCCTCGCGGCTCGAGCGCACGATTTGTGCAGCGGCCGGTGCAGCAGGGTTGCGTTACACCTATGGCGGTAGTCTCGGCATGCATCTCGAGCATTTCGAGGAAAGCGAACTGATTCTGATTTGGGGAGCAAACCCGATCGCGTCGAGCCTGCACTTCTGGACGCGCGCGCAGGAAGCGAAGCGCCGAGGCGCACGCCTTGTCGCCATCGATCCGTACCGTTCGCTGACAGCGGAAAAGTGTCACCAGCACATCGCGTTGAAACCAGGCACCGACGGCGCATTCGCACTCGGCATGATGCATGTGCTGATTACCGAAGACCTGCTCGATCACGACTACATCGCCAGCCATACGCTCGGCTTCGACGCGCTCAAGGGGCGGGCGATGTCCTATCCGCCGGAACGCGTTGCGCAGATCTGCGGTATCGACGTGTCGGAACTGATCGACCTTGCGCGTCGCTACGGTGCTACCCGCAAGGCATCGATCCGCCTCAACTACGGCATGCAGCGCGTCCGCGGCGGCGGCAACGCCGTCCGCGCGATCGCAAGCCTGCCGGCGTTGACGGGCGCGTGGCGGGATCGGGCCGGCGGGCTGCTGCTGTCGTCGTCGGAATTCGCACCGGTCAACCAGGCGGCGCTGCTGCGTCCGGATTTGATGCCGGGTTGGCCTCACAAGCTGCCGCGCATCATCAACATGAACGCGATCGGCGACGCGCTTTTGCACCCGGGCGATGCAACGTTCGGGCCGAAGGTCGAAGCAGTGATCGTGTACAACTCGAACCCGGTGGCGGTCGCGCCGGACTCCTCGAAGGTCGCGGCGGGGTTCGCGCGTGACGATCTGTTCACGGTCGTTCTCGAGCATTTCAAGACGGATACCGTCGATTTCGCCGACATTGTGTTGCCGGCAACCACGCAGCTCGAGCATCTGGACATCCACAAGTCGTACGGCCACACCTACGTGATGGCGAACCTGCCGTCGATTCCTCCGGTGGGAGAGGCGCGGCCGAATACGGAGATCTTCCGCGGCATCGCGCGCAGCATCGGGCTGGAAGAACCCGCGCTTTATCACAGCGACGAAGAGGTCGCGCGTGCGGCGCTCCGCTGGGACGATCCGGTGCTCGACAGCGACTGGGACACGCTGAAGCGCGCCGGCTGGCTGAAGCTCAAGCTGCCGGAGGCGCCGTTCGCGAACGGCGGTTTCCGTACGCCGTCCGGCAAGTGTGAGTTCCACAGCCCGCGGCTCGAGCAGATGGGCGTGGATCCCGTGCCCGATTACCTGCCGCCGTTCGAATCGGCCGAGGCCGCACCCGAGCTCGCCGCACGCTATCCGCTCGCCATGATTTCTCCGCCGGCGCGCCACTTCCTGAACAGTACGTTCGTGAACGTCGACAGCCTGCGGCATACCGAAGGTGAGCCGCATCTCGACATGCACCCGTCTGACGCCGATGCACGCGGCATCGCTGAAGGTGACGTCGTTCGCATTTTCAACGACCGCGGATCGATGCAGGCGCGCGCGAGAATTACCGATCGCGCACGCGCAGGGCTCGTCGTCGGGCTATCGATCTGGTGGAAGAAGCTGTCACCGGACGGCAGAAACGCGAATGAAGTGACGAGCCAGGCGCTCACCGATCTTGGCAATTCGGCGACGTTCTACGATTGTCTTGTGGAAGTTGAACGCACTTGATCGGATATCACCGTATGATCGGACGATTTTCCACGGAAGTTCGAAGTGGACATCTAACCCTGTTGTCTCGGGACGAGCGAGCCGTTACGATGCGTTTTAGCACGACCATTCGAAAATCTGTGAGGAGACGGGCAGTATGGATAAAATTTGGCTGAAATCGTACCCGCCCGGCGTTCCAGCCGAAATTGACGCGTCTCCTTATCCCTCTGTCCCCGACCTGCTCGACGAAAGCTTCCGGCAGTACCGCGACCGTACGGCGTTCGTCTGCATGGGCAAGGGCATCACGTACGGCGAACTCGACACGCTGTCGCGCCGGTTCGGTGCGTGGCTGCAATCGCGCGGGCTCGCGCGCGGGGCGCGCGTCGCGATCATGATGCCGAACGTGCTGCAATACCCCGTGGCGATCGCCGCGGTACTGCGCGCGGGCTACACCGTCGTCAACGTCAACCCGCTCTATACGCCGCGCGAGCTCGAGCATCAGTTGAAGGACAGCGGTGCGGAGGCGATCGTCATCCTCGAGAATTTCGCGTCGACGCTGCAGGCCGTCATCGCGAATACGGGCGTCAAGCACGTCGTCGTCGCATCGATGGGCGATCTGCTGGGCATCAAGGGATGGCTCGTCAACTACGTCGTGCGCAACGTCAAGAAGATGGTGCCTGCCTGGCAGTTGCCGTCGTTCACGCGCTTCAAGGCCGCGCTGTCGGAAGGTGCACGCCAGGCATTCAAGGCGCAGAAGATCGGCCCCGATGACGTCGCGTTCCTGCAGTACACGGGCGGTACGACCGGCGTGGCCAAGGGGGCGACGCTGCTGCACCGGAACATCGTGTCGAACGTGTTGCAGGCGGGTGCCTGGCATCATCCGGCTCACGAGAAGTTTCCGGAGGTGAAACAGTTCGTGACCGTTGTCGCGCTGCCGCTGTATCACGTGTTCGCGCTGACCGTCTGCGGTTTCCTGACGCTGCGTACGGGCGGCATGGGCATCCTGATCCCGAATCCGCGCGACATCACCGGCATGATCAAGGAACTGAAGGGCTACCAGATCTCGACGATCCCGGCGGTCAACACGCTGTACAACGCACTGCTGAACCACCCCGAATTCAATCAGCTCGACCTGTCGAAGCTCGTGATCGCCAACGGCGGTGGCATGGCGATCCAGGAAGGTGTCGCGAAACGCTGGTACGAAAAGACCCATACGGCGATCATCGAAGGCTACGGGCTGTCCGAAACGTCGCCGGTGGCGACTTGCAACCCGGTGACGGCGACCGAGTACAGCGGGACGATCGGCTTGCCGCTGCCGTCGACCGAAGTGGCGATTCGCGACGATGCGGGCAACGATGTCGCGCTCGGCGAACCCGGCGAAATCTGCATCCGCGGGCCGCAGGTGATGGCCGGCTACTGGAACCGGCCGGACGAGACCGAGAAGGTCATGTTCGCGGACGGCTTCTTCAAGACGGGCGACGTCGGCGTGATGGATGCGCGAGGTTACGTGAAGATCGTCGACCGGAAGAAGGACATGATCCTCGTATCGGGCTTCAACGTGTATCCGAACGAAGTCGAGGACGTGGTCGCGTCGCATCCGGGCGTGTTCGAGGTGGCGGCGGTCGGCGTGCCCGACGAGCATTCCGGCGAAGCCGTGAAGCTGTTCATCGTGAAGAAGGACCCGGCGCTCACCGACAAGGACATCCTCGCCTACTGCAAGGAGCGGCTCACCGGCTACAAGCGGCCGAAGCTGGTCGAGTTCCGTACGGAACTGCCGAAAACGAACGTCGGCAAGATCCTGCGGCGCGAACTGCGCGACGGACGCGCATAACGGCGGTCGATCGGAACGAAAAGCCCGGCTTGTGCCGGGCTTTTCGTTTGCGGTGCGGCCCGGACGAGGCTGTTTCCGAACGAGTTCGCGTCCGGAATGGCCTTGTGGCGGTGGCAGTGCGTTTCGACGCAGCAGAGACGGCACGGTGCCCCGCGAACAGCGGGTCGCAGCCGGTACGATTCGCCGCGCGCCAGATTGGCAACGGCATCGACCGGAAAAGAAAAAGGCGCCCGAAGGCGCCTTCAATATGCAGCGGCTTGTCAGGCAAGCCGATTAGAACTTGTGACGGATGCCGACGCGTGCTGCGACCTGGTTGGCGGAGCTCGAACCCGCGAGACCGTTGATCGCTGCCGTTGCCTTCAGGACGTCGCCGTCCGAGTCGAGCACGTTGCCCGATGCATGCTGGTACACGCCGATCGCGTAGACGTCGGTGCGCTTCGACAGGAAGTAGTCGACACCCACCGAGCCTTGATGGTACTTGGCTGCCGAGTTGCCGTCGATCTTGCTGCCTTGCGTGTAGTCGTACGCTGCGCCCAGAATCAACGCCGGGGTCAACTGATACTTGAAGTTGATTTCGCCGTTGTTGAACGTCGCCGTCTGGTTCACGAACGGGCCTGCCGAGAAGCCCTTGAACTTGACGTTCGAGTACGTCGCGCCGATCGTCGCTGCGCCGAACGTGTAGGCGCCGCCGGCACCGATGACCTGGTACGTGTTCGCGTTGTTCGCGTACGCGCCGTAGACCGGCGACGAGACCGACGAAGACGTGGAACCGTTGTTGAACATGCCGCCGAACTGGTTCGGCGTACGTGCGTTCAAGTAACCGACACCCAAGACCAGCGGGCCGTTGTTGTAGCCTGCGCCGAGCGACCAGACCTGGTTCTTCGAGAACTGGCCTGCCTGACCGCCGAAGCTGTACAAGCCGCCGAACGTGAAGCCGCCGTAGCTCTGGCTCGTGAACTTGACCGCATTGTTCACGCGATAGGCGTTGTTGAAGTTGTCGAGGTCACCAGGGTGAGCGGCGATGTAGCCACCCCATTGGTCACCTGCCTCGAGCGGGCCGACGAAGTCGACGACGGAGTCGTACTGGCGACCCAGCGTGACGGTACCGTACTGACTCGACAGGCCGACGTAAGCCTGGCGACCGAACATCAGGCCGCCCTGACCGAGCTTGCCGCTGTTCACGTCGAAACCGTTTTCGAGGGTGAAGATCGCCTTCAGGCCGCCACCGAGGTCTTCGGTGCCGCGCATGCCGAAGCGGCTGCCTTGCATCACGCCGCTGGCCATGCTGTAGAGGTGCTTGCCGCCTGCGTTGTTGTTGAAGAGCAGGCCTTCATCGATGATGCCGTAAAGCGTCACGCTGCTTTGCGCATGGGCTGCGCCAGCGAACGCGCCCAGCGCGACGAGCGCGAGAAGCGACTTTTTCATTAACGGATCTCCAAAATTCACTGAATTTTTCTGGCGGGGCGGATAGTTATGTTCTGTCGACGGGCCCCAGCAACTTCGCAAGAAGTCGCACGTAATGTAGCAAAACCGTTTTTTGCCACAAAGCGAAATGCCGCAGCTCAAGGTCGCCATGTTTCCTTTATGCAACAATGGTTAAAATCACGGGTTAACCGCAATTTCCGCTGAATAATCAAGTCGGTTACGCAGCGGACTCGTGCCCTTGCCGCTCGCGGCAGCACCTGCAGCCAGGAGAACAGGATGGTGTTTGATGAACTGATCAGCGAATTCGATCGCGGCCTGCGATCGCTGACCGGCATTAGCCGGATGAGCCGGCCGGTGCCTGCGCCGGCAGAGGCGCCGACCGTCGAGCTGACGCCGGCGGAGCGTACGCATGCCGCCGGGCTGATGCGCGTGAACCACGTCGGCGAGGTGTGCGCGCAGGCGCTCTACCAGGCGCAGAAGCTCACTGCGCGCACGGCGTCGGCGAAGGCAATGTTCGAAGAGGCCGCGCGCGAGGAGGAGGACCACCTCGCGTGGACCGCACACCGCCTGAAGGAACTCGACTCGCGCCCGAGCCTGCTGAACCCGCTCTGGTATGCAGGTTCGCTCGCGATCGGCGTGGCGGCCGGCGCGCTCGGCGACAAAATCAGCCTCGGCTTCATGGCCGAGACCGAGCGGCAGGTCGAGAGCCATCTCGAAGGCCACATGTCCGAGTTGCCGGCGGCCGATACCGCGTCGCGTGCGATCGTCGACCAGATGCGTATCGACGAAGTGAAACACGGCAAGGCCGCGGCCGACGCTGGCGGGATCGAACTGCCGCTGCCCGCGCGAATGCTGATGCGCGCTGCGTCGAAAGTCATGACGAGCACTGCGTACTATCTGTAAGATTCGCACCGGGGCGATGCGTGACGTCGCCCCGGTTCCCCGCCGCTGATACCGCCCGTTTATTCCGCGTTTTCCCGCCCCCGAAAGCCCCGTCCGCACACCCGTCTGGCCCGTCTTTCTCACGTATCACCTTCACAAGTTGCACTAGCTCATTCATTTATAACGATTTTTGGAATGAGGGGGCGCATGAGCATGTGCGCGTAAGTCCTTGTTCTAACTAACAAAATTCGTCAAAAAAGCGGGCCGCTCCCTTGACCGTGCCACACCCTTCCTCTAAAGTGGGAAGCAGTGTGAGAAAGTGTATTTTTGTGTGATTTGGCGGGCTATTCCGGCTAAATTCTCAGCATGGAGCGGGTGCTTCGGTGCCCTGAACGGGAGAGCGGAAAGTGTTCCAAGGGGCGTCGGCGCTGACGCTCGATGCGAAAGGGCGGATGTCGGTGCCGGCTCGCTATCGCGAAGCGCTGCAAGGACAGGCAGAAGGACGGGTGACTGTGACCAAGCACCCGGACGGCTGCCTGTTGCTGTTTCCGCGCCCCGAATGGGAAGTATTCCGCGCCAAGATCGCCGCGCTGCCGATGGACGCGCACTGGTGGCGGCGCATTTTTCTCGGCAATGCGATGGATGTCGATCTCGACAGCGCGGGCCGGATTCTCGTATCGCCCGAGCTGCGCATGGCAGCCGGACTGGAAAAGGAAGTCATGTTGTTGGGAATGGGTAGTCACTTCGAGCTGTGGGATTCGCAGACCTACAACGCGAAGGAGCAGGCAGCGATGGCGCAGGGCATGCCCGATGCGCTGAAGAATTTCACGTTCTGATTGCGGTGACGGAGACGCCCGCGATGGGAAACGAATTGCAGCATCGGACCGTGTTGCTGGACGAAGCGGTCGAGTCGCTCGTGACGCGACCGGACGGCATCTATGTCGACGGCACGTTCGGGCGCGGCGGCCATAGTCGTGCGGTGCTCGCGCGGCTGGCGTCGGCCGGGCGGCTGATCGCGTTCGACAAGGATCCGAGGGCGATCGAGACGGCGCAGGGCATCGAGGATGCGCGCTTCTCGATCGTGCATGACAGCTTTGCATCGATGCGCGACGCGCTTGCGGCGCGCGGCGTCGAGAAGGTGTCGGGTGTGTTGCTTGACCTGGGCGTGTCCTCGCCGCAGGTGGACGATCCGGCGCGCGGCTTCAGCTTCCGCGCCGATGGTCCGCTGGACATGCGGATGGATCCGACGCGCGGCGAGTCGGCGGCGGAATGGCTCGCACGGGCTTCGGTGCAGGAATTGACGGAGGTGATACGGGATTATGGGGAAGAACGGTTTGCTTTTCAGATTGCAAAGGCGCTTGTTGCTCGCCGGGCAGAGTCCGACCGTCTTGGGCCTCTCGACACCACGGGCGAGCTTGCCCAAATCGTGGGTCACGTCGTCAAAACCCGTGAGAAGGGCAAGGATCCGGCAACCCGCACCTTTCAGGCTATACGGATTCACGTCAATCAAGAGCTTGCGGACCTGCAAGTCGTACTAGACGCGGCACTGTCGTTGCTGGAGCAAGGGGGGCGGCTGGTGGTCATCAGCTTTCATTCACTCGAGGACCGGATCGTCAAGCGATTCATGCAGGCGCACGCGAGTGCGCCCGCGGTCGATCGTCGCCTGCCGATCCGTGCGGTCGACCTCCCGAGCCCGCCGCTCAAGATCATCAGCCGCCAGTTTCCGAGTGAAGCGGAAGTTGCCGCGAATCCGCGCGCCCGCTCGGCCGTGATGCGCATTGCGGAGCGCGTCACGCCATGAGCCGCTTCAATATCTTCCTGCTGATCATCGTGATGGGTTGCGCGTTGTCGGTCGTCAATTCGACGAACCAGCAGCGCCAGATCTTCATCCAGCTGCAGCGTGCGCAGTCGCAGGAGCGTCAGCTCCAGCAGGACTACGCGCAGCTTCAATATCAGCAGAGCGCGCTGTCGAAGACGTCGCGCATCGAGCAGCTTGCGAACGATTCGCTGAAGATGCAGCCGATCACGACCGGCCGCACGCAATACCTGACGCTGCCGCCGGGCGCCGCGAAGGCGATCGATGCACCGATCCCGGCCTCGGCGGACACGGCTGGCAAGGGCAAGGGGGGCACGCGATGAAACCGTCCCAGAAGCGCCAGAACGTGAAGTTCTCGTCGAGCCCCGTGCTGGGCGTGCATCTGCCGATGTGGCGCTCGAAGCTCGTCGTGTTCCTGCTGTTCATGGCGTTCGTCGCGCTGGCCGCGCGTGCGTTCTGGATCCAGGGGCCCGGCAACGCGTTCTACCAGAAGCAGGGCGAAAGCCGCTACCAGCGCACGCTCGAGCTGCCGGCGACGCGCGGCAAGATTCTCGACCGTAACGGGCTCGTGCTCGCGACGAGCCTGCCCGTGCGCGCGATCTGGGCGATTCCCGACGCAGTGCCGGACGATCTCGACGCCGACAAGGTCAACCAGCTCGGCAAGCTCCTCGGCATGACGCCGAAGGAACTGCGCGTCAAGCTGTCGGAAGACAAGGGCTTCGTCTACGTCAAGCGCCAGGTGCCGATCGAAGTCGCGGACAAGGTCGCCGCGCTCGACATTCCCGGCATCTATCAGCGCAACGAATACAAGCGGTTCTATCCGGAAGGCGAGATCACCGCTCACCTGATCGGCTTCACGAACGTCGAGGACGAAGGGCAGGAGGGCGTCGAGCTGGGCGACCAGAAGATGCTGTCCGGCACGTCGGGCGTGCGTCGCGTGATCAAGGACCGGATGGGGCACATCGTCGAGGACGTCGCCGAGCAGATTCCGCCGCACAACGGCACGGACGTCGACCTGTCGATCGACAGCAAGATCCAGTACATCGCGTACGCGAACCTGAAGGCCGCCGTCGAGAAGTTCAAGGCGAAGGCCGGCGCGGCGATGGTCGTCGACGTGCGCACCGGCGAGGTGCTCGCACTCGTCAACTACCCGACGTACAACCCGAACGACCGCTCGCGCATGACGGGCGAACAGTTGCGCAACCGGATCATGACCGACGTGTTCGAGCCGGGCTCGATCATGAAGCCGTTCACGGTGTCGCTCGCACTCGACCTGCACCGCGTGACGCCGAACACGCTCGTCGAGACGGGCAACGGGCATTTCGTGCTCGACGGCGCACCGATCACCGACGACGCGGGCTTCGGCACGCTGACGGTCGGCGGCGTGATCCAGAAGTCGAGCAACATCGGCGCGACGAAGATCGCGATGACGATGCGGCCCGAGGAAATGTGGAATATGTATACGAGCATCGGCCTCGGCCAGGCGCCGAAGGTCGGATTCCCGGGCGCGGTGGCCGGCCGCCTGCGTCCGTGGAAGAGCTGGCGCCGCATCGAGCAGGCGACGATGTCGTACGGCTACGGCCTGTCGGTGTCGCTGTTCCAGCTCGCGCGCGCCTATACGGCGATCGCGCACGACGGCGAGCTCATGCCGGTGACCATTTTCAAGACCGACCCCAACCAGCCGGTCGTGGGTACGCAGGTGTTCAACCCGACCACCGCGCGCGAAGTGCGCGCGATGCTCGAAACGGTGGTGGCGCCGGGCGGCACGTCGCCCGATGCGGCCGTGCCGGGCTATCGCGTCGGCGGCAAGAGCGGTACCGCGTACAAGCATGAAGGTCACGGCTACACGCGCAAGTACCGCGCGTCGTTCGTCGGGATGGCGCCGATGCCGAATCCGCGCATCGTTGTCGCGGTGTCGGTGGACGAGCCGACCGCCGGCAGCCACTTCGGCGGCCAGGTGTCAGGCCCCGTATTCTCGGCGATCGCCGGCGACACGATGCGTGCGCTGAACGTGCCGCCGAACATGCCGATCAAGCAGCTCGTCGTGTCTGACGATTCGCCGGCAGCACCTTCCGCGACGGGGCCGCAAAAGCTGGCCGCGGGTGGCGGTGCAAAGCATATGATCGTGTCCAGCACGACGCGTAATTCACCAGGAGTTGTTCGATGAGCGCCGCTCGCAGTTCCCATCCGGCGCATCAGCAGATCGCAGCCGCGCTTGCGTGGCTGCGTCAGCATGTGGCCCCTGCAGCGCAACTGCATGCCGACACGCGCAGCCTCAAGGCTGGCGACGTGTTTGTCGCGTATGCAGTCGACGGGGCAGACAATCGTGCCTTCATGGCCGACGCCGTCGCGCGCGGTGCGGCCGCCGTGTTGTATCAGCCGGAAGGGCTGGCCGCTGCGCCGGCCGTTCCTGTCGCGCTTGCGGTGCCTGCGCTCGACCAGCTCGCCGGCGAGATCGCCAGCGGCTGGTATGGTGATCCGAGCGACAGCCTGCTCACGGTGGGTGTGACCGGGACGAACGGCAAGACCTCGTGTACGCAATGGATCGCTACCGCGCTGACGGCGCTGCATCAGCCGTGTGCAGTGATCGGCACGCTCGGCACCGGGATGCCCGGCCAGCTCGTGCCGACCGGCTTCACGACCCCCGATGCGTCGCAATTGCAGCGCAGCCTTGCGCAATTGCGCGACGCCGGCGCGAAGGCCGTGGCGATGGAGGTGTCGTCGCACGCGCTGCATCAGGGGCGCGTGAACGGTACGGCCTTCGACGTCGCAGTGTTTACGAACCTCACGCAGGATCACCTCGACTATCACGGCACGTTCGATGCGTACGAGGCCGCGAAGGCGAAGCTGTTCGCGTGGCGCGGCCTGCGTGCGGCGGTCGTCAACCGCGACGATGCAGCCGGACAGCGCCTGCTCGAGAAACTGGCTGGCCGCGTGCGCACGATCGCGTATGGGATCGGCGACGCGCCGGCGCCGGACGCCGATCGCGAACTGGTCGCGCTCGACGTGCGCGCCACCGCGACCGGCACGGCGTTCCGCCTGCGTTCGTCGTGGGGCGACGCGGACGTCGAGGTCGGCACGCTCGGCACGTTCAACGTCAGCAACCTGCTCGCGGTGCTCGGCTCGCTGCTCGCGGCCGACGTGTCGTTCGACGCGGCGCTCGCCGAGATCGCACGGCTCGAGTCCGTCAACGGCCGGATGCAGCGGCTCGGCGGCCGGCTGCAGAACGACGAACCGCTCGTCGTGATCGACTACGCACACACGCCCGACGCGCTCGAAAAGACGCTCGACGCGCTGCGCCCGATCGCCACGGCACGCGGCGGCCGGCTCGTCTGCATGTTCGGCTGCGGCGGCGATCGCGATGCGACGAAGCGTCCGCTGATGGGCGCGATCGCGGAGCGGCTCGCCGATGAAACCGTCGTCACGAGCGACAACCCGCGCAGCGAGGATCCGCAGCGCATCATCGACCAGATCGTCGCGGGCATGACCGCGCCCGATCACGCACGCCGTATCGAGGATCGCGCGAGCGCGATCCTGCAGGCCGTGCGCGGCGCCGCACGCGAGGATGTCGTCGTGCTGGCCGGCAAGGGCCACGAGGCCACGCAGGAAATCATGGGCAAGAAGCGCACGTTCTCCGACCAGGATCACGCGCGGCTCGCGCTGGCAGCGCGCGCGACGCACGGCAAGGGAGGCGCCGAATGACGATGCTCAGTCTCGGCGAAGCCGCCCGCCTGATCCCTGGCGCAACCGTCCACGGCGACGCGGGCGTCACGTTCGACCGCGTGTCGACGGACAGCCGCACGGCCGGCCCCGGCGACCTGTTCGTCGCATTGAAAGGCGAGCGCTTCGATGCGCACGACTTCCTCGGCGACGTCGCTGCGCGCGGTGCCGCCGCGGCGCTGGTTGCGCACGTGCCGGCGGGCGTCGCCATGCCGGCGATCGAAGGCGGCGAGACGCGTGCCGCACTTGGCGCGCTCGCACACGGCTGGCGCAAACGATTCGCGCTGCCGCTCGTCGCGGTGACGGGCAGCAACGGCAAGACGACCGTCAAGGAAATGATCGCGTCGATTTTCGCGGCGGCGGTCGGCGCCGACGCGCGGCTCGCGACGGCCGGCAACCTGAACAACGATGTCGGCCTGCCGCTGACGCTGCTGCGCCTGTCGGCCGCGCATCGTCTCGCGGTGATCGAGATCGGGATGAACCATCCGGGCGAAACCGAAGTCCTCGCGCGCCTTACCGCGCCGACGGTCGCGCTCGTCAACAACGCGCAACGCGAGCATCAGGAATTCATGGCGACGGTCGAAGCCGTCGCGCTCGAACACGCGGCCGTGATTCACGCGTTGCCGCCGGACGGCGTTGCGGTGTTCCCGGCCGACGATGCATACGCGGGCATCTGGCGCGTCGCGGCGACCGGCAACCGGATCCTCGATTTCGCGCTGCACGATGCCGAACGGCAGAACGGCGCGCAGGTCACGGGCCGCCTGCACGGCGGCGAACTCGCGATCGACACGCCCGCGGGCACCGTCGCGGTTCGGCTGCGCGCGCTCGGCGAGCACAACGCGCGCAACGCGCTGGCCGCGACGGCTGCGGCGCTGGGCGCCGGCGTTGCGCTGTCGGCGATCAAGCAGGGCCTCGAATCGTTCGAGCCGGTCAAGGGCCGGCTGCAGGTGAAGCAGGCGATTGCAGGCAGCCTCGCGGGTGCAACGGTCGTCGACGATACGTACAACGCGAATCCCGATTCGATGCGTGCCGCGATCGACGTGCTCGCCGTGCAACCGGCACCGCGCGTGCTGGTGATCGGCGACATGGGCGAGGTCGGCGACGAAGGGCCGGCCTTTCATCGCGAGGTCGGCGCCTACGCGCGCGAGCGCGGGATCGACGCGCTGTTCGCGCTCGGCGACGCGTCGCGCGATGCCTGCACGGCATACGGCGACACGGCCCGCCATTTCGGCGACGTCGGCACGCTGGTCGAAGCCCTGCTCGCGGCGGGCTACGGTGCGCAGGCGACGCTGCTCGTGAAGGGCTCGCGGTACATGAAGATGGAGCGCGTGGTCGACGCGCTGACGAACCAACCCGCGGCGGGCACGGCGCCCGCTGCACACTGAGTAGAAGGAAGGAAGCATGCTGCTGGCGCTGGCGCAATGGCTGCAAGGAGACGCAAGCTTTTTGCGCTTGTTCACGTACCTCACGTTCCGGGCGGTGATGGCCACCATCACAGCGCTGGGGATCGGGCTCGTGTGCGGACCGTGGGTGATCCGCAAGCTGACGCAAATGAAGGTCGGTCAGGCCGTGCGCAAGGACGGTCCGCAGACGCATCTGGTCAAGTCCGGCACGCCGACGATGGGCGGCGTGCTGATCCTGATCGGCATCGCGGTCGCGACGCTGCTGTGGGGCGACCTGACGAACCGTTTCATCTGGATCGTGATGCTCGTCACGTTCGGTTTTGGCGTGATCGGCTGGGTCGACGATTACCGCAAGGTCGTCCACAAGGACCCGCGCGGAATGTCGTCGCGCGAGAAGTATTTCTGGCAGTCGGTGATCGGGCTGTTCGCGGCCGTCTACCTCGCCTTCAGCGTGTCCGAGGCGAACAACGTGCGCGTGTTCGACCTGTTCATGGCGTGGGTGCGCAGCGGCCTGTCGATGGGACTGCCGGCACGCGCCGACCTGATGCTGCCGTTCCTGAAGTCGATCAGCTACCCGCTCGGCGTGTGGGGCTTCATCGTGCTGACGTACTTCGTGATCGTTGGCGCGAGCAACGCGGTGAACCTGACCGACGGCCTCGACGGCCTCGTGATCATGCCGGTCGTGCTGGTCGGTGCGTCGCTGGGTGTGTTCGCGTACGTGATGGGCAGCGCGGTCTATTCAAAATACCTGCTGTTCCCGCACATTCCCGGCGCGGGCGAACTACTGATCTTCTGTTCCGCGATGGGTGGGGCAGGGCTCGCGTTCCTCTGGTACAACACGCACCCCGCGCAGGTGTTCATGGGTGACGTCGGCGCGCTGGCGCTCGGCGGCGCGCTCGGCACGGTCGCGGTGATCGTGCGCCAGGAAATCGTGCTGTTCATCATGGGCGGCATCTTCGTCGCGGAAACGCTGTCGGTGATGCTGCAGGTTTCGTGGTTCAAGTACACGAAGAAGCGCTACGGCGAAGGGCGGCGTCTGCTGAAGATGGCGCCGCTGCATCACCATTTCGAATTGTCCGGCTGGAAGGAAACGCAGGTGGTCGTGCGTTTCTGGATCATCACGCTGATGCTGTGCCTGTTCGGTCTGACCACCCTCAAGCTGCGGTAAAGGAAAGGTAACAAGGATGTCTGGCGAGATGTTTGGAGATCGGCAACGGCCGATGGTGCTCGTACTGGGGCTCGGGGAATCGGGTCTCGCGATCGCGCGATGGTGCGCGAGGCACGGGTGCCGGCTGCGCATTGCCGATACCCGCGAGGCGCCGCCGAACCTTGCCGCGCTGCAGGCCGAAGGCATCGATGCGGAATTCGTCGGCGGCGCGTTCACGCCCGCGTTGCTCGACGGCGGCGTCGAGCTCGTCGGGCTGAGCCCCGGACTGTCGCCGCTCGAACCGGCACTCGCGGCGCTGGTCGCGGCCGCGAACGAGCGCGGCGTCGCGGTGTGGGGCGAGCTGGAATTCTTCGCGCAGGCGCTGCGTGCGCTCGGCACGAGCGGTTACCAGCCGAAGGTGCTCGCGATCACGGGCACCAACGGCAAGACCACGACGACGAGCCTTACCGGCCTGCTGTGCCAGCGCTCGGGCAAGAAGGTCGCCGTCGCGGGCAACATCAGCCCCGCGATGCTCGACCGGCTCGCCGGCGCGATCGACGAAACCGCATTGCCCGACGTGTGGGTGCTCGAACTGTCGAGCTTCCAGCTCGAGACCGCGCGCACGTTCGCGCCCGATGCGGCCGCGATCCTCAACATCACGCAGGACCACCTCGACTGGCACGGCAGCTTCGATGCATACGCGCAGGCAAAGGGCCGGATCTTCGGCGCGACGACCACGCGCGTGCTGAACCGCGACGATGCGGCCGTCATGAAGTTCGCGCCGGCAGCCGGCGCGGCCGATGCGCCGCGCACGGTCACGTTCGGCCTGAACGAACCGGTGCAGGACGGCGACTACGGGCTGTCGCGCGACAACGGCATCGCGTGGCTGGTCGAAGCCGTCGATCGCGATGCGCCGGATGAAGCTGCGACGACGACCCGCCGGCGCAAGCGCGATGCCGCGCATACGCCCGACATCGTGCAAAAGCGCCTGATGCCGGCCGACGCGCTGCGCATTCGCGGCCTGCACAACGCGGCGAACGCGCTGGCCGCATTCGCGCTCGCACGCGCGATCGACCTGCCGGCCGCGCCGCTGCTGCACGCGCTGCGCGAGTACCGCGGCGAAGCGCATCGCGTCGAAGTGATCGCGACGATCGACGACGTGGACTACGTCGACGACAGCAAGGGCACGAACGTCGGCGCGACGGTTGCCGCGCTCGACGGTCTTGCGCAGAAGATCGTGCTGATCGCGGGCGGCGATGGCAAGGGTCAGGATTTCGCACCGCTGGTTGCGCCGGTCGCGCGCTGGTGCCGCGCGGTGATGCTGATCGGTCGCGATGCGCCGGCGATCCGCGACACGCTCGCCGAAACGGGCGTGCCGCTCGCCGACCACGCGACGCTCGAAGGCGCGGTGCACGCGGCGGCCGACCTCGCGGAGCCGGGCGATGCGGTGCTGCTGTCGCCCGCCTGCGCGAGCCTCGACATGTTCAGGAACTACGCCCATCGCGCGGATGTGTTCCGCGCGGCGGTCGACGAAATCGCCATCGACAAAGGAGCGACGCCATGAGCTGGTCAGATCGCATCGTCTCCCGTTTTAACGATCGTCGCGACACCGGCGGCAATGCCGCGGGCGGCCGCGTCGCGTCGGCCACGCGCGCCGCGACCGGCGGCCTCGCGAGCGTCGTCAATGGCGTGCGCCCGAGTCGCTCGCGGATGCTCGACTTCGACTACTCGCTGCTGTGGGTCGCGATCGCGCTGCTCGGGCTCGGCGTCGTGATGGTGTATTCGGCGTCGATCGCGATGCCCGATTCGCCGAAATACGCGTCGTATCACGATTACGCGTTCCTGATGCGCCACTGCATCTCGCTCGTCGTCGCGTTCATCGCGGCGGTGATCGCGTTCCGCGTGCCGGTGTCGACGTGGGACAAATACGCGCCGCAGCTTTTCCTGATCGCGCTCGTCGGCCTCGTGATCGTGCTGATCCCGCACGTTGGCAAGGGCGTGAACGGTGCGCGCCGCTGGATTCCGCTCGGCATCACGAACATGCAGCCGTCGGAAATCATGAAGCTCGCGGTGACGATCTACGCGGCGAACTACACGGTGCGCAAGCAGGAATACATGCAGAGCTTCGCCAAGGGCTTTCTGCCGATGGCGTTCGCGGTCGGCCTGGTCGGTGCGCTGCTGCTGCTCGAGCCGGACATGGGCGCGTTCATGGTGGTCGCGGCGATCGCGATGGGCGTGCTGTTCCTCGGCGGCGTGAACGGCAAGCTGTTCGGCGGCCTCGTTGCGACCGCGATCGGCACTTTCACGATGCTGGTGTGGCTGTCGCCGTGGCGTCGCGAGCGGATCTTTGCGTACCTCGATCCGTGGGACGAGCGCTACGCGCAGGGCAAGGCGTACCAGCTCACGCACTCGCTGATCGCGTTCGGCCGTGGCGAGTGGTTCGGCGTCGGCCTGGGCGGTAGCGTCGAGAAGCTGAACTACCTGCCGGAAGCGCATACCGACTTCATCCTCGCGGTGATCGGCGAGGAGCTCGGTTTCGTCGGCGTGCTGGTCGTGATCTTGCTGTTCTACTGGATCGTGCGCCGCGCGTTCGAGATCGGCCGCCAGGCGCTCGCGCTCGATCGCACGTTCGCGGGCCTGATGGCGAAGGGTATCGGTATCTGGTTCGGTGCGCAGACCTTCATCAACATGGGCGTGAACCTCGGGCTGCTGCCGACCAAGGGCCTGACGCTGCCGCTCGTGAGCTACGGTGGCTCGGGCATTCTGCTGAACTGCGTCGCGCTCGCGGTGCTGCTGCGGGTCGACTACGAAAACCGGGTGCTGATGCGCGGAGGGAAGGTATGACCGCGTCGCAACGCACACTGATGGTGATGGCAGGCGGCACCGGGGGCCACGTGTTCCCCGGGCTCGCAGTCGCGCACCGGATGGAAGCGGCGGGCTGGCGCGTCGTGTGGCTCGGCAATCCGGCCGGGATGGAAGCGACGCTCGTGCCGAAGCACGGTATTCCGATGGAATACGTGCGGTTCGGCGGGCTGCGCGGCAAGGGCCTGAAGACCAAGCTGACGCTGCCGTTCAACCTGCTGCGCGCATGCGGGCAGAGCCTCGCCGCGCTGCGGCGCGTGCGGCCCGATGTCGTGCTCGGGATGGGCGGCTACATCACGTTCCCGGCGGGCGTGATGACCGCGCTGTCGGGGCGTCCGCTCGTGCTGCATGAACAGAATTCGATCGCGGGCCTGACGAACAAGGTACTCGCGAAATTCGCGAAACGCGTGCTCGTCGCGTTCCCCGGCGCGCTGCCGCACGCGGAATGGACGGGTAATCCGATTCGCGCGGAACTTGCCGGCACGGAAGCGCCCAAAGCACGCTATGCATCGCGCAGCGGCCCGCTGAACGTGCTGGTCGTCGGCGGCAGCCTCGGCGCGGCCGCGCTGAATGAAGTCGTGCCGCGCGCGCTGGCGATGCTGACGCCGGGCGAACGCCCGCGCGTCGTGCACCAGGCCGGCGCGAAGCACATCGAAGCGCTGAAGGCGAATTACGAAGCGGCCGGTTTCGCGGCCGGCGAAGACGTGCGGCTCGTGCCGTTCATCGACGACATGGCGGCCGCGTATGCGGCGGCGGATCTCGTGATCTGCCGGTCGGGTGCGATGACGGTGTCGGAGATCGCGGCGGTGGGCGTGGCGGCGCTGTTCGTGCCGTTCCCGTACGCGGTCGACGATCACCAGACGAGCAACGCCGCGTTCCTCGCCGATGCGGGCGCGGCCGTGCTGGTGCAACAACGCGACCTGTCGGCGGAACTGCTTGCCGACTGGCTGCGCGGCCAGTCGCGGGCATCGCTCGCGGAGATGGCGGAACGTTCGCGCTCGCTGGCGAAGCCCGAGGCCACCGACGAAGTCGCGCGCGTGTGCGCGAAGGCGGCCGGCGCGAACCTGGAAGAACTGCAATGAAACACATCGTCAAACACATTCATTTCGTCGGGATCGGCGGCGCGGGCATGAGCGGCATCGCCGAAGTGCTCGTCAACCTCGGCTACGAGGTCAGCGGCTCGGACCTGTCGCGCAACGCAGTGACGGATCGTCTCCAGGCGCTCGGCGCACGGATCGCGATCGGCCACGACGCGGCGAACATCGAGGGCGCGAACGCGGTCGTCGTGTCGACGGCCGTGCGCTCGGACAATCCGGAAGTGCTGGCCGCGCGCGCGAACCGCGTGCCGATCGTGCAGCGCGCGGTGATGCTGGCGGAGCTGATGCGCCTGAAGCAGGGCATCACGATCGCCGGCACGCACGGCAAGACCACGACGACGAGCCTCGTCGCGAGCGTGCTCGCGGCGGGCGGGCTCGATCCGACCTTCGTGATCGGCGGGCGCCTGATCAGCGCCGGCGCGAACGCGCGGCTCGGCACGGGCGACTTCATCGTCGCCGAGGCCGACGAGTCGGACGCGTCGTTCCTGAACCTGTATCCGGTGATCGAAGTCATCACGAACATCGACGCCGACCACATGGACACCTACGGCCACGATTTCGCGCGGCTCAAGCAGGCGTTCATCGAATTCACGCAGCGCCTGCCGTTCTACGGCAGCGCGGTCGTGTGCGTCGACGATCCGAACGTGCGGCAGATCATCCCGTTCATCTCGAAGCCGGTCGTGCGCTACGGACTGTCACCGGACGCGCAGGTACGCGCGGAAGACATCGATGCGCGCGACGGCCGCATGCATTTCACGGTGATCCGTGAAGGGCGCGCGCCGCTCGCGATCGTGCTGAACCTGCCGGGCCTGCACAACGTGCAGAACGCGCTCGCGGCGATCGCGATTGCGACGGATCTCGGCGTGGCGGACGACGCGATCCAGCAGGCGCTGGCGGAATTCAACGGCGTCGGCCGGCGCTTCCAGCGCTACGGCGAGGTACCGACCGCGGACGGCGGCCGGTACACGCTGATCGACGACTACGGCCATCACCCGGTCGAGATGGCCGCGACGATCGCCGCCGCGCGCGGTGCGTTTCCGGGCCGCCGCCTCGTGCTGGCGTTCCAGCCGCACCGCTACACGCGCACGCGCGACTGCTTCGACGACTTCGTCAACGTGCTGTCGACGGTCGACGCGCTGGTGCTGACGGAAGTCTACGCGGCGGGCGAGGCAGCGATCTCGACCGCGAACGGCGACGCGCTGTCGCGCGCGCTGCACGAGGTGGGGAAGGTCGATCCGGTGTTCGTCGCGACGGTCGACGACGTGCCGGACGCATTGGCGAAGGTCGCGCAGAACGGCGACGTGGTGATCACGATGGGCGCGGGTTCGATCGGCGGCGTGCCGGCGAAGGTAGCGCAGCACACTCAACAGAAGGCATGACATGAGCGGGATTGATCCGAAACGTTTCGGCAAGGTGGCGGTGTTGTTCGGCGGCGAATCCTCGGAGCGCGAGGTGTCGCTCACGTCGGGCAAGCTCGTGCTGCAGGGCCTGCGCGACGCGGGCATCGACGCGCACCCGTTCGACCCGGCCGAGCGCCCGCTGGCGGCGCTGAAGGATGAAGGGTTCGTGCGCGCGTTCAACGCACTGCACGGCGGCTACGGCGAGAACGGCCAGATCCAGGGCGCGCTCGATTTCTACGGCATTCGCTACACGGGCAGCGGCGTGCTCGGATCGGCGCTCGGCCTCGACAAGTTCCGCACGAAGCTCGTGTGGCAGCAGACGGGCGTGCCGACGCCGCCGTTCGAGACGGTGCTGCGCGGCGACGACCTCGCGGCGCGCGCGACGGACATCGTCGCGAAGCTCGGCCTGCCGCTGTTCGTGAAGCCGGCGAGCGAAGGCTCGAGCGTCGCGGTGCTGAAGGTGAAGACGGCCGACGCGCTGCCGGCCGCGCTCGCGGAAGCCGCGACGCATGACCCGATCGTGATCGTCGAGAAGAGCATCGAAGGCGGCGGCGAGTACACCGCATGCATCGCCGGCGATCTCGACCTGCCGGTGATCAAGATCGTGCCGGCCGGCGAGTTCTACGACTATCACGCGAAGTACATCGCCGACGATACGCAATACCTGATTCCGTGCGGGCTGCCCGCCGACAAGGAAGCGGAGCTCAAGCGCGTCGCGCGCCGGGCGTTCGACGTGCTCGGCTGCACCGACTGGGGCCGCGCGGATTTCATGCTCGACGCCGACGGCAACGCGTACTTCCTGGAAGTGAACACCGCACCGGGCATGACCGACCACTCGCTGCCGCCGAAGGCCGCGCGCGCGGTTGGCATCAGCTATTCGGAGCTGGTCGTGAAGGTGCTGTCGCTCACGCTCAACGACTGACGCAGGAACGGAACGACGTATGTGGAACAACGTTCGCCAACTCAACCTTGCCGCCAGCGCGCTTTACGCGCTGTTGCTGCTCGTGTTGGCGGCGGCCGGTTGCTACTGGCTGATCCAGCGCCCGACGTTCGCGCTGCGGGAAATCCGGATCGACGGCGACACCGAGCACATCAATTCGCCGACGGTGCGCGCGGGCGTGGTCGGCCGGCTGAAGGGCAATTTCTTCACGGTCGATCTCGACGCCGCGCGCACCGCGTTCGAGCAGATGCCCTGGGTGCGCCATGCGAGCGTGCGCCGGGTGTGGCCGAATGCGCTGGCTGTCACGCTCGAGGAGTACAAACCGCTCGGGACCTGGGGCAGCGACCAGCTCGTGAGCGTCGACGGCGAGCTGTTTACCGCGAACCAGGGCGAACTGGACAAGGAACTGCCGGCGTTCGATGGCCCGGAGGGCAGTGCGAAGGAAGTCGTCACGCGGTATCGCGACTTCGGGAAATGGTTTGCGCCGCTGAAGGCGGCGCCGGAAGAAGTGACGCTGTCGGCGCGGTACGCGTGGACGGTGAAGCTGTCGAACGGCATGCAGGTCGAGCTGGGCAAGGAACGCAACAGCGAATCGCTGCATGACCGGAGCCAGCGCCTGGTCGCCGCATGGCCGGCCGTCACGGAGCGTTGGGGCAACGACATCGAGTACGCGGACCTGCGCTATCCGAATGGATTCGCGATTCGCGCGGCAGGCATGCGGTTCCTGACCGATACCGACAAGCGCAAGAAGTAACGAGAGATCACACGCAAGAGCACTTTATGAGCAAAGACTACAAGGATCTGCTGGTTTCCCTCGACATCGGCACGTCGAAGGTGGTGGCCATCGTCGCCGAGCTGAAGGGCGAGGGCCACTACGAGGTGATCGGTCTCGGCCAGAGCGAGTCGAAGGGTCTGAAGAAAGGTGTGGTGGTCAACATCGAGGCCACCGTGCAGTCGATCCAGCGCGCGCTCGAGGAAGCCGAGCTGATGGCCGACTGCAAGATCACCAACGTGTTCACGGGGATCGCGGGCAGCCACATCCGCAGCTTCAACTCGAGCGGGATGGTTGCGATCAAGGACAAGGAAGTCACGCAGACCGACGTCGCGCGCGTGATCGAGACTGCGAAGGCGATCAACATCCCGACCGACCAGCAGGTGCTGCACATCCTCACGCAGGAATTCATCATCGACGGCCAGGAAGACGTGCGCGAGCCGATCGGCATGAGCGGCATCCGGCTGGAAGTGAAGGTGCACATCGTGACGGGCGCGGTGAGTGCCGCGCAGAACATCGTCAAGTGCGTGCGCCGCTGCGGGCTCGAAGTGAACGACCTGATCCTGCAGCCGCTCGCATCGTCGCTGGCTGTGCTGACGGAAGACGAGAAGGATCTCGGCGTGGTGCTGGTCGACATCGGCGGCGGCACGACGGACATCGCGATCTTCGCCGAAGGCGCGATCCGTCACACCGCGGTGATTCCGATCGCCGGCGACCAGATCACGAGCGACATCGCGATGGCGCTGCGCACGCCGACGCCGGACGCGGAAGACATCAAGGTCGGCTACGGGATCGCGAAGCAGGCGCTCGCCGATCCGGACGAGATGGTGGAAGTACCGGGCCTCGGCGAACGCGGCCCGCGCACGCTGTCGCGCCAGGCGCTCGCAGCCGTGATCGAGCCGCGCGTCGAGGAACTGTTCTCGCTCGTGCAGCAGGTCGTGCGCGAATCCGGTTACGAAGAACTGCTGAGCTCCGGCGTGGTCATTACCGGCGGTGCCTCGATGATGCCCGGCATGGTCGAGCTCGGCGAAGACATTTTCCTGAAGCCGGTGCGCATCGGGGCGCCGGAGTATGCAGGCGGCCTTTCCGACGTCGTGCGCAACCCGCGCTACTCGACGGCGATGGGGTTGCTCGTCGAAGGCAGTGCCCAGCGCATGCGCGGTCGCAAGGTCGCCGTGCAGTCCGGCAACGCGGGACAGGTGTTCTCGCGGATGAAGGAATGGTTCCTGAGCAATTTTTGAGTATTTCCACGGCTCGGCATGCCGAGCCTGCCCCCGAGGGGGCCAAGAAAACCTGGGGCGGCCCGGCGTTTTCTCGAGGACGAACCGAATCGAAATTCGCGCTGGTGCCGGCGGCTGGCGCGCGACAGGGGGTTGCCCGATCTCCTGCCGAATAACGGCCGAGTAGCAGTCATTCTCTTGACGGAGGCAACATGGAATTCGAAATGCTGGAAACCGAGACCAACGGCACCATCATCAAGGTGGTCGGCGTTGGCGGCGCTGGCGGCAATGCCGTCCAGCACATGATCAACCGCGGCGTGCAGGGCGTCGACTTCATCGTGATGAACACGGATGCGCAGGCGCTGTCGCGTTCGCGTGCATCGTCGGTGATCCAGCTCGGCAACACGGGTCTGGGCGCTGGCGCGAAGCCGGAAATGGGCCGTGCGGCAGCGGAAGAAGCGCGCGAGCGCATCGCCGACGCACTGCGCGGCGCGCACATGGTGTTCATCACGGCCGGCATGGGCGGCGGTACGGGCACGGGCGCGGCACCGGTGGTCGCGCAGATCGCGAAGGAGATGGGCATCCTGACGGTGGGTGTCGTCAGCAAGCCGTTCGAATTCGAAGGCGGCAAGCGCATGCGCGTCGCTGAAGCCGGTTCGCAGCAACTGGAGGATCACGTCGACTCGCTGATCGTCGTCCTGAACGACAAGCTGTTCGACGTGATGGGCGACGACGCCGAGATGGACAAGTGCTTCCAGTGCGCGGACGACGTGTTGAACAACGCGGTCGCGGGCATCGCTGAAATCATCAATGTCGATGGCCTCGTGAACGTCGACTTCGAAGACGTGAAGACGGTGATGGGCGAGCAGGGCAAGGCGATGATGGGCACGGCGACGGTCGCCGGCGTCGATCGCGCGCGCCTCGCGGCGGAACAGGCCGTGGCGAGCCCGCTGCTCGAAGGCGTCGATCTGTCGGGCGCGCGCGGCGTGCTGGTCAACATCACGTCGAGCCGTTCGCTGCGCCTGTCGGAAACGCGCGAAGTGATGAACACGATCAAGAGCTACGCGGCGGAAGATGCGACGGTGATCTTCGGTGCGGTGTACGACGATGCGATGGGCGATGCACTGCGCGTGACGGTCGTGGCGACGGGTCTGGGCCGTGCGGCGAAGAAGCAGCAGTCGGCACCGATGACGCTGCTGCGTACGGGTACGGACAACCAGCCGGTCAGCGCGGTTTCGCACGGCTATGCACCGACGCATCACGTCAGCACGGCAGACTACGGCGCGCTCGATACGCCGGCGGTGTGGCGCAATTCGCGCGAAACCGCGGCATCGCACGTGCAGGCGCTGCAGGAGAAGGGTGTCGACACGTACGACATCCCGGCTTTCCTGCGCAAGCAGGCTGACTGACGCAAACACAGGCGAAGCCGCGGCGAATCTGCCGCGGTATCGCCGGCGTGACGGATGCTACGGACCATGACAGGCCGCGTCGGCTGCGACGCCGGGCCGGGAAACGTGCCCTCTCCGCACAAGCGGGGCGGGATGGGCCATGCTGTCCGCAACACGCTGAAAAACCGTATCGCTATGAGGGACCAGCCATGATTCAAGTGGGCGACGCGCTGCCCGACGCGCAACTGTTCGAGTACATCGACGACGCGCGCGAAGGGTGCACGCTGGGGCCGAACGCCTGCAGCGTGCGCGACCAGGTTGCGGGAAAGCGGGTGGTGATCTTCGGATTGCCGGGCGCTTTCACGCCGACCTGCTCGGCGCAGCATGTGCCGGGCTATGTCGAACACGCCGAGCAATTGCGCGCGGCGGGCATCGACGAGATCTGGTGCGTGTCCGTCAACGACGCATTCGTGATGGGCGCATGGGGACGTGATCTGCACACCGCGGGCAAGGTGCGCATGATGGCGGACGGTAGCGCGGCTTTCACTCATGCGCTGGGGCTGACGCAGGATTTGTCCGCGCGTGGCATGGGAATTCGTTCCCTGCGCTACGCGATGGTGATTGACGGCGGTGTGGTCAAGACGCTGGCCGTCGAGGCGCCGGGCAAATTCGAAGTGAGCGATGCGGCGAGTGTTCTCGCGACGTTGACGCCCTGATCGTGCGGTGCGCCGTTGCCTTCCGGCAACGCTGCTCACCGGCCTCAGGGCAGTTGTAACACGGGCTGATGACCGGAAACGCCTCCGTTCCGGGCATCGGCCCGTCCCGTATCGGCGTGGGTAAACAGGCGAAACAGATTGATACGCAGTTTCAAACGACGCTGAATAGGGAATTACGCTATAATCTGCCCTATCGAATATAACTCCTGATTGATATCTTCAATCACGACGAAGAACATCATGTTGAAGCAGCGCACCATCAAATCCATCGTGAAGACCGTGGGTATCGGTGTCCACTCGGGCCGCAAGATCGAGCTGACGCTCCGTCCTGCCGCGCCGGGCACGGGCATCGTCTTCTCGCGTGTCGACCTTCCCACGCCCGTCGACATTCCCGCGGCGGCGACGTCGATCGGCGATACGCGGCTCGCGTCGGTGCTGCAGAAGGATGGCGTGCGCGTGTCGACCGTCGAGCACCTGATGTCGGCGTGTGCCGGCCTCGGCATCGACAACCTCTATGTCGACGTGACAGCCGAGGAAATCCCGATCATGGACGGCAGCGCGGCGACCTTCGTGTTCCTGATCCAGTCCGCCGGGATCGAGGAGCAGAACGCGCCGAAGCGCTTCGTCAAGGTGAAGAAGACGGTCGAAATCCGCGACGGCGACAAGTTCGCGCGTCTCGACCCGTACTTCGGCTTCAAGCTGAAATTCTCGATCGACTTCCGTCACCCGGCCGTCGACAAGACCGGCCAGGAACTCGAGGTCGATTTCGCGAATACGTCGTATGTGCGTGAGATCGCGCGTGCACGTACGTTCGGCTTCGCACACGAGGCCGAGATGCTGCGCGAGATGGGTCTCGCCCGGGGCGGCAGCATGGAAAACGCAATCGTGCTCGACGAGTACCGCATCCTGAACAACGACGGGCTGCGCTACGACGACGAGTTCGTGAAGCACAAGATGCTCGACGCGATCGGCGACCTGTACGTGATCGGCCATCCGCTGCTGGCGTCGTACACGGCGTACAAGTCGGGCCACGGGCTGAACAACGCGCTGCTGCGCGAACTGCTCGCGAACGAGGATGCGTACGAGATCGTCACGTTCGATGATCCGCAAGCCGCGCCGAAGGGTTTCGCGTTCGACATGCAGACGGCCTTCGCCTGACCTGCGTTCCGCGCAAATAATAAAAAAGCAGCCTTCGGGCTGCTTTTTTGTTGGCCGGGCACTTGCGCGGCTGGTAGCACATGCCATTAGCGCGGCTTAGCACCGTGCCGGGCCGCCATCCGCGCGAGCGCGGCCTGAAGCGGTGACGGTTCGAGATGGTCGGCCAGGTCGCGCAACGCCGACGCGCCGACCGACGTCATCCGCGCCTGCTTCACGTGCGGCGGCTCCGGCGCATCCTTCGGGCGCACCCGTACGCGCAGCGTCGAGACCGGCCAGCCGCGCTTTTGCAGATCGCCGAGCAGCCGCGGCTCGACCTGCCGCAGCCGCGCGGCCAGTGCGTTGTGCGCAGCAAAGAGGGTCAGGGTCCCGTCCTTCACGAAGCCGGGCTCGACGTGGTTCGCCAGGTAGTCGGGCAGGAGCGCGGCAAGATCGCGCTGCAGCGACGCGATTTGCTCGACGCCGGCGCGCAGCGCCGCGAATGCGTCGGTACGGCCGAGCACTTCGGATACGGGTTGCGGGCGATATGCGGCGGACGGGCCGAAACGCTTGGAAAATCGATTCATCGAGGCATTCTTCGGGCGCGCACGCGCGCGGACGTTGACGCCGATTGTACCCGCGCGGGCCCGGGCACGGGCGGCTTTCGCCCCGTGGGCCCGGCCATTGGCGCATAGTGTCCGTCCGGCCGAGACACGGGCGCACGCGTCCCCGCGTGCTAAAATTCGACGTTTGAGTCCACTAATTCGCTAAGCCGCCGAGGCTCGGGCGTCGGGGCGCGCAATTCGCGCCGGGCGCCGGTGCTGCGACGCAGGATCCGATCCGATGACAACCGGTTTTCTCCAGAAAATTTTTGGCAGCCGCAACCAGCGGCTCGTCAAGCAATACCAAAAGACCGTCGCGACGATCAATGCGCTCGAAACGCAGATCGAGAAGCTGACGGACGACCAGTTGCGCGGCAAGACGGACGAATTCCGCCAGCGGGTCGCGGCCGGCGAGTCGCTCGACAAGCTGCTGCCCGAGGCATTCGCGGTCTGTCGCGAGGCCAGCCGTCGCGTGCTGAAGATGCGGCACTTCGACGTGCAGATGATCGGCGGCATGGTGCTCCACTACGGCAAGATCGCGGAAATGCGCACAGGCGAGGGCAAGACGCTCGTCGCGACGCTGCCCGTGTACCTGAATGCGCTGGCCGGCCGCGGCGTGCACGTGGTGACCGTCAACGATTACCTCGCGCAGCGCGACGCCGAATGGATGGCGCGCCTCTACAACTTCCTCGGTCTGTCGGTCGGCATCAACCTGTCCGGCATGGAGCACGACCAGAAGCAGCAGGCCTACGCGGCGGACATCACGTACGGCACGAATAACGAGTTCGGCTTCGACTACCTGCGCGACAACATGGTCTACGAGACCGACGCGCGCGTGCAGCGGGCGCTGAACTTCGCGGTCGTCGACGAAGTGGACTCGATCCTGATCGACGAGGCACGTACACCGCTGATCATTTCGGGTCAGGCCGAGGATCACACCGAGCTGTACGTGCGGATGAACGCACTGCCGCCGCTGCTCGAGCGCCAGATCGGTGAAGAGAAGGCCGACGGCACGGGCGTCGAGAAGCCGGGCGACTACACGCTCGACGAGAAGGCGCGTCAGGTGTTCCTGACTGAATCGGGCCACGAGAAGGCGGAGCGCTTGCTCGCCGAATGGGGCCTGATCGGCGAGGGCGAGAGCCTGTACGCACCGCAGAACATCACGCTGATGCACCACGTGTACGCGGCGCTGCGCGCCCACACGCTGTTCCACAAGGATCAGCACTACGTCGTACAGAACGGCGAGGTGGTGATCGTCGACGAATTCACGGGCCGCCTGATGGCCGGCCGCCGCTGGTCCGACGGCCTGCACCAGGCCGTCGAGGCGAAGGAGCACGTGAAGATCCAGAGCGAGAACCAGACGCTCGCCTCGATCACGTTCCAGAATTACTTCCGGATGTACGCGAAGCTGGCCGGCATGACCGGTACCGCCGACACCGAAGCGTACGAATTCAACGAGATCTACGGTCTCGAGACGGTCGTGATCCCGACCAACCGTCCGCCGAAGCGGATCGACAAGCAGGACCAGATCTACAAGACCGCCAAGGAGCGCTACGACGCGGTGATCCGCGACATCCGCGACTGCTACGAGCGCGGCCAGCCGGTGCTGGTCGGCACGACGTCGATCGAGAATTCCGAGCTGCTGTCGCACCTGCTGAAGCAGGCAGGGCTGCCGCACGAGGTGCTGAACGCGAAGCAGCACGAGCGTGAAGCGGCGATCGTCGCGGAAGCCGGCCGTCCGCGCGCGATCACGATCGCGACCAACATGGCCGGCCGCGGCACCGACATCGTGCTCGGCGGCAACGTCGAGAAGCAGGCCGGCTTCATCGAGGCCGACGAAACGATCCCGGCCGACGAAAAGGCGCGCCGGATCCAGAAGCTGCACGACGAGTGGGAAACGCTGCACGAGCAGGTGAAGGCCGCGGGCGGCCTGCACATCATCGGCACCGAGCGCCACGAATCGCGCCGGATCGACAACCAGCTGCGCGGCCGTGCGGGCCGCCAGGGCGATCCGGGCTCGTCGCGCTTCTACCTGTCGCTCGACGACCCGCTGCTGCGCATCTTCGCGGGCGACCGCGTGCGCTCGATCATGGATCGCCTGAAGATGCCGGAAGGCGAGGCGATCGAGGCAGGCATCGTCACGCGCTCGATCGAATCCGCGCAGCGCAAGGTCGAAGCGCGCAACTTCGACATCCGCAAGCAGCTGCTCGAATACGACGACGTGTCGAACGACCAGCGCAAGGTGATCTACCAGCAACGTAACGAGCTGCTCGAAGCGCACGACATCACCGAGACGATCACCGCGATGCGTCATGGCGTGATTACCGAAGTCGTCCGCCAGTTCGTGCCGGAAGGCAGCATCGAAGAGCAGTGGGACGTGCCCGAGCTCGAGGAAGCGCTGCGCAACGACTGGCAGCTCGACCTCGCGATCCAGGAAATGGTGAACGAGTCGTCGTCGATCACGGCCGAGGAGATCCTCGACGCGGTGATGACGGCCGCCGACGAGCAGTACGAGGCGAAGGTCGCGATGGTTGGCCGCGAATCGTTCAGCGCGTTCGAGCGCTCGGTGATGCTGCAGACGGTCGACCGCCTGTGGCGCGAGCACCTCGCGGCGCTCGACCACCTGCGCCAGGGCATCCACCTGCGCGGCTATGCGCAGAAGAACCCGAAGCAGGAATACAAGCGCGAAGCGTTCGAGCTGTTCGCCGCGATGCTCGAGGCGATCAAGCAGGAAGTCACGCGCATCGTGATGAACGTGCAGATCCAGTCGCCGGAGCAGCTCGAGCAAGCCGCCGAGCAGATCGAGGAGCGTGGCGGTCATCTCGAGAACGTCGAGTACCAGCACGCCGATTACGCCGAAGCCGGTGCGCCGGTGGCGAACGTCGCGGCTGCCGCCGCGGCCACCGCGACGGCCGACATGGTCGGTAGCGCGATGACGCACAGCGGCCCAGGCGGCGAGATGCCGAAGGTCGGCCGCAACGACCCGTGCCCGTGCGGCAGCGGCAAGAAGTACAAGCAATGTCACGGGAAGCTGTCATGATCGACGGCGGCGCGCGTCACGCGTGCCGCTTCGTTCGCAGCTTCGAGTGAGTGATGTGAGTTGCGGCGGCCCGCGCGTGCGGCCGCCGGTTCTTCCAATCGATGCCGGCGTATGCCGGCATTTTCCATCCGGCAGGTGTGCCCCATGGCTGTCAATTTTCCGTCGATCGATCCCGCCCAACTGCATCCCGTCGCCGGCGTCACGCTCGGCTGGGCGGAAGCGAATATCCGCAAGCCGAATCGTAAGGACGTGCTGGTCATTTCCGTCGACGAAGGCGCGACGGTCGCGGGCGTATTCACCGAAAACCGTTTCTGCGCAGCGCCGGTCACCGTCTGCCGCGAGCACCTGGCGAAGGTGCGTGCAGGCGGCGCGGGCATTCGCGCGCTCGTCGTGAATACTGGCAATGCGAACGCGGGCACCGGCGAGCCAGGCCTCGTGAACGCGCGCGCAACCTGCACGGAACTCGCGCGCCTCGCGGGCATCGAGCCGGCGCAGGTGCTGCCGTTCTCGACCGGCGTGATCCTCGAGCCGCTGCCGATCGATCGCCTGAAGGCCGGGTTGCCGGCTGCGCTCGCGAACCGCAAGGCCGCGAACTGGTTTGACGCCGCGCAGGCGATCATGACGACGGACACGCTGCCGAAGGCCACGTCGCGCCAGGTGACGATCGACGGCCACACGGTCACGCTGACGGGCATCAGCAAAGGCGCGGGCATGATCAAGCCGAACATGGCGACGATGCTCGGTTTCCTCGCATTCGACGCGAACGTCGCGCAGCCGGTGCTCGACACGCTCGTGAAGGAAGTGGCCGACCGCTCGTTCAACTGCATCACGATCGACGGCGACACGTCGACGAACGACTCGTTCATCCTGATCGCGTCGGGCAAGAGCACGCTGCCGGCGATCACGTCGACCGATTCGCCGGCCTATGCGGCGCTGCGCGATGCGGTGACGGAAGTCGCGCAGGTGCTGTCGCAACTGATCGTGCGCGATGGCGAAGGTGCGACGAAATTCATGACGGTGCAGGTCGAAGGCGGCAAGAGTGTCGCGGAATGCCGCCAGATTGCTTACGCAATCGGCCATTCGCCGCTCGTGAAGACGGCCTTCTACGCATCCGACCCCAACCTCGGCCGGATTCTCGCGGCGATCGGCTATGCGGGCGTCGCGGATCTCGACGTCGACAAGATCGACCTCTACCTCGACGACGTGCTCGTCGCGCAGGCGGGCGGGCGCAACCCGGCCTACCAGGAAGAGGACGGCCAGCGCGTGATGAAGCAGAGCGAAATCACGATCCGCGTGCTGCTCGGCCGCGGCGACGCGCAGGCCACCATCTGGACGTGCGACCTGTCGCACGACTACGTGAGCATCAACGCGGATTACCGCTCCTGATCGGGAGTGCCCGAACGACATGGACAAGCTTGAACAGTTTCTGACGCGCGCCGAAGCGCTGCTCGGCCGTCTCGAGGGGATGCTGCCGCCCGCGCCGGCAGCGGTCGACTGGAATGCCGCCCACGCGTTCCGCTGGCGCACGCGCCAGGGGCGCGGCTATCTGCAGCCGGTGCCGGCCGTTTCGTCGATCACGCTCGATGATCTGCACAACATCGATCGCCAGAAAGGGCTGATCGAACAGAACACGCGGCAGTTCGTGCAGCAGAAGCCGGCCAACAACGTGCTGCTCACCGGCGCGCGCGGTACCGGCAAGTCGTCGCTGATCAAGGCGTGCCTGAACGCGTATGCGAAGGACGGGCTGCGCCTGATCGAAGTCGACAAGGACGACCTGCACGATCTCGGCGACATCGTCGATCTGATCTCGCAGCGTCCGGAGCGGTTCATCGTGTTCTGCGACGACCTGTCGTTCGAGGAGGGCGAGTCGGGCTACAAGGCGCTGAAGGTCGCGCTTGACGGCTCGATCGCCGCGCAGTCGGACAACGTGCTGATCTACGCGACGTCGAATCGCCGCCATCTGCTGCCCGAGTACATGAGCGACAACGAGACGTACAAGCATCTCCCGGATGGCGAGATTCACCCCGGCGAGGTCGTCGAGGAAAAGATCTCGCTGTCGGAGCGCTTCGGCCTGTGGGTCAGCTTCTATCCGTTCAAGCAGGATGACTACCTCGACATCGTCGGGCACTGGCTGCGTCATTTCGGCTGCCCGGATGCGGAGATCGAATCCGCACGCGGCGACGCGCTCGTGTGGGCGCTCGAGCGCGGCTCGCGGTCGGGACGCGTCGCGTGGCAGTTTGCGCGCGACTGGTCGGGCCGCAAGGAGCAGGCATGAGCGCGGATCTCGCACAAGGCGCGGCGCGCGCGCCCGATGGCCGCAAGGTGACGGAAGTCGCGGTCGGCGTGATGGTGCAGCCGGACGGCCCGGTCGGCCGCTGCCGCTACCTGCTCGCGCAGCGGCTGCAAGGCAAGCCGTATGAAGGCTACTGGGAGTTTCCGGGGGGCAAGCTGGAGGCTGGCGAAAGCGTCGAGGACGCGCTTGCGCGCGAACTGCACGAGGAACTCGGTATCGAAGTCACGGCCAGCCATCGCTGGCACACGCTCGAGCACGATTATCCGCATGCGTACGTGCGGCTGTATTTCTGCAAGGTGACGGGTTGGACGGGCGAGCCGCACAGCAAGGAAGGGCAGGCGTTCGTGTGGCAGCAACTGCCGGTCGACGTCGCGCCGTTGCTGCCGGCCGCGCTGCCGGTGCTGGAATTGCTCGAGAAGGAAGCCGCGTCGAACTGACGCCACCATGGCCTGCCGGAAAGGCGGGCCATATCACTAGCGGGCGGTGCCGCGCGCCGCTTAGCTGTCTCGACGGTTGTCCGCGCCGTCCTCCTCCGACGAGGGGCCCTCGTCGGAGGATCCACCGATCCGGTACTTTTCCGCGGCCCATGCGCCGAGGTCGAGCTGTTTGCAGCGGGCCGAGCAGAACGGGCGGAACTGATTTTCGGGCGTCCAGCGCACTTCGGCGCCGCACGACGGGCATTTCACAACGGTAGTCATACGAAAGCGATCCGGCCCGCGGCCGTTACAGATTGCACAGTGTCAGATGGAACGGCACGTCGATGTCCACCGCGCGCGGCCGCACATCGCCGTCCTGCATGGTGAACCGTACCCACAGCATGTATTTGTTGGCGCTCGCTTCGGGAATGACGCGCAGCTCCGGCGGCACGCGCACCTGCATCAATTGGTACGTGCGGCCGGACAGCATCTGCTGGTAACTGCCTTGCATCGCCATGACCTTCGACGCCTGGCCCGATTCGCGCGCGAGCCGCAGCACGATCGTCACGGCGTCGCGCAGCGGCAGCATCGGCAGGATCCACTTCGCGATGTCCTGGCGCCGCTGCTCGGCGGGCCATTGCTGCCATGCGTAGTACGACGGCAGGTCGAACTTGCACGTGCCGCCGGGAATCACCGCACGGCTGCGGATGCTGGCGAGCCACTCGTTGTCGACGAGGTGCTGCCCGGTCTTGCCCTGCATCTGCGCGAGATTCGCGAGCGTCTGCTCGATTTCGCCGAGCACGGCTTCGAGCGCGTTCTGCTCGATGCCCGGATTGCCGCGAAAGGGGGCGAGCGTCTGGCGCTGACGTTCGAGCTCCTTCATCAGATCCGATTTCAGGTCCGCGCGGCCCGTTACCTCGGCGATTTCGAACAGCGTCGTCAGCGCGACGTGGTGTTCACGCGGGTCCTCCTGAGCCAAAAAGAACGCGAAGCGCTCGAAGAGATCTTCGAGGCGCAACAGCGTGCGAATTCGCTCGTTGAACGGATACTCGTAAAGAATCAAGCGCGCTCGCCTCTTGGGTAGGAATTGAAACAATGCAGGACATTCTAATGCTCACTCTCTACCATAGCAACGCGCCAATTTCGTACACCATCACGATCGCGTGATGCTCAGTGCGCAGCGGCCGCGAACCCGAGATAGCGTTGGTGCAGTGCGTCGACCTGCGCGGCGAGCGTATCGGGTGTCGTCGCGTCGTTGACGATCACGTCGTCGGCCGCCGCGAGACGGGCTTCGCGCGTCGCCTGTTTCGCGATGATCGCTTCGACCTGCTCGCGCGTGAAGCCGTTGCGCCGCATCACGCGCGCAATCTGCGTTTCGACCGTGCAATCGACGACGAGCACACGATCGCTGCGCGCCTTCCAGTTGCCAGACTCGACCAGCAGCGGCACAACGAACATCACATACGGGCCTTGCGCTTCGCGCGCTTCGCGATCGGTCTCCGCGCGGATCAGCGGGTGCGTGATTGCTTCGAGGCGCCGGCGCGCGGCGTCGTCGCTGAAAATCAGTGCGCGCATCTTCGCGCGATCGAGCGAGCCGTCGGCGGCAACGAAGCCGCGGCCGAAGGCCTGTTCGATCGCGGGCATCGCGAGACCGCCCGGCGCGGTGATGCGATGGGCGATCAGATCGGTATCGACCAGCGACGCGCCGCGGGCGCCGAACAGATCGGCGACGGTCGTCTTGCCGCTGCCGATGCCGCCGGTCAGTCCGATTGCGAACATGTCAGCCTCCGAGCGCCGAATAGAAAGGGGTGCCGAAAAACAGCGTCGCGACGCCGCCTGCCGCGAGGAACGGGCCGAACGGAATCGGCTCCTCGAAGCGCATGCGGCCGCGCCAGGTCGCAATGAGCCCGACGATCGCGCCCGTCACCGCAGCGAACAGCACGACCTGCGGCAATGCGGCCCAGCCCATCCATGCGCCGAGCGCGGCGAGCAGCTTCAGGTCGCCGAAACCGATGCCCTCGATGCCCCGCAGCCATTTGAACAGCCAGTAGATCGACCACAGGAACAGGTAGCCGGCCATGGCCCCGATCACGGCCGAGCGCAGCGACGTGAATGTTCCGCCGAGGTTCAGCACGAGCCCGGCCCAGAGGAGCGGCAGCGTCATCGAGTCGGGCAGGTAGCCGGTCCGGATATCGATTGCGCTCATCGCGAGCAGCGCGGCGCACAGCGCAAACGCGGCAAGCGCGGCGACGGTCGGGCCGAATGCCGCGAGCGAGCCGGCGGCGAGCAGCGCGCACGCGAGCTCGACGAGCGGATAGCGGATGCCGATTGCGTGGCCGCAGCGCCGGCAGCGCCCGCGCAGCATCAGATAGCTGACGAGAGGGATGTTTTCCCATGCGCGCAGCACGTGGCCGCAATGCGGGCAGGCGCTGCGCGGGCGCCACAGATCGTAGCGCGGCGGGTAGCCGTCGTCGGGCGGGGCGCTCGCGTTGCCGGTCGCCTCATCGATCTCGGCCTGCCACGCGCGCTGCATCATCACGGGCAGCCGGTGCACGAGCACGTTCAGGAAGCTGCCGACGCAAAGGCCGATGGTGACCGCGAACGCATACTGCAGCGCGGGCGGCAGCATCGCCAGCGCGAGCAGCGTGCTCTCGGGCGAATCGGTAACGGCGTACAGGGGCGCTGGCATCATGAGGCTCAAGGTTCGGACTAAAAGGCGACAGATTCGGTTGCGATGCTACACCACGTTGCCGAGCTGAAGGATGGGCAGGTACATCGCGATCACGAGACCACCGACGAGTGCGCCCAGTACGATCACGATCAGCGGTTCGCCGAGCGCGGCGAGTGCATCGAAACGTGCGTCGAGCTGGCGTTCGCACAACGCGGCGATGTCGGCGAGCATCGTGTCGAGCGCACCCGTCTCCTCGGCGACGGCGATCGGTTGCACGACGTCGTCCGGAAAGCAGCCGGCCGACTGCATCGCGTCCGCGAGGCGTGCGCCGCGCAGCACGCGGGCTGCGATATGCGCAGTGGCGTGCTCGAACACCGGATGGCCGGCGGTGCGCTCGAGCGTGGCAAAGGCGTCGGCGAGCGGCACGCCGGCGCCGAGCAGCGTCGCAAGCGAGCGGCACCAGCGTGCGGCCGCGTACCGGCTGAGCGCACCACCCGCGAGCGGCGCGTGCAGCAGGTGCCGCGCGACAGCGTGGCGCAGCGGTGCAGACCGCCGCAGCGCGTGATGTGCTGCCAGCCCGGCTGCGGCCGCACCGGCAGCGAGCACGCCGCCCCACGCCGACAGCGCGGAGGACAGCGCGAGCAGCGCGCGGGTCGGTGCCGGCAGTGCGGCGCCAAAACCGTCGAAGATCTGGCGGAACGTCGGTACCACCCACACCATCAACGCGGCCGAGATCGCGAGCCCGAACAGGATGACGGCCGCCGGGTAGGCGAGCGTGGCCCGCGCCTTGCGCCACTGCGCGTCGGTGCGCTCGCGGTGCTCCGCGACCCGGGTCAGCACGATGCCGAGCGAGCCGGACGCTTCGCCAACTTCGATCAGCTGGCGATACAGCGTGCCGAACTGGGAGGGATAGCGTGCGAGTGCATCGGCGAAGCGTCGGCCGCCGACGATCTCGCGGGCGAGACCCGCGGCGATGCGCGGCAGGCCGTCGCGTGGCCGCGTGCGCGCGAGCATCTCGAGCGACGGCGCGAGCGGCAACCCGGCCTGCAGCAGGCTTGCGAGCTGGCGCGTGAAGCGCGTGACATCCCGCGCGTTGGCCGTTGGCGGCCGGGCCGGCCCGCGGACGTCGAGCGACAGTACGGCGATGCCGTCGCGTGCGAGCGCGGCACGTGCGCTCGCCGCGTCGAATGCGACGACGGTGCCGCGGCGCGACGTGCCGTCGCGACGGCGGCCGCGCCACGCGAAGCGGGTTTCACGCGGCGGCGTGCGCATGCTCATGTTGCAGGTGTCGCGGCGAGGGCTTCCGCGATGCTCGTCGTGCCGTCGTGGACGCGCGCGAGCGCCGCGTCGCGCAGACTGCGCACGCCTTCGGCCGCCACGCATTGCGCGAGTTCGCCGACACTCGCCCGTGCGACGATGCGTTCCGCCAGCCCGGGCGATACCGGCATGGTCTGATGCAGGCCGACACGGCCGCGATAGCCGATGCCGTGACAGGCCGGACAGCCGCGCGCGACGAACGGCCGCCATCCGGCTGCGAGGGCAGCCGGGTCGCAGCCGGTTTCGCGCAGGACGGGCACCGGTGCGTCCGAGTGCACGCGGCAGGCGGTACACAGCCGCCGGACGAGGCGTTGCGCGGTGACGAGGTGCAGCGCGGCCGCGAGGTTGTACGGTGCGACGCCGATGTCGAGCAGTCGCGCGACGGCGGCCGGCGCATCGTTCGTGTGCAGTGTCGACAGCACGAGATGGCCGGTCTGCGCGGCCTTGATCGCGACGTCGGCCGTCTCCGCATCGCGAATCTCGCCGACCATGATGATGTCCGGATCCTGCCGCAGCAACGCACGCAGTGCTGTCGCGAACGTGAGCCCCGCCTTTTCGGCGACACCGACCTGGCTGATGCCGTCGAGCTGGATCTCGGCGGGATCCTCGACCGTGCAGACGTTGTGTGCGTCGCGATCGAGCATCTGCAGCGCGCAGTAGAGCGACAGCGTCTTGCCGCTGCCGGTCGGACCCGTGACGAGCACGAGACCGTGCGGTGCGCGTATCGCGGCCTCCATCGCGGCCGCCTGCTGCGCGTCGAAGCCGAGGCGGGCGAGCGTGAGGTCGGGTGGCAGCGTCTCCAGGCGCCGCAGCACGAGCTTTTCACCGAACAACGTGGGCAGGGAGCTGACCCGGTAGTCGCCGCGCGTACCGCCGTCGATCACGATGCGCAGCCTGCCGTCCTGCGGGAGCCGCCGCTCGGCGATGTCCATGCGCGCGAGCACCTTGATCCGTGTGACGAGCGCGTCGCGCAGATGAAGGGGCGGCCGCGCATGTTCGTGCAGCACGCCGTCGATGCGAAGGCGGATGCGCCAGCCGGCTTCGAATGGTTCGACGTGGATGTCGGATGCGTCGCGCACGCGAGCCGCGTGAAGGGTATCCGTCAGCAACCGCACGGCCGGCGCATCGTCGAGCTGGGCCGCGTCGAGCGTGCGCGGTGCGGTGGCGGACGACGCATCGGAGTGAGCGGGCGGCGGCTGCGCGCGCAGCGGCGCCCCGGGAGGAGGGAAATGCATGTGAGCCGGCGCGCTGGCCGCCTGTTGACCGTGACCAGCAGATGGTCGCGCGTCGCGGGCGGCGCCGGCAGTCAGCCGTTCGGCTAGCGCGCGGTGACGCGTGCGGTGCGCGAGCCGCGCGGCTTGAAGAGCTTGACGGTGCGCACGGCCTGATCGTCGCTGCGCATCACTTCAAGCATCACATCACCGATTTTCAGGCACACGTCGTCTTCCGGAATTTCCTCGAGGATTTCGAGCACCAGGCCGTTCAGCGTCTTCGGCCCGTCGGTCGGCAGCTTCAGGTGCAGCCAGCGATTCAGTTCGCGCAGCGGCATGCTTGCCGAGACGATGCATTCACCGTTCTCGTCCCAGCCGCCCGCGCGTTCGCTGCGCGGCATCGACGTCGTGAATTCGCCGATCAGCTCTTCGATGATGTCTTCGGGCGTGACGAGCCCTTCGAGCTCGCCGTACTCGTTGACGACGAGCGCGGTCCGCTGCCGCGTTTCCTGGAAAAACTGGAGTTGCTGGACCACCGGCGTGCCGGACGGCACGTAGTACGGCTCGGCGAGCAGCGTGCGTAGCGTCTCGCGGTCGAACTCCTGGTTGTGCAGCGCGGTCAGCGTCTTGCGGACGTGCAGCACGCCGAGCACCTTGTCGATGTCGCCTTCATAGACGACGAGCCGGTTGTGATAGCAGGTTTCGAGCTGGTGCAGGACGTCGTCGAGCGGCGCGTAGAAGTTGAGCGACTCGATCTGGCGGCGCGGCACCATCACGTCGTCGACCGTGATGTTCTCGAGGTCGAACAGGTTGAGCAGGATGCTGCGGTGCTTGGTCGGCATGAAACTGCTCGACTCGAGCACGATGGCCCGCAGTTCGTCGGCCGACATTCGCTGGTCGCGACCCTTCTTCGTGTTGATGCGCAGCACCCACAGCACGCCGTTCGCGAGTGCGTTGACGAACCAGACGACCGGCTTGAACACGCGCATCAGCGGCGCGATCACGAGGCTCGCGGGCAGCGCGATGCGTTCGGGGAACGTCGCGCCGACGATCTTCGGCGCGATTTCGGCGAACACGATGATCAGGAACGCGACGATGCCGGTCGCGATCGACAGCGCGAGGTTGTTGCGGCCGAACGTATGCAGCGCGAGCGACGTCGTCAGGACCGGGATGATCGTGTTGAACAGGTTGTTGCCGATCAGGATCACGCTGAGCAGCAGGTCAGTGCGCGTCAGCAGCCCTTGCGTGGTTTTCGCGCCGAGTGCGCCCTGGCCGGCGAGATGCTTCAGCCGATGGCGGTTGAGCGCCATCATCGCGGTCTCGGAAATCGAAAAGAAGCTGGAACAGAGGAGAAGCAGGAAGACGGCGCCGATTTGCGCCCATAAGGGAATTTGGTCCACGCGTTGGAAGGGCAGTGAAGGACAGGGATGGAAGGAATATAGCAGAGGCCGGCGGCTGCGATGTGTCGTGCGCGACACGAGGGCCTGCGGCGGCCGGGCAAAAAAAAAACCGTGCACGAAGTGCACGGTTTTTTACAAATCTGGTCGGGGTGAGAGGATTCGAACCTCCGGCCTCTACGTCCCGAACGTAGCGCTCTACCAGGCTAAGCTACACCCCGATTTGGACTCTTCCGACTCCGCAGTTTTCTTCAAGACCGCTGCGTCGTCGAGCAAGAACATAACTATAACGACGTTTCTTTAAAAAGGGAAGGCCTTGGAGAAGAAATTTTTCGAGACAGGTGATTTTCCCGTGTCGAACATGCGTAGCAGCCCGTGGCGGCGACGCATGGCATGGACTTACGACTGTCGCGACGTCGAGTACGAGCACAACGCGAGCAGGCTTTCCTTGTAGATCGAATCGGGGAACGCGACGATTGCCGCCGCCGCCGCCTGTGCTTCCTGGCGTGCGCATTCGAGCGTGTGGTCCAGTGCGCCGGAGCGTGTGATCGCTTCGAAAATCGTGTCGAAGCGATCGGTGCCACCCTGTTCGATCGCCTCGCGTGCCAGCGCCGACTGTTCGGGCGTGCCGCGTTCGATCAGATAGATCAGCGGCAGCGTCGGCTTGCCTTCGCGGAGATCGTCGCCGGCATTCTTGCCCATTGCCTCGACGGTGCCCGCGTAGTCGAGCCAGTCGTCCATGATCTGGAACGCGGTACCGATCCGGCGGCCGTATTCGGCGGCGGCAGCCTCGGTCGGCGCATCGGCGCCTGCGAGTACCGCGCCCAGGCGCGCCGACGCCTCGAACAGCTTGGCCGTCTTGTAGCGGATCACCTGCATGTAGCGCGTTTCGTCGACGTCCGCGTCGTGCATGTTGAGGAGCTGCAGTACCTCGCCTTCGGAAATGATCGTCGTCGCTTCGGACAGGATCTCCATCACGCGCATCTTGCCGACCCCGACCATCATCTCGAACGAGCGCGAGTAGAGGTAGTCGCCTACCAGCACGCTCGCTGCGTTGCCGAACAGCGCATTGGCGGTCTGGCGGCCGCGGCGGAGCTCGGATTCGTCGACGACGTCGTCATGCAGCAGCGTGGCCGTGTGGATGAACTCGACGACGGCGGCCAGCACATGCCGCTGGTGCGACGTCTCGCCAAGCGCGCCGGCGACGAGCAGCAGCAATGCCGGGCGCAGCCGCTTGCCGCCCGCGCCGATGATGTATTCGGCGATCTGGTTGATCAGCAGCACATCGGACGCGAGGCTTTGCCGGATAACGCGATTCACCTGCTCCATGTCACTGGTGATCGGAGCGAGCAGATGGGCGGCGCTGAGGGTGGGGGAGGCGGTGGACGACGACATGATGATGGAATTGGGTGATGCGGCGGATTATAAGTCGAATCCGAGATATCCCGGTCTGTCACACGTGCCGCAGCCTTGAATTTGGCCGTTTGGCCGAGGCCCGCGCGCGGCAATCGTCAATCGGTTTTGACTCCGGTGCTAACCCCATGTATAATCACGTGTTTTCCGCGCGTGGTGTGCGGAAAAATTGGATCCAGAGTGAGGTTCTCAATGTACGCGGTCATAAAAACCGGCGGCAAGCAGTACAAGGTTGCCGTTGGCGAAAAACTCAAAGTAGAACAGATACCGGCTGACATTGACGCTGAAATCACGCTCGACCAGGTTCTCGCAGTGGGCGAAGGCGAATCGATTAAGTTCGGTACGCCGCTGGTCAGTGGGGCTTCCGTCAAGGCCACCGTTGTGTCGCACGGTCGTCATGCCAAGGTCACCATCTTCAAGATGCGTCGCCGGAAGCACTACCAAAAGCACGGCGGCCACCGCCAGAACTACACTGAGCTGCGCATCGACGCGATCAACGCGTAAGCGCCTCGGTAAAGGAGCAATCAGATGGCACACAAAAAGGCAGGCGGCTCTTCCCGGAACGGCCGCGACTCCGAGTCGAAACGTCTCGGCGTGAAAGTGTACGGCGGCCAGGCAATCAATGCCGGCGGCATCATCGTGCGTCAGCGCGGTACGCGCATGCACGCAGGCGAGAACGTCGGCATGGGCAAGGATCACACCCTGTTCGCGCTGGTCGACGGTCACGTCAAGTTCGCGACGAAGGGCGCGGACAAGAAGCATCTGGTCATCGTTGTCCCGGCGGCTGCCTAAATTCAGGCACCCAAGGGCTTCGTAGCCGAAAGGCCCCGCAGTCTTCGCGGGGCCTTTTTTATTTGGTCGACGGGCGCGTGTGCGTTCAGGCGACCATCGCGCAACCGGCGTACGATCGGCCGAACGGCAGATTGTTCAAGCGCGCCGGCGCGCGGCACAATAGCGGAAATACTGGGCGGAGTGACGAATGAAGTTCATTGACGAAGCACGAATCGAAGTCATCGCCGGCGACGGAGGCGATGGCAGTGCGTCGATGCGCCGCGAGAAATTCGTCCCGTTCGGCGGGCCGGACGGCGGCGACGGCGGCCGGGGCGGTAGCGTGTACGCGATCGCCGACCGCAACATCAACACGCTGATCGACTACCGTTACGCGAAGAAGCATCTGGCACGCAACGGCGAAAACGGGCGCGGCTCGGATTGCTACGGCAAGGGCGGCGACGACGTCACGCTGCGCATGCCGGTCGGCACGATCATCAGCGACATGGATACCGGCGAGCTGATCGCCGACCTGACCGAGCACGACCAGCAGGTGATGCTTGCGCAGGGCGGCGCCGGCGGGCTCGGCAACCTGCATTTCAAGTCGAGCACGAACCGCGCGCCGCGCCAGAAGACGGACGGCAAGCCCGGCGAGCGTCGCATGCTGAAGCTCGAGCTGAAGGTGCTCGCCGATGTCGGCCTGCTCGGCATGCCGAACGCGGGCAAGTCGACGTTCATTTCGTCGGTGTCGAACGCGAGGCCGAAGATCGCCGACTACCCGTTCACGACGCTCGCGCCGAATCTCGGCGTGGTGCGTGTCGGTCCGAGCAAGAGCTTCGTGATCGCCGACATCCCGGGGCTGATCGAGGGCGCCGCCGAAGGCGCGGGCCTTGGCCATCAGTTCCTGCGCCACCTGCAGCGCACGGGCGTGCTGCTGCATCTCGTCGATCTCGCGCCGTTCGACGAAAGTGTCGATCCGGTTGCGGAAGCGAAGGCGATCGTCGGCGAACTGCGCAAGTACGACGAGGCGCTCTACGAGAAGCCGCGCTGGCTCGTGCTCAACAAGCTCGACATGGTGCCGGAAGACGAGCGCAAGGCGCGCGTCGCGGATTTCCTCGAGCGCTTCGAGTGGGATGGCCCCGTGTTCGAGATCTCGGCACTGACGGGGCAGGGTTGTGAAGCGCTGTGCTATGCGATCTACGACTATCTCTCCGAACATTCGGACGCGCATCGCGCGGCGGAGGCGGAAGATCTCGCGGCAGACGTGCGTTTCCGCGACGCGCCGCCTGCCAAGGGCGATGCAGCGCCGGGCGACGACGCCTGAACGGTTCCGAGCGCGCCGGGCTTGCGGCCCGGCGTCGGCGTTCAATCGCGCCCGGCCGGGCAGGCATCAGATACAGGAGACAGTGCAGGATGCGTTCGATCATCGCGGATTCGAAGCGATTGGTGGTGAAGGTGGGCTCCAGCCTCGTGACCAACGACGGCAAGGGGCTCGATCATGCGGCAATCGGCCGTTGGGTGGCCCAGATCGCCGCATTGCGCGCCCAGGGCAAGGAAGTCGTGCTCGTCAGCTCGGGCGCGATTGCCGAAGGGATGCAGCGGCTCGGCTGGAGCAAGCGGCCGCGGGAAATCGACGAGTTGCAGGCTGCCGCCGCAGTCGGCCAGATGGGGCTCGCGCAGGTCTATGAGAGCCGCTTCGCCGAGCACGACATCCGCACCGCGCAGATTCTGCTGACGCATGCCGACCTGGCGGACCGCGAGCGTTACCTGAATGCGCGTTCGACGATGCTGACGCTGCTGCGGCTTGGGGTCGTGCCGATCATCAACGAGAACGACACGGTCGTCACCGATGAAATCAAGTTCGGCGACAACGACACGCTCGGCGCGCTCGTTGCAAACCTGATCGAAGGCGATGCACTGATCATCCTGACCGATCAGTCGGGGCTGTTCACGGCCGATCCGCGCAAGGATCCGGGCGCGACGCTCGTTGCGGAAGCCAATGCAGGCGCGCCGGAACTTGAGGCGATGGCCGGCGGCGCGGGCTCGAGCCTCGGCCGCGGCGGGATGCTGACGAAGATCCTCGCGGCGAAGCGCGCGGCGCACAGCGGCGCGAACACCGTGATCGCGAGCGGCCGGGAGGCCGACGTGCTCGTGCGTCTGGCGGCGGGCGAGGCGATCGGCACGCAACTGATCGCACGTACCGCGCGGATGGCGGCGCGCAAGCAGTGGATGGCCGACCATCTTCAGGTGCGCGGTCATGTCGTGATCGACGCGGGCGCGGTCGAGAAGCTGACGGCCGGCGGCAAGAGCCTGCTGCCGATCGGCGTGATCGATGTGCAGGGCGCGTTCGCGCGCGGCGAAGTCATCGCGTGTGTCGGCCCCGACGGGCGCGAAGTGGCGCGAGGGCTCACGAACTACAGCAGTGCGGAGACGAAGCTGATTCACCGCAAGCCGAGCGGCGAGATCGAATCCGTGCTCGGCTACATGCTGGAGCCCGAGTTGATCCATCGCGACAACCTGGTGCTGGTGTGACCATTCGTGGCGGTTCCTGCCGTCAAATGAAAAAGCCCGCGTGATGCGGGCTTTTTTATGCGGCGGACTGGGGCGCGGCCGGCGCCGCGCGCCCGTCAGCGCAACTGGCTCATCGCGGTGCGGTGAAACCGGATGTTTTCCAGGATCTGCTGGGTCGAGCCCTGCGGCATCTTGTTCGCGCAGAAGTAGTCCTGATAGAGCGCCGAGTGGTAGGCATTCAGCTCGCCGTTCTCGATGCGCCGCCAGTCGTTCTCGACCGTGCGATCCCAGCCGTCGTGATCCGAATTCAGGCCGGCATACTGGCGCCATTCATAGGTGTCGCAGCGGATCCCCTCGTAGTTCACGTTGCGCGCGCCGGCCGGGCTCGTGATGACGACCGCGTAGCGCACGACGCCATCGGTGCCGACCGCGAGCGACTTCGCATCGACGAAGAACTTGAGCGGCGTGTTCTGCGATACGGTGAACGGAAGCAGGTCGCCCGTTTGCGGCAGCGGCGGCAGCGAGTCGACCGCGTTTTCCTTCCAGGTGCCCTGGCGGTCCAGCAGATACACGAACGCGCTGTCATCCTTGTTGGTGGGCGTCTTCGAATTCGCGCAACCTGCCAGCGTGGCCGCGGCGACAATCGATGCGAGCGCGAGAGCAATCGCTTTCAATATGCATTCCTCGTAAAAAAAGGGCGCGACACCAAGGTCGCGCCCGGTCATGCAGTTTGATTCGTCATTTGCCGACGATCACGTGGGGCGGCATCTCGTCGAGCGTGCCCGCTTCCACTTCGATCTCCGAACAGACTACCGATGTATCGACAATCGTCAGCGTCTGCTGGGCCTGCGCGCCAATGACGCGCGGATAGCGCGACAGACGCGGCCCGCGCGGCTTCTCGGCTCGCTGCGCCGGGCGGCGCAGGAAGCGCGACAGTTCCGTCAGCGCCAACTGATAGACATCCCGCTTGAACTCGATCACCGCATCGAGCGGCACCCAGTACTCGTTCCAGCGCCACGCATCGAACTCCGGGTGGTCGGTCGCGCGCAAGCAAATGTCGCAATCGCGTCCAACCATCCGCAGCAGGAACCAGATCTGCTTCTGGCCGCGGTAATGACCGCGTACTTCGCGTTTAATGAACTTGTCAGGCACCTCATAACGCAACCAGTCGCGGGTGCGGCCGATTATCTTGACGTGTTCCGGATGCAGGCCCGTTTCCTCGTGCAGTTCCCGGTACATCGCCTGCATGGGGGTCTCGCCGTACTTGATCCCACCTTGAGGAAACTGCCAGGAATGCTCGCGGAGCCGCTTGCCCCAAAACACCTCGTTGCGCGCGTTCAAGAGGATGATGCCGACGTTCGGGCGAAAGCCTTCACGATCCAGCATACAACCACCTTCGAATCCTTTAAAATTGCTTTGATTATAAACAGATAACGGGCGCTGCGCACCGTGACGGAGCGAATCCGCGCGGGGGGCACCGGCTGATTCGTCCCTGATTAGTCTGCTACGTCATCTGCGCCATCGTCGTTCGTCGCGCGCAGCTTTTTCACCTTGAAACTTTTTCGGGCGCCCCGCCTGGGGGCGCCTTTTTTGGAACCGTCCGCATGAAAGCTTCCCGTTTCTTTATCGGCACCCTGAAAGAAGCACCCGCCGACGCAGAGATCGTCAGCCACAAGCTGATGGTGCGCGCCGGCATGATCCGTCGCGTCGCCGGCGGCATCTATAACTACCTGCCGGTCGGCCTGCGTTCGATTCGCAAGGTCGAGGCCATCGTGCGCGAGGAAATGAACCGGGCGGGCGCCATCGAGCTGCTGATGCCGGCCGTGCAACCCGCCGAGCTGTGGCAGGAATCGGGCCGCTGGGAGCAGTACGGCCCCGAGCTGCTGCGCTTCAAGGACCGCAAGGATAACGACTTCGTGATCGGGCCGACGCACGAGGAAGTCATCACCGACATCGCGCGCAACCAGATCAAGAGCTACCGGCAGATGCCGGTGAACTTCTATCAGATCCAGACGAAGTTCCGCGACGAGATCCGCCCGCGTTTCGGCGTGATGCGCGGCCGCGAATTCATCATGAAGGACGCGTACTCGTTCGACAAGGATGCGGCCGGCCTGAACGAGTCGTATCGCAAGATGTACGACGCGTACGTGCGCATCTTCACGCGCCTCGGCCTCGAGTTCCGTGCGGTCGCGGCCGACAGCGGCTCGATCGGCGGCAACTTCTCGCACGAATTCCACGTGATCGCCGACACCGGTGAAGACGCGATCGCGTACTGCCCGACGTCCGAATTCGCGGCGAATGTCGAGGCTGCCGAAGCGCTGCCGCTGATCGCCGAGCGTGCGGCGCCGGCCGAAGCGATGGAGAAGGTCGCGACGCCTGGCAAGGCGAAGTGCGAAGCCGTCGCCGAACTACTGGCCATCCCGCTCGAGCGCACGATCAAGTCGATCGTGCTCGCGACCGACAACGAAGGCGCCGAGCCGACCATCTGGCTCGTGATGCTGCGTGGCGATCACGACCTGAACGAGATCAAGGTGTCGAAGCTGCAGGGCCTGAAGAACCACCGCTTCGCGACCGAGCAGGAAATCGTCGAGTGGTTCGGCACGCCGCCGGGCTATCTCGGCCCGGTCGGCACGAAGAAGCCTGTGAAGGTGATTGCGGATCGCACGGTCGCGAACATGAGCGACTTCGTCGTCGGCGCGAACGAGGTCGACTACCACATCGCCGGCGTGAACTGGGGCCGCGACCTGCCGGAGCCGGACGTCGCCGACGTGCGCAACGTGCAGAAGGGCGATCCGTCGCCGGACGGCAAGGGCGTGATCGACATCTGCCGCGGCATCGAGGTCGGCCACGTGTTCCAGCTCGGCACCAAGTATTCGGAGGCGATGGGTGCGACGTTCCTCGACGAATCGGGCAAGCCGCAGCCGATGCTGATGGGCTGCTACGGCGTCGGCGTCACGCGCATTCTCGGCGCGGCGATCGAACAGAACTTCGACGACCGCGGCATCATCTGGCCCGAGTCGATCGCACCGTTCGAAGTCGTGCTGTGCCCGATGGGCTACGACCGCAGCGAAATGGTGCGCGAGACCGCCGACAAGCTGTACGCGGAACTCGTCGCAGCCGGCATCGACGTGATCCTCGACGATCGCGGCGAGCGCCCGGGCGTGATGTTCGCCGACTGGGAACTGATCGGCGTGCCGCATCGCCTCGTGATCGGCGAGCGCGGCCTGAAGGAAGGCAAGATCGAGTATCAGGGCCGCCGCGACGCCGAAGCGACGCTGCTGCCGGCCGACGCGGCTGCGGCGACGGTCGCGGAGAAGATCCGCGCCGCGCTCGCACGCTAAGCGCGCCGACCGGGGAACGCGGTGGAATACACCTTCCTGTCGGCCACCGTGCTCCTGGTGCTGATCACCGATCCGCTCGGCAACATCCCGCTGTTCATTTCGGCGATGCGGGACGTGCCGCGCGAGCGGCGCGTGAAGCTGATCCTGCGTGAAGTGGGGATCGCGTTCGTGATCCTGCTGTTCTTCATGCTGGTCGGCGACCGCTTCCTGCGGATGATGAGCCTCACCGACCTGTCGCTGCGGCTCGGCGGCGGGATCGTGCTGTTCCTGATCGCGTTGCGGATGATCTTCCCGCACCCGGACGGCGCGCTCGGCAACGATCCGCGCGCGGGTGGCGAGCCGTTCATCGTGCCGCTCGCGATTCCGGCGCTCGCCGGGCCGTCCGCGCTCGCGACGGTGATGCTGCTGACGTCGCAGGGGCCCGGCAAGATGCTCGAGTGGGTCGGCGCGCTGACGGTCACGATGATCGTCTGCGCGGTGACGCTGGTGCTCGCCGAGCGCATCCAGCAATGGATCGGCGAGCGGACCGTCGCGGCGTTCGAGCGGCTGATGGGCCTCGTGCTCGTCGCGATTTCGGTCGAGATGATGCTGGGCGGCATCCGTGCGTTCGTGCACCAGCTGTAGGGCGGGGCGGCGCACACCCAAGACGCCCAAAAAAAGCGGCGCTCCGGGAAACCGGAGCGCCGCTTTCTATTTATATAGTGCGGAGCGGGGCGCTCAGACGTTCGTGGTCAGCGCGCGGATCGTCGGCAGGTTGCGCCAGTAACCTTTCGCATCCATCCCGCAGCCGAACACGTAGCGGTCGGGCACCGAGAAGCCGCAGAAGTCGGGGTGCAGCGGCTTCGCCTTCGCGAGCGTCTTCTCGCAGAGCACGGCCGACATGAAGCGCTGCGCGCCCATGTCGAGGATGCGGTCGCGGATCGCGGCCATCGTCTCGCCTTCGTCGAGGATGTCGTCGAGCACGAGCACGATCCGGTCCTTCACCGATTCGCGCGGCGCGACGCGCCAGTGCATTTCCGGGCTGCCCTGCGTCGTATTGCGATAGCGGGTCAGGTGGATATAGTCGAATTCCAGCGGGAAATCGAGATGCGGCAGCAGCATCCCGGTAAACACCGCGGCGCCGCCCATCACCGAGAGAACGAGCGGGAACGCATCGCCGATCTCGGCGCGGATCGCGTCGGCCATCCGGGAGATCGACGCATTGACGGCGTCGGCCGAGACGATCTCTTCGGAGTGGTTGAAAATGTGGAGGGCTTCTTCGCGGTTCATGTGTTCTGGCGGGCAGTCGGTATACAAATAAGAATGAAGCAGAACGGCCGGCGCGCGCTACAGCAAAAACCCGCGCGCCGGCCGATGGGCGGAATCAGCGCATGCCGGGCATCATGCCCTTCAGGCCGCGCATCATCTTCTGCATGTTGCCGCCCTTCAGCTTCTTCATCATCGTACGCATCTGGTCGTACTGGTTCAGCATCCGGTTGACTTCCTGCACCGGCACGCCCGCGCCGGCCGCAATGCGGCGCTTGCGCGTCGCCTTGATGATCTCGGGTTTCGCGCGCTCGGCGGGCGTCATCGAGCTGATGATGCCTTCCATCCGGCGGATCGACTTCTCGGCCTGGCCCATGTCGGCGCCGGCCGCCGCCTGCTGGAATTGCGCGGGCAGCTTGTCCATCAGCGATGACAGGCCGCCCATGTTCTTCATCTGCGAGATCTGCGCGCGGAAATCGTTCAGGTCGAAGTCGCCGCCTTTCTTGACCTTGTCGGCGAGCTTCTGCGCGGCCTGCACGTCGACGCCGCGCTGCGCTTCCTCGACGAGCGCGAGGATGTCGCCCATGCCGAGGATCCGGTTCGCCATCCGGTCGGGGTGGAACACCTCGAGGCCGTCGAGCTTTTCGGCGACGCCGACGAACTTGATCGGCTTGCCCGTGATGTGACGCACCGACAGCGCGGCGCCGCCGCGCGAATCGCCGTCGAGCTTGGTCAGCACGACGCCGGTGAGCGGCAGCGTGTCGTTGAACGCCTTCGCGGTGTTGACCGCGTCCTGGCCGAGCATCGCGTCGACGACGAACAGCGTTTCGGCCGGCTTCAGCGTGCCGTGCAGCGCGGCGATTTCCTGCATCATCGCCTCGTCGATGCCGAGGCGGCCGGCCGTGTCGACGATCAGCACGTCATGGTAGTGGCGCTTCGCCCAGTCGACGGCCGCGACCGCGATGTCGACGGGCTTCTGGTCCGGCGTGGACGGGAAGAAGTCGGCGCCGACCTGTTCGCTCACCGTTTTCAGCTGCATGATGGCGGCCGGGCGATACACGTCGCACGACACGGTCAGCACCTTCTTCTTGTACTTCTCGCGCAGCAGCTTCGCGAGCTTGCCGGCGGTCGTGGTCTTGCCTGCGCCCTGCAGGCCGGCCATCAGGATCACGGCGGGCGGCGTGACCGCGAGGTTCAGCTCGGCGGCCTTGCCTTCGTAGTCGCCGCCGATCACGGCGGTCAGTTCCTTCTGGACCACGCCGACCAGCGCCTGACCCGGCGACAGGCTGCTGATCACTTCTTCGCCGAGCGCCTTTTCCTTGACCTTGGCGATGAATTCGCGGACGACCGGCAGCGAAACGTCGGCCTCCAGCAGTGCGAGACGCACCTCGCGGAGCATCTCCTGCGTGTTCGCCTCGGTAAGCCGGGCCTCGCCGCGTAGCGTCTTGACGACGCGCGCCATCCGTTGAGTGAGATTGTCGAGCATGGGGAGCGATGGACAGTGGGGCCCGAAGGCGCGGCGGAACCGAACAAAGGGAGCCGTCGCGGGAAGGGGGCCTAGTGTAAACTTCGAACATGGATATTGTACTGTATGCCCTCACCGCATTCCTGTACGGCGGCCTCGCCGTCGCAGGCTGGCGCACGCACCGTCAGGGCGCGACGCCGCTCGTCGCGAGCGTGCCGGCCGTGCCGGTTCCCGCGTCCGCCGCGTCCGGAATGAGCGGGGCCGGCCGCGCGCTGCTGTTTGCCGCGCTCGTCGCGCACGGCGTGCTGCTCCACATGACGATCTTTCCGAACGACGCGATGGTGTTCGGCTTCGCGTTCGCGCTGTCCGCGATGTTCTGGCTCGGCGCCGGCATCTACTGGATCGAGAGCTTCTTCTTCCCGCTCGACAGCCTGCGCCTGCTGGTATTGCCGCTCGCGTGCGGCGCGTCGCTGCTGCCGCTCGTGTTCGGCGGCGTGCGGGTGCTTCCTTATGCCGCAGCACCGCTGTTCAAGCTGCATTTCCTGATCGCGAACATCGCATATGGCCTGTTCGCGATCGCGGCGCTGCACGCGATCCTGATGCTGATGGTCGAGCGGCGCCTGCAGTCGCTGAGGAGCGGCGGGCGCGACGGCTCGACGGGTTGGATCGCGAGCTGGCTCGAGACGCTGCCGCCGCTGCTCACGCTCGAGAAGCTGCTGTTCCGCCTGATCGGCGCCGGCTTCGTGCTGCTCACGCTGACGCTCGCGTCGGGCATCCTGTTCAGCGAGCAGGTCGACGCGCGCGCGTTGCGGCTCGACCACAAGACGGTATTCGCGATCCTGTCGTGGCTGATGTTCGGCGGCCTACTGGTCGCCCGCAAGACGTCGGGCTGGCGTGGCCGTGGTGCCGCGCGCTGGGTGCTCGTGTCGTTCGCCGCGCTGCTGCTCGCGTATGTCGGCAGCCGGTTCGTTTTCGAGGTGCTGCTACACCGTTCCGTGGTTTGAACGCAGGTTTCCGATGCGACAGATTCTTCTCCTGATTCTTCTCTTTTTCGCGGGTTCGTGGATTGCGCGCAAGCTGCGCCAGGCCCAGGAGCACGCGCAGGCGCGCACCGGCCGCGGCGCCGGCCACGACGGTACGCCCGGCGGCGCGGGTGCGGCGCGCCCGAACGGCGACGCGCGGTCGCTGCCCGAGCCGATGGTGCGCTGCGCCGAATGCGGCGTGCATGCGCCGAAGGGCGATGCGGTCGCCGCGGGCGGTGAATACTTCTGCAGCGCCGAGCACGCGCAGCGCCACGCCGCGCGGACAAGCGGCCGCGACGCACGATGAGCGACGCGCCGCTGCTGTCGGTCGACGCGAACGGCTGGGTGCGCGAAGCGCGCCACGCGCCGTCGCCGAACTTCGAGGTGCGGCCCGCTGGCGCGGTGCCGACGCTCGTGGTCGTCCACAACATCAGCCTGCCGCCCGGCGAATTCGGCGGCGATGCGATCGAGGCGCTGTTCCTGAATCGTCTCGACTGCGATGCGCACCCCTATTACCAGAGCCACCTGCGCGGCGTACGCGTGTCCGCGCACTTCCTGATCCGCCGTAACGGCGAACTCGTGCAGTTCGTGTCGTGCGACGAGCGCGCATGGCATGCCGGCTCGTCCGAGTTCTTCGGCCGGCCGCGCTGCAACGACTTCTCGATCGGCATCGAGCTCGAAGGCGCGGACGACGTGCCGTTCGACGACGCGCAGTATGCGATGCTCGCCGTGCTCGGCCGCACGCTCGCGGCACGCTACCCGGTCGACGCATTCGCGGGGCACTCGGACGTCGCGCCGGGCCGCAAGACCGACCCGGGCCCGCATTTCGATTGGCAACGCTTCGCGAGCGATGCCGGTTTTTCCGCCGGATACTTTCCTTTCCGTCAGCACTGATCGCGGGGTTTTTTGACCGGAGAAAGTTTTTTCTCCGACCAATGCCTTGTCGTGTCTGCGCGTGGGCGATGTCAAGACCTCCATCGCAAATTATCCGTTTGGACGTCCTCCGAATGTCCACTATACTTGGTGCCAGTTGAGCAGTTCTGCACTAGATATAGTGTGTGTCGCAGGGGAAACCCGAGCGGCACCGGCCGGCGGGCAACGCCGGCGGACAGGGTTCTCAGGGCGGCGCGTCAGGCCGGGCGGTCCGGGCGTCGCGATCAGCGCAGCGAACTTCGACGGGGCAGGGTATACATGACGAAGCACACGACCGGATCGGTTGTCGCGCATCGACCGAACCGGCTTCCCCGGCGCATCGCTCGCCTCTTACCGCTCGCGCACCGCGTTGCGCAGCGTTCGTTTTAATCCGCGGTTCTCTCCGCACCATCCAACACCAGGAGCTTTGCACATGCAAACCACCGACAACGCGACGTCCCAGTACGAGAGCGCCTCGAGCCGTCCGCTCGGCGGGACCGAACAGGGCGCGAAGGCGCTCGCGCCGCAGGCCACGTTCGCCGATTACAAGGTGATCCGCCGCAACGGCAGCGTCGTCTCGTTCGAACCTTCGAAGATCGCGATTGCGGTGACCAAGGCTTTCCTGGCCGTCAACGGCGGGCAGGGCGCGGCATCGGCGCGCGTGCGCGAGCAGGTCGAGCAACTGACGCAGAACGTCGTGCGCGCGCTCGTGCGCAGCCGCCCGAACGGCGGTACGTTCCATATCGAAGACATCCAGGACCAGGTCGAACTCGCGCTGATGCGCGGCGGCGAGCACAACGTTGCGCGTGCGTACGTGCTGTATCGCGAGAAGCGTCACCTCGAGCGCCAGCATGCGGGCGAGGAAGCCGCGGCAGCCGGCGGCGACGCGAGCACCGGCATCAACGTTGTCGACAACGGCGTCACGCGCCCGCTCGACCTGAACGCGCTGCGTGCACTGATCGTGTCGGCGTGCGACGGCCTCGGCTCTGCGGTTAACCCTGACCCGATCGTCGCGGAAACGGTGAAGAACCTGTACGACGGCGTGCCGATGAGCCAGGTCTACGACTCGGCGATCCTGGCTGCGCGCACGATGATCGAAAAGGATCCGGCATACAGCCAGGTCACGTCCCGCATCCTGCTGCACACGATCCGTCGCGAGATCCTCGGCGAGGAAGTCGTGCAGGCCGAGATGTCGACCCGTTACGCGGAATACTTCCCGCAGTTCCTGAAGCGCGGCGTCGATGCCGGCCTGCTCGACGACAAGCTGCTGCAGTTCGACCTGAAGCGCCTCGGCGAAGCGCTCGACGCGAACCGCGACCTGCAGTTCGGCTACCTCGGCCTGCAGACGCTGTACGACCGCTACTTCCTGCATGTCGACGGCGCCCGCATCGAAATGCCGCAGGCATTCTTCATGCGCGTCGCGATGGGCCTGTCGCTGAACGAGATCGACCGCGAAACGCGCGCGATCGAGTTCTACAACGTGCTGTCCAGCTTCGACTTCATGAGCTCGACGCCGACGCTGTTCAACTCGGGCACGCACCGCTCGCAGCTGTCGTCGTGCTACCTGACGACGGTCGCGGACGATCTCGACGGCATCTATGAAGCGCTGAAGGAAAACGCGCTGCTGTCGAAGTTCGCCGGCGGCCTGGGCAACGACTGGACGCGCGTGCGTGCACTCGGCTCGCATATCAAGGGTACGAACGGCAAGTCGCAAGGCGTGGTGCCGTTCCTGAAGGTCGTCAACGACACGGCTGTCGCGGTCAACCAGGGCGGCAAGCGCAAGGGCGCGGTCTGCGCGTACCTCGAATCGTGGCACCTCGACATCGAGGAGTTCCTGGAACTGCGCAAGAACACGGGCGACGATCGCCGCCGTACGCACGACATGAACACGGCGAACTGGATTCCCGACCTGTTCATGAAGCGCGTGATGGAAGGCGCCGACTGGACGCTGTTCTCGCCGTCGACCTGCCCGGACCTGCACGACAAGTTCGGCGCGGAATTCGAGGCGGCTTACACGGCTTACGAAGACAAGGTCGCGCGCGGCGAGATCAAGCTGTTCAAGAAGATCCCGGCGCAGCAACTCTGGCGCAAGATGCTCGGCATGCTGTTCGAGACGGGCCACCCGTGGATCACGTTCAAGGATCCGTGCAACGTGCGCTCGCCGCAGCAGCACGTCGGCGTCGTTCACTCGTCGAACCTGTGCACGGAAATCACGCTGAACACGAGCGACACCGAAATCGCGGTGTGCAACCTCGGCTCGGTGAACCTCGTCGCCCACCTGGTGAAGCAGGCCGACGGCAGCTACGCGCTCGACCACGACAAGCTGAAGCGCACGATCAGCGTCGCGATGCGCATGCTCGACAACGTGATCGACATCAACTACTACGCGGTGCCGAAGGCGCGTAACTCGAACCTGAAGCACCGCCCGGTCGGCATGGGCATCATGGGCTTCCAGGACTGCCTGCACCTGCTGCGCACGCCGTACGCGTCGGAAGCGGCGGTCGAGTTCGCCGATCGTTCGATGGAAGCGGTCTGCTACTACGCGTACTACGCGTCGACCGAGCTGGCCGAAGAGCGTGGCCGCTACTCGAGCTACCGCGGCTCGCTGTGGGATCGCGGGATCCTCCCGCAGGACACGCTGAAGCTGCTGACGGAAGCACGCGGCGGCTACGTCGAGGTCGACACCTCCGAATCGCTCGACTGGACGTCGCTGCGTTCGCGGATCGCCGCGCACGGCATGCGCAACTCGAACTGCGTCGCGATCGCGCCGACGGCGACGATCTCGAACATCATCGGCGTGTCGGCCTGTATCGAGCCGACCTTCCAGAACCTGTACGTGAAGTCGAACCTGTCGGGCGAATTCACGGTGGTGAACGAGTACCTGGTGCGCGACCTGAAGGAGCGCGGCCTGTGGGACGAGGTGATGGTCGCCGACCTGAAGTACTTCGACGGCATGCTGTCGCGCATCGACCGCATCCCGGCCGACCTGCGCGCGATCTACGCGACCGCGTTCGAAGTCGACCCGACGTGGTTGGTCGAAGCGGCATCGCGTCGCCAGAAGTGGATCGACCAGGCGCAGTCGCTGAACATCTACATGGGCGGCGCGTCGGGCAAGAAGCTCGACGAGGTCTACAAGCTCGCATGGCTGCGCGGCCTGAAGACGACCTACTACCTCCGCACGATGGCGGCGACGCACGTCGAGAAGTCGACGGTCGCACACGGCGCGCTGAACGCAGTGCCGACGGGCGGCGGTTCGAGCAGCGGCGGCGCGCAAGGCGCGGCTGGCGGCTTCGGTGCGGCAGGCGGCGCGGCGTCGTCGGGCGCGGTCAACGCGGCACCGGCACTCGCACCGGTCGAGGCAGATGGTCCGGTGTGCACGATGCGTCCGGGCGATCCTGGCTTCGACGAATGCGAAGCGTGCCAGTAACGCAGTGCGCCTGACCTGAGAAGAAGGTCAGCGCGGCGCACACGACGACCGATCGAGGTTGAAGTGTGCGCCGCTCTCAACTAAAAAAATGATAAGGAATCTGTAACGCGGCACTTGCGTTGCAGGCAGTGACAAGCGATCGAAACATCCCCGACGACGTCGCGTTTCGATCAGCGTTCGATGCGTCGAGCGCACCTCGCGATACACGCGCGGCACACGTCGCGCGCTGCATGAACGACGATGCGTTGCTCAAAGTGTTGTATCGAGGTCGCAACGCGAATCGAAAAAAGGATTTTTCGTGAGCGAACCCTTTTATCGCTCAGGAAAAGATGGTACAAACCGTTCTAAATTGATGGTGAGAATTTATGCTCAACTGGGATGAAGAGAAGACTGCCGTAACTCCCGCGAGCGGAGCGCAGCAAAACGCGATGCGCACCTCCGCAGGAACGGCTGTCGGACTGCAGGCTGCAACGCCTGCCGCCCATCAGGTCCGCGACATTTTCGAAGGCGATCTTGCGGTGCCGCCGCAAGCATCGGCCGCTCCCGCCGGCGGTTCGGAAGCGCGGGTCAATGTCGCCGACAAGCGCATCATCAACGGCCAGACTGACGTCAATCAGCTGGTGCCGTTCAAGTACAAGTGGGCGTGGGAAAAGTATCTGGCCGGTTGCGCGAACCACTGGATGCCGCAGGAAATCAACATGTCCCGCGACATCGCTCTGTGGAAGGACCCGAATGGTCTGACCGAGGACGAGCGCCGCATCGTGAAGCGCAACCTCGGCTTCTTCGTGACGGCCGATTCGCTCGCGGCGAACAACATCGTGCTCGGCACGTACCGCCACATCACGGCGCCCGAGTGCCGGCAGTTCCTGTTGCGCCAGGCGTTCGAAGAGGCGATCCACACGCACGCGTACCAATACATTGTCGAATCGCTCGGTCTCGACGAAGGCGAGATCTTCAACGCGTACCACGAGGTCGCGTCGATCCGTGCGAAGGACGAATTCCTGATCCCGTTCATCCACACGCTGACGGACCCGGCCTTCAAGACCGGCACGCTCGAAGCGGATCAGAAGCTGCTGAAGTCGCTGATCGTGTTCGCCTGCATCATGGAAGGCCTGTTCTTCTATGTCGGGTTCACGCAGATCCTCGCGCTCGGCCGCCAGAACAAGATGACGGGTGCTGCAGAGCAATATCAGTACATCCTGCGCGACGAGTCGATGCACTGCAACTTCGGCATCGACCTGATCAACCAGATCAAGCTCGAGAACCCGCATCTCTGGACCGCCGAATTCCGCGCCGAGATCCGCGAGCTGTTCAAGCAGGCTGTCGAACTCGAATACCGCTACGCCGAGGACACGATGCCGCGCGGCGTGCTGGGTTTGAACGCGTCGATGTTCAAGAGCTATCTGCGCTTCATCAGCAACCGTCGTTGCCAGCAGATCGGCCTCGACCCGCTGTACCCGAACGAGGAAAACCCGTTCCCGTGGATGAGCGAGATGATCGACCTGAAGAAGGAACGCAACTTCTTCGAGACGCGTGTGATCGAGTATCAGACGGGCGGCGCGCTGTCCTGGGAATAACCCGCAGCAGCGAACCCGTCACATGATGGAGCAGCCGGCGGCCTCTTGGCCCCGGCCCAAGGTTTAGGAGCAAGAACGCCTGATGCAAAGCACGCCCGGTGCCTTAACGGCACGACGACACGACAGGCACTTTGCGAACCCTTCAGTGGGATGGGCAAACTTCCCTCCGGAAAAAGCGGACGGCTGTGTGGCGGTCCGCTTGATCAAGCGATTAGGGGTAGCGGCGCGAGGTGCGCCGGCTACCGACTTGATTTGGCGCGCGAGGCCGGGTGGTCACGCGCGCCATACCGTATTCATTAGCGTAAGCGCGTGGTATCCGCGTACGCCGATGAATAGCCCGCTTCGAAGCGCACGTCCTGAACAGCGTCCGCGGGAAGCGGGTTTTGACGAAGGGTGTAGTTTGAACTGACTCTCATCTGAACCTGAAGGAGAACAACATGGCTACCGCCAAGAAGAAACCGGCTGCTAAGAAGGTTGCTGCAAAGAAGACCGTTGCGAAGAAGGCTGCTGCGCCGGCGAAGAAGGCTGCTGCAGTGAAGAAGGTTGCTGCGAAGAAGGTCGCGGTGAAGAAGGTTGCCGCGAAGAAGGCAGCACCGGCCAAGAAGGCCGCAGCGAAGAAGGTTGCAGCGAAGAAGGTCGCAACGAAGAAGGTTGCAGCCAAGAAAGTCGCAGTGAAGAAGGTTGCTGCGAAGAAGGCCGCACCGGCCAAGAAGGCCGCAGCGAAGAAGGTTGCAGCCAAGAAAGTCGCAGTGAAGAAGGTTGCTGCGAAGAAGGCCGCACCGGCTAAGAAGGCTGCTGCGAAGAAGGCCGCGCCGGCGAAGAAGGCTGCTGCGAAGAAGGCTGCGCCTGCCAAGAAGGCTGCCGCGAAGAAGGCTGCGCCTGCTGCGAAGAAGGCTGCCGCTCCCGCGACGAAGGCCGCTGCTCCTGCGAAGAAGGCTGCCGCTCCGGCCAAGAAGGCTGCGGCTCCGAAGAAGGCCGTCGTGAAGAAGGCAGCGCCGGCAACGACCGCGTCGACCGCATCGGTTGCGCCGGCATCGGGCGTGAAGACCGCGCTCAACCCGGCAGCGGCATGGCCGTTCCCGACCGGCAGCCGTCCGTAATCGAGGCTGACCCGCACTACCCGGACACTCATGCGGTGTCCGTGGGTTGAGTAGCGCTACTCAATCAGTCCCGCCATCTGGTTCAGGTGGCGGGATTTTTTTCGCCCGTCCCTGCGGATGTGCGGGACGTCGGGTGCCCGTACCGGCACCGGCGAGTACGGACGAAAAAAAACGCATGTGCAGCTTCGCACATGCGTTCGACCGCGGCTTGCGCCGCGTGCTGAGGTACCCGTTAGTGCGTGACGCGCGTGATGCCGCCGCTCGACAGCAGTCGCACGCGCTCGCCGGCGCGGAACGCTTCGCCGCTTGCCGCCTGCGTGATCGAGCGCAGATCGCCGTTGTCGAGGCGCACGGTGATTTCGACACCGTTCGCCGTGCTGAGGTTTTCGCCGACCGCGTTGCCCGCGACCGCGCCGACGAGACCGCCGGCGATCGCGGTCAGGATCGACCCCTTGCCGCCGCCGATCGCGCTGCCTGCCACTGCGCCGAGTGCGCCGCCGCCGAGCGTGCCGATCGCGCTGCCGCCGCCGTCGGACTGGATGCGCACGGCGCGGACGCTTTCGACCGTCCCCATGCGAACCGTTTGTTCCCGCTGCGCCTGGCCGACGCTATAGACATCCGCCGAACCGGGTGCGGTGAAGCAACCGGTGAGCGTCAGCGAGGCCGCCAGCATGGCCGCGAACGTGAGGGTCTTTTTCGTCAACATCTTTGCTCTCCCACAAAATTCATTTGAGACTGTAACCGAATGCAGTCTCGAAGCGCGCGTCGATCTCGGCGCGCGTCAGTACGTAAGTCTGGGGCCCCTGGTGGGCGATCTTGATCGAGCCCATCAGGCTCGCGAGGCGGCCCGTGGTTGCCCAGTCGAGGCCATGCTCGATGCCGTACAGCAGGCCACCCCGGAAGGCATCGCCGCAGCCGGTCGGATCGGAAATGCGCTCCGCCGGTACGACAGGAATCTGCTCCGTGCCCTGCTTGTGGCGGATGGTCGCGCCGTGCTCGCCACGCGTAATGACGAGCGCGTCGACCCGGCTGGCGATTTCATCTTCGGACCATCCCGTCTTGTCGCTCACCAGCTTGGCCTCGTAGTCGTTGACCGCCACATAGGTCGCAAGTTCAATGCTGCGTCGCAGCGTCGCGCCGTCGAACAGCGGCAGGCCCTGGCCCGGATCGAACACGAACGGTACACCGGCCTGGGCGAGTTCCTCGACGTGCTGCACCATCCCGTCGAAGCCGTCGGGGCCGACGATCGCGAGCTTGATGTCCGGCGCGTCGCCCGCGTGGTTCAGGTGCGACTGCATCATCGCACCCGGGTGGAACGCCGCGATCTGATTGTTGTCGAGATCGGTCGTGATCATCGCCTGCGCCGTATACGTGTCGGGCAGCACGCGCACGTGGTCGCGGCGCAGGCCGAGCTGGTCGAGCCGGTCGAGATACGGCTGCGCGTCGAGCGCGCCCATCGTCCCCATCACGCGCGCATCGCCGCCGAGCAGGTGCAGTGCGTACGCGATGTTGCCCGCGCAGCCGCCGAATTCGCGACGCATCGTCGGCACGAGGAAGCTCAGGTTGATGAGGTGCACCTGGTCGGGCAGGATGTGCTCGCGAAACCGCCCTTCGAAGGTCATGATGGAATCGTAGGCGATCGAGCCGCAAATCAACGTAGCCAAGGTGTGCGTTCCTGTAGAAATGAGGGGCCCTGCGCGACAACGCCGCGCGAAAGGCGCGGCGCGGCAGGGGAAAGCGAAAGAAAGCTTACTTCAGTGCGGCGAGCGCTGCATCGTAGTTCGGCTCGTCCTTGATTTCGCCGACGAGTTCCGCGTGGATCACCTTGTCCTGCGCGTCGAGCACGACGACTGCACGTGCGGTCAGGCCGTTCAGCGGGCCGCTCGTCACGTCGACGCCGTACGCGTTCGCGAACGCGCGGCCGGTGCGGAACGTCGAAGCCGTCACGACATTCTCGAGGCCTTCGGTCGTGCAGAAGCGCGTAGCAGCGAACGGCAGGTCGGCGGACACGACGATGACAACCGTGTTGTCGAGCGACGATGCGGCTTCGTTGAACTTGCGGGTCGACGTCGCGCAGGTCGGCGTGTCGAGGCTCGGGACGATGTTCAGCACCTTGCGCTTGCCGGCGAAGCTGGCGAGCGACAGGTCGGCGAGGTCCTTGCCGACCAGCTTGAAATCGGCGCCTTGTGCGCCGACGACCGGGAACGTGCCGGCGAGATCGATCGGGTTGCCACCCAGCGTAACTTTGCTCATGTTCGTGCTCCGAAATAGCGCGCCGCTTCGGCGCGCGGGTTGAGACGGACGCGCAGGCGCGCGCCGCGGCGCGTCACGGATAGAAAATCTGGACGCGGAAATTCGAGGCGGGCGTGCCGTTCGTGTCGACGCGGACGACCATCGTCTGCGTCGTGCCAGGCGGCAGCCCGGCGTCGATCGGCGTGCCCGGGCGCACGTAGTCGCGCGGCGCAAGTACGCGGCGTACGGTCACGTGGTTGGTGTCGTCGAGCAGCGTCAGCTCGAGCGACGGATAGGCGAGTGCGACACGGTAGCGGTTCGTCAGCGGCACCTTCAGCTCGAGCTCGCGCGGGCCGTCGAGCTGGCGCAGGTCGGTCGCGTCGAGCCGCAGGCCGTCGATCGCGCGCGGCGGCGCAACCGTGCAGCCAAGCGGCGCACAGGCCTGCCGGAACCAGCCCTGTGTGACGGGCGCGTAGATCATCAGCGTTTCGCGCTGCCACCATGCGAGTTGCGCGACGAGCAGCACGGCGAGCACGGCGGCGACGAGGCCACCGAAAAAGCCGCCGAGCATTCCGCGTCGCTGCGGCGCGCGCGTCTCGCGCGTGACGGCGAAATGCGGACGATCGTCGTCGGTCAGCGCAGCGGGGAACGGCGCGGCCGGTGCGCTGGCCGCGGCGGAGCGCGTCTCGTCATGCCGTGTGGTGCCGGTATCAGGCTCGGCTTCGGCTTCAGCTTCAGCTTCGGTGACGGCTGACGCAGGAGCGAACGCAAAACGCGGTTCGCGCGGCGCGCGTTCGTCGTCCGGCACGGTGAAGCGTGCGGTGCCGACGGGTTCGGCGGCATCGCGAGCGGTCTCTGGGTCCGACGGAAGGTGGGCGACGAAGCGGGGCTCACGCGGGTCGCGTTCGACGGGTGCGGCCGATGGTCCGGTGTCTTGCTGCGTCTGCAGCGATTCGGCGGGTTGCGCGACGGCCGTGGAGGTGTCCAGCTCGGCCGGGGAGGGCGCGAACGGTGCGGGCGTACCCGACAGGTGAACGACGCCGGCTTCGGTGGACGGAAGTGCGAGCGGGATCAGCGGCTCGGTGCGCAGGGTCTGCACGCTGTGCTGCAGCGACGGGTCGACGCCGGCATCGAGCCACGGCGCCCACATGTCCCAGCCTTCCGGCTTGTAATCGGTGCCGGAAGGTAGTCCGGCCGGCGCTTCGGCAGTGAACAGCCGAGGCAGGGCCGGATGATGCGCGTCGCCGTCATCCGGCGCGGCAGCCGGTTCGGTCAGGGCCGGCTCGGGCTGCTGCGCGTGCTCGGGAACGAGCGACTCGGATGCGTTGAAGACTTCGTGGCAATGCCCGCAGCGCACGAGCCCTTGATGCAGCGAGAGCTGTTCCTGCTGCAGCCGGAAGACGGTTTCGCAATGAGGGCAGCGCGTCGCAAGAAGCATGTCGAGCCGGGCGGCCTGCTGGCCAGAGTGAAGGACAGCGCTATTCTAATGGCTTTCGCGTCGGGTTCCGGCGAGGCATACCCAACCTTCGTGCTCGCGCCAGACCGAAATGTCGACGTAGCGTGCGTAGACGGCCGCAACTTCGTCCGCCTGGCGCGCGAGCACGCCCGACAGCGCGATGCGCCCGCCCGGCTTGACCTTCGATGCGAGCATCGACGCCATCAGCTTCAGCGGATTCGACAGAATGTTCGCGACGACGATGTCGAATTCACCGTCCGGGCATGCATCGGGCAGCCCGTACGTGACATCCGCGCGGTTGCGTTCGCTGTTCTGCCGCGCCGATTCGACCGCCTGCGGATCGATGTCGATGCCGATGACGGGGTTCGCCCCGCATTTCTTCGCGAGGATCGCGAGAATGCCTGAGCCGCAACCGTAGTCGAGCACCGACTGGCCGGGCTTCACCGACTGCTCGAGCCATTCCATGCACAGGCGCGTGGTCGGGTGGCTGCCGGTACCGAATGCGAGGCCAGGATCGAGTTCGAGGACGAGCGCATCGGGATCGGGTGCGTCGTGCCACGACGGCACGACCCAGATCCGCTCGCCGATCGGGATCGGCTCGAACTGCGATTGCGTGAGCCGCACCCAGTCCTGTTCCTCGACTTCGCGGACGGTGAACGCCGGTGTCTCGGCGACGCCGATCTCGTTCGCGGCGGCCGCGAGCAGGACGGCCGGCTCGTGGTCGGCCGCGAGCAGCGCGACCACGCGCGAGTGCTGCCACGCGGTGCGATCGGGCACGAGGCCCGGCTCGCCGAAGAGCGGCTGTTCGTCGGGCGTGTCGGCGTCGGCGTCTTCCACGGACACCGACAGCGCGCCGAGTTCGAGCAGCGCGTCGGACAGCGCCTCCGCATGCTCGCGGGCCAGTTCGACGACGAGTTCGCGATAGCTCATGCTTACGCTTCTTCCGGTGCGACCTGCTGCTTCTGGGCGAGCCGGTTTTCGAGGTAGTGGATGCTGGTGCCGCCTTCGACGAACTTCGAATCGATCATCAGCTCGCGGTGCAGCGGGATGTTGGTCTGGATGCCTTCGACGACCATTTCCGACAGCGCGATGCGCATCCGGCTGATCGCCTGCTCGCGCGTCGCGCCGTAGGTGATCAGCTTGCCGATCATCGAATCATAGTTCGGCGGCACGAAATAGCCATTGTAGGCGTGCGAATCGACGCGCACGCCAGGACCGCCCGGCGTATGCCACGACGTGATCCGGCCCGGCGACGGCGTGAACTTGAACGGATCTTCGGCGTTGATCCGGCATTCGATCGCATGTCCGCGGAACTGGATGTCGCGCTGGCGCAGCGCGAGCTTCTCGCCGGCCGCGATGCGGATCTGTTCCTGCACGATGTCGACGCCCGTGATCAGCTCCGATACCGGGTGCTCGACCTGCACGCGCGTGTTCATCTCGATGAAGTAGAACTCGCCGTTTTCATACAGGAATTCGAACGTGCCTGCGCCGAGGTAGCCCATCTTCTTGCAGGCGTCCGCGCAGCGGTCGCCGATGCGGTCGATCAGGCGGCGCGGAATGCCGGGTGCCGGCGCTTCCTCGATCACCTTCTGGTGGCGGCGCTGCATCGAGCAATCGCGCTCGCCGAGCCAGATCGCGTTCTTGTACGCGTCGGACAGCACCTGGATTTCGATGTGGCGCGGGTTCTCGAGGAACTTCTCCATGTACACCTGCGGGTTGCCGAACGCACGGCCGGCTTCCTCGCGAGTCATGTTGACCGCGTTGACGAGCGCAGCCTCGGTGTGCACGACGCGCATCCCGCGCCCGCCGCCGCCGCCCGCCGCCTTGATGATGACCGGATAGCCGACCGCGCGCGCAATCTTGACGATCTCCTTCGGATCGTCCGGCAACGCGCCATCCGAACCCGGCACGCACGGCACGCCGGTCTTGATCATCGTCTGCTTCGCGATGACCTTGTCACCCATCATGCGAATCGTTTCCGGGCGCGGGCCGATGAACGTGAAGCCCGACTGCTCGACGCGTTCCGCGAAATCGGCGTTCTCCGACAGGAAGCCGTAGCCGGGGTGGATCGCCTCGGCGTCGGTGACTTCAGCGGCGCTGATCAGCGCCGGCATGTTCAGGTAGCTCAGGTTCGACGGGGCCGGGCCGATACAGACGGCTTCGTCCGCGAGGCGCACGTACTTGGCTTCCTTGTCGGCTTCCGAGTAGACGACCACCGTCTTGACGCCCAGTTCGCGGCACGCACGCTGGATGCGCAGCGCGATTTCACCGCGGTTGGCAATGAGGATTTTTTCAAACATAGCGAGTATTCGTCTCTTCGAGGGGCGCGCGAACGGCGCCTGGCGGGCATCGGCGGCGCGCGGCCCGCAGGCCGCGCGGCGGACTTAGCCGATCACGAAAAGCGGCTGGCCGTATTCGACGGCCTGGCCGTTCTCGACGAGGATTTCCTTGATCACGCCGGCTTTGTCCGACTCGATCTCGTTGAGCAGCTTCATTGCTTCGATGATGCAGATCGTCTGGCCTTCCTTGACCGTGTCGCCCACCTGGACGAACGGGTCGGCGCCCGGCGACGGCGCGCGATAGAACGTGCCGACCATCGGCGACGTCACGACGTGGCCCTGCGGGACAGCCGGAGCGGCTGCACCGCCTGCGGCCGGCGCGGCAGCGCCTTCGATCGGCAGCGCGGCCGACGGCGCGGGCGCGCTGACTTGCGGGGCATACCCAGCCGTCGGCTGCACGTAGACCGGCGGCGCGTTCTTGACGATGCGCACCTTGCCTTCGCCTTCCGTCACTTCCAGCTCGGAGATGCCGGATTCGGAAACGAGGTCGATCAGAGTTTTCAGCTTACGAAGATCCATCGGGAATTCCCCTTTCAATACGTGAAAGCGCCGGTTAGGGGCCGGCGCTGAATCTAGATCGCGAAATCAGCCGCGCGACGCGCCTTGCAGCTTGTCCAGCGCGTACTCGAGCGCGTACAGATAACCTTTCCAGCCGAGCCCGCAGATCACGCCTTCGGCCTGGTCGGAAAAGTAGGAGTGGTGCCTGAACGCTTCGCGGCGATGCACGTTCGACAAGTGAACCTCGACGAACGGGATGCCAACGCCGGCGATCGCGTCCCGGATCGCGACGCTCGTGTGCGTATACGCGGCCGGATTGATCAGGATGAAATCGGTCTGTTCCTCCCGTGCGGCCTGGATGCGGTCGACCAGCGCGCCTTCATGGTTGCTCTGGAACGACGACAGTTCGGCGCCGGCTTCCCGGGCACGCGCGGCAAGCGCCTGATCGATCTGGGCGAGCGTGACGCGGCCGTACACCTCCGGTTCCCGGGTGCCGAGAAGGTTCAGGTTGGGGCCGTGCAGCACCAGCAATCGTGTCATGGTCGCTTCTATTTCTGCGGAATTGCGCGAACTTTAGCGCTATTTAGAGAAATTTGTCTAGTTTTGCCGAACGGTCGAGCGCGCCCGACTTGCAAGAATTACCGGTGCGCACGCAAAGTATCGGCGAATTCACGCCAAATTGCGGCGATCCACGGGCAAATCGTCGCCAACTTGCGTGCCTTCGTCCGGGCCGGTTACAGCGCGTCGAGCGTCTTTTTCAGCTCGGTCGGTTGGATTTGTCCCAATTTTGTCTCGCGAATCTTGCCGGTTTCGTCGATGACGACCGTAAACGGCAGCGCGCCGGCGGTATTTCCGAAATTACGGGCCAGATCGGCGCCCGCATATCCGCTGATGAATACCGGATAGTCGACCTTCACCTTCTGCAGAAAGTTCTTCACGTTCTGTTCCGAATCGACGCCGATCCCGATGAAACGGATGCCCTTCTGCTTGTATTGATGCGACAGCGCGACGAGCTCCGGCATCTCCTCGACGCACGGGCCGCACCACGACGCCCAGAAATTGACGACGACCTTCTGGCCCTTGAAGGCGGACAGCGTGGCCGGCTTGCCGTCGGTGCCCGTCAGCGACGCCGCCCACAGCTGTTCGACCGGGCTGCCGTGTGCGGCGGGCGCGGCGACGGCGACACCGTCATCGGCAGTGCCGCGGAACCAGTGGCCGGCGGCGAGCCCGCCGGCAACGGCGGCGGCCGCGACCACCGCGAGCGCCAACATGCGTTTCATCATCATCGTTGAATCATTCCGGTTCGGAAGGGGTCTTGCCTGCTTCGACGAGCGCACGCAGTGCGGCGGCATCCGCACGGGCGACCCGGCCGCGCGCGTCGGCCTTGACCGCGCCGCGCAGGTCGTCGCTCGCATAGAGCGCGAGGTGGATGCCGATCGCGTCCACGTCGCGCCGCGGGCGCCACAGGAAACTGAGCGTCTCGACGTCGGCGCGGCCCGCGAAGTGCCGCGTCTCGGATACGTCGTACTGGATATTCTGGTTCAGCAGGTAGATCGCGACGTCCTTCGGGTTGTCGGTGAATGCCTGCAAATGGATATCCGAATGCGCGTTTGCGGTGCCGTTCAGCACGGCACCCGTCACATAAGGATGGAACTCGGCGAGCCGGCGCATCCAGTCGAGCGCGACTTCGCGCAGGCGGCGCAGTTCGTCCGGCTGCGTGTCACTCTGGAACAGGGCGAGGTACTCGCGCAGTTCTTCCTCGATCTGGTCGTTATCCGGCAGCCATTCGCCGGCAACGCGCGTATCGCCCAGCAACTGGCGTGCGGCCTTGCGTTTCGCGCCGGCATAGTCCAGGCCGTCCTCCGCGATCAGGCGCGCGGCGGACTGGGCGATTTCCTCGCGGACGCGCCGCGGGTCGAGAAGGGTTTTGCGAGACATGATCCGGCAATCATACTCGATCGCCGCAGGCCCCGAGCGCGGGTGCGGCGGCCTGCCGCCCGGCGTGCCGGCGCCGTTCGCGCGCAGCGTTCGGGCCGCCGGGCACGGCGGGCCGTCAGTTACAATAGTGTCCTTTGTGTCGCGGCAAAGGCCGTTGGCCGGGCGCCGGCCGCACGGCTCGTCCGGCGCGCCGCACCCACATCCTTTCCGAATCGACGGCGCCCGGCGGCGCGAAAGCATTCATCTATGCACATCCACATTCTTGGCATCTGCGGCACCTTCATGGGCGGTCTCGCCGTACTCGCGCGCGAGGCGGGCCACACGGTGACGGGTTGCGACGCGGGCGTCTATCCGCCGATGAGCACGCAGCTCGAGGCGCAGGGCATCACGCTGATCGAGGGCTACGGCGCCGAGCAGATCGACCTGAAACCCGACCTGTTCGTGATCGGCAACGTCGTCACGCGCGGCAATCCGCTGATGGAGGCGATCCTGGATCGCGGCCTGCCGTACGTGTCGGGCCCGCAGTGGCTCGGCGAGCACGTGCTGGCCGGCAAATGGGTGCTCGCGGTCGCGGGCACGCACGGCAAGACGACCACGTCGTCGATGCTCGCGTGGCTGCTGGAGGACTCGGGCCTGAATCCGGGCTTCCTGATCGGCGGCGTGCCGCTGAACTTCGGCGTGTCGGCGCGGCTCACCGATTCGAGCTTCTTCGTGATCGAGGCCGACGAATACGATACGGCGTTCTTCGACAAGCGCTCGAAGTTCGTCCACTACCGGCCGCGCACCGCGGTGCTGAACAATCTCGAATTCGATCATGCCGACATCTTCCCGGATCTCGCGGCGATCGAGACGCAATTCCACCATCTCGTGCGTACCGTGCCCGGTGTCGGCCGGATCGTCACGAACGGCCGCTCGGATGCGCTCGAGCGCGTGCTGGCGCGCGGCTGCTGGAGCGAGGTCGAGCGGTTCGGCGTCGACGGCGGCTGGCAGGCGCTGCCGGCCGAGGACGGCGTGCCGGTCGACGAGCGTTTCGCGGTGTATTCGCACGCGGAACGCGTCGGCGAAGTCGCGTGGCAGGTGCAGGGCGATCACAACCGGATGAACGCGCTGGCGGCGATTGCGGCTGCGCGCCATGTGGGCGTGCCGCCCGCGCAGGCGGCCGAATCCCTCGCGTCGTTCCGTAATGTGAAGCGCCGCATGGAAGTGCGCGGCAGCGTGGACGGCGTGACCGTCTACGACGATTTCGCGCACCATCCGACCGCGATAGAAACCACGATCGCCGGCCTTCGTGCCCGCATCGGCCGCCAGAATGCCCGCATCCTCGCGGTGCTCGAGCCGCGTTCGAACACGATGAAGCTCGGCGTGATGAAGTCGCAATTGCCGGCGAGCCTGGCCGACGCCGATCTCGTGTTCGGCTACGGCGCGCCGACCGGGCGCGACGCGCTCGGCTGGAACCTGGCCGAGGCGCTGGCGCCGCTGGGCGAGAACGCGCACGCGTTCGACGACCTGCACCTGCTGGTGAAGTCCGTCGTCGCAGCCGCGCGCCCGGGCGACCACGTGCTCGTGATGAGCAACGGCGGCTTCGGCGGCGTGCACCAGAAGCTGCTCGATGCGCTCGGGAGCCGCACGTGATCCTGTATCTGCACGGCTTCCGGTCGTCACCGGAATCGCAGAAGTCGCGCCAGCTCGCGGCGCGCATGGCCGAACTCGGCCGCACCGAAGAGTGGCGGTGCCCGTCGCTGTCGGTGTCGCCGCTCGAGGCGATCGCGGTCGCCGAAGCGGAGGTGGCCGGCGCGCGCGACGTGACCGTCATCGGCAGCTCGCTCGGCGGCTATTACGCCACGTGGCTGGCCGAACAGCACGGCTGGAAGGCCGTACTGCTGAATCCAGCCATCGTGCCGCAGCGCGATCTCGAGCAGCATCTCGGCGAACAGCCGCTGTACCACGGCGGCGGCACGATCGTCGTCGAGCGCCGGCACCTGCATGAACTCGATGCGCTGCGCGTGCCGGCGATCACGCGTGCCGAACGCTACTATCTGTTCGCGGCGACCGGTGACGAAGTGCTCGATTACCGCGAGATGCTCGCGCATTACCCGGGCGCGAAAACGCGCGTGATCGAAGGCAGCGATCACGGGATCAGCGAGTTTGCCGACTATGTCGACGACGTTCTCGCGTTTTGCGACGGAAAGACGTCTTAAACCGGCCATGTGCCGATCGAATTCCCATCATCATGCGGCGCCGCCGACGCGGCGCCCGGCAGTCTGAACGAGAGTACTGAGTGAACGTTTTCTTCGAGGAATCGGGCAGTTTCAAGGCGGGCAGCGTGCTGTCGCGCCAGGGCGACGCGTTTCAGGTCGAGTTGCCCGGCGGGCGGCGTGCGAAGGTGCGCGCGAAAGACGTGCTGATCGAATTCGACAAGCCGGCCGCAAGCGAACTGATGCAGGAGGCCGACACGGCCGCGCAGCAGATCGATCTGGATTTCCTGTGGGAATGCGCGCCGGCCGACGAGTTCGCGTACACGGCGCTGGCCGCGGAATACTTCGGCGCGACGTACGGCCCGGTCGAGCGTGCGGCGCTGGTGTTGCGACTGCACGGCTCGCCCGTCTATTTCCGCCGCAAGGGGCGCGGCCAGTACCAGCGCGCGCCGGAAGACCAGCTCAAGATGGCGCTCGCGTCGCTCGAGCGCAAGCGCCAGCAGGCGCTCGTCCAGGTGCAGTATGAAGAGGAACTGAAGGCCGGCAAGCTGCCGGACGCGTTCGTGGGCAAGGTGCTCGGGCTGCTGACGCGGCCGGACAAGAACGCGATCGAATACAAGGCGATGGAAGCGGCGGCCGGTGCGCGCGGCGTGTCGCCGGCGCGGCTGATGCTCGACTGCGGCGGCATCGCGTCGCCGCGTGCGCTGCATGAGGCACGCTTTCTCGCGGAGTTCTTCCCGCACGGCACGGGCTTTCCGCCCGTCACGGTCGGCGCGCTGCCCGACGACCTGCCGCGCGCGGACGTCCAGGCGTTCTCGATCGACGACGTCACGACGACCGAAATCGACGACGCGTTCTCGGTCGAGCACCTGGCCGACGGCCGTGTGCGGATCGGCGTGCACATCGCGGCGCCGGCGCTCGGCATCGTGCGCGGCGACGCGGTCGACGCGATCGCGCGCACGCGCCTGTCGACCGTCTACATGCCGGGCGACAAGATCACGATGCTGCCGGATGACGTCGTCGACGTGTTCACGCTGAAGGAGGGCGATTACCGCCCGGCGCTGTCGCTGTACATCATCGTCAACCGCGAAACCCAGGAGATCGTCGCGAACGAGACGCGCGCCGAGCTCGTGTTCGTGAAGAGCAACCTGCGCCACAACCACCTCGACGAGCTCGTCAACGAAGAGACGCTCGCAGCCGGCACCGGCGACTATCCGCACAAGGACGACATCGCCGTGCTGTGGCCGCTTGCGCAGGCGCTGTTCGAGAAGCGCCAGGTCGCGCGCGCGGGCTACGGCCTGAAGCGCGAGGTGCAGCGCAACACCGACTACAACTTCTACGTCGACGGCGAGCACGTGTCGATCACGCCGCGCCGCCGCGGCTCGCCGCTCGACCTGATCGTGTCGGAACTCGCGATCCTCGCGAACTCGACCTGGGGGGCATTCCTGCACGACCACACGGTGCCGGGCATCTACCGCTCGCAGCGCGGCTTCGGCGCGCCGGGCCCGAAGCGCACGCGGATGCAGACGACGGCCGCGCCGCACGAAGGCCTCGGCGTGGCGCAGTACGCGTGGAGCACGTCGCCGCTGCGCCGCTACGTCGACCTCGTGAACCAGTGGCAACTGCTCGCGTGCGTGCAGCATGGTGTCACCGCGAAGCTCGCCGCACCGTTCAAGCCGAAGGACGCCGATCTTTATGCGGTCGTGCAGGGCTTCGACGACACCTACACGGCCTATGCCGACTACCAGCGCCGGATGGAGTATTTCTGGTGCCTGCGCTGGCTTGCGCAGGAGCAGAAGAAGCAGGTCGTCGCGAGTGTCGTGAAGGGCGATCTCGTGCGCCTCGAGGAAATTCCGCTGCTGCTGCACGTGCCGGGGCTCGGCGTGCATGCGCGCGGCACGCGCGTGCTGCTCGACGTGATGTCGCTCGACGAGCTGACGATCGAGGCATCGGTGCGGTTGGTGAAGGTGCTCGACGCGCCGGCCGTGACGAGCGGCGACGCGGCCGAGGAAGAGGATGACGCCGAAGGTGGCGACGACACGCTGATCGACGCCGAAGACGCGACGGCCGAAACCGAGGCCGAAGCGATGGCGGAAGCGGAAGCGGAAGCGGAAGGCGCGGCGGCCGGTGAAGGCGGCGAAGCCGCGAACGGCAACGCCGGCGAAGAGGGGCGCGCATCATGAGCGCGGCTGCGTCGACGAGCGGCGCCGACCGCTATGTCGTGTTCGGCAACCCGGTGGCGCACAGCAAGTCGCCGTTCATCCACGCGCAATTCGCCGCGCAGACGGGCGAGCCGGTCGAGTATACGCACCGGCTCGCGCCGGTCGACGGCTTCGACGCTGCCGTGCGCGCGTTCGTCGCCGAAGGCGGGCGCGGCGCGAACGTGACGGTGCCGTTCAAGCTCGAAGCGCATGCGCTCGCCGACACGCTGTCGCCGCGCGCGGCGGCGGCGGGTGCGGTGAATACGCTGCGCTTCGACGCCGACGGCCGCATCCACGGCGACAACACCGACGGTGTCGGCCTCGTGCGCGACATCGAAGCGAATCTCGGCGTGTCGCTGGCGGGCGCGCGCATTCTGCTGCTCGGTGCGGGTGGCGCGGCGCGCGGCGTCGTGCTGCCGCTGCTCGACCGCGCGCCGCTGTCGATCACGATCGTGAACCGTACCGCGAGCAAGGCCGAGGCACTCGTCGGGCAGTTCATGCAGGCCGCGCACGATGCGGGCTGCACGCTCGCCGGTGGCGGCCCCGATGTCGTGCGCGCGGAGCCGTACGACGTGGTGATCAACGCGACGGCCGGCAGCCTCGATGCCGCGCTGCCGGAGTGCGACGCGGCCGCGTTCGGCGCGGGCACGCTTGCGTACGACATGATGTACGGCGCGCAGCCGACGGTGTTCATGCAGCATGCGGCGTCGCTCGGCGCGCGCACGGCCGACGGCCTCGGGATGCTCGTCGAGCAGGCGGCCGAATCGTTCTTCATCTGGCGCGGTGTGCGGCCGGACGGCGCACCGGTGCTGGCCGCGCTGCGCCAGGCGCTCGCGGCGAGCTGAACGGAGCGCGGCACGTGGTGGCGGTGAGCGGCACGCAGCCCACGCGGACGGTGAGCCCGATCCGCTGGATCGTCTATGCAGGCTCGGTGTTCGCGGGCGCGTGGTTCGCGACGCAACTGTTCTATCTCGTGCAGATCGCGTTGTGGTCGTTCGTGAACCCGGGCTCGACCGCGTTCATGCGTACCGACGCGTGGTGGCTGTCGCACGACAAGCCGCCCGCGCAGATTCAGCATCAATGGGTGCCGTACGACCAGATCTCGCGCAACCTGAAGCGCGCGCTGATCGCGTCGGAAGATTCGACCTTCGCGACCAACAACGGCTACGACGTCGACGCGATCCTGCAGGCGTGGGAGAAGAACAAGGCGCGCGGCCGGATCGTCGCGGGCGGCTCGACGATCACGCAGCAGCTCGCGCGCAACCTGTTCCTGTCGCGCGAGAAGAGCTACATCCGCAAGGGGCAGGAGCTCATCATTACGTGGATGCTCGAAACGGTGCTCGACAAGGAGCGGATCTTCGAGATCTACCTGAATTCCGTCGAGTGGGGACGCGGCGTGTACGGCGCCGAGGCAGCCGCACGCTATTACTACAGAATTCCCGCCAGCCGGCTCGGCGCGTGGCAATCGGCGCGTCTCGCGGTGATGCTGCCGAAGCCGCGCTGGTTCGACGCGCATCGCGGCTCGGCCTACCAGGCGCAGCGCGCGGCAGTCATTGCCCGCCGGATGGGTGCGGCCGAACTGCCGCAATCGGAGTGAACGGCGCGCTCGCGCCGTCGCATTGACCGTTTCGCCATCCGTGCGCCGCTCGTGCGTCGTTTGTGCGCTGCAGCGCATTCGTGTCGCGCGCATTTCGGGCCACATCCTTTAGACGAATTCGTCTATTTCGTTTTGCCGAGCAATGCCGCGCGCCGCGCGACTTTGTTAGCCGATATGGCACGAAATTCTGGGATTTTTAGTATTTCAGACTAAACGGGAAAGCAGGCGAAAGGTATGTGAAATGCAACGTTTCACGAACCGAAGCATTCCTGAAAGGTGTGCGCTGCACCGGCCGCGAGCCAAATATTTCAAAATTTTTCAAAGCTGACGGGCTCGCGTATATTGGCCAGCGCCTCGGCTTATCGGCCGCAATCGAGGCGGGGGGCGGCTTATCCGGCTGCTCGATACAAAAAACATCCGAGAGAAGGAAAGCAAACGATGCCAGCGAGCAAAGCGAAGCTGTTGTTGGGAGTGGTGTTTTCTTCGCTGATTCTGACGGCCTGCAACGACGACGTGACATCGTCCGCTGCTGCCAGCGCCGACAGCTCAGCCGATCCCGCCAGTCAGGTGGACAGGGCGTACAACGATCCGAACAGTTATTCGTCGAGCGCGAATGCGTCGCTCGACGCCTCCGCCGCGGTTGAAAAAGCCGCCGTCACGCATCACCAGATCACACTGAACGGCAAGACGATCCACTACACGGCCACGGCCGGCCACCTCGTCGCGCGCAATCCGCAGACCGGCGCGCCTGAGGCATCGTTCTTCTATGTCGCCTATACGGCCGACAACCAGCCCGCGGCGAAGCGGCCCGTCACGTTCCTGTACAACGGCGGCCCCGGCTCCGCATCGGTGTGGCTGCACCTCGGCTCGTTCGGCCCGCGCCGGATCCAGACGGGCGACCCGAATGCGAACACGTCGACGTTCCCGTTCGTCGACAACCAGGAAAGCCTGCTCGACACGACCGACCTCGTGTTCGTCGATGCGATCGGCACCGGCTTCTCCGAAGCGGTCGCGCCGAACACGAACCAGACGTTCTGGGGCGTCGACCAGGACGGCGGCGCGTTCCGCGATTTCGTGATGCGCTACCTGAGCGTGAACCAGCGCAACGATTCGCCGAAATACCTGTTCGGCGAGTCGTACGGCACGCCGCGCACCGACGTGCTCGCGAACCTGCTCGAGACGGCCGGCGTGAAGCTCGACGGCATCGTGCTGCAGTCGTCGATCCTGAACTACAACACGAACTGCGACATGGCGAGCGACTACATCGGCAACTCGAACAACGGTTCGAGCCCGGTGAGCTGCGCGGGCTTCGTGCCGTCGTACGGCACCGTCGGCGCGTACTACCAGCTCGACAATCCGAATCCGTCGAGCCTGCCGCAGTATGCGGACCAGATGCGCCTGTTGACGGCCGGCAGCTACGCGCCCGCCGTGAACGCGTACCTGGCGAGCCATACGCCGCCGCCGCCGACCCTCGTCACGACGATGGCGAATTCGACCGGCGTGAAGCAGTCGTTGTGGAATGCGAACTTCAACGTGATCCCGACCTTCTTCGACAACAGCTTCCAGCTGTCGCTGATCCCGGGCACGCTGATCGGCCGCTACGACGCGCGCGTGAACGTGCCGGTGTCGAGCCCGCTGGCATCGGGCGGCGACCCGTCGAGCACGTACATCACGCAGCCGTTCACCGACACGATCGGCAAATACCTGCCGAACGAGCTGAAGTACACCGCGCAGTCGGCCTACTCGTTGAGCAGCAATGCGATCAACACGTGGGACTGGACGCACGACGGCCTCGCGATGCCCGACACGATCCCCGATCTGGCCGCGGCGCTGTCGCTGAATCCGCAACTGAAGGTGCTGTCGCTGAACGGGTATCACGACATCGCGACGCCGTTCTACCAGACCGAGCTCGACCTCGCGCGGCTCGGGACGCAACCGAACCTGACGATCAAGGACTATCAGGGCGGACACATGGTCTATCTCGACGATACGTCGCGTCCGCAGGAGAAAGCCGACCTCGTGACCTTCTACAACGCGGCCGCGCACTGATGCGATGCGCAAGGCAGGCGACGCGCGCCCACGGTGGCGCCGCGCCTGCCGTCGACGACCTCATTCCAGACTGGAGCCTGATATGAAGAACCGTTTCATCGTCGTTGCCGCGGCGCTCGCATGCGTCGGCGCCGCAGCATCCGTATCCGCGTTCGCACAGGCGAGCGACGCCGCCGCGCCGGTGCGTGCGCGCCAGGCGCAGCTCGGCGACCCGTACGTGCCGCCGGCCGCACGCAAGCCGACCGCCGGCACGCAGACGACGGGCGCCGCGCTGCATGCGCAGGTGGTGCGCAAGCTCGCGCGGCAGTTCAGCGCAGCCGACGCGCAGAACACGGGTTCGATCACCGAATCGCAGGCGCGCGCGGCCGGCCTCGGCTATGTCGCGAACCACTTCCGGCAGATCGACTCGGGCGGCAGCGGCCGTGTGTCGTTCGCGGACGTCCAGCGCTACATGCAGGCACGCAGCACGAGCCAGCAGTAAGCGCGGCGCGCGGTGAGCAAACGGGGGCGGAACCTGCTGCGCAGCGGGTTCCGCCCCCGTTCACATGAAGCCGCCGTTACGTCGCGTACACGGCGGATTCGCACCGAATTCTCATTATCTGGGCAACGCATTCAAATATTGGAGGCGAGTGCGTGCGCTCCTACAATCCGAAGCACATCGACAGCTTCGGACCCATGCATCGCGCGGCGCCCGACGCACACGGAGACACCTTCCATGACGTTCGCCGGGCGCTTTATTCGGTGCATCGACCGCCGCCTCGTCGCGACGCCGGACGCAGTTCCGGCATCGTGCGAACGGCTTCACCGGTTCCGTTGAAGAAGCCCGCCCCATGACCAAGATGCCCGACACACTTGCCCTCGACGCCCGGCGCGCGACGCCGGACGATGCGTCGCTGACCGACAGCATCGGCGCGACCAGCACGCCGCTCGATCTCGCTGCGCAGCAGGCCGGCACGCAGACGCTGCTGCGCGGTCTTGCGATCCTCGAGGCGATCGCGAACGGCGCGCGCGACATGCGCGCGATCGGCGCCGCGCTCGGCACGACGCGCAGCACCACGCATCGCCTCGTGAGCAGCCTCGTGCAGGCGCGCTACCTGCGCCAGGTGCAGGGCGGCTACCTGCTCGGCCCGAAGCTGATCGAGCTCGGCACGATCGCGCTCGAGCAGATGCCGCTCACCGCGGTCGCGCGCCCGCACCTCGAAGCGCTCGCGGAAGCGACGCTCGACACGATCCATCTCGGCGTGCGCGACGGCGACGACGTGCTGTACATCGACAAGATTCCCGGCACGCGCGGCCTCGAGATGCGCTCGCGCGTCGGCCACCGGATGCCGCTCGCGTCGACCGGCATAGGCAAGGCGATGATGCTCGACACCGATCCCGACACGTGGCGCTCGCTGTTCGAGGCGGCCCGGCGTGCGCTTGCCGGCGTCAATTTCAAGCCGGACAACCGGCCCGAGACGAGCGCGTTCCTGCAGCGCATGGCGCATTACGCGGCCGGCGGCTATACGTTCGATCTCGAGGAGAACGAGGCGTCGATCCGCTGCGTGGCCGCGCCGATCCGCGACGCATCGGGCGCGATCGTCGCGGCCGTGTCGGTTGCGAGCACGATTCCGTACATGCCGCACGACCGGATGGACGAACTGATTCCGCTCGTGCAGCGCGAGGCGCGAGCCATTTCCGCGGAGCTGGGCTGGAGCCCGCCGCAGGGTACCCGCAGGATCAAACGATGACGACTTCGACCCGGCCCGTTCCGGATGCCAGCACCGCCACGCCGTCGCTGATCGCGCTCGACTGGGGCACGACGTCGCTGCGCGCTTACCTGTACGACGCGCACGGCGCGCTCATCGACACGCGCAGCCGCCCGGCGGGCGTGATGCACGTGCCGGGCGGCGGCGCGCGCGCGTTCGACGCGGTGTTCGAGGACGCGTGCGGCGACTGGCTCGACCGCACGCCGGGCCTGCCGGTGCTCGCCGCCGGAATGGTCGGCAGCGCGCAGGGCTGGCGCGAGGCGCCGTACGTCGCGGTGCCGGCCGGCGCCGATGCGCTCGCCGCGGGCCTCATCACGGTGACGACGTCGCGCGGCACGACGATCTCGATCGTGCCGGGCGTGATCGCGACGGGCGAACTGCCCGACGTGATGCGCGGTGAAGAAACGCAGATATTCGGTGCACTCGCGAGCGATCCCATGCTTGGCACCGATCGTTCAGGGCTACTGATCGGCTTGCCGGGCACCCACGCGAAATGGGCGTGGGTGAGGGAAGGGTTGATCGAGCGCTTCCAGACCTTCATGACGGGCGAGTTGTTCGCGGCGCTGCGCGACCACACGATCCTCGGCCGCACGATGCGAGCCGGCGCGTCGCCCGATCGCGCGGCGTTCGTGCGCGGCGTCTCGGTCGCGCGCGGCGCGCAGCGCACGGGGCTGCTCGCGACGATCTTCAGCACACGCACGCTCGGCCTGACCGACCGGCTCGCGCCCGATGCGCAGGGCGACTACCTGTCCGGGCTGCTGATCGGCCATGAGCTCAACGCGCTCGACGCGATGCTCGCGGAGCGCGGCATCGCGCTCGCGGACCAGCCGCTGCTGCTGATCGGCGATGACGGTTTGTGCGCGCGCTATATCGATGCGCTTCGCGTATTCGGCCACATGCACGCGCGGGTCGTCGCGCATGCGACCGAGCGCGGTCTGTGGCGGATCGCGTCGCGCGCCGGGCTCGTGCGCGCGGACGGCGAACCCGTCCTGGCCGACCAATGAACCGATTGCAGAGGAATCCCGACATGCCGTCCGACCTTACGTTGCCCGCGCCATACACGCCTCATGCCGCACTGATGCGCGCGTTCGACGCGTGCCCGCTGATCGCGATCCTGCGCGGGATCGCGCCTGCCGAAGCGGCCGACCACGGCCATGCGCTCTATGAAGCCGGCTTCCGGATCGTCGAGGTGCCGCTCAACTCGCCCGATCCGTTCGACAGCATCGCGGCACTGCGGCGCGCGCTGCCCGACGATGCGATCGTCGGCGCGGGTACCGTGCTGCGCGCCGAGTATGTCGACCGCGTGCAGGATGCGGGCGGCGCGCTGATCGTGATGCCGCACAGCGACGCGGCCGTGATTCGCCGCGCACGCGAGCGCGGCCTCGCGAGCGCACCGGGCGTCGCGACGCCGACCGAAGCGTTTTCGGCGCTCGCGAACGGCGCCGACGTGCTGAAGATGTTCCCGGCCGAGCAGCTCGGCGTGACGGTCGTGAAGGCGTGGCGCGCGGTGATCGACCGCGCGGTGCCGCTGGTTCCGGTCGGCGGCATCTCGCCCGACAACATGGCGCCGTTCCTCAACGCCGGCGCGAGCGGTTTCGGGCTCGGCTCGGCGCTGTACCGCCCCGGCCAGTCGGTCGACGCGACCGCGGCGAACGCGCGCGCGTTCCAGGCCGGCTTGCGCATCGCGCGCGGCGGAGCGGCATGATGGGCCGCCTCGCGGACAAGGTCGCGATGGTGACGGGCGCGGGCCGGGGCATCGGCGCCGCGATCGCCCGCGCGTTCGTTCGCGAGGGGGCGGCCGTCGCGCTCGTCGATCTCGATTTCCCGCAGGCGCAGCGCACGGCCGCCGAGATCGTGCACGAGATCGCCGGCGCACGCGTGCTGCCGCTGCAGGCGGACGTCGCGCGGCAGGATGCGGTGCGCGATGCGCTCGCGCAGACCGAGGCGGCATTCGGCCCACTCGACGTGCTCGTGAACAACGCCGGCATCAACGTGTTCGCCGATCCGCTGACGATGACCGACGACGACTGGCGCCGCTGCTTCGCGGTCGACCTCGACGGCGTGTGGCACGGCTGCCGCGCGGCGCTGGAGGGGATGGTCGAGCGCGGCCGCGGCAGCATCGTGAACATCGCGTCGACGCATGCGTTCCGGATCATCCCGGGCTGCTTTCCGTACCCGGTCGCGAAGCATGGCGTGCTGGGGCTCACACGTGCGCTCGGCATCGAATACGCGCCGCGCAACGTGCGCGTGAACGCGATCGCGCCGGGCTACATCGAGACGCAGCTCACGCGCGACTGGTGGGACGCGCAGCCTGATCCGGCCGCCGCGCGCGCCGCGACGCTCGCGCTGCAGCCGATGAAGCGGATCGGCCGGCCGGAGGAGGTTGCGATGACGGCCGTGTTCCTGGCGTCCGACGAGGCGCCGTTCATCAATGCCGCGTGCATCACCGTCGATGGCGGGCGTGCGGCGCTGTACCACGACTGACGCAACGATTCGAAAGACCGCACGTGCGACGGCCGCGCGCACGCTGCGTCGAAACCAACAAGCGGCCGCATCCTGTTCGATGAAGACAAGGAGACACTGGAGATGAAACGCAGAACGTTCGTAACGCTGGCCGCCGCGGCCGCGGTGGTGATCGGGAGCCCGGTCGTGCACGCGGCCGATCCGGTCAAGATCGGCTTCCTCGTCAAGCAGCCGGAAGAGCCGTGGTTCCAGGACGAGTGGAAGTTCGCCGAGATGGCGGCGAAGGACAAGGGCTTCACGCTCGTGAAGATCGGCGCGCCGTCCGGTGAAAAGGTGATGAGCGCGATCGACAACCTGTCCGCGCAGAAGGCGCAGGGCTTCATCATCTGCACGCCCGACGTGAAGCTCGGGCCGGGCATCGTCGCGAAGGCGAAGTCGCACAACCTGAAGATGATGACGGTCGACGACCGCCTCGTCGACGGCGCGGGCAAGCCGATCGAGTCGGTCCCGCACATGGGGATCTCCGCGTACAACATCGGCAAGCAGGTCGGCGACGGCATCGCGGCCGAAATCAAGAAGCGCGGCTGGGACATGAAGGACGTCGGTGCGATCGACATCACCTACGAGCAACTGCCGACCGCGCACGACCGCACGAGCGGCGCGACCGACGCGCTGGTGGCCGCCGGCTTCCCGAAGGCGAACGTGATCGCGGCGCCGCAGGCGAAGACCGACACCGAGAACGCATTCAACGCGGCGAACATCGCGCTCACGAAGAATCCGCAGTTCAAGCACTGGGTGGCGTACGGCCTGAACGACGAAGCCGTGCTCGGCGCGGTGCGCGCGGCCGAAGGGCGCGGCTTCAAGGCGGACAACATGATCGGCATCGGCATCGGCGGTTCCGATTCGGCGCTGAACGAGTTCAAGAAGCCGCAGCCGACGGGCTTCTACGGCACCGTGATCATCAGCCCGAAGCGCCACGGCGAGGAAACCTCGGACCTGATGTACGCGTGGATCACGCAGGGCAAGGCACCGCCGGCGCTGACGCTGACGACCGGCATGCTCGCGACGCGCGACAACGTGTCGAAGGTGCGCGAGGAGATGGGGCTCGCGTCGAAGTAAGCGGCCCGCCGGCTGCCGCGGCGATGCGGCGGCCGGCGGTCGATCGATCCGGAAGTGGGGAGACGACGTGTCAGCGGCACTGCGTTTTGACAATATCGGCAAGGTCTTTCCTGGCGTGCGCGCACTCGACGGCATTTCGTTCGACGTGCATGCGGGCGAGGTGCATGGCCTGATGGGCGAGAACGGCGCGGGCAAGTCGACGCTGCTGAAGATTCTCGGCGGCGAATACCAGCCCGATGCGGGCAGCGTGCTGGTCGATGGCCAGCCCGTGCAGTTCGCGAGTGCGGCCGCGTCGATCGCGGCCGGCATCGCGGTGATTCACCAGGAGCTGCAGTACGTGCCCGACCTGACGGTCGCGGAAAACCTGCTGCTCGGCCGCCTGCCGAATGCGTTCGGCTGGGTGAAAAAGCGCGAGGCGAAGCGCCACGTGCGCGAGCGGCTCGCCGCGATGGGTGTCGATCTCGATCCCGACGCGAAGCTCGGGCGGCTGTCGATCGCGCAGCGGCAGATGGTCGAGATCTGCAAGGCGCTGATGCGCAATGCGCGCGTGATCGCGCTCGACGAACCGACCAGCTCGCTGTCGCATCGCGAGACCGAGGTGCTGTTCAAGCTCGTCGACGACCTGCGCGCACAGGGCCGCGCGCTGATCTACATCTCGCACCGGATGGACGAGATCTACCGGCTGTGCGATGCGTGCACGATCTTCCGCGACGGGCGCAAGATCGCGTCGCACGAATCGCTGGCCGACGTGCCGCGCGAACGGCTCGTCGCCGAGATGGTCGGGCGCGAGATTTCGGATATCTACCATTACGCGCCGCGTGCGCTCGGCGACGTGCGCTTCGCGGCCGAAGGCGTCGACGGCCCGGCATTGCGCGAACCCGCGAGCTTCTCGGTGCGCGCGGGCGAGATCGTCGGCTTCTTCGGGCTCGTCGGCGCGGGCCGCAGCGAGCTGATGCGGCTCGTGTACGGCGCGGATCACCGGCGCGCGGGCGTGCTGACGCTCGACGGCGCGCGCATCGACGTGAAGCGCACCGGCGACGCGATCCGCCACGGCATCGTGCTGTGCCCCGAGGACCGCAAGGAAGAGGGGATCATCGCGATCGCGTCGGTCGCGGAGAACATCAACATCAGCTGCCGCCGCCATTCGCTGCGCGCGGGGCTCTTCATCAACCGCAAGGCGGAAAGCGAAACGGCCGACCGTTTCATCCAGCGGCTCAAGATCAAGACGCCGAACCGGCGGCAGAAGATCCGCTTCCTGTCGGGCGGCAACCAGCAGAAGGCGATCCTGTCGCGCTGGCTCGCGGAGCCCGACCTGAAGGTCGTGATCCTCGACGAGCCGACGCGCGGGATCGACGTCGGCGCGAAGCACGAGATCTACGACGTGATCTACCGGCTCGCGGAACGCGGCTGCGCGATCGTGATGGTGTCGTCGGAGCTGCCGGAAGTGCTCGGCGTATCCGACCGCATCGTCGTGATGCGCGAAGGCCGGATCGCGGGCGAGCTGCCGCGCGAACAGGCGAACGAACACGCGGTGCTGAGCCTCGCGCTGCCGCAGACGAGCGCCGTCGAGGCGGCTTGACGCAGGACACGACAATCGAATCGGACACGCGCGGCGCGGGCCGTGCAATGCAGGAGCAGGAGACACAACCATGCAAGTCAACGAAAACCTTGGCAGCGCCGCCGTGAAGCGATCGGCCGACGCGCCGGTGCCGCAGCAGAGCGACCGCCAGAAGTGGTGGCAGCATCTGACCGAATACAGCCTGATCGCGATCTTCGCGGTGATGTTCATCACGATGTCGCTCACCGTCGATCACTTCTTCTCGATCGACAACATGCTCGGCCTCGCACTGTCGATCTCGCAGATCGGCATGGTCGCGTGCACGATGATGTTCTGTCTCGCGTCGCGCGACTTCGACCTGTCGATCGGCTCGACCGTCGCGTTCTCGGGCGTGCTGTGCGCGATGGTGCTGAACGCGACCGACAACACGTTCGTCGCGATCGTCGCGGCGGTCGCGGCCGGTGCCGCGATCGGCTTCGTGAACGGCGCGGTGATCGCGTACCTGCGTATCAACGCGCTGATCACGACGCTCGCGACGATGGAGATCGTGCGCGGGCTCGGCTTCATCGTATCGAAGGGGCAGGCGGTCGGCGTGTCGTCGGATACGTTCATCGCGCTCGGCGGGCTGTCCCTGTTCGGCGTGTCGCTGCCGATCTGGGTCACGCTGCTGTGCTTCATCTCGTTCGGCGTGCTGCTGAACCAGACGGTATATGGCCGCAACACGCTCGCGATCGGCGGGAACCCGGAAGCCTCGCGGCTCGCGGGGATCAACGTCGAACGCACGCGCGTGTACATCTTCCTGATCCAGGGCGCGGTGACGGCGCTCGCCGGCGTGATCCTCGCATCACGCATCACGTCGGGCCAGCCGAACGCCGCGCAGGGCTTCGAGCTGAACGTGATCTCCGCGTGCGTGCTCGGCGGCGTGTCGCTGATGGGCGGCCGCGCGACGATCTCGGGCGTCGTGATCGGGGTGCTGATCATGGGCACCGTCGAGAACGTGATGAACCTGCTGAACATCGACGCGTTCTACCAGTACCTCGTGCGCGGCGCGATCCTGCTTGCTGCCGTGCTGCTCGATCAGCTGAAGAACCGCGGCGTTCGCGACTGACCGATCTGCTCTTACGGAGACGAACCGCATGACCATCGACACTTCCGCGCGCGACCCGCACACCGCGAGCCACGCACGCTATGCACGGTATCCGAGCCTCGAGGATCGCGTGGTGCTGATCACGGGCGGCGCGACCGGCATCGGCGCGGCGTTCGTCGAGCACTTCGCCGAACAGGGCGCGCGCGTCGCGTTCGTCGACCTCGACGCGGCGGCCGGTACCGCACTGGCGGAAAGCCTTGCGCACGTCCGTCATGCGCCGCTGTTCCTGCCGTGCGACCTGACCGACATCGGCGCGCTGCGCCATGCGATCGACGCGATCCGCGCGCGCATCGGTGCGATCGCGGTGCTCGTGAACAATGCGGCGAACGACGCGCGCCACGCGATCGGCGACGTGACGCCCGAATCGTTCGACGCGGGCATCGCGGTGAACGTGCGGCACCAGTTCTTCGCCGCGCAGGCGGTAATCGACGACATGAAGCAGCAAGGCGGCGGCGCGATCATCAACCTCGGCTCGATCAGCTGGATGCTGAAGAACGGCGGCTATCCCGTCTACGTGATGGCGAAGGCGGCCGTGCAGGGGCTGACGCGCGGTCTCGCGCGCGACCTCGGCCCGTTCGGCATTCGCGTGAATTCGCTGGTGCCCGGCTGGGTGATGACCGACAAGCAGCGCCGGTTGTGGCTCGACGACGCGGGCCGCGCGGCGATCAAGGCCGGCCAGTGCCTCGATGCCGAACTGCTGCCGGCCGATCTCGCGCGGATGGCGCTGTTCCTGGCAGCCGACGACAGCCGGATGATCACCGCGCAGGACGTGATCGTCGACGGCGGCTGGGCCTGACCGTTCGCACGACCTGCATCGTTTCTTCGACGAAGGAAAGGAGTTCACCATGACCGCCACGTCCTCGCACGCATCGTCGTCCACCAGCCAGTCGCGCCGCGCGCGCCTGGCCGCCGCCGCGCAGCCGGTCAGCCCCGGCCCGCAGACGGCTGCCTTCGCGCAGGGCGTCGGCGCCGCGCATGCGGCGGCCGTCACGCTGTCGAACGCGTCGCTGCGGCTCGACGTGCTGCCGCATCTCGGCGGCGGCATCGCGCGCTTCGACTGGCGCGGCGACAACGGCGCGCTGATGCCGGTGTTCCGCCGCTGCGAGCATCCGGAGATGGCGACGGACCCGAACGAACTCGCGTGCTATCCGTTGCTGCCTTACTCGAACCGGATCGGCGACGGGCGGTTCGAGTGCGACGGGCGCAGCGTCGCGGTGCCGCGCAACCGCCGCGACGAGCCGATGCCGATCCACGGCGACGGCTGGCTCGCGCCGTGGCAGGTGGACGATGCGACCGGCACGTCGCTGCAACTGTCGCTCGATCGCACCGCCGGCGCGCCGTATGCGTTCCGCGCGATCCAGTCGTTCGAGCTCGACGACGCAACGCTGTCGATCGCGCTGACGATCGAGAACGCGGGGCGCACGCGGCTGCCGTTCGGGCTCGGCGTGCATCCGTTCCTCGTGCGCGATGCCGCGACCGAGCTGGCCGCGGCCGCCGGCGGGCTGTGGCTGTCGGGCGCCGATTTCCTGCCGGTGCGGCACGTGAGCGTGCCGCCGGCCTGGCAGTTCGGCGTCGCGTATCCGCTGCCGGCCGTGCTCGTCAATCATGCGTTTACCGGCTGGGGCGGCCACGCGACGGTGAGCTGGCCGCGCCGCGGGCTGTCGCTGACGGTGGCGGCCGACGCCGACGCGTACGTGCTCTATACGCCGCCCGGCGAGGATTTCTTCTGCTTCGAGCCGGTCGATCATCCGATCAATGCGGTGAACCTGCCGGGCGGCGCGGCCGCCCACGGGATGACGCTGCTCGCGCCCGGCGAGCGGCTCACGCGGCGTTTCGCGTTCACCGTCGAGCGCGCCGATGCGCGCGGCAATGCCGCGACACGCGAGGCGCGCCGGCGACGCGGGTAAAATACGCGGTCTACCAACGGTTTGCCGCGAGTACCCGCCATGTCTTCCCCGCTTACTTTCATCGAATCGCTGCGCGCCGCGTGGCAGCGCACGAACTCGCTGCTGTGCGTCGGCCTCGATCCCGAGCCGTCGCGTTTCCCCGTGCAGTTCGACGGCCAGCCCGACGCGATCTTCGAATTCTGCCGGCAGATCGTCGACGCGACCGCGCAATACGCGAGCGCGTTCAAGCCGCAGATCGCCTACTTCGCCGCGCATCGCGCGGAAGACCAGCTCGAGCGGCTGATCGCGCACATCCACCTCCAGCATCCGGGCCTGCCCGTGATCCTCGACGCGAAGCGCGGCGACATCGGCAGCACCGCCGAGCAGTACGCGCGCGAAGCGTTCGAGCGCTACCGCGCGGACGCCGTCACGGTGAATCCGTACATGGGCTACGACTCGGTCGAGCCGTACTTCGAGCACGAAGGCAAGGGCGTGATCGTGCTGTGCCGCACGTCGAACCCGGGCGGTTCCGACCTGCAGTTCCTCGACACGAACGGCCGGCCGCTGTACCAGGTCGTCGCGGATCTCGCGGCGAACAAGTGGAACGCGAGGAACGGCCAGCTCGGCCTCGTGGTCGGCGCGACGTTCCCGAAGGAAATCGAGATCGTGCGCGGGATCGTCGGCGACATGCCGCTGCTGATTCCGGGCATCGGCGCGCAGGGCGGCGACGTGCAGGCGACTGTCAACGCGGGCCGCACGGCCGACGGCACCGGCATGATGATCAACTCGTCGCGCGCGATCCTGTACGCGAGCAAGGGCGAGGATTTCGCCGAAGCCGCGGCGCTCGCCGCGCAGAAGACCCGCGACACGATCAACGCGCATCGTTGATTGGCCGCATCGGCTGCCCGCCCGGGCAGCCGGTTCCGGCGGGCTCCCACGCGCGAGCCCGTCGCTTCCCTGCCGCTTTCCCGCTCCTCCCGCCGCCCGGCCCGCACTGGCGCACGCGGACAACTTCCCGTCGCTTGCGCACCGCATCCCCGCGCGCCAATCGCGCGATGCTGCCGCTTGTCATCGATCCGTAACGAAAATGTCAAGAAAGGAGCGACGCCATGCCCAAGTTGTCCCGATGTCTTCTGAGTGCGCTTGCCGCGTCGCTGTGCGTGAGCTTCGCCCATGCGGCGGATCTGACGCACTGGCCGGCCGACAGCGCGAAGGCGCTGAACGCGATGATCGCCGCGCACGCGAACCGTGGCGACTACGCGGTGTTCGACGCCGACAACACGACCTACCGCTACGACCTTGAGGAGTCGCTGCTGCCGTACCTCGAGAACCGCGGCGTGCTGACGCGCGACACGCTCGACCCGTCGCTGAAGCTGATCCCGTTCAAGGATTCCGCCGACTACCAGGAATCGCTGACGAGCTATTACTACCGGCTGTGCGAGATTGACGACCTGGTCTGCTACCCGTGGATCGCGCAGGCATTCGCCGGCCAGTCGCTGGCCGACCTGAAGCGCCACGTCGACGCGATGCTCGCCGACGGCAAGCCGATCCCGATCCGCTACTGGCAGGGCGACAAGGTGGTCGACGGCACGGTGAACCCGCCGCGTTTCTTCCGCGGGATGCAGGAGTTGTACAACGCGCTCCGCGAGAACGGAATCGAGGTCTACGTGATGACGGCCGCGCACGAGGAGCTCGCGCGGCTCGTGCTGTCCGACCCGAAGTACGGCTACAACGTGAAGCCGCAGAACGTGATCGGCGTGACGACGCTGCTGCGCAACCCGGCGACGGGCTCGCTGACCACCTCGCGGCTGCAGATCAAGGCCGACAAGTACGACGAGGCCGCGAACCGCGGTCTGGTGATCACGCCGTTCCTGATGAACCCGATGACGTGGTACGAAGGCAAGCTCGGCTCGATCGTCGGCTGGATCGACCAGTGGAAGAAGCCGGTGCTCGTCGCGGGCGACACGCCGACGTCCGACGGCTACATGCTGCTGAACGCGACCGACGTCGCGCGCGGCGGCGTGCGCGTGTGGGTGAACAAGAAGGACAAGCAGATGGCGCAGATCCGCGCGTGGTCGGATGAATCGGCCGCGCAGCAGAAATCGCTCGGCCTGCCGGTGACGGCGGACAAGAACTGGATCGTCGTGAAGCCCGACGCGATCCAGTAAGCGGGCAAGCGGGGGTGCGCTGCGCGCCCCCGGCTCGATCAGCCCTCGCGCTCGTCGAGCAGCTTCAGCAGCCCGCGCAGCGCATGCGCGGCCGCCTGCGTGCGGATCTGCTCGCGGTCGCCCTTGAACACGAGCGTCTCGACGTCGGTATGCAGCCGGTTGCTCCAGCCGAACGACACGGTGCCGACCGGCTTCTTCTCGCTGCCGCCGGCCGGGCCGGCGATGCCGGTGACGGACAGCGCGACCTGCGCGCGGCTGTTGCGCAGCGCGCCTTCGGCCATCGCGCGCGCGACGGGCTCGCTGACGGCGCCGTGTTTGTCGATCAGGTCGTGCGGTACGCCGATCATCTCGATCTTGGCCTGGTTCGAGTACGTGACGAAGCCGCGCTCGAACCACTGGCTGCTGCCGGAGATGTCGGTGATCGCCGCGGCGATCATGCCGCCGGTGCAGGATTCGGCGGTGGCGAGCGTCAGGTGCTCGTCACGCAACTTGTTGCCTGCGCGGATCGCAAGCTGGTGGACGACGGAATCGGTTGGCATGCGCGTCGGGAAACGGGAGTCGGAAAATCGGTCAGCCGACGACGGAGCGCCACAGGGCGATCACGAGCAGCGTCATGAACGCGGCGACCAGGTCGTCGACCATGATGCCGAGCCCGCCTTTCAGGCGGCGCTCGAAATAGCGGATCGGCGGCGGCTTGAGCATGTCGAAGCAGCGGAACGCGACGAACGCCCACAGCTGGCCGACGAAGGTCGCGGGCGTGACGAACAGCATCACGAGCCAGATCGCGACGATCTCGTCCCAGACGACGGCGCCCGGATCGGCCGAGCCCATCTTCCTCGCGGTGAAACCGGTGAGCCACGTGCCCGCCACGAAGCCGACCGCGATCAGCGCCCACCATTCGGGCACCGTCAGGTAGCGGTTGAGCACGACGAACGTGAGCCAGCCGAACAGCGAGCCGAACGTGCCGGGCATGATCGGCGCGAGCCCGCTGCCGAAGCCGAGCGACACGAGGTGCGCCGGGTGCGACAGCATGAAGCGCGCGGTCGCGCGCCGCGGCGCGTTGCCGCCGGATGCGGCGCCGGGCTCGGCCGCGGCGTGCGCGGGCGTCGGGTCAGTCTGCATGGAAGTGGTCGAAGCCGTGCAACGTGAGAGCGAGGGGCGCGCCGGCGGCATCGCGCCACGCGATCGCGGGCTGCTCCGACGGCGCGGACAACGCGCGTATTGTACCGATTCGGGTGACCGGCACGCCGGCCGTCACGCCGGCCGCTTCGACCGCCGCGCGGGCCGCCGCCGGCGCGGTGAAGCACAGTTCGTAGTCGTCGCCGCCGGCCAGGGTGCAGCGGCGCTGCACGTCGGGCGGCAGCGTGGCGAGCGCGGCCGAGCGTGGCACCGCGTCGGCATCGATTTCGGCGCGCACGTTCGAGCGGGCCAGGATGTGCTGCAGGTCGCCGGCGAGGCCGTCCGAGATGTCGAGCGCCGCGTGCGCGACGCCCGCGAGCGCCAGGCCGAGCGCAATGCGCGGTTCGGGGCGCTCGAGCGCCCGCCGGAACGCGGCTGCTTCGTTTGCGCCGGCCGCCCATTCGTCGCGCGCGACGCCGAGGCCGGCGCGCGCATCGCCGAGCGTGCCGGACACCCAGACGTCGTCGCCGTCGCGCGCGGCATCGCGGCGCAGCGCCGCGTCGGGCGCGACTTCGCCGAATACGGTCACGCACAGGTTCAGCGGGCCGCTCGTCGTGTCGCCGCCGATCAGCTCGCAACCGTAGCGCTCGGCGAGCGCGAACAGCCCGTTGCTGAATCCTTCCAGCCACGCCGCGTCGGCACGCGGCAGCGCGCACGCGAGCGTGAACGCGCGCGGCTCGGCGCCCATCGCCGCGAGGTCGGACAGGTTGACCGCGAGCGTCTTGTGGCCGAGCGCGTCGGGCGCGACGTCGGGGAAGAAGTGGCGGCCTTCCACCAGCATGTCGGTCGAAATGGCCAGCAATTTCCCGGATCGGGGCGTGATCAACGCGCAATCGTCGCCGATGCCGAGCGTCGACGCGCGTGCGCCCTGCGCGGCGCGGCGCGTGAAGAAGCGTTCGATCAGCGAAAACTCGGAGAGGGCGGCTGGCACGGCGGATGGATCCGAAACGATTGAGGAACGGCATTGTACGAGGCGAACGGCGGCGTTCCCGCACCGTTCGGCGCATTTTTGTCGCGGCTGTTGTACCCGAATCGCCGGTCTTGCGGCCGATGATTGGCGCTACAATGCCGTCGAAGAGTTATTCTAATCCGCCCGTCAAGAGACACATGTCCACCCAAGCCTCCTCCAAAGCCAAGCTCCGCGAAGCCGCGCTCGACTATCACGAATTCCCGACCCCCGGGAAAATCGCGATCGCCCCGACCAAGCAGATGATCAACCAGCGCGACCTCGCGCTCGCGTACTCGCCGGGTGTGGCGTACGCGTGCGAGGAGATCGTCGAGAATCCGCTCAATGCGGCGCGCTTCACCGCGCGCAGCAACCTGGTCGGCGTCGTCACGAACGGTACGGCGGTGCTCGGTCTCGGCAACATCGGCCCGCTCGCGTCGAAGCCGGTGATGGAAGGCAAGGCCGTGCTGTTCAAGAAGTTCGCGGGCATCGACGTGTTCGACATCGAGCTGAACGAGTCGGACCCGCACAAGCTCGTCGACGTGATCGCCGCGCTGGAGCCGACCTTCGGCGGGATCAACCTGGAAGACATCAAGGCGCCGGACTGCTTCATCGTCGAACGCGAAGCGCGCAAGCGGATGAAGATCCCGGTGTTCCACGACGACCAGCACGGCACCGCGATCGTGGTGGCCGCGGCCGTCACGAACGGGCTGAAGGTCGTCAACAAGGACATCAAGAAGGTCAAGCTCGTCGCGTCCGGCGCAGGCGCGGCCGCGCTCGCGTGTCTCGACCTGCTGGTCGACATCGGCCTGCCGCTCGAGAACATCACGGTGACCGACCTTGCCGGCGTGGTCTACAAGGGCCGCACCGAACTGATGGACCCGGACAAGGAGCGTTTCGCCCGCGAAACGGACGCCCGCACGCTGGCCGAAGTGATCGACGGCGCGGACATCTTCCTCGGCCTGTCGGCCGCCGGCGTGCTGAAGCAGGAGATGGTGAAGGGCATGGCCGAGCGCCCGCTGATTCTCGCGCTCGCGAACCCGACGCCGGAAATCCTGCCGGAACTCGCGCTCGAAGTGCGCCCGGACGCGGTGCTGGCTACCGGCCGCACCGACTACCCGAACCAGGTCAACAACGTCCTGTGCTTCCCGTTCATCTTCCGCGGTGCGCTCGACGTCGGCGCGACGACGATCACGCGTGAAATGGAGATCGCGGCCGTCAATGCGATCGCCGAGCTCGCGCAGCACGAGCAGAGCGACATCGTCGCGACCGCGTACGGCATCCAGGACCTGTCGTTCGGGCCCGAATACCTGATTCCGAAGCCGTTCGATCCGCGCCTGATCGTGAAGATCGCACCGGCCGTCGCGCAGGCCGCGATGGACGGCGGCGTCGCGACGCGCCCGATCGAGGACATGGAGGCGTACTGCGTCCACCTGCAGCAGTTCGTGTACCACAGCGGCACGACGATGAAGCCGATCTTCCAGATCGCGCGCGCAGCGCCGGAAGAGAAGAAGCGCGTGGTATTCGCGGAAGGCGAGGAAGAGCGCGTGTTGCGCGCCGTTCAGATCATCGTCGACGAAAAACTCGCGACGCCGATCCTGATCGGCCGTCCGGGCGTGATCGAGCACCGTATCCAGCGCTACGGCCTGCGGCTGAATCCGGGCGTCGATTTCACGGTCGTCAACACCGAGCACGACGCGCGCTACCGCGACTTCTGGCAGACGTACTACAAGATGATGGCGCGCAAGGGCATCAGCGAGCAGCTCGCGCGCGTCGAGATGCGCCGCCGCACGACGCTGATCGGCTCGATGCTGGTGAAGAAGGGCGAAGCGGACGGGATGATCTGCGGCACGATCAGCACCACGCACCGCCATCTGCACTTCATCGACCAGGTGATCGGCAAGCGCCCGGGTTGCAGCGTGTACGCGGCGATGAACGGCCTCGTTCTGCCGGGCCGCCAGATTTTCCTCGTCGACACGCACGTGAACGTCGATCCGACCCCGGAAGAGCTGGCCGAGATCACGATCATGGCGGCGGAAGAAGTACGCCGCTTCGGCATCGAGCCGAAGGTCGCGCTGCTGTCGCACTCGAATTTCGGCACGAGCAACGCACCTTCGGCGAAGAAGATGCGCGATACGCTCGCGATCCTGCAGGAACGTGCGCCGGAGCTGAAGGTTGACGGCGAGATGCACGGTGATGTCGCGCTCGACGCGGCGCTGCGCAAGGAAATCCTGCCGGAGTCGACGCTGGAAGGCGACGCGAATCTGCTGATCCTGCCGAACATCGACGCCGCGAACATCGCGTACAACCTGCTGAAGACGGCCGCGGGCAACAACATCGCGATCGGGCCGATCCTGCTGGGTGCCGCGCAGCCGGTGCACGTGCTGACCGAATCGGCGACCGTTCGCCGCATTGTCAATATGGCGGCGCTGCTGGTCGCCGACGTGAACGCCGCGCGCTGAGCCAAAACGAACGCGCCAGGCGGGTCGAACCGGCCTGGCGCGTCGGGCGAAATTGTAAACAAAAGCAAAAAGAGGCGTGCCCGCCATGGGCACGCCGTCGGGCAGGGCGCAAACGCGCTTCCCTCAAAGCAACAGCAGCATCTCTCCACTCCGGGTAGCGAGCGCGGCAAGGAGGCAGGGTCTTGCCGTACGAGAGATGCCGCCCGTATTTTATCCTATGTAAGATAAATGTAGTGTTATTTGGGTAAAAAATGCGCCATTCCGGGTATCGCGACACTTTCGATTCCCAAACGGACATTGATTCGCGCGGCCAATAACGCTACGCTAACGCCTTTGTTGGTCGTCAACTACTTGATTTAACAGCGGGAACCCTGGTTCATGGCACGCAAGTGGCTCCGCAACGGCGCGCTCGCGTCCGTCTTCGCGATGTTCGCGATGGGTATCGTCGGCACGCCGACGGGCAGTCTGGTTTCCGCCGCTTACGCACGGGAGGCCGTTTCGGCCGACGTGGCCGCCAGCGGGCTCGATACGATCCCGACCGCCCGTCTTCCGCGCGAGGCCGTGACCACGCTGGGCCTGATCGGCGCGGGCGGCCCCTATCCGTACGAGAAAGACGGCGTCGTGTTTGGCAACCGCGAGCGGATCCTGCCAAAAGCGAAGCGCGGCTACTACCATGAGTACACGGTGCCGACGCCGCGTGCCCGCAATCGCGGTGCGCGCCGGATCGTCTGTGGCGGGCCATTGCGCCGGATCGACAACTGTTATTACACGGGCGACCACTACAACAGTTTTAAACGTATTGTTGAATGACTTCGGGACGAATGGCATGAGCGACTCCATCTACGCGCACGATACGGCGGCGGCGGAACTGTTCGCGGCCGGCGATGGCAATCTGTTTCAGCGCGTGATCCAGCTGCACGCGGCGGCGCAGGCTGGCAGCACGCCGGAGCAACAGGAAGCCGAGCCCGGGCTTTCATCGAACGAGGAGCCTATGAGCCTTTTCACGACCGTGCGACCCAATCTCGTGCAGTCGATCCGCGCGTTCCGCGTGCAGGATCTCGCCGACGAAGCCGGTCGGCTCGGCCAGCATTTCCTGTATGCGTATTGCGGCGCCGCGCAGTCGAAGCAGGAAGTGATGGAAACGATCGCGACGTCGTTCCTGTTCCCGAAGCATTTCGGGAAGAACTACGACGCGCTGTACGATTCCCTGACCGACCTCGTCGCGAAGGCCGGCGCGCAGCCGGGTTTCGTGATCGTCCTCGAAGGGCTGCCGATCGCGCAGAAGTTCGACAAGGAAGGGCGCGAGACGCTGCTCGACGTGTTCCGCGAGGCGGCCGAATTCTGGGCCGAGCGCAAGGTCGCGTTCCGCGTGTTCTACTCGTTCGCGTAAGCACGCGTCGGCCAGCGGCCGATTCGACAACATTTCTAAGAGCCCGCTTCGAGCGGGCTTTTTTGCGTCCGCGCGATGCGCGCAGGCCGGCGCGGCGCTTCGCTCCCTGACGTCCGCCTTTTATCCGGCACCGTTTTCGAGCGCGACCGGGTGGCGTGCGGTCAGGGCGTGTCGCGCCGTCTTGCGGCGGCGCGACTGCCCGTCACCATCCGCCCCAACGCGCCGCGAGCGCCGCGAGCACGGCCGCGCCGGCCGTCTCGGTGCGCAGCACGCGGGGCCCGAGCGACAGCGCGGTGAACCCGCGCGCGCGGGCCGCGTTTTCCTCGTCGGGCGACAGCCCGCCTTCCGGTCCGATCAGCAGCGTGACGGTCGCAGCCGGCGGTGCGTCGGGCAGCGACGCGAACGGGATGCTCGCGCGCGGCGACAGCAGCAGCCGCAGCGCGCCGTCGGCCGGTGCGGCCGGCAGCGTATCGAGCCATGCGTTGAAGCCGGCGATGGGCGCGACGTCGGGTATGCGGTTGCGCCCGCATTGCTCGCACGACGCGCGCACGACGCCGCGCCAGTGCGCGACGCGCTTGTCCGCGCGCTCGCCGGAAAGCTTCACGACGCCGCGCGCGGTCGACAGCGGCACGACCGCCGCCACGCCGAGCTCGACGGCCTTCTCGATCACCCAGTCCATCTTGTCGCCGCCGGCGATGCCTTGCGCGAGCGTCACGCGATAGGGCGGCTCGGCTTCGGCCGGTTCGAACGCGTCGATCTGCGCGAGCGCGCTGCGCTTGTCGATCTCGACGAGCCGTGCGCGGTACTGGCCGCCGGTGCCGTCGAACAGGGCGAGCGCGTCGCCGGGCTGCAGGCGCAGCACCTGCGCGTGGCGCGCGACGTCGGCCGGCAACGCAAGCGTGGCGTCGGCGCGCAGTGCCGCGTCGACGAAAAAGCGCGGCACGGCCGCGGTGGTGGTGGCTTCGTTCATGCGTGTAACGGTTTGGGTCATGTGTCGAGACGGCGGCCGAGCGCCCATCGGTAGCCGTCGAGATCCTCGATCTGTGCGAACCGGTCGCCCCAGAACTGATCCTGCGGCGCGCTCAGCGATTTCGCGCCCGCGTCGAGCGCGCGCTGCCAGGTGGCGTCGACGTCGTCGACATACAGATAGAACGATTGCGGCGCGGTGGCGTTCGCACTCTTCGGGGTGAGCGCGGTCGAGCCGAATGCACCTTCGGGCGCGAACATCACGATCAGCTGGCCGCGATAGGCCATCTCGACGTGCATGATCGCGCCGTCTTCGTCGTGCACGTCGCGCAACTCGAAGCCGAATGCGGCCTTGAAGAAATCGATGGCCGCACGTGCATTGCGTACGGCCAGGTAGGGCGTCAACCAAGGCACGTTGGCCGGACGTGGATCGGTCATGAGAATCTCCTGTGGGGGCGCCTGGGCACGTGCTCTGATTCCATGCCTGGGCGTTCGTTCAGGGGGCGGCGCGGCGTCCGGGGCATTTCGCCGCGGTGCCGTGCATCACGAATCCTGCGAAGTCGTGAAGAAAAAACGGAAGCCGGGCGACCGCGCGGACGCTCAGCGGCGGACGCCCAGTGTATCGCGCAGCGCGCGCGGCAGGGCAAAGAGGGATGCATGCAGCCGCGCGTCGTAGTAGCGCAAACCCTGGACGCGGCGGGCCGCGAGCCGTTCGTCGATGTCGTGTGCGAACAGCGCGGCCGCGTCGAGCGTATCGCTCGCGATCGCCATCAGCCACTGCGAGCCGTACAGCGGCACGTGCGCGGACAACGGATCGACGACCGCGAAGCTCGCGCGCAGGTCGTCGAGCAGCGCGGCGATGCGCGTCGGGTGGAACACCGGCGAGCCGAGGTGCATCGAGATCGCGCCGCACGGCGTCAGGATCCGCTTGAGCCGCGCATAGAACGCGCGCGTATAGAGGCCGGCCGCCGGCGAATCGGGCGGCGTGAGGTCGAACACGACGAGATCGAAATGCTCGACGGTCGACTCGACGAAATGCGCGGCGTCGCCGATCACGACCTCGACGCGCGGGTCGTCGAGCGCACCCTGGTGCACGTCGTCGAGATAACGGCGCGCCATCCCGACCACTTCGTCGTCGAGTTCCGCGATCACGATCCGCTCGATGCATGCATGCTTGAGCAACTGGCGCGCCGCGCCGCCGTCGCCGCCGCCGAGCACGAGCGCACGGCGCGGCGACGGATGCGCGAGCGCGGCCGGGTGCGTCATGCACTCGTGATAGACGTACTCGTCGCCGACCGACGTCATCGGCCGGCCGTCCAGCGTAAACAGGCGGCCGAGCTGGGGGGTTTCCCAGACCTCGATCTGCTGGTGCGGGGACGCGACGTGCGCGAGCCGCCGCGCGTTCGGGAAGCCGTAGGCGGCATCGGGCGTAGGGTGAAAGAGAAGCGTCGTGCTCACGGGTGGGCCGCTCAGGGCTGGCAGTTCCGACGTCTGAATTATAGGAGGCGGGCGGTTTGACGGAAAACCGTGCCGGAACACCGTGCATGGACAAGGGAAATGTCAGCCCATCTGTTAAAATGACGAGCTTTGCAGCCCCGTCCGTAGGCTCCGTCCGCTTCGCGTCCGTCAGGCGCCGCACCGCGCGCCGGGAACGATTGACGCTCGAGCTTCCGGATGCCGCCGTGCCCCCGTTTCCTCGACTCGTTCTCCGGACTCGACATGACGACTTCGTCTCCCGCCTCCACCACCCTGATGGCCAACGCGATCCGTGCGCTCGCGATGGACGCCGTCCAGCAAGCGAACTCCGGCCACCCCGGCATGCCGATGGGCATGGCCGAAATCGGCGTCGCGCTCTGGTCGCGCCATCTGAAGCACAACCCGACGAACCCACACTGGGCCGACCGCGACCGCTTCGTGCTGTCGAACGGCCATGGCTCGATGCTGCTGTACTCGCTGCTGCACCTGACCGGCTACGACCTGCCGATGGAAGAGCTGAAGAACTTCCGCCAGCTGCACTCGAAGACGCCGGGTCACCCGGAATACGGCATCACGCCGGGCGTCGAGACGACCACCGGCCCGCTCGGCCAGGGTCTCGCGAACGCGGTCGGCATGGCGCTCGGCGAAGCGCTGATGGCCGACGAGTTCAACCGTGACGGCGCGAAGATCGTCGATCACCACACGTACGTGTTCCTCGGCGACGGCTGCCTGATGGAAGGCATCTCGCACGAAGCCTGCTCGCTCGCCGGCACGCTGAAGCTGAACAAGCTGATCGCGCTGTACGACGACAACGGCATCTCGATCGACGGCGACGTCGTGAACTGGTTCCACGACGACACCCCGAAGCGTTTCGAAGCCTACGGCTGGAACGTGATCCCGAACGTGAACGGCCATGACGTCGACGCGGTCGACGCAGCGATCGCGAAGGCGAAGCTGTCGGACAAGCCGACGCTGATCTGCTGCAAGACGGTGATCGGCCAGGGCGCGGCGACCAAGGCAGGCGGCCACGACGTGCACGGCGCGGCGCTCGGCGCGGAAGAAATCGCGAAGACGCGCGAAGCGCTCGGCTGGACGTGGGCGCCGTTCGTGATTCCGCAGGAAGTCTATGCGGCGTGGGACGCGAAGGAAGCCGGCAAGCGCGCGGAAACCGAATGGAACGCGACGTTCGCTGCCTATCGCGCGAAGTTCCCGGCGGAAGCCGCCGAATTCGAGCGCCGGATGGCCAACCAGCTGCCGGCCGACTGGGCCGAGAAGGCCGCGGCGATCATCGCCGGTGCGAACGAGCGCGGCGAGACGGTGGCGACCCGCAAGGCGTCGCAGCAGGCGATCGAAGGCCTGGCTGCCGCGCTGCCCGAACTGCTCGGCGGCTCGGCCGACCTGACCGGCTCGAACCTGACCAACTGGAAGGCATCGAAGGCGGTCCGTGCGAATCCGGAAGGCCCGGGCGTCCAGCTGGGCAACCACATCAACTACGGCGTGCGCGAATTCGGCATGAGCGCCGCGATCAACGGCCTCGCGCTGCACGGCGGCCACAAGCCGTTCGGCGGCACGTTCCTGACGTTCTCCGACTACAGCCGCAACGCGCTGCGCGTGGCCGCGCTGATGAAGGTGCCGTCGATCTTCGTGTTCACGCACGATTCGATCGGCCTCGGCGAAGACGGCCCGACGCACCAGTCGATCGAGCACGTGTCGAGCCTGCGCCTGATCCCGAACCACGACGTCTGGCGTCCGGCCGACACGGTCGAGACGGCCGTTGCGTGGACCCACGCGATCGCAGCCGACCGTCCGTCGAGCCTGATCTTCAGTCGCCAGAACCTGGCGTTCAACCCGCGTACCGATGCGCAGATCGCGAACATCGAGAAGGGCGGCTACGTGCTGAAGGACTGGGACGAAGAGATCGTCGCGCGCAAGATCATCCTGATCGCGACGGGCTCGGAAGTCGAACTCGCGATGAAGGCCGTCGAGCCGCTCGCGCAGCAGGGCATCGCGGCACGCGTCGTGTCGATGCCGTCGACCAACGTGTTCGATCGCCAGGACGCCGAGTACCGTGAGCGCGTGCTGCCGCACGGCGTGCGCCGCGTCGCGATCGAAGCGGGCGTGACGGCCTTCTGGCACAAGTACGTCGGCCTCGAAGGCGGCGTCGTCGGGATCGACACGTTCGGTGAATCGGCGCCGGCCGGCGTGCTGTTCAAGCACTTCGGCTTCACTGTCGAGCACGTCGTCGAGACCGCCAAGGCCGTGCTGGCCTAAAGACATACGCGACGCGCGCCGCCTCTCGCGCGCGTCGCACCGTGAAGCTGCACGAAACGAATTTTTTCAGCCATCAGGAGATAGACCATGACGATTCGCGTCGCAATCAACGGCTACGGCCGTATCGGCCGCAACACGCTGCGCGCGTTTTATGAAAACGGCAAGAAGCACGATCTCGAGATCGTCGCGATCAACGATCTGGGCGACGCGAAGACCAACGCGCACCTGACCCAGTACGACACCGCGCACGGCAAGTTCCCGGGTGAAGTGTCGGTCGACGGCGACTACCTCGTCGTGAACGGCGACAAGATCCGCGTGCTGGCGAACCGCAACCCGGCCGAACTGCCGTGGGGCGAGCTCGGCGTCGACGTCGTGATGGAATGCACGGGCTTCTTCACGACCAAGGAAAAGGCGAGCGCGCACCTGAAGGGCGGCGCGAAGAAGGTGATCATCTCGGCGCCGGGCGGCAAGGACGTCGACGCGACGATCGTCTACGGCGTGAACCACGACGTGCTGAAGGCCGAGCACACCGTCATCTCGAACGCATCGTGCACGACGAACTGCCTCGCGCCGCTCGTCAAGCCGCTGAACGACAAGATCGGCCTCGAAACCGGCCTGATGACGACGATCCACGCGTACACGAACGACCAGGTGCTGACGGACGTCTACCACGAAGACCTGCGCCGCGCGCGTTCGGCCACGCACAGCCAGATCCCGACGAAGACGGGCGCCGCTTCGGCCGTCGGTCTCGTGCTGCCGGAACTGAACGGCAAGCTCGACGGCTACGCGATCCGCGTCCCGACGATCAACGTGTCGATCGTCGACCTGTCGTTTATCGCGAAGCGCGACACGACGGTCGAGGAAGTCAACGCGATCATGAAGGAAGCATCGGAAGGCGCGCTGAAGGGCATCCTCGGCTACAACGACGCACCGCTGGTGTCGATCGACTTCAACCACAACCCGGCTTCGTCGACGTTCGACGCAACGCTGACCAAGGTGTCGGGCCGCCTCGTCAAGGTGTCGAGCTGGTACGACAACGAGTGGGGTTTCTCGAACCGCATGCTGGATACGGCTGTCGCATTCGCGAACGCGAAGTAATCCCGCACGTTGCGCGGCCGCCGCAACGCGGCCGGCGTAGCGAACGAGCCCGGCCCGGTTTTCCGGCCGGGTTTTTTTATTGCCCGCCGTTGTTGCCTGATGCTGGCGCCACCTCTTCGAGCGCGGCGACGAACGCGCGCTTGAGCGGGCTGTCGAGGTCGGTCCACGCGAGGCCGATGCCCGTTCGGTGCCCGGCCAGGTCGAGCGGCCGCGCGAGTACGTTCGGCGGCAGCGCGCTGGCGGCTTGCGCCGGAATCAGCCCGATTCCCATCCCCGCCGCGACGAGCGCCAGCATCGTCGTGAATTCCCCGAACTCCTGCGCGATCTCGAGCGTCGTGCCCGCGCGGCTCAGCGCGAGCAGCATGTCGTCGTGAAAGCCCGGCGCGTAGCGGCGCGCGAGCACGAACGCGGGCTGGCCGCGCAGCAGGGCCGGCGCGATCGCATCGTGCGCGGCGAGCGGATGGTCGAGCGGCAGCGCGACGACGAAGCCTTCCTCGAGCACCACGCGCGTGTCGATACCCGCATACGCGGCCGGCAGCCGGATCATCCCGAAATCGATCCGCCGGTCGCGCAGCGCGGCGATCTGGTCGGGCGTCGGCAGGTCCTTCAGTTCGAGCGTGATCAGCGGATAGCGCTCGCGCATCGTGCGCAGCACGGCCGGCAGCAGCACGGGCAGCACCGACGACACGAACGCGATCCGCAGCGTGCCGATCTCGCCGCGGCTCGACAGCCGCGCCATCTGCTCCGCGCGCGCGGCCTGCTGCAGCGTGGCGCGCGCCTCGGGCAGGAACACGCGCCCCGTATCGCTCAGTTCGACCTTGTGCCGGTCGCGCTCGAACAGGCGCGCGCCGAGTGCTTCCTCGAGCGCCTTGATCTGCATGCTCAGTGCGGGCTGCACGATGAACAGGCGCTGCGCGGCGCGCCCGAAATGCAGCTCTTCGGCGAGCGTGACGAAGGCGCGCAATTGCTTGAGTTCCATGGGCGGCGGGCCGAATTGGGCGGTAATCAAATTTCATGATAACCGGATCAAAAAAGACCATTGGCGCGGCAAGCGGCCGGTAGCCGAAGATACCGTCAACGCGAGACCGGCCGCGATGGGCCGCCGGCTCGACTGGCACGAGGAGGCACGCATGACCCACGCGCTTGAACGGTTCCGCCTCGACGGCCGCCGCGCACTGATTACCGGTTCCGGACGCGGGATCGGGCTGACGCTCGCCCGCGGGCTGGCCGAAGCGGGGGCGGCGATCGTCATCAACGATCGCAATGAGGAGAAGGCCGCGACGCTCGTGCGGCAGCTGCGCGAGGAAGGCTACACGGCCGACTACGCGGTATTCGACGTCGCCGAGCACGCACAGGTGCGCGCGGCGATCGACGAATTCGAGGCGCGCGTCGGCGCGATCGACATCCTCGTGAACAACGCGGGCATCCAGCGCCGCGCGCCGCTCGACGCCTTCGAGCCCGACGACTGGCATGCGCTGATGCGCGTGAACCTCGACGGCGTGTTCAACGTCGCGCAGGCCGTCGCGCGGCACATGATCGCGCGCGGCCATGGGAAGATCATCAACATCTGCTCGGTGCAGAGCGAGCTCGCGCGGCCGACGATCGCGCCATACGCGGCGACCAAGGGCGCGGTGCGGATGCTGACGAAAGGGATGTGTGCCGACTGGGCTCGCCACGGCATCCAGGCGAACGGCCTCGCGCCCGGCTATTTCGAAACCGAACTCAACCGCGCGCTGGTCGACGACGCAGCGTTCTCGGACTGGCTGTGCAAGCGCACGCCGGCCGGGCGCTGGGGGCGCGTCGACGAGCTGTGCGGTGCGGCGATCTTCCTCGCATCGGCTGCGTCCGATTTCGTGAACGGCCAGACGCTGTTCGTCGACGGCGGCCTGACCGCCGCCGTTTAGGACAGGGAGGAATGTCATGCGTATGCGTTGCATGTGTGTCGTGATCCACGGGCCGAACGACTTGCGGGTGGAAGAGCAGGACGCGGGCGAGATCGGCCCGGGCCAGGTGCGCGTCGATGTCGCGATGGGCGGCATCTGCGGCTCTGATCTCCATTACTTCCGGCACGGTGGCTTTGGCGCGATCCGGCTGCAGCAGCCGATGGTGCTGGGCCACGAGGTGGCCGGCACGGTCGCGGAAGTGGCGCCGGACGTGACGTCGGTGAAGGTCGGCGATCGCGTCGCGGTCAATCCGAGCCGGCCGTGCGGCGCGTGCCGCTACTGTCTCGAAGGGCTGCCGAACCAGTGTCTCGACATGCGCTTCTACGGCAGCGCGATGCGGATGCCGCACGTGCAGGGCGCGTTCCGCAACGCACTCGTATGCGATGCGGTGCAGTGCGTGAAGGTCGCCGATCACGTGCCGCTGTCGCTCGCGGCGCTCGCCGAACCGTTCGCCGTCGGGCTGCATGCGGTGTCGCGCGCGGGCCCGCTGCTCGGCAAGCGCGTGCTCGTGTCGGGCTGCGGGCCGATCGGCGTGCTGGCGGTCGCGGCGGCGCGCGTGCACGGCGCGGCGGAGATCGTCGCGACCGACGTCGTCGAGGCGCCGCTGGCAGTGGCGAGCGCGCTCGGCGCCGACCGCACGATCAATGTGGTGGCCGATGCCGGCTGGGTCGAGCGTTACGGTGCCGACAAGGGCACGTTCGACGTGATGATCGAGTGTTCGGGCAATGCGCGCGCGCTGCGCGACGGGCTGGACGTGATGCGTCCGCGCGGGGTCGTCGTGCAACTCGGGCTTGGCGGTGATGTCAGCCTGCCGCAGAACGTCGTGGTCGCGAAGGAGTTGTCGATCTGCGGGTCGTTCCGTTTTCACGCGGAGTTCGCGCTTGCGGTGCAACTCATCAATGCGGGGCGCGTCGACCTGCGCCCGGCCGTCACGCGCGTGTTCCCGATGCGCGATGCGAACCTTGCGTTCGAACTGGCCGGCGACCGCCAGCGCGCGATGAAGGTGCTGATCGACTTCGCGGACGAGGCTGCGTGACGATCGCGGTCACGCGCTAGCGCGCGACGGTCTCGACCCCATCGGAAAAAAGGCACGCCCGCGATTCGCGGGGCGTGCCTTTTCTCATGGTGGCAAGGAATCGACTGACCGCATTACTGCGTGACCTGCCGCGCGCCGATGCGCTGCGACACGAGCCACAGCGCGATCAACACACCGGCAAGCGCCGCGCCCGCGACGCACACGCCGCGCCAGCCGTCGACGCCGTACGCGACGCTCGCCGCGAACGACCCGAATGCGCCGCCGATGAAGTAGCTCGTCAGGTAGATCGTCGTCACGCGGCTGCGCGCGTTGCCGGCCAGCGCATAGATCACGCTCTGGTTCGAGATGTGCATGCCCTGCACGCCGACGTCGAGCAGCAGGATGCCCGCGATTAGCGCTGCCAGGGCGTGCGCGCCGGTCGCGATCAGCGCGAACGACGCGAGCACGGCCGCCGCGAACAACCCCGTCGCCGCATTGCCGTGCCCGCGATCGACGAGCCGGCCGGCCGACGTCGCCGCGAGCGCGCCCACCGCGCCGACGACGCCGAACAGGCCGATCTGCCCTTCGGAATAGCTGTACGGCGGCTGGCTCAACAGGAACGTGAGGCCCGTCCACAGCAGGCTGAAGCACGCGAACACGAGCGCGCCGTAGGTGGAGCGCAGTGCGATCAGCGGTTGCGCGCGCACCAGCGCGACGAGCGACTTCATCAGCGCCGCATAGTCGAGGCGCGCCTCGCGGCGATCCTTCGGCAGCTTCATGGCGAGCACGACGGTCAGCGCCGCCACCATCACCGCCGCGACGCCGTACACCGCACGCCAGCCGAACCCGTCGGCGATCGCGCCGGCCGCCACGCGCGCGAGCAGGATGCCGAGCAGCAGCCCGCTCATCACGGTGCCGACCGCGCGGCCGCGCGAGCGTGCATCGGCGAGCGATGCGGCGAACGGCACGAGCAGCTGCGTCGAACAGGTGACGAAGCCGACCGCGACGTTCGCGACGACGAACATCGTGAAGTTCGTGCTGAACGTGACCGCGACCAGCGCGACGACGTTGAGCATCAGCAGCCGCACGATCAGCGTATGACGGTTGACCGCGTCGCCGAGCGGGACGATCAGCAGCAGGCTCGCCGCATAGCCGAGCTGCGTCAGCGTGACGAGATAGCCGAGCTCGGCCGGCGCGCGCCCGAAGCTGCGCGCGATCGCGGCGAGCAGAGGCTGCGCGTAGTAGATGTTGCCGATGACGATGCCGCATGCGCAGGCGAACAGCAGCGTCATGCCGCGGGTGAGGGGAGGATGGGTGTCGTGATGCGGTTCCATGGTCGCGAAAAACGGCGGCGCCGTCCGGCGGCACGGGGCCGCCGGCTGCGCGGGGGGACGGAAATCGGGGCCGGCGTCGACGGATCGGCGGTGAGCCGATGCGCGCCGGGCGGATCGCGGCCGGGCCCGGATCGGGCGGGCGGCGGATCGTCGTGCGGCGGGCGGAGGCAGGGCGGGCCCGGGCGAGCCGTTCCGGTGCGGTGACAGCGGCGATGCAGCGGAACGGATGTGCGTATGATGCGGGAGTCGAACCATAGCGTCCAAGACTGGATCGTTATGGTCTCCATAGGTCAAACCAATACGTCGGCCGCCATGCTACTCCGCCACATCCGCTATTTCCTGGCCGTCGCCGAGCAGCGCAGTTTCACGCGCGCGGCCGACGCGCTGCACGTTTCGCAGCCGACGCTGTCGCAGCAGGTACGCCAGCTCGAGGAAACGCTCGGCGTGCAGTTGTTCGACCGCTCGGGCCGCACGGTGCAGCTCACCGAATTCGGCGAGGTCTATGCGCGCCATGCGCGCGCCGCGCTGCACGAGCTCGATACGGGGCGGCGCGCGCTGCACGACGTCGCCGATCTCGGCAGCGGATCGCTGCGGCTCGCGATGATGCCGACCTTTGCGGCCTACCTGAGCGGCTCGCTGATCGATGCGTTCCATACCGACTATCCGAACGTCACGCTGGCGATCGATGCGATGCCGCAGGAACGCATCGAGGCGCTGCTCGCCGACGATCGGCTCGACGCGGGCTTCGCGTTCATGCCGCCGCGCGCGCCGGACATCGACGCGTTGCCGCTGTGGGACGAGCCGCTCGCGCTCGTGACGGGCCGCACGCATCGTCTCGCGCGGCACCGCCGCGCACTGACGCCGGCCGAGCTCGGTGGCGAGCCGCTGGTGCTGCTGAGCCGCGCGTTCGCGACGCGCGAGCGCATCGACCGGTATTTCATCGAGCACGGCGCGCGGCCGAAGATCGCGATCGAGACGAATACGATCAGCGCGGTGCTGGCGCTCGTGCGGTGCGGCCGGCTCGCGACGGTGCTGCCCGACGCGGTCGCGCGCGCGAGCGCTGACCTGTGCGCGCTGGAGATCGATCCGCCGCTGCCCGCGCGCACGGCCGCGCTGCTGACACGCAAGGGCGCGTACCGCAGCGTCGCGGCGCGCGCGTTCATCGAGCGTGCGCTTGCGTATCGCGATCCGTCGGGAGCTTGACGGGTACGACCGGCCGGCGTGCGCGGCGGGTAGCCGCCCGAGCGCCCGGCCGCCCGGCCGCATTACGTGCGCGGCGTCGGGAAGAAGATGCCCGCGCGCTGCGCGGCGTTCGCGATGTGCGTTTCGATCGCCGTGCCGGCGGCGGCCGCATCGCGCGCGATCAGCGCGTCGACGATCGCGCGGTGCTCCTGCCACGTCGACAGCAGCAGCTCGCGCCGGTAGAACGGCATGCGCTGGCTTTCCTTCATGATGTCCGCGCTGCTGCGCAGTATCGATTCGATCGCCGCGTTGCCGGCGAGATGGATGATTCGCATGTGGAAGTCGAAGTCGAGCTGCGACGCCTCGTCGAGCGCGCTTTCGGTGAGCGCGACGTGCAGGTCGGCGAGGTTGTCCTCGAACCACGCGATGTCGTCGTCGCTGACGACGTGCGCGGCCATCCGCGCGGCGAACCCTTCGAGTGCATAGCGCATCTGGTACGTGTCGGGCGGCGACGACTCCTCGGCGAACTGCCATGCGTGCGCGGCCGTGGCCTGCGCGCTTTCGACATACACGCCCTTGCCGGCGCGGATGCGCAGCATCCCGAGCGCCTCGAGCGTCGAGAGCGCCTCGCGCAGCGATGCACGGCTGATCTCCAGCTCCTCGGAGAGCTGGCGCTGGGCCGGCAGCAGGCTGCCGACCGGATAAACGCCTGCCTCGATCCGGTCGCGGATCGTCGCAATGGCGGCGTCGGTCACGGTATGCGGAACGTTTTTCATGATGTGAACTTTGGCCGGTCTGACCGGCATTGTAATCCGCACGCAGGCGGTGCATGGCCGGCCTACGGGAAAGCCACGATCTGCCCCTGTCCGGTGCATCGAAACCCGGCGGGGCAGGGGCGGGAAATCCCTATTTTGTCCGTCCTTGACGCCACTATATCGGCTTCCTACTATCCCCCATAACATCACTGGTCTTACCAGTATGAACAGACGAAACTGCAACCGTTGGATCGGGAGAGCGCCGTGTCGAAATTCCTCAATTCGCTGTTTGGCCGGGTAGTCGTCGCACTTGTCCTAGGGATCGCGCTGGGCGCGTTCTTCCCGCATTTCGCCGAGTCGCTGCGACCGCTCGGCGACGGCTTCCTGAAGCTCATCAAGATGGTGATCGGTCCGATCGTGTTCTGCGTCGTGGTCAGCGGGATGGCCAACGCGGGCGACCTGAAGAAGGTCGGCCGGGTCGGCCTGAAGGCCGTCATCTACTTCGAGGTCATGACGACGCTCGCGCTCGGCATCGGGCTCGTGCTTGCGTGGCTCACGCGTCCGGGCGTCGGGATGAACATCGACCTGCGTTCGCTCGATGCGTCGTCGCTCGCGTCCTATGCGAAGAACGCCGAAAGCCTGAAGGACACGGCCGGCTACCTGATGAAGATCATCCCCGAGACCGCGATCGACGCGTTCGCGAAGGGCGACATCCTGCAGATCCTCGTGTTCGCGGTGCTGTTCGGCTCCGCGCTGTCGCTGCTCGGCGACAAGGCGCAGCGCGTCAACTCGCTGATCGAGGAACTGTCGCACGTGTTCTTCCGGATCATCGGCTTCATCATCAAGCTCGCGCCGCTCGGCGTGCTCGGCGCGATCGCGTTCACGACCGGCAAGTACGGCGTCGCGTCGCTCAAGCAGCTCGGCTATCTGGTCGCGGTGTTCTACCTGAGCTGCTTCGTGTTCGTCACGGTCGTGCTCGGCATCGTAATGCGGCTCGCGGGCTTCTCGGTGTTCAAGCTGATCCGCTACCTGCGCGAGGAACTGTCGATCGTGCTCGGTACGGCGTCGTCGGATGCGGTGCTGCCGCAGGTGATGCGCAAGCTCGAATACATGGGCGTGAAGGATTCGACGGTCGGCCTCGTGATCCCGACCGGTTATTCGTTCAACCTCGACGGCTTCTCGATCTACCTGACGCTCGCCGTGCTGTTCATCGCGCAGGCCACCAACACGCCGCTGTCGACGCATGACCTGATCGTCGTGCTGCTCGTGTCGCTCGTCACGTCGAAGGGCGCACACGGGATCCCGGGCTCGGCGATCGTGATCCTCGCGGCGACCCTGTCGGCGATTCCCGCGATTCCGGTGCTGGGCCTCGTGCTGATCCTGCCGGTCGACTGGTTCGTCGGCATCGCCCGCGCGCTGACCAACCTGATCGGCAACTGCGTCGCGACGGTGGTCGTCGCGGTGTGGGAGAACGACATCGATCGTGCCCGCGCGAACCGCGTGCTGAACCGCGAGCTGCGCTACGTGCCGGCCGAAGAGGAAGACCGCGCGGCGCCGGTCGCCGGCGACCAGGCTCACGCGCTCTGAGCGCCACCGCGCGGGGCGGCTTCCCCTGGTCGTCCCGCGCAACCGGAATTCATGCGGCCGGCGCCTCGATGCGCCGGCACGCCATCAAATATCAGGAGACGACATGGCAGCCCCCATCCTCGACCCGAATGCGCCGGCCTTCACGCGGCGTTACATGAATCTTGCCGACCCGCGCCTCGGGGCGCAGGCGCTCTTCGCCAGCGATGAATTCTTCGCGCCGAAGGAGCGCATGCTGAATCCCGAGCCGGCCGTGTTCATTCCCGGCAAGTACGACGACCACGGCAAGTGGATGGACGGCTGGGAAACGCGCCGCAAGCGCACGACCGGCCATGACTTCTGCGTGGTGCGGCTCGCGCGGCCGGGTGTGATCTACGGCGTCGACCTCGATACGAGCCACTTCACCGGTAACTTCCCGCCGGCCGCGTCGATCGACGCGTGCGTCGCCGAAGGCGACACGCCGCCCGACGACGCCGAATGGCGCCCGATCGTCCCGGCGACGACGCTGCAGGGCAATTCGCATCACTACGTGAGCGTCGACGATGCGCAGCCCTATACGCACCTGCGCGTGAACCTGTACCCGGACGGTGGCCTCGCGCGGCTGCGCGTGTACGGCTTGCCGCAGCGCGACTGGCGCGAGGTGCCCGCTGGCGAGCTCGTCGATCTCGCGGCAATCGAGAACGGCGGCTACCTGGTGGCCGCGAACAACCAGCACTTCGGCCCGGCGTCGCAGATGCTGATGCCGGGGCGCGGCGTGAACATGGGCGACGGCTGGGAAACGCGGCGCCGCCGCGAGCCCGGCAACGACTGGGCGATCCTCGCGCTCGCGCGGCCGGGCATCATCCGGCGCGTCGAGGTCGATACCGCGTTCTTCAAGGGCAATTTCCCCGACCGCTGCTCGCTGCAGGCCGCGCGGGTCATGGGCGGCACCGACGATTCGCTCGTCACGCAGGCGATGTTCTGGGCCGAACTGCTCGGCGAGCAGAAGCTGCAGATGGATCACGTCCACACGTTCGACCAGCTTGCCGCGCTCGGCCCCGTCACGCATGTGCGTTTCAACATCTTCCCGGACGGCGGCGTGTCGCGCCTGCGTCTGTGGGGCGAGCCGGCTTGAGGGAGGGCAACGGCATGAGCGAATCCCCCATCCTGCGCGTCGAGCGCCTGACGCGCGAAGCGTTTGCGCCGTTCGGCGACGTGATCGCGCTCGAAGGCGCGCGTCATTTCCCGATCAACGGCGGCACGACCGAGCGCTTCCACGATCTCGCGACGATCGACGTGTGCGCGGACGGCGGTCGCCCGCTCGTCAGCGTGTTCCGCGCGCAGCCGCGCGCGCTGCCGGTCGCGCTCACGCTGATGGAGCGCCATCCGCACGGCAGCCAGGCGTTCATTCCGCTCGCGGCCGTGTCGCGCTACGCGATCGTCGTCGCGCCGGCCGGCGAGTTCCGGCCCGACGCGATGCGCGCGTTCCTCGCGCAAGGCTGGCAGGGCGTGAATTATGCGAAGGGCGTCTGGCACCATCCGCTGCTTGCACTCGATGCGGTCAGCGATTTCGTGATCATCGATCGCGGCGGCACGCAACCGAACTGCGACGAGATCCCGCTCGAGCGCGCCTGGGCGCTCGAGTTCGAGCCGGCCTGCGCGGCCTGACGCAAGTGCAATGCCGGGCTCCGGCTGCCTGACGGCAGCCCGGGCGGACGTGTCGAAGGGTTGTCGAAAGCCTGGGGCACACGACGCACGCGCCGCCGCGCCGCCGCCATCCCGAAAAGAACACGGCCCGGGCGGCGAGATGCCGGCCGGGCCGTGCTGCGTGCGCGGAGCGCGAATCAGTGCTTGCGGTGCGGGCAGTTCTCGGTCGTGCAGGAACCGTACATCGCGAGCGAGTGCTCCTGAAGCCGGAAGCCGCGCTCCTTCGCGATCGCCTGCTGGCGGCCTTCGATCTCGGCGTCGAAGAATTCCTCGACGCGGCCGCAATCGAGGCACACGAGGTGGTCGTGGTGCGAGCCTTCGTTCAGTTCGAACACGGCCTTGCCGGATTCGAAGTTGCTGCGCGAGAGCAGGCCTGCCTGCTCGAACTGCGTCAGCACGCGGTAGACGGTGGCCAGCCCGATGTCGAGCTGCTCGTTGAGCAGGTTCCGGTAGACATCTTCTGCCGTCAGGTGGCGCACCGGGCTTTGCTGGAAGATCTCGAGAATCTTGAGGCGCGGTAGGGTGGCCTTTAGCCCGATATTCTTGAGATCCGTCGGATTGGTCATGGCTAGGCATCCCTAGAGTACAATGCAGGGCTTCAATGTTACCGGCTTTTCGCCGTTCCAGAAACACGCGCGGCCTGCGACGCGGGCCTGCACGGTGAGGGAAATGATTCCAGAATCTCTTTCGCACTTTCAGAGGAGCCGCATGCGGAGTGTCATCATCGCTGCCGCCGCCGTTGCCGCGCTGGCTGGTTGTTCGTCGTACGACAGCGTGACGCAGCGCATCGCGCAGAGCATCACCCCCTACCGGATCACCGTCGTGCAAGGCAACTTCGTGTCGCAGGAGAAGGCCTCGCAACTGCAGGTCGGCATGTCGCGCGAGCAGGTGCGCGCGCTGCTCGGCACCCCGTTGCTGGCCGACATGTTCCACGCCGACCGCTGGGATTACCTCTTCTACTTCAAGCGTGGCTCGACGGCAGTCGTCCAGCAGCGCGATCTCGTCGTGACGTTCGCGGGCGATCGCCTGGCGGGCTGGACGGGGGCGGACAACCTGCCTTCGGAGCTCGACCTGCTGGCCGATATCGACGGCGACCGCGGCGGCAAGAAGGCGAAGGCGGCCGCAGCGGCGAAGAAGGCCGCCGAGGCTGCCGCAGCCGCGAGCGCCGCGCAAGCGGCGGCGAGCGCGCCGGCACCGGAGGCTGTCGCGCCGGTGTCCGGGGCGGTGGTCGACCAGGATGCGAACGCGCAGGCCGCCCGTGCGGCGAACCGCGCGACCAACCAGGTGTCGGGTCAGGGCTCGAACGCGCGCCGCTTCGCGCCGGCCGCGCAGGCTGCCGGCGGTGCGCCGGTGCCGGGCGGCCAGCCGCCGGGCGCGGTGCCGGCGATCCAGCCGCAGTTCCAGTTCCATCGTCCGCCGCCGCCGAACGCGTCGAACGAGGCGTCGCCGCCGGTCGGCCCGCAAGGCTCGGATACGCTGCAGAACCAGCCGATCACCGCGCCGGCGCAGTAAGTCCGCGTGCGGAAACAGGGCGGCATGCGCCGCCTGCCTTTAGACCTGTCGTGTAGAAAGCCATGAAGATTGCGATTGCCGGGGCATCGGGCCGAATGGGCCGGATGCTGATCGAAGCCGTTCTCAACGATGCCGACGCGCAGCTCGTCGGCGCGCTCGACCGCGCCGATTCGCCGTTCCTCGGCCAGGACGCCGGCGCGTTCCTCGGCAAGGAAACCGGCGTCAAGCTGACCGCCGACCTCGACGCGGTGTTCGCGCAGGCCGACTACCTGATCGATTTCACGCGTCCGGAAGGCACGATGGCCCATATCGAGGCCGCGCTGCGCCACGACGTGAAGCTCGTGATCGGCACGACCGGCTTCACCGCCGAGCAGAAGGCCGCGTTGCAGGCCGCGGCGGGCAAGATCGGCATCGTGTTCGCGGCGAACATGAGTGTCGGCGTGAACGTCACGCTGAAGCTGCTCGAATTCGCGGCGAAGCATTTCTCGCACGGCTACGACATCGAGATCATCGAGGCGCATCACCGTCACAAGGTCGATGCACCGTCGGGCACCGCGCTGATGATGGGTGAAGCCGTCGCTGGCGCGCTCGGGCGCTCGCTCGACGATTGCGCGGTGTACGGCCGCCACGGCGTGACGGGCGAGCGCGATCCGTCGTCGATCGGTTTCGCTGCGGTGCGCGGCGGCGACATCGTCGGCGACCACACCGTGCTGTTCGCCGGGATCGGCGAGCGCATCGAGATCACGCACAAGTCGTCGAGCCGCGTGTCGTACGCGCAGGGCGCGCTGCGCGCGGTCCGCTTCCTGTCGGCCCGCGGCGCCGGCCTGTTCGACATGCAGGACGTGCTCGGCCTGCGCTGACACCACGGGGAAACTCCGATGGCGATACCCACCGGCGTTGTCCACTACCTCGAAAGCGGCGATGCGATCACGCATGCCGTCGCCTATGTGCTGCTGGCGATGTCCATCGCCAGCTGGTGCTTCCTCCTCATGAAAGCCTGGCTCCTGATCCGCGCGAAGCGGCAGGGGCCGCGCGCGCTCGCCGCGTTCTGGCGCGCGCCGTCGCTCGACGCGGGCATTGCCGCGCTCGCCGGCGCCGATCGCGAGCGTGTGTTCGTGCCGCTCGCCGAAGCCGCGCGCGATGCGGCGGACGATCACGACCCGGCCGCGCTGGCCGCGCGTGTCGAACGCAGCGAACGCGTGCTGCGCGCGTTGCGGCACGCGATGCTGCGCTCGCAGCGGCGCCTCGAATTCGGCCAGGTGCTGCTCGCGTCGATCGGCAGCACCGCGCCGTTCGTCGGGCTGCTCGGCACCGTGTGGGGCATCTACCACGCGCTCGGCAGCATCGCCGCGAGCGGGCAGGCGCAGATCGAGAACGTCGCGGGGCCGGTCGGCGAGGCGCTGATCATGACCGCGTTCGGGCTCGTCGTCGCGATTCCCGCGGTGCTGGCCTACAACATCCTCGGTCGGCTCGTGCGGCAGCTCGCCGAGGAACTCGACGGCTTCGCGCGCGACCTGCACGTATTCTTGTGCGCGCAGGAAGCCTGACGCGCGCATTCCGGAGGAGCGACCATGGCATTCGGCGGACTCGAGCACCACAAGACGTCCGCGCCGATGGCGGAGATCAACATGACCCCGCTGATCGACGTGATGCTGGTGCTGCTCGTCATCTTCATCATCACCGCGCCGCTGATGACGCACGCGATCCGGCTCGACCTGCCGAAGGTCGCGGCCAGCGTCGCGCGCGACACGCCGCAATCCGTCACGTTGTCGATCGACGACGCGGGCAAGCTGTACTGGGACGACGCGCCCGTGGCGCTCGATGCGCTGCCGGCGCGCTTCCGGGCCGCCGCCGCGGGCGGCGCGCCGCCCGAGCTGCGGCTGCGCGCGTCGCGTGCGACCCGCTACGACGTGATCGCGCAGGTGATGGGCGCCGCGCAGGCCGCCGGCCTCACGCGGATCGGCTTCGTGACCGACGTGCCGCCGCAGGCGGGCGGTTCCGCGGCGGCGCCTGCCGTGCCGGCCAACCGCTGAGCGGATCCGGCGGCCAGCCGCTGCCGCGGGATCGGGCCACACGCCGCAAGACCGGTCGAATGGGCCGGCGCGGGCGGTATAATCAACGTTTTTCCCGGTTGGCAGGCTTTTTTCAGGTAACCCGGAATTTTCCAGGCTACCCGGGCATGCTGCGGGTTACCCGGAAAATGCCCGGAAACCGCGAACAGGTCCGGCAACAGCGAACCTGCAGGTCCGCCGGGCAAGCACGATTTTCGATCCACTCCTGCGCGCGCGCCGTCGCGCCGCTTAAAGCCTAGTCCGAACCACACCATGCACGAGAGATACGTACCCGCCGACGTCGAAGCCGCCGCCCAGGGCGACTGGCGCGCAGCCGATGCCTACAAGACGAAGGAAGATTCGCAGAAGCCCAAGTTCTACTGCGTATCGATGCTGCCGTACCCGTCCGGCAAGCTGCACATGGGTCACGTGCGCAACTATACGATCAACGACGTGATGTACCGCTATCTGCGGATGAACGGCTACAACACGCTGATGCCGATGGGCTGGGACGCGTTCGGGATGCCGGCCGAGAACGCCGCGATGGCGAACGGCGTGCCGCCCGCGAAGTGGACCTACGACAACATCGACTACATGAAGGGCCAGATGCAGTCGATGGGCCTCGCGATCGACTGGTCGCGCGAGATCGCGACGTGCAAGCCCGACTACTACAAGTGGAACCAGTGGCTGTTCCTGAAGATGCTCGAGAAGGGCATCGCGTACAAGAAGACGGGCACCGTGAACTGGGACCCGGTCGACCAGACCGTGCTCGCGAACGAGCAGGTGATCGACGGCCGCGGCTGGCGTTCGGGCGCACTCGTCGAGAAGCGCGAGATCCCGATGTACTACCTGCGCATCACGCAGTACGCGGATGAGCTGCTGAACGACCTCGACGGCCTCGGCTGGCCCGAGCGCGTGAAGATCATGCAGCAGAACTGGATCGGCAAGAGCTTCGGCGTGAACTTCGGCTTCCCGTACGAACTCGACGGCGAGAAGAAGCTGCTGCGCGTGTTCACGACGCGCGCCGACACGATCATGGGCGTCACCTTCTGCGCGATCGCGGCCGAGCATCCGCTGGCCACGCGTCTGGCGCAGGACAAGCCGGAACTGCTCGCATTCATCGACGAATGCAAGCGCGGCGGCGTCGCCGAGGCCGACGTTGCGACGATGGAGAAGAAGGGCGTCGCGACGGGCTTCTCGGTCACGCATCCGCTGACGGGCGAGCCCGTCGAGGTGTGGATCGGCAACTATGTGCTGATGAGCTATGGCGAAGGCGCGGTGATGGGCGTGCCGGGCCACGACGAGCGCGATTTCGCGTTCGCGAAGAAATACGACCTGCCGATCAAGCAGGTGATCGCGGCCGAAGGCCAGCAGTACTCGCTCGACGCATGGCAGGAGTGGTACGGCGACAAGGAAGTCGCAGCCTGCGTGAACAGCGGCAAGTACGACGGCCTGCGCTACACGGAAGCCGTCGACGCGGTCGCGGCCGACCTGAAAGCCGGCGGCTTCGGCGACAAGCAGGTCACGTGGCGCCTGCGCGACTGGGGCGTGTCGCGCCAGCGCTACTGGGGCACGCCGATCCCGATCATCCACTGCCCGTCGTGCGGCGACGTGCCGGTGCCGGAGAAGGATCTGCCCGTCGTGCTGCCGGAAGACCTCGTGCCGGACGGCTCGGGCAACCCGCTCGCGAAGTCGGAAGCGTTCCTGAACTGCACGTGCCCGAAGTGCGGCGCGGCCGCGAAGCGCGAAACCGACACGATGGACACCTTCGTCGATTCGTCGTGGTACTTCTCGCGCTACACGGCGCCGGATGCCGAGACGATGGTCGACGCGCGCACTGATTACTGGATGCCGATGGATCAGTACATCGGCGGCATCGAGCACGCGATCCTGCACCTGCTGTATTCGCGCTTCTGGACCAAGGTGATGCGCGACCTCGGCCTCGTGAAGTTCGGTGAACCGGCGAAGAACCTGCTCACGCAGGGCATGGTGCTGAACGAGACGTTCTACCGTGAAGACGCTTCCGGCAAGAAGACCTGGTACAACCCGGCCGACGTGACGGTCACGCACGACGACAAGGGCCGCCCGGTCGGCGCGACGCTGAACACGGACGGCCAGCCGGTCGTGCTCGGCGGCATCGAGAAGATGTCGAAGTCGAAGAACAACGGCGTCGATCCGCAGGTGCTGATCGACCAGTACGGCGCCGATACCGCGCGCCTGTTCACGATGTTCGCCGCGCCGCCCGAGCAGCAGCTCGAGTGGTCGGGTGCGGGCGTCGAGGGCGCGAGCCGCTTCCTGCGCCGCGTGTGGAGCTTCGGCGCGGCGAACCGCGAAGCGCTCGCCGCGCGCGCGGGCTTCGACGCGGCCGCGCTCGGCGAAGCCGACAAGGCGCTGCGCCGCGAGATCTACAACGTGCTGAAGCAGGCCGATTTCGACTACCAGCGCTTGCAGTACAACACGGTCGTGTCGGCTGCGATGAAGATGCTGAACGCGATCGACGGCGCGAAGGGCGCGACGCCCGGCGTGCTGCGTGAAACGTACGGCGTGCTGCTGCGCGTGCTGTACCCGGTCGTGCCGCACGTCACGTTCGAGCTGTGGAAGGCGCTTGGCTACGCGGACGAATTCGGGCCGCTGCTTGACGCACCGTGGCCGAAGGTCGACGAGGCCGCGCTCGAGCAGGCCGAGATCGAACTCGTGCTGCAGGTGAACGGCAAGGTGCGCGGCGCGCTGAAGGTGGCGAAGGACGCGAGCCGCGAGGCGATCGAGGCCGCGGCAGTGGCCGACGACGCGTTCGCGAAGTTCAGCGACGGCAAGCCGGCGAAGAAGATCGTCGTCGTGCCGGGCCGCCTCGTGAACATCGTCGTCTGACGGCCGTTGGCCGTCGGACGTACCCAGAAGGAGCGAAGGTGATCCGCAGATCGTTTTTGATGCTCGCAGTCGGCAGCGCGGTTGCGCTGTCGGCATGCGGCTTCCAGTTGCGCGGCCAGCAGGACTACGCGTTCAAGCACCTGCTGATCGCCGGCGCGCCGGCGCCGGTCGAGGCGCGCCTCGTGCGCCTCGTCGAGGCCGGCAGCGACACGAAGATCGTCAAGTCGGCGGACGACGCCGATGCCGTGCTGCGCATGTGGGAGTCGCGTGGCCAGAACACGCTGACGCTCAACAAGTACGGCTCGGCGCAGGAATACGCGCTGTTCTACACGCTGAACTACACGTTGACGAGCAAGGACGGCACGGTGCTGATCCCGCCGAGCGCGATCGCGCTGAACCGCGCGATGACGTACAGCGACCAGTACACGAACGCGAAGGCGCAGGAAGCCGACATCCTGTACGGCGACATGCAGAACGATGCGGTCGACCAGCTGATGCGGCGTCTCGCGATCGTCCATTCGCTGACGCCGGCACCGGAAGACGTGGTACCGGGCGTCGCACCGCGCGCGCCGTTGCCGCCGCCGCCGCTCTGATCGACGGCGCACGTATCGATGCAACTGCGACTTGATGCACTGGAGCCGCACCTCGCGAAGGGGTTGGCCGGGCTCTATACCGTCTACGGCGACGAGCCGCTGCTCGCGCAGGAAGCGTGCGACCGCATTCGTGCGGCCGCGCGCGCGGCCGGTTTCACCGAGCGTTCGGTGCATACGGTCGAGCGCGGCTTCGACTGGAGCGTGCTGCTCGGCGCAACCCAGGCGATGTCGCTGTTCGGCGAGCGCCAGCTGATCGAGCTGCGCATTCCGTCGGGCAAGCCCGGCAAGGAAGGCGCCGATGCGCTGAAGTCGCTCGCGGCCACGCCGAACCCCGACGCGCTGATGCTCGTCACGTTGCCGCGCCTCGACGCGGCCACGCAAAAATCCGCGTGGTTCACCGCGCTGCAGAACGGCGGTGTCGCGCTGAAGATCGATCCGGTCGACCGCGCGCAGCTGCCGAACTGGATCGGCCAGCGCCTCGCGATGCAGGGCCAGCGCGCCGCGCCCGGCGAGGACGGGCGGCGCGCGCTGCAGTTCATCGCCGAGCGCGTCGAAGGCAACCTGCTTGCCGCACACCAGGAAATCCAGAAGCTCGGGCTGCTGTATCCGCAGGGGACACTGTCGTTCGAGCAGGTGCACGACGCGGTGCTGAACGTCGCGCGTTACGACGTGTTCAAGCTGAACGAAGCCATGCTCGCCGGCGACGCTGCGCGGCTCGCGCGGATGATCGACGGCTTGAAGGGCGAGGGCGAGGCGATCGTGCTCGTGATGTGGGCCGTCGTCGAGGAATTGCGCACGCTGCTGCGGATCAAGCGCGGCACGACGGCCGGCAAGCCGCTGGCGACGCTGCTGCGCGAGAACCGCGTGTGGGGGCCGCGCGAGCGGCTGATCGGCCCCGCGCTGAATCGCGTGTCGGAAGCCGTGCTCGAGAAGGCGCTGGCGTTTGCCGCGAAGCTCGACCGTCAGGTCAAGGGGCTCACGGCCGTCGCGCCGGGCCGCCGCACGCAGGACGAACCGCCGCCCGATCCGTGGGACGGGCTGTTCCAGCTCGCGATGACGGTGGCCGGTGCCCGCGGCGAGCGACCGCCGACCGCGGGGCGCGTGCGACGCTAAGTCCCGTTCGGGCCTTCAGCGCGCGCTGCGCAACCCGCTTACAATGTTTCGATAGCTGGCGCGGCTCTCCGGCCGCCGCCGCTCACGCTTCCCCACGAATTCATGCCGCCCAGCGCGGCGCGCTTCTCGAGTCACACGATGGATATCGATCAGTACATGACCGACCTGGGCCGTCGCGCCCGGCACGCTTCCCGCGCGATGGCGCGCGCCAGCACGGCCGCGAAGAACGCGGCGCTCGACGCCGTGGCGCGCGCGATCGAACGCGACGCGCAGGTGCTGAAGGACGCGAATGCCCGCGATGTCGCCCGTGCCCGTGAAAAGGGGCTCGATGCGGCGTTCGTCGATCGCCTGACGCTGTCGGACAAGGCGCTGAAGACGATGGTCGAGGGCTTGCGCCAGGTGGCGTCGCTGGCCGATCCGATCGGCGAGATCGGCAACCTCAAGTACCGCCCGAGCGGGATTCAGGTCGGCCAGATGCGCGTGCCGCTCGGCGTGATCGGCATCATCTACGAATCGCGCCCGAACGTCACGATCGACGCGGCTGCGCTGTGCCTGAAGTCGGGCAATGCGACGATCCTGCGCGGCGGCTCCGAAGCGCTCGAATCGAACGCGGCGCTCGCGAAGCTGATCGGCGAAGGGCTCGAGGCAGCCGGCCTGCCGCAGGACGCGGTGCAGGTCGTCGCGACGGCCGATCGCGCGGCGGTCGGCAAGCTGATCACGATGACCGAATACGTCGACGTGATCGTGCCGCGCGGCGGCAAGAGCCTGATCGAGCGCCTGATCAACGAGGCGCGGGTGCCGATGATCAAGCACCTCGACGGCATCTGCCACGTGTACGTCGACGAACGCGCCGATCTCGCGAAGGCGCTGACCGTCTGCGACAACGCGAAGACGCACCGCTACGGCACCTGCAACACGATGGAGACGCTGCTCGTTTCGAGCGGTATCGCGGCGACGCTGCTGCCGCCGCTCGGCAAGCTGTATCGCGACAAGCAGGTCGAACTGCGCGTCGATGCGGCCGCGCGCGCGGTGCTCGCCGATGCGGGTGTCGGCCCGCTCGTCGATGCCACCGAGGAAGACTGGCACACCGAATATCTCGCACCGGTGCTCGCGATCAAGGTGGTCGACGGCCTCGACGCCGCGATCGAGCACATCAACCATTACGGCTCGCACCACACGGACGCGATCGTCACCGAGGATCACGACCGCGCGATGCGGTTCCTGCGCGAGGTCGATTCGGCGAGCGTGATGGTCAACGCGTCGACGCGCTTCGCGGACGGCTTCGAATTCGGCCTCGGCGCGGAAATCGGCATCTCGAACGACAAGCTGCACGCACGTGGCCCCGTCGGCCTGGAAGGGCTGACGTCGCTGAAGTACGTCGTGCTCGGACACGGCGAAGGCCGCCAGTAAACAGCGAGGCACTCAACCGATGGCGATGCTCTGGGTCAAGACGTTCCATATCGTTCTGATCGCCGCGTGGTTTGCAGGATTGTTCTACTTGCCGCGCATCTACGTGAACCTGGCCATGGAAACCGATCCGGCCGCCGTGCGGCGCCTGCTGCTGATGGCGCGCAAGCTGTTCCGCTTCATGACGATGATCGCGGTGCCGGCGCTGGCCTGCGGGCTGTGGCTCTGGCTCGCGATCGGCATCGGGCAGGGGCAGGGCTGGATTCACGCGAAGGTGACGGTCGTGCTGCTGCTGATCATCTATCACGCGTATTGCGGGCACCTGCTGCGGGTGTTCGAGCGCGGCGAGAACCGCCGCACCGACAAGTGGTATCGCGTGTTCAACGAGCTGCCGGTGCTCGGCATGCTCGCGGCGGTCGCGCTGGTCGTGATCAAGCCGTTCTGAGCGGTTTGGCCGGAGAGGTTGCCGGCACCGCCCGATGTGCAACGGCGCCCCGCGGGGCGCCGTTTGTCGTTTACGCGCGGTCGGCAGCGGTGCCGGCTCAATCCTTCGCGCCGTCGTCGATCCGGCGGCGCGTGATCGCCTCCTTCGCGCGGCCGACCCGCTCCATCAGCGCCGGGCCGCGCGACAGCGCGACGCCGACCGCGAGAATGTCGCCGATCGCGAGATGCGACATCCGCGACGTCATCGGCGAGAACACGTCCGTTTCCTCCGCAACGTTCGACGCGAGGCTCACCGTCGCGAGCTTCGCGAGCGGCGAATGGCTCTGCGTAATCGCAACGACCTTCGCGCCGCACGCGAGCGCGGAGCGCGCGGCGTCGACGATGTCGCGCGTGCGGCCGGTGTTCGAGATCGCGACGACGACGTCGTGCGGGCCGAGCAGCGCCGACGACATCGAGAACGTGTGCGGGTCCGAATACGCGACGCTCGGCACGCCGAGCCGGAAGAACTTGTGCTGGATGTCCTGCGCGGCGATGCCCGAGCCGCCGGCGCCGTAGAACTCGATCCGCGATGCGTTCGACAGCAGCGCAATCGCCTCGGCAACGCTGCCCGCGGACAGGCTGTTGCGCACCTCGATCAGCGCCCCGATCGTGCGGTCGAACACCTTGCCGATGATGCCGGGCGCCGGTTCGTCGGGCTTGACGTCGCGATAGACCGACGACACGCCCGGCGCGACGCTCTGCGCGAGCCGGATCTTGAATTCGCGAAAGCCGCTGCAGCCGAGCGCCTGGCAGAAGCGGGCGATCGTCGGCTGGCTGACGCCCGCGCGCGTCGACAGCTCGGTCATCGCGAGGTCGAGCACCTCGCGCGGCGCGGCGAGGATGTAGTCGGCGAGCTTGCGCTCGGACGGGCGCAACTCGGCGCGGATTGCTTCAATGCGGGGCAACATGGGACGGCAGGCAGAAATCGGGTTCGGATGAGCGAGTGTATCGCAATCAAATTGTAGAAAATCTACATAAAAATACTAGCGTTATCACGGTGCTCTCGGCGCAGCGATGGCGAGGGTAATTAGGGTTTTTACTAGGTGAAGCCTTGCTGGTAGCGGGAATAAGGATTGCGCGCGAATCGATCGGCATTGCATGCTTGTAGTTTTTCTACTAGACTGGCTTCGTTCTGTCGATGCATTCGACCGTCCCCACGATTCCAACCGCCGGTGTCGGCCGGCATACAGGAGCGCCCAGCATGACGTCGCTGCACCCCACCCTGGCGAAGGTCACCGAACGCGTGATCGCCCGCAGCCAATCGACCCGTTCCGCCTATCTGCAGCGCATCGACGGCGCGCAGGGCAAGTTCCCGGCGCGCGGCGCGCTGTCGTGCGCGAACCTCGCGCACGGCTTCGCGGGCCTCGAAGGCAACGACAAGTTCGCGATCAAGGCGATTCGCGAGCCGAACATCGGCATCGTGTCGTCGTACAACGAGATGCTGTCCGCGCACGCGCCGTACAAGGATTTCCCCGACATCATCAAGGCCGCCGCGCGCGAGAACGGCGGTGTCGCGCAGTTCGCGGGCGGCGTACCGGCGATGTGCGACGGCGTCACGCAGGGCAACCCGGGGATGGAGCTGTCGCTGTTCTCGCGCGAGGCGATCGCGATGGGCACGGCAATCGCGCTCACGCACAACATGTTCGACGCGGCGCTCTGCCTGGGCATCTGCGACAAGATCGTGCCGGGCCTGCTGATCGGTGCGCTGCAGTTCGGCCACCTGCCGACGATCTTCGTGCCGGCCGGCCCGATGACGAGCGGCCTGTCGAACGACGACAAGGCGAAGATCCGCCAGCAGTTCGCGACCGGCCAGGTCGGCCGCGACGCGCTGCTCGAAGCCGAATCGGCCGCATATCACGGCCACGGCACCTGCACGTTCTACGGCACCGCGAACAGCAACCAGATGCTGATGGAGCTGATGGGGCTGCACCTGCCGGGTTCGGCGTTCGTCCACCCGCACACGCCGCTGCGCACCGCGCTGACGGCCGAGGCTGCGCGCCGCGTACTCGACCTGACCGTCGAGCGCGGCCACTATACGCCGATCGGCCATGTAATCGACGAGAAGGCGATCGTCAACGGGATCGTCGCGCTGCTCGCGACGGGCGGCTCGACCAACCACACGCTGCACCTCGTCGCGATCGCGCGCGCGGCCGGCATCCTGATCGACTGGGACGATTTCGACGAACTGTCGGCCGTCGTGCCGCTGCTCGCGAAGATCTACCCGAACGGCAAGGCCGACGTGAACCATTTCCACGCGGCGGGCGGCGTCGCGTTCCTGGTGCGCAACCTGCTCGAAGGCGGGCTGCTGCACGAGGACGTGACGACGGTGGCCGGCAAGGGACTGTCGCACTACACGAAGGAGCCGAAGCTGATCGACGGCAAGCTGACGTGGGTCGACGGCGCGGCCGAGAGCCACGACACGAAGGTGCTGCGCGGCATTGGCGACCCGTTCCAGCCGGACGGCGGCCTGCGCCTGATGCAGGGCCGGCTCGGCCGCGGCGTGATCAAGATTTCGGCGGTCGCGCCCGAGCACCGCAAGGTGAGCGCCCCCGCGATCGTGTTCGATTCGCAGGAAGCCGTGCAGGAAGCATTCGATCGCGGCGAGCTGAAGCGCGACTTCGTCGCGGTGGTGCGCTTCCAGGGCGCGCGCGCGAACGGGATGCCCGAGCTGCACCGTTTGACGCCGCTGCTCGGCGTGCTGCAGGATCAGGGCTTCCATGTCGCGCTCGTCACCGACGGCCGCATGTCGGGCGCGTCGGGCAAGGTGCCGGCCGTGATCCACGTGTCGCCGGAGGCGCTGCTGGCCGGCCCGCTCGGCAAGGTGAAGACGGGCGATACGCTCGTGATCGACGCGGAAGCCGGCGTGCTCGACATCGAGGTCGACGCCGCCGAGTGGCAGGCGCGCCCGGTCGCGCAGCCGCTGCACCAGGCCGAGAACGAGGTCGGTTTCGGGCGTGAACTGTTCGGCGTGTTCCGCGCGGCCGCCGCGCCGGCCGAACAGGGCGCATCGGTTTTCGGCGCGCTGGTCGGCGAAACGGCCGCCCACGTCGCCGCATGAATTTCAAGGAGCCAATTCAATGAAGACGATTGCTGAAATCGTGAAGCTGGGCCCGGTCATCCCGGTGCTCGCATTCGACTCGGTCGAGCAGGGCGAACACGTGTCGCGGGCGTTGCACGCGGGTGGCGTGAAGGTGCTCGAGATCACGCTGCGCACGCCGGCCGGCCTGGAGGCGATCCAGCGTGCGAGCCAGCTCGCGGACGACATCGTCGTCGGCGTCGGCACGATCACGAAGCCGGAGCATTGCGAGCAGGCGAAGCGCGCGGGCGCGAAGTTCGGCGTGTCGCCGGGCCTGACGAAGGAGCTGCACCTCGCGTCGCTCGACGCGGGCCTGCCGCTGCTGCCGGGCGTGATGACGCCGAGCGACATCATCCAGGCGCTCGAATTCGGCTACGAGATCGTGAAGTTCTTCCCCGCGCAGCAGGCGGGCGGCGTACCGATGCTGCAGGCGTTCCACGGCCCGTTCCCGGCGCTGAAGTTCTGCCCGACCGGCGGCATCACCGTCGAAACGGCGCCGAATTTCCTGAAACTGCCGAATGTCGTGTGCGTCGGCGGTTCCTGGCTCACGCCGAAAGCCGCGCTCGCCGCGCAGGACTGGGCCGAAGTCACGCGTCTTGCGCAAGCCGCGAGCCAGCTCCCCCGTTAAGACTTGTACGAAATGAAGGTTTGACCCTCGGAAAGCGAGCCTTAGTGCTTGTTTTGCCGAGGGTTTTTGCTGATGGAACCGGTTCTATCCGCGAACCGTAAAGATAAGTAAAATTCAGCGTCCTGACGGGGTGGGTACCCCCCGTGTTTCGGAGACCTGCTTAGCCGGGCATACTCGCAACAACTCGCCCGGCTCGAACAATTCTAGGAGGAGTGCCACATGGGGGCTGTCCAAGGCAGCATGCTGCTCGTATTCACGCTGATCGCGATCGCCGCGCTGATCCTGATGATCGCGCGCTTCAAGATCTACCCGTTCCTGGTGCTGATCATCGTCTCGCTCGGCCTCGGCCTGGTCGTCGGCATGCCGATGGACAAGATCGTCAAGTCGTTCGAGGCGGGCACCGGCGGCACGCTCGGCCACATCGCGATCGTCGTCGGCCTTGGCACGATGCTCGGCAAGATGATGGCCGAATCGGGCGGCGCCGAACGGATCGCGACCACGCTGATCGACTGGTTCGGTGAAAAGAACATCCACTGGGCGATGATGTTCGTCGCGATCATCGTCGGCCTGCCGGTGTTCTTCGAAGTCGGCTTCGTGCTGCTGATTCCGATCGCGTTCAACGTCGCGAAGCGCACCGGCAAGTCGCTGCTCGTCGTCGGCCTGCCGATGGTGGCCGGCCTGTCCGTCGTGCACGGCCTGATCCCGCCGCACCCGGCCGCACTCCTGGCCGTTCAGCAATACGGCGCCGATATCGGCAAGACGATCGCGTTCGGCCTGATCGTCGGCGTGCCGACCGCGATCATCGCGGGCCCGCTGTTCGCGCTGACGATCTCGAAGTTCGTGAAGCTGCCGGAGAACAATCCGCTCGCCGCCCAATTCGTCGACACGCACACGGATGGCCGCAAGCGTGAACTGCCGAGCTTCGGCATCACGCTGTTCACGATCCTGCTGCCCGTCGTGCTGATGCTCGTCGGCAGCTGGGCCGACCTGCTGTTCGCACCGAAGTCGCTGCCGAACAACCTGCTGCGCTTTGCCGGCAACTCGGACGTCGCGCTGCTGATCGCCGTGCTCGTGAGCTTCTTCACGTTCGGCAAGCTGCAGGGCTTCAACCGCGACCAGATCCAGAAGTTCTGCGGCGAGTGCCTGGCGCCGATCGCCGGCATCACGCTGATCGTCGGCGCGGGCGGCGGCTTCGGCGGCGTCCTGCGCGACAGCGGGATTTCGCAGCAGATCGTCGAAACCGCGAAGCACGCGCACCTGTCGCCGCTGCTGCTCGGCTGGTTCGTTGCCGCGCTGATGCGTCTCGCGACGGGTTCGGCGACGGTCGCGATGACCACGGCCTGCGGCATCGTCGCACCGATCGCGGCGGCGGCCGGCACGACGGTCAGCCCGGAACTGCTGGTGCTCGCCACGGGCTCGGGCTCGCTGATCTTCTCGCACGTGAACGACGGCGGCTTCTGGCTGATCAAGGAATACTTCGGGATGACGGTCGGTCAGACGTTCAAGACCTGGTCGTTGCTCGAAACCATCATCTCGGTGCTTGGGCTTGGCTTCACGCTGCTGCTGAGCATGGTTTTGTAACAAGGGGTAGTCAATGATTCTGATCGCAATGGGCGTGTCGGGCGCGGGCAAGTCGCGAATCGGCGAAATGCTGGCGGAACGCCTGTCGTGCAGCTATACCGATGGCGACGCGTTTCACAGCGCGGCGAACAAGGAAAAGATGCACAACGGCATTCCGCTGACCGACGACGACCGCTGGCCGTGGCTGCGCACGATTCGCGCGGCCATCGAGGAAAAGCAGCGGGCCGGCGAGACGGCCGTGTTCACGTGCTCGTCGTTGAAGCGGTCGTACCGCGACGTGCTGCGCGGCACCGATACCGACGTGCGGTTCGTGTATCTGAAGGGTTCGTTCGAGGTGTTGCACGAGCGCCTGAAGAGCCGCACCGGCCATTTCTTCGATCCGTCGCTGCTGAAGAGCCAGCTGGACACGCTCGAGGAGCCCGGCCCGGACGAAGCGATCGAGGTCAGCATCGAGCTGACACCCGAGCAGATCGTCGATCAGGTCATGCTGAAGATCGGCCTCGCGCAGCAGCACTGAGCGCGGTTCACGGCAATCGCCATGCAAAAGGCGCCCTGCGGGGCGCCTTTTTCGTTGGCGGACCTGGGCCCGCGGGCCGGTCAGGCCGCGCGTGCCTGCTTCGCGATGCCGTCGAGCAGCACGTCGAGCATCGTGTCATGCACGGCTGCCGGATCGAGCTGCGCATAGAGCGGGGCGGCTGCCTTGACGAGCGGATGCGCGGCGTCGGACAGCGCTGCCATTTCCGCGAGCTCGACGTCGTTCGCGGCGCGCGTGAGGCCGCCGGCTTCGGCCGCGGCAAGCCCGATCACGCTGGCATACCAGCCGACGCACACCGCCGGCAGCGCCGCGCGCGGGATGCCGGCGTCGGCCAGCGCGCGATGCACGGCCTCGATGTGCGCGAGATCGGCCGGCCCGGTACTCATGTGCCGCTGCAGCAGCGCGAACGCCGCCGGGTAGCGCAGCGCGAGCGCGCGGTACTGGCGTGCGAGGTCGCGCAGCCGTTCGCGCCACGGCAGCGCGGCGTCGACCGGCACGAGCGAGCGCGACAGCGCGTTCGCGATCGCGCGGCTCAGGCCTTCCTTCGACTTGAAGTGATACAGCACGCTCATCGGGTCGCAGCCGACCGACTGCGCGAGCTTGCGTACGCTGAACGCGGCTTCGCCGACGTCTTCGAGCAGCGCGAGCGCGGCTGCAACGATTGCATCCTTGTCGAGGCCGCGCGGGCCCTGGGCGGGTTTGTCTTTCATCGATGCGGGCTGGCGTGCCGATACGGCGCCGACTGGAAACTTGACGAAAGGATATTCTACACTGTAGAATTATTTCTGCGGTGTAGAAATTGGGTGTCCCGGCACCTTTCAAGACGTGCTTTCGCACAGTCCGGGATCCAGGCGGCACGAGCGTGCCCGCCGTCAACACGGGCCATCACGCCCCTTTTTTTCGTTGACACCCAAGTGGAACCGGCTGCCCCACCCGCGAAGCCAGAAGGCTCTTCGACAGGCGGCCCAAGACCATGCAAGTGCAATCATGACTTTCAACCATCAACCCCTGATCCAGGGCGAATCGCGTTTCGAACAAACGCAACTGAACATCGAAAAAGACAACTGGAACTGGTGCGAGCCGGCCCGCTACGATGGCGAGCGCCCGGCCAACTGGTACGAGGCGTCTCTGTCGCGTCACGCGAACAGCGCGCCGCTCGCGCACGATGCCGAATGCGACGTGCTCGTGATCGGCGCGGGCCTGCTCGGCGCGTCGGCCGCGCTGCATCTCGCGGAAGCGGGCGTCGACACGATCCTCGTCGACAAGCATCACGTCGGCTCGGCCGCATCGGGCCGCAACGGCGGGCAGCTCACGCCCGGCCTCGCGCGCTGGGAAGCCGCCGACATGATCGACTACCTGTCGCATGACGACGCGAAGCGGCTGTGGCGCTTCGCATCGGCCGAATCGATGGACCTGATCGATGCGATTGGCGCACGTTACGCGCTCGAACTCGACCGCAAGCGCGGCCACATTACGGCGGCGGTGCACCCGGGCCACATGAGCGCGCTGCTGGACGGCGCGGATGCGCGCCGTCATCTCGGCGATGCGGGCGTGACGCTCGTCGGCCGCCATCAGCTGCACGACGAATACGTGCGCTCGGGGCTGTACCACGGCGCGGCGATCGACGCGCTCGGCGGCCAGATTCATCCGCTCGCGCTGGTGCGCGGCCTCGTGCACGGCTTCCGGCTGAACGGCGGTGCGCTGTTCGAGGGCACCGAGGTGCTCGAACTCGACGAGACGCCGAACGGCGTCGTCGCAACGACGCCGGGCGGCACGATCACCGCGCGCAAGGGCGTCGTGCTCGCGCTGCACAACACGACGTTCCGGCTGCTCGACGACGGTGCCGCGACGACCGTGCCGTTCTTTACCTACGTGAGCGTGACGGCGCCGCTCGACGTCGATGTCGCGACGCTGATGCCGGCCGGCATGCCCGTGTACGACACGCAGTTCCAGATCGACTACTACCGTCCGGTACGCGGCAACCGCCTGCTGTTCGGCGGGCAGGGCACCGGCACGTGCTGGGCGCAGCCCGACGTGAACGCGTACCTGCTGACGCGGCTGAACGCCGTGTTCCCGCAGCACGACGGTCGGTTCGCGCTCGACTACTGCTGGAGCGGCGTCAGCGACTTCACGCTGAACGGCGCGACCGATAGCCGCAAGACCGACGGCCGCGTGCCGATGTACATGGTGCAGGGCTGGAGCGGTCACGGCGTCGCGCAGACGGTGCGGATCGGCAAGGCGATCTGTGACGATTTCGTCGGCCGTAACGACGATTTCTCGATGCTGACCGGCATCGACCATCGCGCGATTCCGCTCGGCCGCCAGTTGTCGCCGATCGCGATTCCCGCCGCGAAGGCCGCGATGAGCGTGATGAGCGCGCTCAACCCAGGGCGGATGATCTCGTTCTGACCGGCGGCTGCAGGCAACGAAAAAGCCCGATGCGATTGCTCGCATCGGGCTTTTTTACGTGCGGCGGCGGTGGCGCTTACGCGATCCGCTTCGCGAGTTCGACGGCCTTGCCGATGTACGACGCAGGCGTCATCGCGAGCAGGCGATCCTTCGCATCCTGCGGGATCGCGAGCGTGCCGACGAATTCCTGCAGCGCTTCGCGCGTGATGCCCTTGCCGCGCGTCAGCTCCTTCAGCTGCTCGTACGGGTTCTCGATGCCGTAGCGGCGCATCACCGTCTGCACCGGCTCGGCGAGCACTTCCCAGCAGTTGTCGAGGTCTTCGTTCAGGCGCTGCGGGTTCACTTCGAGCTTGTCGAGGCCGCGGATCAGCGAATCGTACGCGAGCAGCGAGTAGCCGAGCGCGACGCCCATGTTGCGCAGCACCGTCGAGTCGGTCAGGTCGCGCTGCCAGCGCGACACCGGCAGCTTGTCGGCGAGGTGGCGCAGCGTCGCGTTCGCGAGGCCGAGGTTGCCTTCCGAGTTCTCGAAGTCGATCGGGTTGACCTTGTGCGGCATCGTCGACGAGCCGATTTCACCGGCCTTCGTCTTCTGCTTGAAGTAGCCGACCGAGATGTAGCCCCACACGTCGCGGTCGAGATCGAGCAGGATCGTGTTCGCGCGCGCCACGGCGTCGAACAGCTCGGCCATGTAGTCGTGCGGCTCGATCTGGATCGTGTACGGGTTGAACGTGAGCTTCAGGCGATTCTCGATCACGTCGCGCGAGAACGCTTCCCAGTCGAATTCCGGATACGCCGAGAGATGCGCGTTGAAGTTGCCGACCGCACCGTTCATCTTGCCGAGGATCTCGACCTTCTCGATGCGCACGATCGCACGGGCGAGACGGGCCGCGACGTTCGCGAGTTCCTTGCCGAGCGTCGTCGGGCTGGCCGGCTGGCCGTGCGTGCGCGACAGCATCGGCTGCTCGGCGTGTGCGTGCGCGAGTGCGACGAGGCGCTGGTAGACCGTGCGCAGTGCCGGCAGGATCACGTGTTCGCGCGCGCCGGCGAGCATCATCCCGTGCGACGTGTTGTTGATGTCTTCCGACGTGCACGCGAAGTGGATGAATTCGCTGGCCTTTTCGAGTTCTTCCTGGCCCTTCACCGATTCCTTCAGCCAGTATTCGACGGCCTTCACGTCGTGGTTCGTCACGCGCTCGATTTCCTTGATGCGGGCGGCGTCGTGCGCGGTGAAGCGCTCGGCGAGCTGCAGCAGGAATTGTTCGGACGCATCGGAGAAGCGCGGGACTTCGGCGAAGCCGGCGCGCGACAGCGCGATCAGCCAGTGCACCTCGACGGTGACGCGGTGGCGCATGAAGGCGGCTTCGGAGAGCCAGTCGCGCAGCGCTTCGGTCTTGCTGGCGTAGCGGCCGTCGATGGGCGAAAGCGCGGTGAGGGCGAAAAGCGTATCGGGACGAGTGTCGGACATGATCGGGCGGGCCTTGGGGCCGGGTCGAGCGAGGGGAAGGAGAATCCGGCATTTTACCATCGGCGCGGGACAATCCCGGTCGCGCGCGGCCGGCGGGTGCTGCCGCGTGCGGACACCGCGCCGGCGCCCGTTCGCGGCGGGGCGCCGGGCCGCTCGCCGCACCGCCGGCCGGGCCGGCGCGCCGGTAGAATGCAGGCTTCTTCCCGACCGCCGCCCGCCGCGCCCGCCTGCATGGAACTGAAATGGCTCGAAGACTTCGTCTCGCTCGCGGAAACGCGCAGCTTTAGCCGGTCCGCCGAGCTGCGGCACGTGTCGCAGCCGGCGTTTTCGCGGCGCATCCAGGCGCTCGAGGCATGGCTCGCGACCGAACTGATCGATCGTTCGGTCTATCCGACGCGGCTCACGCAGGCCGGGCAGATCTTCTACGAACAGGCGCTGACGATGCTGTCGCAGGCGCACGAGGCGCGCACGCTGCTGCGCGGCCATGTCGGCGCGCCGGTGCCGACGATCGAGTTCGCGGTGCCGCACACGCTGTCGCTCACGTATTTCCCGCGCTGGCTGCAGCGGATCGAGGCGAAGATGGGCCAGGTCCACACGCGGCTGCGCGCGCTGAACGTGCACGACGCGGTGCTGTCGCTCGTCGAGGGCGGCTGCGATCTCGTGATGGGCTACCACCACCCGAGCCATCCGGTCGCGCTCGACCCGGCGCGCTACGACATGCTGATCCTCGGCAGCGAGCCGATCAGCCCGTTCTCGGCGCCGGGCCGCGCGGGGCGGCCGCGCTATACGCTGCCCGGCACGGCCGACGCGCGCGTGCCGTACCTGTCGTATACGCCGAACGCGTATCTCGGCCGGATGACGGAAGTCATCGTCGCGAATGCGTCGACGCCGCTGTTCCTCGATCGCGTCTATGAAACCGACATGGCCGAAGGGCTGAAGGCGATGGCGCTCGCGGGCCACGGCATCGCGTTCCTGCCGCACAGCGCGGTCGAGGATTCGGTCGCGGGCGGCCGCCTGATCCGGCTCGACCGGTCGGTGCGCGGCGGCGCGCATCCGTTCACGCTGACGATGGAGATCCGGCTGTACTGCGACAAGCTCGCGCTGCAGGGCGACGATCCGCGGCAGAAGCTCGTACGCGCGCTGTGGGACGTCGTGCGCGACGAACTGCGCGAAACCGCGGGTTAACCGTGGGCGGTTAACCGCGACCGCGCGGGCCGGCCGGCTGTCGTCCAGCTTGCGCCGCCTGTCGGGTGGCTGTCCGCTAGCCCTCCCGCATCCTGGAAACACGACTTTTCACGCACGCGATGCACGATCGATCGCGTGCGTTCTTGCGCAAATCGACTGCGGATTTGCGAAAAATCGCGATCATGCAAGAAACGCATAATCGAATAAGCAAACGGCATTGGATAAAAAAAACGGGTTTTTCGACAATGTGCGCACCTGTTGACCGTTGGAGCATCCATGTCTTCGCAATTGCAGTCCATCCCGTCCTACCTGCACGCCGACGATCTCGGCCCGTGGGGCAACTACCTTCAGCAAGTCGATCGCGTCGCGCCGTACCTCGGCTCGCTGTCGCGCTGGCTTGAAACGCTGAAGCGCCCGAAGCGCATCCTGGTCGTCGATGTGCCGATCGAGCTCGATAACGGCACCGTCGCGCACTTCGAAGGCTATCGCGTGCAGCACAACGTGTCGCGCGGCCCGGGCAAGGGTGGCGTGCGTTACCACCAGGACGTGACGCTGTCGGAAGTGATGGCACTGTCCGCATGGATGTCGGTCAAGAACGCGGCCGTGAACGTGCCGTACGGCGGCGCGAAGGGCGGTATCCGCGTCGACCCGCGCAAGCTGTCGCGTGGTGAGCTCGAACGCGTGACGCGTCGCTACACCAGCGAAATCGGCATCATCATCGGCCCGAACACCGATATTCCGGCGCCGGACGTCAACACCAACGAACAGGTGATGGCGTGGATGATGGATACCTTCTCGATGAACCAGGGCCAGACGTCGACCGGCGTCGTGACCGGCAAGCCGATCGCACTCGGCGGTTCGCTCGGCCGCAAGGAAGCAACGGGCCGCGGCGTGTTCGTCGTCGGCTGCGAAGCGGCGAAGAAGAAGGGCCTCGAAATCGCGGGCGCACGCATCGCGGTGCAGGGCTTCGGCAACGTCGGCGGCATCGCGGCGAAGCTGTTCCAGGAAGCGGGTTCGAAGGTGATCGCGGTGCAGGATCACACGGGCACGATCTACCAGCCGGCCGGCCTCGATTCGAACAAGCTGCTCGACCACGTCGCCCGCACGGGCGGCGTCGCGGGCTTCGAAGGTGCGGAGCCGATGCCGAATGACGAGTTCTGGACCGTCGAAACCGACATCCTGATCCCGGCGGCACTGGAAAACCAGATCACCGAGAAGAACGCAGCGAAGATCCGCACGAAGATCATCGTCGAAGGCGCGAACGGCCCGACGACGACGGCGGCGGACGACATCCTGACCGCGAACGGCGTGCTCGTGATCCCGGACGTGATCGCGAACGCGGGTGGCGTGACCGTGTCGTACTTCGAATGGGTGCAGGATTTCTCGAGCTTCTTCTGGACGGAAGACGAGATCAACCACCGTCTCGAGCGCGTGATGCGCGAAGCGTTCTCCGGCGTGTGGGCAGTCGCGGAAGAGCACAAGGTGTCGGTGCGTACGGCAGCGTTCATCGTTGCGTGCAAGCGCATCCTGATGGCGCGTGAAATGCGCGGCCTGTACCCCTGATCGGCGGTTGCCGATTTCAGATCGGTTGACTACGATCAATCCATGACGCAATCCATCCGGTTGCGTGCATGAACCCTCGCGGGCGGTGCCGAATCCGGCACCGCCCGCGTGCGCATTCAGGCGCCGGAAGGGGGGCGAAGCCGGGAGGAAGGCTTCGCGCGGCGCGATTCGCCGTGCGGTAAACAACCAGTACTTTCAAAAATATTACTTTGATACACTGGCGCGGGTTTTAGCCAAGGAGATGACCAAAATGAAATACCAAAAGGCAGTCCTGATGTTCGCGGCGCTTTGCGCGTTCGCAAGTGGCGCACATGCTCAGGAGACGGGCACGCTGAAGAAGATCAAGGACACGGGCGTGATCGCGCTGGGACACCGCGAGTCGTCGATTCCGTTCTCCTACTACGACGAAAAGCAGCAGGTGGTCGGTTATTCGCGCGACTTCCAGATGAAGGTGGTCGACGCGGTGAAGAAGAAGCTGAACCTGCCGAACCTGCAGGTGAAGAACATCCCGGTCACGTCGCAGAACCGCATTCCGCTGGTGCAGAACGGCACGGTCGACATCGAGTGCGGCTCGACGACCAACAACACCGAGCGCCAGCAGCAGGCCGCGTTCTCCGACACGATCTTCGTGATCGGCACGCGCCTGATGACGAAGAAGGATTCGGGCGTCAAGGATTTCGCGGACCTGAAGGGCAAGACGGTCGTGACCACCGCCGGCACGACGTCCGAGCGCCTGCTGCGCAAGATGAACAACGACAAGCAGATGGGCATGAGCATCATCAGCGCGAAGGATCACGGCGATTCGTTCAATACGCTGGAGTCGGGCCGCGCGGTCGCGTTCATGATGGATGACGCGCTGCTCGCGGGCGAACGCGCGAAGGCGAAGCAGCCGGGCGACTGGGTGATCGTCGGCACGCCGCAATCGGAAGAGGCGTACGGCTGCATGATGCGCAAGGGCGATGCGGACTTCAAGAAGGTCGTCGACGACGCGATCTCGCAAGTCGAGAAGTCGGGCGAAGCCGCGAAGATCTACACGAAGTGGTTCGAGAACCCGATCCCGCCGAAGGGGCTGAACCTGAACTTCCCGTTGTCCGATTCGATGAAGAAGCTGTACGCGAACCCGAACGACAAGGCGCTCGACTGAGCACACGGCCGTTGATGCAGAAATGACGCTAATGAGACGGAAGAGGCCCCGCTTCTTCCGTCTCTTTTTGCTGGAGTCTTGCCCATGTCTTACCACTGGAACTGGGGCATCTTCCTGAGCCCCGTGTCGACCGGCGAGCCGACGACTTATTTCGGATGGCTGATGTCCGGCTTCTGGGTGACCATCGAAGTGTCGCTCGTCGCCTGGGTCATCGCGCTGATCGTCGGTTCGCTGTTCGGCGTGCTGCGCACGGTGCCGAACAAATGGCTGTCCGCGATCGGCACCGTGTACGTGTCGATCTTCCGGAACATTCCGCTGATCGTGCAGTTCTTCGTCTGGTATCTCGTGATACCGGAGCTGCTGCCTGCGTCGATCGGCACCTGGATCAAGCAGTTGCCGCCCACCACGCAGTTCTTTACCGCGTCGATCATCTGTCTCGGCTTGTTCACGGGCGCGCGCGTGTGCGAACAGGTGCGCTCGGGGATCAACGCGCTGCCCAAGGGCCAGCGCGCCGCCGGCCTCGCGATGGGCTTCACGCAATGGCAGACGTACCGCTACGTGCTGCTGCCCGTTGCGTACCGGATCATCGTGCCGCCGCTCACGTCGGAATTCCTGAACATCTTCAAGAACTCCGCCGTCGCGTCGACGATCGGCCTGCTCGACCTGTCCGCGCAAGCGCGCCAGCTCGTCGACTACACCGCGCAGACCTATGAGTCGTTCATCGCGGTCACGCTCGCGTACGTGCTGATCAACCTCGTCGTGATGGCGTTCATGCGCTGGATCGAAGGCCGTACGCGGCTGCCCGGCTATATCGGAGGCAAGTGATGCATCAGTTCGACTGGAGTAGTATTCCCGGCGCGCTGCCGACGCTGTGGACGGGGGCCCTCGTCACGTTCCAGATCACGCTGATCGCGATCGTGGTCGGGATCGTCTGGGGCACGCTGCTGGCGCTGATGCGGCTGTCGGGCGTGAAGCCGCTCGCGTGGTTCGCGCAGGGCTACGTGACGGTGTTCCGCTCGATCCCGCTCGTGATGGTGCTGCTGTGGTTCTTCCTGATCGTGCCGCAGCTGCTGCAGGGCGTGCTCGGGTTGTCGCCGACGATCGACATCCGTCTCGCCTCGGCGATGGTCGCGTTCTCGCTGTTCGAAGCCGCGTATTATTCCGAGATCATCCGCGCCGGCATCCAGGCGGTGCCGCGCGGGCAGGTGAACGCCGCGTTCGCGCTCGGCATGAACTACGCGCAGGCGATGCGCCTCGTGATCCTGCCGCAGGCGTTCCGCGCGATGGTGCCGCTGCTGCTCACGCAGGCGATCGTCCTGTTCCAGGATACGTCGCTCGTGTACGTGATCAGTCTCGCCGACTTCTTCCGCACGGCGGCCAACATCGGCGATCGCGACGGCACGACCGTCGAGATGGTCCTGTTCGCCGGCGCATGCTATTTCGTGATTTGCTCGTTGGCGTCTGTTCTCGTCAAGAGTCTCCAGAAAAAGGTCACACGATGATTTCCATCAAGAACGTTTCCAAGTGGTACGGCCAGTTTCAGGTCCTCACCGACTGCACGACCGAGGTCAAGAAGGGCGAAGTGGTCGTCGTGTGCGGCCCGTCGGGTTCGGGTAAATCCACGCTGATCAAGACCGTGAACGGCCTCGAGCCGTTCCAGCAGGGCGAGATCCTCGTGAACGGCCAGTCGGTCGGCGACAAGAAGACGAACCTGTCGAAGCTGCGCTCGAAGGTCGGGATGGTGTTCCAGCATTTCGAGCTGTTCCCGCACCTGTCGATCACCGAGAACCTGACGCTCGCGCAGGTCAAGGTGCTCGGCCGCGGCAAGGACGAGGCGAACGAGAAGGGCATGAAGCTGCTCGACCGCGTCGGCCTGAAGGCGCATGCGCACAAGTTCCCGGGCCAGCTGTCGGGCGGCCAGCAGCAGCGTGTCGCGATCGCGCGCGCGCTGTCGATGGATCCGATCGCGATGCTGTTTGACGAGCCGACGTCCGCGCTCGACCCCGAGATGATCAACGAAGTGCTCGACGTGATGGTCGAACTTGCGCAGGAAGGGATGACGATGATGGTCGTCACGCACGAGATGGGCTTCGCGAAGAAGGTCGCCCATCGCGTGATCTTCATGGACAAGGGCGCGATCGTCGAGGACGACCGCAAGGACGATTTCTTCTCGAATCCGAAATCGGAACGCGCGAAGGACTTCCTCGCGAAGATCCTGCACTGAGCGTTCGCGCGCGTCGGCGCCGCATGCGCGCCGATACGAAAACCGCCCGGCCGAGCGCCGGGCGGTTTTTTTTCGTCCGCCGCCAGCAGGCGTTACCAGCTGTAGCGGTAGCCGACCTGCCCGACGATGCCGCGCCGGTAATCGCCGCCGATGTTGCGCGCGATCTTCGCGTTCGCGTACAGCTCGCCCGACTTGCCGAAGCCCGCGGTCACGCCGACGCCGAGCTCGTACCACGTGCGGCCGAGATGCGTGGCGAACGGTGTGCCGCCGACGACGGTCTGGCCCGGCGACAGGAAGTCGTGCAGCACGTCGGCCGTGAAGTACGGCGTGGCGGCACCGCTGCCCGAATCCGACTGGAGGTTCGGCCGGAAGATGCGCACGCCGACGCGGCCGCGCAGCGCGTTCGTCGTCGTGCCCGATACCGCCGACACGTTGTCGTTGAAGCCGTTCAGCTTCAGGTACTGATACATCAGCTGCGCCTGCGGCTCGACCGCGACCGGCAGCGCGCCGATGGCGAACGGCTTGCCGACTTCCTGCGACAGCGCGACGCCGAAGCCGTTCTGCGACGCCTCGTTGCCGTAGCTGTCGCGATAGCGGTTGCCGTAGTGCGTGACCTGCCCGACGCTGTCGAAGTACGTGCCGTCGGACCGATACTTCGTCCAGTAGCCGCCGATGCTCTGCGCGTGCATTTCGACCGAGCCCGTCGAGGTCGACAGGTTGGCCGAATCGGCGCGCGCCATATCGCTGAAGCTTGCGTTCGATACGCCGATGCTGGCCGTCACGCCCGCATGCGTGCTGCCGCCGCCGTTCGGCGCCTGGTCGAGTGTCCAGTCCTTGCCGAACTGCGCGAAGAACGTGCGCTCGTCGGCCGCGAAGCGGCCCGCGTTCGCGTCGAGACTCTGGCCGCCGATGCGCCCCCACACGCCGTCGCGATTGCCGGGCTGCTGCTTTTCGAGGTTGGTGATGTCGCCGACGCGTTCGTGCAGCTTGCCGAGCGTCGAGAAGCCGTAGTCGGCGTTGAGCAGCGGCGTGAGTGCATAGCCCGAGACACCGGGGCGATACGCGAGCGGGCCGCCGTTGTTGCCGTTCCCGGTGTTGCCGCCGTCACCGCCGCCGGACGGGTGGATCGGGTCGCCGGGGTCCGAGGGATCGAGTTGCGAGCGCAGGTACCAGCCGTTCGCGTCGCCTTGCCCGCCGCGATAGAGCCGGTATTCGTACGCGCCCGCCTGCACGGGGCCCGCGAGCTGGAATGCCGATGCGGTGGTCGTGCCGCCGTTGGCCGTGACGACCACCGGAATCCCGTCGCCCTTCGTCTGCGCGCCGGTGCCGGCCGTGTTGGCGATCTTCAGGCCCGTCGTGCCGCTCGCGGCGCCGCCATTCACGATCACCTGATCGGTTGGCGACGCGTCGGCGCCGAGGAACGTGTTGAGCGCGATCGTGCCGCCGTTGCCGACGTAGCTGCCGGTCGTCAGCGTCTTGTAGCTGCCCGCGAGCGTCGGCGAACCGGTCGGTGCGGCGAATGCGACGAGGCCCGCGTTGTTCAGGCTGCTCAGCACGGAGCTGCCCGTCATGCGCCACGTGCTGGTGTTGTCGACGGTCAGCGCGACCGGATCGATCTTGCCGGTCAGCGTTGTGCCGTTCGCAAGGAACACGTTGCCGGCGCTCGATGCGTCGGAGACGATGTCGCCGGTGAGGTTCACGGCCGATGCGGTGAAGGTGGCGTTGCTGCCGTTCGACAGGTCGAGCAACGTGCCATTGCCGGCCGTCACGACCGTGCCGTTGCGCACGGCGATGTCGGCCGTGCCGCCGCGCACGGCGAAGGCCGGCCCGGTGGCGGACGTGATGCTGCCGCCGTCGACGAGTACCGAGCTCGTCGCGCCGTTTGCGAGCGTATCGGACGCCAGTATGCCGGCCGTCGCGCCCTTGAGCGTCGTGCCGGTCAACGCGAGCACGCCGCCGCTGTCGGCGGTTGCGCCGTTGCCGGCGGCGCTGGCGACCGTCGAGCCCGTATCGCCGATGGCGCCGCCGTTCTGCGCGACGAGGCCGTCGGCCGCCGTGCCGGCCGTGGTGATCTTCGCACCCGACAGCAGTGCGGTCGCGCCGCCGGTCGTCACGATCGCGGCCGAACCCGCGCCGGTCGTCGCGACGGTCGTGCCGTTGGCCGCCAGCGTCGAATCCGCGCCCGACACGAAGAAGCCGCGCGCGTTGTCGCCGGTGGTGCTGACGACGGTCGCCGCATCGGCTGCGATGCGTGCGCCGGCGCCCGTCGACGACAGGCCGTCGGCGCCGCCGCCGGTCGTGCCGATCCGCGTGCCGGACAGCGCGATCGTTGCGTTCGTCCCCTGGTTGTCGATCCCCTTGCCCGAGCCGCCGGCCGCGATCGACGTCGCGCCGGCCGCGAGCCCGCCGCCCGTCACGGTCGAGTCGATCAGCACGCCGTCGGCGCGGCCGTTCGCGATCACGGTGCCGGCGCCCGACAGCGCGACCGATGCGCCGGTGCCCGTCAGGTGGACGCCCGCGGTCCCATCGTCAGCTTCGATCGAGCCTGCGTTGGCGAGCGTCGCCGACGCGCCCTGGACGAGCGCGCCGGTGCCGTCGGAGACGCGGATCGTCGACATGTTGTTCACGGTGCCGAGCGTGCCGATCGCGACGCCCGTCGAGCCGGCACCCGTCAGCAGCACGGTGTCGCGATTCTCGAGCGTGCCGAGGTTTTGTGCGACGAAGCCCGTCACGCCGGCCGTCGACGACGTGACGGCGGCGTGGTTGGTCAGTGTCGTCGCGACCGGTGCGCCGGCATTGGCGCCGGCGAGGTCGTGCGCCTGGCCGTCGACGACACCGGCGATCGCACCGGCCGCGTTCAGGTTGATCGTCGCGCCCGCGTCGATCGTGCCTTGCGCGCCGCCTTCGACCGCGATCGCGATGCCGTTCGCGCCGTTGACGTTGTAGGTTGCGTTGCCGGTCGACAGCACGGTGCCGGCATCGGTCGCGAGCACGCCGTGCGCGCGCTGGCCGTTGACGTCGGTCGTCAGCGCGCCGGCCATCGACGTGCCCGTGTAGGCCGCGCCGCCCGCGACGCGGAACAGCGTCGAATCGTCGGTGTCGACGCTGACGTGCTGCGCGGCAACGTTGATCTTCGAGCCCGCGCCATAGGCATAGAAGCCGATCTGGTTGGTGCCCGACATGAACGCGGGCACGGCATTGGCGCCGACGTCGATCGTCGCGCCCGAACGTGCATGCACGCCGATCGCGCCGGCGCCCGTCAGGTTGAGCGCACCGTCGAGCGTGGCTTTCGCGAGCGGCCCCTCGGCCCACACGCCGTAGTTGCGCGTGCCCGAGGCGGGATCGAGGCCGCCGGCCACGTTGATCGTGCCGGTCGAGGTCGCGGCCGTCGCGGTCGTGCCGGTCCCGACGACCATGATGCCGATGCCGTTGACGCCATTCAGCGTGATGGTGCCGGTGTTGGTCACGGTCGCGGCCGTGTTCGCCGCGAGCATGCCGACGTTGGCGAGCGGCGTGCCGGACGCCGCACCGTTGACGACGATCGCGCCCGCGTTGTTCAGCGTGCCGGACGACGAGCCGATGCTCGCCAGCGCGGCGCCGTTCTGCGTCTGCGAGCCGATCACGATCGTGCCGAGGTTGCTCGCGGTGCCCGATGCGCCGAGCAGGATGCCGTACGCGTGCGCGGACAGCGCGACGTCGTTTACGGCTTCCGGCGCACCGGCATCGTACTGGGCTGCGCGGCCGAGGTAGATCGTGCCGCCGGCTTCGTTCGTGAAGCTGCCGCCGGCGACGAGGCCGCCGATCACCTGGCTGTCGAGCGTCGTCGCGTTGACGCCGACGTTGATCGTGCCGGCGTTCGATGCGCTCGCGCCGTCGGTCGCGGCCACCGCGTAGTTCTGCAGGTCGAGCCGGTTGCGGATGAGATCCCATGCGCCGACGTTCATCACGCCGTTGTTGACGAACGTGGTGCCCGCGCCGTTTGCGTACACGCCGCTGCCTTCGACGTACGTGTCGAGGCCGAAGTTGTCGGGCCGCGCGGCGCCGCCCGTGCCGACGTTGTCGCCGATCGTATAGCCGGACGAAATCGAACCGTTGTTGACGCCGCTCGCGCCGCTCAGCAGGCGCACCAGCGTAAAGTCGCCCGACAGGCGTCCGTCGTTGATGAAGTGCGCGCCGTTCTCCGCGATGACGGCGGCGCTCGCATCGATCGTGTTGGAGCCGCGGAAGTCGATCTGGCCGTCCTTGCCGATGTGCAGTGTCGCGTTCGCGCCCGTGCCGTGCATCACGGACGGGTAGTTTCTGGGCAGCGCGTTCTTGTCGCCGGGCGACACGTCGTTCGCATACTCGAAGGTCTGCGGGGAGAGCGTCACGGCCTGGCCGAACGCGTTGTCGTAGGCGGCCTGCGAGCCGAGCGCGCCGTTCTCGACCGAGCGCACGAGAAAGTTGTTGTATGCGGCGAGCGACGCGGCGTCGGTGACGGTCCACGTGCTGCCGTCGAACGCGGTGAAGGTGCCCGCGTAGGTCGGCACGTCGAGCTGGACGCTGCCGACGGGGCCGCCGCTCGCGAGATAGTCGCCGGTGATGAACCAGATCTGGTTCCGCGAATTCCAGTTGATGACGCTCGGTGCCGAGCCGGTGCCATCCGCGTAGGCGAGGTCGGTCTGCTTGGCCGCGATCGTCATGACGTTGCCGGCCGCCGTGGGCGCGTTCGCCGGGTTGCCGATCGATATGTCGAGCGTGCCGCCCGAGTTCTCGACCGTGCCGATCCGCGTGTTCACGTACTGGTTGCCGTTCACGTCGTGGTAGACCTGCACGATGGTCGAGCCTGCGACCGACGAGGTGAACGCGGACGAATCGTAGGTGGCGACCGACGTGCGGCCGCCCGTGATCGAATCGGGGGTGCCGATGCTTTGCGTCTTGCCGCCGAGCGTCAACAGCGGCTGATTCGGGTTGCCCGAAATGATGGACGTGTTGCCGAGCGGCATCGGCGTGTAGCCCATGTCGCCGGTCGCGCCGGTCCATGGGCCGGTCAGGCTGACCCGGTCACCGCCCGACACGGTCGTGGCGCCGACCAGGTTGTCGTTGACGGTCGGACTGAAACTGCCGAGCGTGCAGGTGCCGCCGCTCGCGACGGCCGCGCCGCTGCCGCACGTCGAGGCGTACGCGGAGCTGGCCGACAGCGCGGCCAGCGCGGCGCCGACTGCCGCGATGCGAAGCGAGATCCGGCGCGTTGTCGCGTGTGCGGCGCGGCGGCTCGCGCGGGATGAGCTACCCGAACGTTTGCCGCGCGCCCGTGCCGTTTCCGCAACCGCGACCCAGCAGCCGGTGGTCTCGCTCCATATCGATCGAAATGAGTGATTCACGACAAGCCCCTCTCTCTTGTTTTGATGTGGTTTTCACCGCGGCGCAGTGAAATCGCATTCCGCGGTGGAGAATGGCGTGAATGGGGTGCGGCGGCCGTGGCCGTTTCTCCGCCAATCGCAATTCGTTACACCGAGGATGGGCGGAGTCTATTGATCGGGCCGGTGGTTGATTGTCGGGAAGCTAACAAATGCGGCAATCATGCCGTTTTCACCGGGTATTTTTTGGTTATGTGGTGAATCGAACTGAAAGCCCTGATGGATAAGGATTTGGCGGGCTTGAGCGATGCGAGGACGCGATTGCTGGATCGGTGATGTGGCGTACGGTTTGCGCCGGATTGGCGCGTTAAAATGCGGTTCCCCGGATTATGGGCAGACTGGGCGTCGCGTTTTGTTTTCTGTCTTTTGATTATTTTCGTTTGAAAATAAATCAAATCGGACAAATGTCGTGCGGCGTCGCTTTGATATGCCGGACTGTGATTCGGATGAAGCGAGGCCGGTGCCGGGGTGGGCCATTTGCTCCGACGGCAAGCGTTGCCATCTCGCCTGCGCGCGAAGCCACCGCCGCGATAGGACGCGGCGGGCCATCGACTTGCCGCGCAGCGGCGAAAAGGTGAAGGGAAGAGGGCGCGGGCGTGCCGGGCTCAGAAGTCGATCGCGTCGTCGGAATCGACTTCGGCGGCAGTGGCGAGCGCCTCGCGGGCGCCGCGCGGTGCCGACGCCGATGCGTCGAGCGCCGGATTGCGCAGCTTTTCTAGCACGCGTTCGGGCACCGGGATCCGCATCCGCGCGGCGACGTCGCCGCACTGGAACATGATCAGCTCGCCCGGCTCGAACGCGGTCCAGACCTCGTTGTCGGTGAGCGGCTGTGTCGCGATCACGGCGACCCGATCCTCGGGCGTCGTGTATTTCGCGAAGTCGATCGACAGGTCTTCGTCGACGAGGTGCGCCGTCGAGAACGGCCAGCGCCGCACGAGGTAGTGCAGCCGCGTCGAGCAATGCGCGAACAACGCCTGGCCGTTCGACATCAGGAAGTTGAACACGCCGTGATCGGTGATGCCGCGCGTCAGCTCGCCGACGCGCTCGAACAATTCGGGCAACGGCGGCTGCGCGCCGGGGAACGCTTCGCGCAGCCCCTGCATCAGCACGCAGAACGCCTGTTCGCTGTCGGTCGTGCCGACCGGATGATAGACGCTGCCGTCCATGTCCGGTGCGTAGTCCTGCAGGTCGCCGTTGTGCGCGAAGATCCAGTGCCGGCCCCACAGCTCGCGCATGAACGGATGGCTGTTCTCGAGCAGGATGTGGCCTTGCGTCGCCTTGCGGATGTGCGCGATCGTATTCTTGGACTTGATCGGGTAGCGCTTCACCATTTCGGCGATCGGCGACGTGGCCGAGGCCTGGTGATCGATGAACAGGCGGCAGGCCTTATCCTCGAAGAACGCGATGCCCCAGCCGTCGGCATGGTGATCGGTGAGCCCGCCCCGGGCCGCGAAACCTGTGAAGGAGAATGTGACGTCCGTCGGCGCGGCGCAGTTCATTCCTAAGAGTTGGCACATTTTACTTGGGGCAGCAGGCTGAGGCGGGGGGTAACGAACCGGGCGAACCCCGGTACAATGCGGCTTCTAGCATATCACCGAGCCCTGAGCGGTAAAAAGCGGATTCCGCCGGCCGAAGGCCCCGTGTTGCGGTTTGCCGTCAGTCGGCCCGCGCACGCGCGATCCGGCCCCGCCGATGGCCCGACCGTTCCTCACGACGCCTCCTATGACTGCCTCCAACGCTTCCTCCCCGGCGACGCTTTCGCTCGCCCGTCCCGACGACTGGCACCTGCACCTGCGAGACGGCGACATGCTGGCCGCCGTGCTGCCGCACACCGCACGCCAGTTCGGTCGCGCCATCGTCATGCCGAACCTGAAGCCGCCGGTGACGACCACCGCGCAGGCGCAGGCCTATCGCGAGCGCATCCTCGCCGCGCTGCCGGCCGGGATGACGTTCGAACCGCTGATGACGCTGTACCTGACCGACAACACGCCGCCGGACGAGATCCGCCGTGCGCGCGAAAGCAGCTTCGTGCACGGCGTGAAGCTGTATCCGGCAGGCGCTACGACGAATTCCGACCACGGCGTCACCGATCTCGCGAAATGCGCGAAGACGCTCGAGGCGATGCAGGAAACCGGCATGCCGCTGCTCGTGCACGGCGAGGTGACCGATGCGTCGATCGACTTGTTCGACCGCGAGAAGGTCTTCATCGACCGCGTGATGACGCCGCTGCGCCGCGATTTCCCGGGCCTGAAGGTCGTGTTCGAGCACATCACGACGAAGGACGCGGCCGACTACGTGCGCGACGCGGACGCGGCGCCCGGCCTGCTCGGCGCGACGATCACCGCGCATCACCTGCTGTACAACCGCAACGCGCTGTTCGTCGGCGGGATTCGCCCGCATTACTACTGCCTGCCGGTGCTGAAGCGCGAGACGCATCGCGTCGCGCTGGTCGAGGCCGCGACGTCGGGCAACCCGCGCTTCTTCCTCGGTACCGACAGCGCGCCGCATGCGCGCGACGCGAAGGAAGCCGCGTGCGGCTGCGCGGGCTGCTACACGGCGCTGCACGCGCTCGAACTGTATGCGGAAGCGTTCGATCACGCCGGCGCGCTCGACAAGCTGGAAGGCTTCGCGAGCTTCTTCGGTGCCGATTTCTACGGGCTGCCGCGCAGCGCCGAGACGGTCACGCTGCGTCGCGAGGCATGGGAACTGCCGCGCGAGATTTTCGCGGGCGATACGCCCGTCGTGCCGCTGCGCGGCGGCGAGACGATCGGCTGGAAACTGGCGTGACCTTCATGCCGCCGCACACACGTGTGGCATCGAAGTGAGTGCCGACTATTTTCGTGGTCCGATGCGCAACGCATCGCGGATGTCGACCCGCGCGTTGCGGCCGAGCGCGCGGCGCGCACACTGACGGGCCGCGCGTTCGCATCGCTCCCCGGGCTCGGCGTGCCGGGTTGGCGCGACGCGAATGCCGAGGCCGCGTTCTACGCCGATCCGGCCGTGTTTTGCAGCGGCCGCCGCTCGCGTGCTGCCGGCGGCGGCGCGCAGTGCTAGAATGCGCGTCGCAAAGCAGGCTAGGCAGTCGCGGCCTCGCCGCCTTCGGGCGCGCGGGGGCGAGGAAAGTCCGGACTCCACAGGGCAGGGTGATGGCTAACGGCCATCCGTGGCGACACGCGGAACAGGGCAACAGAAAGCAAACCGCCGATGGCCCGGCGCAAGCCGGGATCAGGTAAGGGTGAAACGGTGCGGTAAGAGCGCACCGCGGCGACGGCGACGTTCGCCGGCACGGTAACCTCCACCCGGAGCAATTCCAAGTAGGCAGGCGCGCATTTTCGGATGCAGGACGGGGCCCCCGTCTCGTCTGCGGGTAGGAAGCTTGAGCGCGTCAGCAATGGCGCGCCTAGAGGAATGGCTGCCACGCGTTGCGTGCTTCGGCGCGCGGCGTGCACAGAATCCGGCTTATCGGCCTGCTTTGCCGTTCGAATGTGAAAAGGCCGGCGTCTCCCCATGGAGCGCCGGCCTTTTTCGTGCGCGCTCGCCGCGCGTTCAGGCGGCGACGATGTCGAACGAGTGCGTGAGTTCCGCCGTCTTTGCGATCATGATGGACGCGGAGCAATACTTGTCGTGCGACAGGTTGATCGCGCGCTCGACCGTGGACGGGTTCAGGTTGCGCCCGGTGACGGTGAAGTGGAAGTGCACCTTCGTGAACACCTTCGGGTCTTCACTTGCGCGCTCGGCCTTCAGCGTGACCGAGCAGCCGCTGACTTCCTGGCGGCTCTTCTTCAGGATCAGCACGACGTCATAGGCCGTGCAGCCGCCGGTGCCGAGCAGCACCATTTCCATCGGGCGCGGCGCGAGGTTGTGGCCGCCGCCTTCGGGCGCGCCATCCATCGTAACGAGGTGGCCGCTGCCGGTCTCGGCGGAAAACGCCATGCCGTCCTGACCCATCCAGCTTACTTTGCATTCCATGCTTGCACTCCAGCGTTGCCTGATTCGGATTCGATCCGGCATTGTAGCCCGCTGCGCAACGGTCGGCTGATGCGCTGCACGACGCGCAATGCCGGCGCCTCGCGCGTGGCGCGCTGGACGGCCAATTCCCTCTCGTATTTAGGGGTTTTGCTCTAGAAGAGGGCGGTTACTGAACCTGACCGCCGGGATCAGATGATTGATTTTAAAGGGAAAACACATTTTTCAAACGCGCCGCGAGAAATTCCGCATTATGGTGTTTGATTTCGTAATGCAAATTTTCTTGTGAAGTCGGCGGCGCGTTTGTATAATGAGCCTCACTGGTTGTCGCGCTGCGGCAACCTCCGAATGTCTCCTCCACCCTCCTCCTATGGTGGATTAAGCCCGAACCAGCCGTTCGGGCTTTTTTTCGTCCCATGCAAGCATCGGCGCGCGGCTTGCGCGCCTCGGCATCGTTACACCGGCTGCTTTGCGGCCGGCTGAGATGTCGCGCCGCGCGGCGTGCCGGGCGAGCGTGCTTCAGGTGCCGGCGCGTGGACGGCCGACGCATGGCCCCCGCGTGCGCAGAAGTGGCGGACGCGTTCGCGCACTGCGCGCAGGCGGGCGACGCGATCCTCGGCATGGGCGGCGCGGGCTTCGGCAATGCGCGTATCGAGTGCGTCGAGCTTGGCTTCGCAGTCGGCGCGGGCGGCGACGGCAGGCGCCGCGGCGGCCAGCAGCGCGGCCGCAAGGAAGGACGTAAGTCGTTGATTCATCATGCTTGTTTGTTGTTTTCCGTATTCGGCCGGTCTGGCGCGGGAAGGTCATGCGCCGCGCTTCGATGGGTGCCTCCCCGGGCGCTCGGTTCGCCTGGCTTGTCGGGCCACGAACGGATTTTGGCCCATTTCGGCCGCCTTGGGCACGGGAAGCGGATTCCCTTTGACCGCGTTGCCGTATTTCCTTTATAATTCAGGGCTTTTCCGCATTCATGCCCACGGAAAAAGAACAGGGAGAGCCTGCACCGCGCCTCGAAGCGCACACAGACAAGCAGGAAGAACACATCGGGCAAAGCAATTTTTTTGGATCGATCATGAAGACGTTTTCCGCAAAAGCCCATGAGGTGACGCGCGAATGGTACGTGATTGACGCGACGGATAAGGTTCTCGGCCGTGTTGCCAGCGAAGTGGCACGCCGTCTGCGCGGCAAGCACAAGCCTGAGTTCACCCCGCACGTCGACACTGGTGATTTCATCATCATCATCAACGCAAGCAAGTTGAAGGTCACGGGCAACAAGACTCTGGACAAGAAGTACTACCGTCACTCGGGTTACCCGGGCGGTATCTATGAAACGACGTTCGGCAAGATGCAAGAACGCTTCCCGGGCCGCGCGCTCGAGAAAGCGGTCAAGGGCATGCTGCCGAAGGGCCCGCTCGGCTACGCAATGATCAAGAAGCTGAAGGTCTACGCTGAAGCGACGCATCCGCACTCGGCTCAACAGCCGAAAGCGCTCGAGATCTAAGGGGAGCCCACATGATCGGTAACTGGAACTACGGTACGGGCCGCCGCAAGAGCGCAGTCGCACGTGTCTTCATCAAGGCTGGCAAGGGCGACATCATCGTCAACGGCAAGCCCATCGCTGACTACTTCTCGCGCGAAACGTCGCTGATGATCGTGCGTCAACCGCTGGAACTCACGAACCACGGCCAGACGTTCGACATCAAGGTCAACGTCAACGGCGGCGGCGAAACGGGTCAGGCAGGTGCAGTGCGCCACGGCATCACCCGTGCACTGATCGACTACGATGCGACGCTGAAGCCGTCGCTGTCGAACGCAGGCTTCGTCACGCGCGATGCACGTGAAGTCGAGCGTAAGAAGGTCGGTCTGCGCAAGGCACGCCGCGCCAAGCAGTTCTCGAAGCGTTAATTCCGCTTCATGGCCTCGCCGCTCCCGGGCGGCGTCCGCCGGAAAAACCGCCAGCGTTCGCGCTGGCGGTTTTTTTATGTCCGTTTCCAGGCGCGTGCCGCCGCGGCCCGCGCGGGCGCGTTTGATGAAATCGACAAGAACCTATTGATTTCATGGACATCAGCACGATCTTCTGATCGGCCCTACAATAGCGGCTAAAGCTTTTTGGAGAGTTCGCAATGAACGCTGTTACCGAATCCGCAGCAACGACGGCCGAAATGCCGGTTCCGTTCGTCTTCACCGACGCCGCGGCCGACAAGGTCAAGCAACTGATCGACGAAGAGGGCAATCCCGACCTGAAGCTGCGCGTGTTCGTGCAGGGCGGCGGCTGCTCCGGCTTCCAGTATGGCTTCACGTTCGACGAGGAAGTCAACGAGGACGACACCGTGATGAACAAGAACGGCGTCCAGCTCCTGATCGACTCGATGAGCTACCAGTACCTGGTCGGCGCCGAGATCGACTACAAGGACGATCTCAACGGCGCCCAGTTCGTGATCAAGAACCCGAACGCGAGTACCACCTGCGGGTGCGGCTCGTCGTTCTCGGTCTGAGCGCACGCCAATTCCGCGCCGGTTCGCCGGAATGAAAAACGGGGCTTCATGCCCCGTTTTTTAATGCCCGCGCGCAATGGCGATGCGCCGCCCGCCGTGCGGCAGGCGTCGCGTCAGCGCGGATAGAGCGCGCCGAGCACGCGGTTGCCGGCCGCCCCGGTGACCGTCGCGAGATTGCCGGGCTGGCGTGCGGCGAAGCGGTACGCGAGCCAAGCGAATGCGAGCGCTTCGACCTGCTGCGGCGGCACGCCGAGCGCGGCCGTCGTATCGACCGTGGCCGGCACGCCGGCCGCGTGCAGCGCGTGCCGGAGCGCGTCGAGCAGCACCGGATTGCGTGCGCCGCCGCCGCATACGAACACGGCCTTGCAGCGCGCCGCGTGCTGCGCGATCTCGCGTGCGACCGACACGGCGGTGAGCGCGGCGAGGGTCGCCTGCACGTCCTCTGGCGCGACCTGTGCGAACGCGGCGAGCTTCGCGTCGAGCCATGCGGGATTGAACAGGTCGCGCCCGGTGCTTTTCGGCGGTGGTGCGGCGAAATACGGCTCGTCGAGCAGCGCGTCGAGCAGCGGCGCATGGACGGTGCCGCGCGCGGCGAACTTGCCGCCGTCGTCGTATGGCTTGCCGAGATGGCGAGTCGCCCATTCGTCGAGCAGCGCATTCGCGGGGCCGCAGTCGAAGCCGCGCACGTCGCCGCCTTCGCCGGGCAGGATCGTGATGTTGCTGATCCCGCCGAGATTGCAGACGACGCGCGTCTCGCCCGGGGCGCCGAACACCGTGGCATGGAAGGCCGGCGCGAGCGGCGCGCCATGGCCGCCTGCCGCGACGTCGCGGCTGCGGAAATCGGCGATCACGTCGACCTGGGTCAGCTCGGCGAGCAGTGCCGGGTTGTTGATCTGGCGTGTGTAGCCGCGCTCGGGGCGATGGCGCACGGTCTGGCCGTGCACGCCGATCGCGCGGATCTCGTCGCGCGACAGGCCGGCCGTGCGCTGCAATTCGTGGCAGCATACCGCATAGCGCGTGACCAGCGCGTTTGCCGCGAGCGACTCGCGGTCGATTTCGTCATCGCCGGGCTGCTGCAGTGCGAACAGCGCGTCGCGCAGCGATTGCGCGAAGCCGACGAACGCTTCCGCGAGCACGATCGGCGCCTTGCCGGCCTCGAAACGGACGGCGACGCCATCGACGCCGTCCATGCTGGTTCCCGACATCAGCCCGAAGTAGATGCCGTCGGCCGGATGGGCGTGTTGCGGCTGTCGTTGCGGCACGTTGGGTTCTCCTGGATCGTGCGGCGCGGGCCGGTGCCGCGCGCCTTGCGCCCGATTATCCGCGCAACGTGACGCGCCGTTAAGCGATGGGCGCGCAAGTTATGGGAAAATCCCTGTCTTTGCGACATTCTTCCTGGCACCGATGAGCACCGAACCCAGTTCCAAGCCCGTTTTCCCGATCACCGACGAAGTCCGGCATGCGCTCGCCGTCACGAAGCGCGGCGTCGACGAACTGCTGGTCGAGGAAGAGTTCGCGCAGAAGCTCGCGCGCAGCGCGGCGACGGGCACGCCGCTTCGCATCAAGCTCGGCCTCGACCCGACCGCGCCTGACATCCACATCGGCCATACGGTCGTGCTGAACAAGATGCGTCAGCTGCAGGACCTCGGCCACACGGTGATCTTCCTGATCGGCGATTTCACGTCGCTGATCGGCGACCCGTCGGGCCGCAACGCGACGCGCCCGCCGCTCACGCGCGAGCAGATCGAATCGAACGCGAAGACCTACTTCGAGCAGGCCGCGCTCGTGCTCGACCGCGACAAGACCGAAATCCGCTACAACAGCGAATGGTCGATGCCGCTCGGCGCGGACGGGATGATCAAGCTCGCGTCGCGCTACACGGTCGCGCGGATCCTCGAGCGCGAGGATTTCACGAAGCGCTTCCAGGGTGGCGTGCCGATCTCGATCCACGAATTCCTGTACCCGCTGATGCAGGGCTACGACTCGGTCGCGCTGAACGCCGATCTCGAGCTCGGCGGCACCGACCAGAAGTTCAACCTGCTGGTCGGCCGCGAGCTGCAGAAGCAGTACGGCCAGGAACAGCAGTGCATTCTCACGATGCCGCTGCTCGAAGGCCTCGACGGCGTCGAGAAGATGTCGAAGTCGAAGGGCAACTACGTCGGCATCAGCGAGCACCCGAACGACATGTTCGGCAAGCTGATGAGCATCTCGGACACGCTGATGTGGCGTTACTTCGAGTTGCTGTCGTTCCGCCCGATGGACGAGATCGCCGGCTTCAAGCGCGAGATCGAAGGCGGCCGCAACCCGCGCGATTTCAAGGTGCTGCTCGCGCAGGAAATCGTCGCACGCTTTCACTCGCAGGCCGACGCCGAGCGTGCGCTCGAGGACTTCAACCACCGCGCGAAGGGCGGCGTGCCGGACGACATTCCGTCGGTCACGCTCGCGGGCGCGCCGCTGGCGATCGGCCAGCTGTTGAAGCAGGCCGGCCTCGTGCCGTCGACGAGCGAGGCGCTGCGCAACATCGAGCAGGGCGGCGTGAAGATCGATGGCGCGACCGTGTCGGACAAGGGCCTGAAGGTCGAAGCCGGCGAGTTCGTCGTACAGGTCGGCAAGCGCCGCTTTGCACGCGTCACGCTGACCGCATGATCGCGCTGATCCAGCGCGTGAAGCGCGCCGACGTGCGCGTCGGCGACCGCACGACCGGCGAGATCGGCGCGGGCCTGCTCGCGCTGGTCTGCGCGGAGCGCGGCGACACCGACGCAGCGGCCGACAAGCTGCTCGCGAAGATGCTCGGCTATCGCGTGTTCAGCGACGCCGCCGGCAAGATGAACCTGCCGGTGTCGAATATCGACGGCGAGGGCCGCGCAGGCGGCCTGCTGCTCGTGTCGCAGTTCACGCTGGCGGCCGATACCAACAGCGGGCTGCGGCCGAGCTTCACGCCGGCCGCGCCGCCCGACGAAGGCGCGCGGCTGTTCGACTATTTCGTCGCGGCCGCGCGTGCGCGCCATCCGGTCGTCGAGACGGGCGAGTTCGGCGCCGACATGCAGGTGTCGCTCGTCAACGACGGCCCCGTGACATTCTGGCTGCAAGTGCGGCCCTGATTCTTCCCCGGAGACGCGCCGCGATGGCCACCACGCAGATTCTTTTCATCCGCCATGGCGAGACGGCCTGGAATCGCATCAAGCGCATCCAGGGTCATATCGACATCCCGCTGGCCGAAACGGGCCTCGAGCAGGCGCAGCGGCTCGCCGTGAGGCTCGCGCGTGAGGCGCGTGACGGCGCACGGCTCGACGCGATCTATTCGAGCGACCTGATGCGCGCGCAGCAGACCGCGCAGCCGTTCGCCGACGCGCTCGGGCTTTCGCCGCGGCTGCGAGAAGGGCTGCGCGAACGTTCGTACGGCCAGTTTCAGGGGCACGACAGCGCCGAGATCGAAACGTTGTTCCCCGACGCCTATGCGGCCTGGCAGACGCGCGACCCCGGCTTCGCGCCGGAAGGCGGCGAGTCGCAGCGCGAGTTCTACCACCGCGTGCTGCATGCGCTCGAACCGATCGTGGCCGAGCATCCGGGCGGCCGGATCGCGTGCGTCGCACATGGCGGCGTGCTCGACAGTGTGTACCGGTTTGCGAACGGCATCGAACTGTCGGCACCGCGCAACTATCCGCTGCTCAATACGAGCATCAACGTCGTCGATTACGTCGATGGCCGCGCGCAGATCGTGCAGTGGGCCGACGTGTCGCACCTGGACGCCGCAAGCGACGACGACGGGTACCGCAAGGTGCTCTGAACCCGCAGCCCCGTCCGGCGTCGCCGGCTGGGGCTTTCTTCCTGCGCGGCGCTGGCGGCTTATTGCGGCAGTGCGTGGCGCGTCTTGTAGTCGAGCGCGTACGCGATCTTGCCGGGCTTGTCCGCCGTGATCGGCTGGCGCAGCTTGTCGAATTCTCCCTTGTTGTACTTCTTCCCGCCGTTGATCGCGTCCGCGCGCCCGAGGTCGGCGCCCGTCTTGCCGCCGATCACCGGATCCGTGGCCGCGACCATGCGCGTCGACGCATTCCAGACCGCGTTCAGGTAGCCCGTGTCGGCCTTCGCCGGATCCGGGTCGGTCGTGCCGGCGCGCGTCAGGTCATAGCCGGCGAGCGCGAACGTGCCCGGTTGCGCGCGCAGCCAGTCGGCCCAGTAGAACTCGAGGTAGTCGGTGGCTTGTGCGGGCTTGCTGTAACCGATGTCACGCGTGAAATAGACGAGCGAGCGGTAGCGGTCGTTCGTCATCCCGAGCTTCAGGCCGAGCCCGGTCGGCAGTTGCGCGGTCGTGATCGCGTTGCCTTCGCCGTTCTTGAGGCGCAGATAGCCTCGGCTCTGCATCTGCTGCCAGAACGCGTCGCCCGAGTAGTCGCTGAGGTTCTCCTTGACGACGACGTGCACGTGCAGCGCCGGGCCGCCGTCGGGCGTCTCGTAGTAGGTCGACAGGCCGTGGTGGCCGTCGGTCAAGTACAGCGCATCGCCGTTCGGGCCGATCACGACCGGGTTCAGCACCGAGCGGTCGCGGGCGTTCGCGTCGGTCGTCGTGCACGTGTAGCTCGCGGGCTCGCGCAGCGTCGACCTGGCTGTGTAGCCGCCCGAAGCGACGCCGCCGAGCCCTTCGTCCGCGCAGAAGTCGTCGAATTTCTTGTCGGGCTGCAGTTCGTAGCGGCCGAGCTTGTAGTAGATCTGGTCGTAACCGATTGCGCCCTGCGTCGGGTGGAGGTCGCCGAGCGTCACGTCGATCAGGTCGCCCGCGCGAGCGGCCTTCCACTTGCCCGGTTGCGGCGTGACGGTGGCGGGCGGCGTGGGGGCTGGCGTGGTCGGGGTGCCGACAGAAGGCGTTTGTGCGTCCGAACGCGCGACGGCGGCGACATCGTCGCCTCCGCAGGCGGCGAGGGCGAAGACGGTGAACAGGCTGGCGGCAAGGGCGAAACGGATCGGCAGGCGTGGCATCGCTGGCATCGGGTGTCGGTCGGGTTGGCGGTACACCGCGCGGGTCATGGGCAGGCGCGACGTACGGCGCGTGCGACCGTGCGCGGGTGCAAGCTCGTCAGCTTGTCACAGGTATTTGACAGTAAATTGAAATAGTAAGAGGAAGCGGATCGTCAGGCGGGCGGGGTGCCGTCGGGCGGTGTCGCAGTGGCGCGGCGGCGCGCACGTTTTGACGCGCCGTTCACGAGCGCCCAGCGGAGCACGGGTGCGACGACCCGTATGCCGGGCCGGACCACCGCGCGCCGCAGCGGTGCGAACGCCGACACGCCGAGCATGCGCTGCGCCCACGGCGGCAGCAGGTCGATTCCCGCATGCATCACCAGCGACGCGGCCGGCCGCAGCGCGGGCTTCGCGACCGGCACGTTCAGCAGGATGGACATCACGTCGAACGTGCGCGGCCCGGCCTCGAGCGCGGGCTGCATGCGCGCGAGATAGGCGGCCACCTCGGCACGCGAACGGGGCACCTCGTGTGCGCCGAGCAGTTCGGCGATCAACGCCGTTTCGGCGTAGTAGCGGTCCTGCAACTCGCCCGGCAGCGCCGGATTCACGTAGCGCAGATGCGCGGCGAGGAAACTCGACACTTCCGCAACATGCACCCAGGTCAGCAGCGCCGGATCGTCCGCGCGGTATGGCCGACCGTCCGGCGCGGTACCCGATATGTGCGCGTGGATCGATTTCACGCGCTCGATCAGCGCGAGTGCGTCCGCGCGACTGCCGAACGTCGTCCCCGTGATGAACGTGGCGGTGCGCCGCAGGCGGCCGAGGATGTCGGTGCGGAACGACGAGTGATCCCAGACGCCCGCGAGGGCCAGCGGGTGGAGCGCCTGCAACAGCAGCGCGGCGATGCCGCCCGTCATCATCGACGTGAAGTCGGCATGCACGCGCCAGCAGACGGCATCGGGGCCGAACAGCCCCGGGTCTCCCGGCGGCGAAGAGAGGTCGAGTGACGGGCCGCCGCCGCCCGCTGTCAGGTGCGTGACGCCGGCCACTAGCCGCTTGCGGATGGGCTCGGCCCAGCGCGGGCCCGGCGCGGGTGCGGCAGGGTGGGAGCTGGGCGGTGTCGTCATGGTGGGTGCGGCTCGGGCGACGGGTTACTTCCCGTCGGGGGTATCCCACTCGCCGCGTTCGGTGCGGCCGGTGTCGGGCACGGAAAGCCCGAAGTGGCGATACGTGAGCAGCGTCGCGACGCGACCGCGCGGCGTGCGCTGCAGGAAGCCCTGCTGGATCAGGTACGGTTCGAGGACGTCCTCGATCGTGTCGCGCTCTTCGCCGATCGCCGCGGCGAGGTTGTCGATACCGACCGGGCCGCCGTCGAACTTGTACAGGATCGCCTCGAGCAGCTTGCGGTCCATCAGGTCGAAGCCGACCGGATCGACGTCGAGCATCGCGAGCGCGGCATCGGCGACGGCCGCGGTGATCTGGCCGTCGGCTTTCACTTCCGCGAAGTCGCGCACGCGGCGCAGCAGCCGGTTCGCGATCCGCGGCGTGCCGCGCGCGCGCTTCGCGATTTCGAGCGCGCCGTTCGGATCGATCTGCGCGTTCAGCAGCGACGCCGAGCGCCGCACGATGCGCGACAGTTGGTCGGCGTCGTAGAACTCGAGGCGCGCGACGATCCCGAAACGATCGCGCAGCGGGTTGGTCAGCATCCCGGCGCGGGTGGTGGCGCCGACCAGCGTGAACGGCTGCAGGTCGAGCTTCACGCTGCGCGCGGCCGGGCCTTCGCCGATCATGATGTCGATCTGGTAATCCTCGAGTGCCGGATACAGGATTTCCTCGACGACCGGCGACAGCCGGTGGATCTCGTCGATGAACAGCACGTCGTTCGCTTCGAGGTTCGTCAGCAGCGCCGCGAGATCGCCCGCGCGCTCGAGCACGGGGCCCGACGTCTGGCGCAGGTTCACGCCCATCTCCCGCGCGATGATGTGCGCGAGCGTCGTCTTGCCGAGGCCCGGCGGCCCGAACAGCAGCACGTGGTCGAGCGGCTCGGAGCGGCGCTTGGCGGCTTCGATGAAGATCTCGAGCTGGCCGCGCACCTTTTCCTGGCCGACGTAGTCGTCGAGCTGGCGCGGCCGCAGCGCACGTTCGAACACCTCCTCGTGCGACGAGGCGGGTGAGGCGGCGATGATCCGCTGCTCGGTGGCGAGTTTGTCGGTTTCAATCATGCGGCCATTGTACCGCGCGCCGCTGTCCCGCCTACCTGGCCGAACGGCCGACTGGCGAGCGCCGCGCGGCCGCGCGACACTGGCTTCAACGCACCGGCTGGCGGCGCGTCAAGCGGGCGTTACACCTTCGACAGCGCCTTCAAAGCGAGCTTGATGCCTTCGGATACGCCGGTGCCCGCCGGCACGTTCTTGATCGCGGCGAGGCCTTCCTTTTCGGAATAGCCGAGCGCAAGCAGCGCGTTGAGGATGTCGGTCGCGTGGTCGGACTGCGATGCGGCGCCGGCGAGCGCGCCGAGATCGGCGCCGAGCTTGCCCTTCAGTTCGAGCAGCAGGCGCTCGGCCGTCTTCTTGCCGATGCCGGGCACGCGCGTGAGGCGCGCGGCGTCCTGCATCGTCACGGCCTGCGCGAGTTCCTGCACGCTCATGCCGGACAGCACGGCGAGCGCCATGCGCGCGCCGATGCCGGTGATCTTCAGCAGCTCGCGGAAGGTCGTGCGCTCCTGCGGCGTGAGGAAGCCGTACAGCAGATGCGCGTCCTCGCGGACGATCTGCTGCGTGAGCAGCACGACGCGCTCGCCCGTCTGCGGCAGGTTGTAGAAGGTGCTCATCGGCACGTCGATTTCGTAGCCGACGCCGTTGCAGTCGACGAGCAGGTGAGGCGGGTTCTTTTCGAGCAGGATGCCGGCGATGCGACCGATCATGGATGGCGGGATACGAGGAAGAAAGCGCGAGTGTAGCGCACGCGCGGCGCTATGCCGACGGGATCGGCCATCGGGCCGGGGCGATGCGCGTCGCAAGTGCGTCGCGCGCGGGCGCGGCGGCCAATCCGGCGTGCCGCGTGAGGGCGCGCCGGTGTCAGCCGACCAACCGCCCGCGCCGCACGCGCAGCCCTTTCTTCGCGAGCGCGGGCGCGAGGCCGCCGAGCGCGCTGAGCGTGTTGCCGCCGTGCGCGTGGCAGATCGCCATGCCGAGCGCGTCGGCCGCGTCGGAGCCCGGTTGTCCGGAGAGGTTGAGCAGCCGCGTGACCATTTCCTGCATCTGCGTCTTGGTCGCGCGGCCGTAGCCGACCACCGCCTGCTTGAGCTGCAGCGCCGTGTATTCGGCCACGGGCAGGCCGCCCGCGACGAGGCCGCAGATCGCGGCGCCACGCGCCTGGCCGAGCAGCAGCGTCGACTGCGGGTTCACGTTGACGAACACTTTTTCGATCGCGGCCTGGTCGGGCGCGTGCTCGCGCACGATGGTCGATACGCCCTGGAAGATCGTGCCGAGCCGGGTGGCCAGGTCGGCGGTCGGCGTGCGGATCACGCCGCTCGCAACATACGCGAGCCGGTGGCCGCTGACGTCGATGATGCCGAAGCCGGTGACGCGCAGGCCGGGGTCGATGCCGAGAATTCGCATGGGTAGGGAGAAAAGCCTGATGCAGCGATACTACAACGAATGGTGCGGTGCGCTGGCCGCACGGCCGCGTACGAGGGCGCCGCGCAATAAAAAACCCGGCGGGTGCGATGCCGCCGGGTTGTCGTGCAGCGGCCGCGCGGGCCGCGTGCGATCAGTGACGGAAGTGGCGTACGCCCGTCAGGATCATCGCGATGTTGTGCTCGTCGGCTGCCGCGATCACTTCGTCATCGCGCATCGAGCCGCCCGGCTGGATCACGCAGGTCGCGCCGGCCGCCACGACGACGTCGAGGCCGTCGCGGAACGGGAAGAACGCATCCGATGCCACAGCCGAACCGGCCAGCGTCAGGCCCGCGTTCTGTGCCTTGATGCTCGCGATGCGCGCGGAATCGACACGGCTCATCTGGCCTGCGCCGACGCCGAGCGTCATGCCGTTGCCGCAGAACACGATCGCGTTCGACTTCACGTACTTCGCGACGCGCCAGGCGAACAGCAGGTCGTCCATTTCCTTCGGCGTCGGGTGGCGCTTCGTGACGACGCGCAGCTCGTGCGGCTGCACATTCTTCGAGTCGAGCGACTGCACGAGCAGGCCGCCGCCCACGCGCTTCAGGTCGAACGCGTTATGGCCGTCGCCCAGCGCGATTTCGAGCAGGCGCACGTTCTGCTTCGCGGCGAACACCTGCTTCGCGGCGTCGGAGAACGACGGAGCGATCAGCACTTCGACGAACTGCTTCGCAACCGCTTGCGCGGCCGCTTCGTCGACTTCGCGATTGAACGCGATGATGCCGCCGAAGGCCGACGTCGGATCCGTCTGGAACGCCTTCGCGTACGCGTCGGCCGAATCGTTGCCGACCGCGACGCCGCACGGGTTCGCATGCTTGATGATCACGCAGGCCGGCGCGTCGAACGTCTTCACGCATTCCCACGCCGCGTCCGAATCGGCGATGTTGTTGTACGACAGTTCCTTGCCCTGCAGCTGGCGGTAGTTCGCCAGCGCGCCGGCCGGCGTCGCGAGGTCGCGGTAGAACGCGGCGCTCTGGTGCGGGTTCTCGCCGTAGCGCAGGTCCTGCACCTTGTCGAACGCCATGTTCAGCGTCGCCGGGTACGCGCTGCGCGATGCGTGCTTCAGCTCGTCGGTCAGGCTCGTCAGGTAGTTCGTGATCGCGCCGTCGTATTGCGCGGTGTGCGCGAACACCTTCGTCGCGAGGCGGAAGTTGGTCGCATAGCCGACCGCATTGCCGTTCGCCTTCATTTCATCGAGCACGACCGCGTAATCGGCCGGATCGACGACGACCGTCACGTCGCGGTGGTTCTTCGCGGCCGAGCGCAGCATCGTCGGGCCGCCGATGTCGATGTTCTCGATCGCGTCGGCGAGCGTGCAGTCGTCCTTCGCGATCGTCGCGACGAACGGGTACAGGTTCACGACGAGCAGGTCGATCGTCGGGATGCCGTGCTGTTCCAGCGCCTGCATGTGCTCGGGCAGGTCGCGGCGAGCCAGGATGCCGCCGTGCACCTTCGGGTGGAGCGTCTTCACGCGCCCATCGAGCATTTCCGGGAAGCCCGTGTAATCAGCCACTTCGGTAACGGGCAGGCCCGCGTCGGCGAGCAGTTTCGCGGTGCCGCCCGTCGACAGCAGCTTGACGCCGAGGTCGGACAGCGACTTCGCGAAGTCGACGATGCCGGTCTTGTCGGAAACGGAAATGAGCGCTTGCTTGATCATGATGGAACCACCAATAGCCAGGGAAATGGGGACGGGACGGCCGCCTACAGCAGGCCGTGCTGCTGCAGTTTCTTGCGCAGCGTATTGCGATTGATGCCGAGGTACTCGGCGGCGAGCGACTGGTTGCCGCCTGCCTGTACGAGCACGACCTCGAGCATCGGCTTTTCGACGCAGGACATCACCATTTCATAGACGTCGTGCGGATTGGAGCCGTCTAGATCCCGGAAATACACGTCCAGGCTCTCGCGGACACATTGTTCGATGTTGTGCTTGCTCATGCTGCTAACTGGTTATGGTCGTCCGACTCGCCCTGGCCGTTTTCCTCTTCGTCATCGACGTAGACGAGGTGGTCCGACAGCGCCTTTTGCGCCTCGAAGAATGCATTGACGGCGGCGAGCTGCTCGCGGGTGGAATCGAGCGTGTTCATCCTGTGCCGGAACCCGTTGGCACCGGAAAGGCCGCGAGTGTACCAGCCGATGTGCTTGCGCGCAGTACGGACTCCCGTGAATTCACCATAGAAAGCGTAGTGGTCTTCCAGGTGTTCGTTCATTACGTGCTGGATCTCGTCGATCCGCGGCGGGGGCAGCAGCTCGCCGGTTTGCAGGAAATGGTCGATTTCGCGGAACAGCCACGGCCGACCTTGCGCGGCGCGACCGATCATCAGTGCGTCGGCGCCGGTTGCGTCGAGCACGGCCTTCGCCTTCGCGGGCGACGTGATGTCGCCGTTCGCGACCACCGGAATCCGCACCGCCGCCTTCACGGCCGCGATGGTTTCGTATTCGGCGTCGCCGCGGTACAGGTCGGCGCGCGTGCGGCCGTGCACGGTGAGCATCGAGATGCCGGCGGCTTCGGCCAGGCGCGCGACCGTGATCGCGTTCTTGTGCTCGCGATCCCAGCCCGTGCGGATCTTCAGCGTGACGGGCACCGCATCGGGCCCCGTGCCGACGGCCGCGACGACGGCCTCGACGATGCGCTGCACGAGCGGCTCGTTCTGCAGCAGCGCGGAGCCGGCCGCGACGTTGCAGACCTTCTTCGCCGGGCAGCCCATGTTGATGTCGATGATCTGCGCGCCGTTGTCGACGTTGTAGCGGGCCGCTTCGGCCATCATCGCCGGATCGGCGCCGGCGATCTGGACCGCAATCGGCTCGACCTCGCCTTCGTGGTTCGCGCGCCGCATCGTCTTCGCGCTTTTCCACAGCTGCGCATTGGACGCGACCATCTCGGACACGGCGTAACCGGCTCCCAGCCGCTTGCAGAGCTGGCGGAACGGACGATCCGTGACGCCGGCCATCGGGGCGACGAACAGGTTGTTACGCAATACGTGAGGGCCGATAACGGGCATCGCAATGGCACCGCCTGCGGCGGGCGCGGGCAGGGAAGGGGCAGACGGAAACGCGCATTTTACCGTATTCCCATGCCCCGCCGATTTGACCCGGTTTGAGTGGCGCGACTGTGTGCGCCGCGCGTCAGTTGCGCTGGCCGAACATCATCTGGCGCGCGATCACCTTCTTGAGCGGCGGCACGAACTCGAGCGCGGTGAGCGCGGCGCCGCGCAGCAGCGGGAGCGGGAGCGGGCCCGAGTCGATCGTGAACAGGCGAGCCAGCGTGTCGGTCGCGCCGATCGTGAGGCGCCGGTCGAGGGCGCGCCGCGCGTTGAAGGTGGCGAGCGCGGTGGCTTCGAAGCCTTGCGCGGACAGCGTATCGACGAGCGTATGCGCATCGCGCAGCCCGAGGTTGAGCCCCTGGCCGGCGACGGGGTGCAGGGTTTGGGCGGCATTGCCGACGATCGCGACGCGGCCGTTGACGAGCGTCTGCGCGGCGTTCAGGCCGAGCGGGAACGACGCGCGGCCCGCGATCGCGACGAACGCGCCCATGCGTTCGCCGAACGCGGCGCCGAGTTCGCGCAGGAACGCGTCGTCGGGCAGCGCGGCACGGCGCGCGGCTTCGTCGGGCGCGCAGCACCAGACGAGCGCGTACTCGGCCTGGCGCGGCCCGCCGAGCGGCAGCAGCGCGAGCGGGCCTTCGTGCGTGAAGCGTTCCCACGCGACGTTCGGGCGCGGCGCCGATACGGTGACCGTACCGACGAGCGCGGTCTGCCCGTAGTCGCGGCGATGCTTGGCCGTATCGGCCTGCTGTTCGTGGAACAGCCCGCCTTCGGCGTTGATGGCGATGCGTGCGCGCAGCGTGCGCTCGCCTTGCGGGCCGTCGAGCGTCAGCGTGACGCCGTCGGCGTCCTGCTGCGGCGCGCGCGCGGTGGTCGACGTGAGCCAGTCGACGCGCGTGCCGCGCACGGCGCCCGCGAGCGCCTGCATGAGCGAGCCGTAGCGCACGACATAGCCGAGCGCGGCGAGGTCGTGCTCGTCTCGGTCGATCAGCGTGCGGCCGAAGTGGCCGCGCTGCGAGACGTGGATGTGTTCGATCGGCGTCGCGTCGGCGGGCCACGCGAGGGTGTCGAGCAGCACGCGGCTGCCGTGCGACACGGCGATCGCGCGCGGGTCGTTCGCACTCGCGGCCGGTTCACGTGCATCGATCAGGGCGATCGATGCGCGCTGCGTCGCGCTGCGGCGCGCGAGCCAGCCGGCGAGCGCGAGCCCGACGGGGCCCGCGCCGACGATGGCGAGGTCATAGGCCGGCGTGGCCGGGGAGGATGCGGTCGTCATCTTGATTCGTGAAACGGAGGTAACGGTCGGCGATAGCCGGTCATGCGCCCGCGCGCATCAGCGCTTCGATCTCGTCCGCCGCGACGGGCACGCCGCGCGTGATCAGCTCGCAGCCGTGCTCGCGAACGATCGCGTCGTCCTCGATGCGGATGCCGATGTTCCAGTACTCGGGCGGCACGTCGTCGGCGGCGCGCACGTACAGGCCCGGTTCGATCGTCAGCGTCATGCCGGTTTTCAGCGTGCGCCAAGGCAGCGCGCCGTTGGCGTCACGCTCGGCGAGCCGCTCGCGGTAGTCGCCGCAATCGTGCACGTCCATGCCGATCCAGTGGCCGGTGCGGTGCATGTAGAAGCGCGCGTAGGCGCGCTCGGCGATCACGTCGTCGACGTTCGAGAAGCGCGTTTTCGGGATGATGCCGGTGTCGAGCAGCCCCTGCGCGAGCACGCGCACGGCGGCGTCGTGCGGCGCCTCGAACGGCACGCCGGCGCGGGTCGCGTCGATCGCGGCCTGCTGCGCGGCGAGCACGATGTCGTACAGCGTGCGCTGCGCGGGCGAGAAGCGCCCGTTGGCCGGGAACGTGCGCGTGATGTCCGACGCGTAGCCGTCGAGTTCGCACGCGGCGTCGATCAGGATCAGGTCGCCATCTTTCGCGACCGCGTTGCCGGCCGGGTAGTGCAGCACGCACGCGTTCGCACCGGCCGCGACGATCGAGCCGTACGCGGGCGACTGCGCGCCATGCTTGCGGAATACATACAGCAGCTCGGCCTCGAGTTCGTATTCGCGGATACCGGGGCGGCACGCCTGCATCGCACGGCGGTGCGCGAGCGCGGAGATGTGCGCGGCGCGCATCATGATCGCGAGCTCGTGCTCGTCCTTCACGAGCCGCATGTCGTCGAGCAGCGGCGTGAGGTCGAGCATCGCGTCCGGCGCGGCGACGCCGGTGCGCGCCAGCGTGCGCACCGCGTCGATCCAGCCCGCGAGCTGGCGGTCGAAGTCGGCCGATGCGCCGAACCGGTAGTGCACGGTGCCCGCGTCGGCGAGCAGGCGCGGCATCTCGGTGTCGATCACGTCGACCGCGAACGCCGCGTCGAAGCCGAACGCGTCGCGCGCGGCTTCGGGCCCGTAATGGAAGCCTTCCCAGATTTCGCGGTCGGCATTCTTGCCGCGGCAGAACAGGATCGACTCCGGCGCGCCGTGCGGCGCGGCCGCGTTCAGCACGAGGACGGCATCCGGCTCGCCGAAGCCCGTCAGGTAGTGAAAGTAGCTGTCGAACCGGTACGGATAGTCCGTATCGCGGTTGCGCGGCACTTCGGGCGCGGTGGGGACGATGGCGACGCCGCCGCCGGCGGCACGCAGTGCGGCAAGCACGCGTTCACGGCGCTGGCGGTAGACGTCGACGGCGATGGCGGTATCGAGGGGCGCGTTCATTCGTGCGATTGTAGCGCCGCGGGACGCCGTGCGTGAGAGAGGGGGCGGGAAGCGGCCCTGGAAGGGCCGCGCGGCGGTTGTTGCAAACCATCCACAGGCCATCCGGGCGATTTTCTGTCGCGCGACGCTGGCCGGTTATGATCGGCGACAACGTATACTCTCGGCGGTTCCCTTAAAAAGGCAGATGATGAAATTAATCGGTTCGCTCAGCAGCCCGTACGTCCGCAAGGCGCGGATCGTGCTGGCTGAAAAGAAGATCGACTACAAGCTGGAGCTCGAGAACGTGTGGGCGCCGGAGACGGATATTCATGCGTCGAATCCGCTCGGCAAGGTCCCGTGCCTCGTGATGGAAGATGGTGCCGCGGTGTTCGATTCCCGCGTGATCTGCGAATACGTCGATACGCTGTCGCCGGTCGGCAAGCTGATTCCGCCGTCGGGCCGCGAGCGTCTCGAGGTGCGGTGCTGGGAAGCGCTGGGCGACGGCGTGCTCGACGCGGCGGTCGCGATTCGTCTCGAACACACGATGCGCGACGAGGCGCAGCGCAGCGCGAGCTGGATCGCGCGCCAGCAGCGCAAGATCGACGACGGTCTCGTCGCGATGTCGCAGGGTCTCGGCGGCAAGACGTGGTGCGTCGGTAATCATTACTCGCTCGCGGACATCGCACTCGGCTGCGCGCTCGGCTATCTCGACTTCCGGATGCCCGAGGTCAACTGGCGCGATCGCCATCCGAACCTTGACAAGCACTTCGCGAAGCTGCTGCAGCGGCCGTCGTTCGCCGACACGCTGCCGCAGAACTGAGCCGCACGCGACGCATTCGCGCGTTGACGGATTCGGCAGACAAAAGAAAAGCGCCCCGCGGGGCGCTTTTCTTTTTGCCGGGCCTCCCCGTGGTGGGGGAGGTCGCCCGCGTCATTCGATCGACGCGTACACGGCCTCGCCGAGCGTGAACGAATCGCTGCGCGCAATCGGCCACCACTTGTCGTACAGCGTAAAGCCGCACGTGTTGCCGTCGAGCAGCGCGCCCGGCTTCAGGTACTTCAGCAACTGCGACATCAGCCGGACCTCGTGCGGCGCGATGCGCTGCACGATGTGATGCGCACGCAGCTCCGACGGATGCGCGAGGCCGGCTGCCTGCACGAGCTCCTGCAGCGCGTGCAGCGTATTGCGGTGGAAGTTGTACACGCGGTCGGCCTTGTCGGGCACGACGAGCGCGCGCTGGCGCACCGGGTCCTGCGTCGCGACGCCGGTCGGGCAACGGCCCGTGTGGCAGGTCTGCGCCTGGATGCAGCCGACCGCGAACATGAAGCCGCGCGCCGAGTTCACCCAGTCCGCGCCGATCGCGAGCGTGCGGGCGACGTCGAACGCGCTGATGATCTTGCCGCTCGCGCCGATCTTCACGCGATCGCGCACGCCGATCCCCACGAGCGTGTTGTGCACGAGCAGCAATCCTTCCTGCAGGGGCACGCCGACGTGGTCGGTGAATTCGAGCGGCGCCGCGCCCGTGCCGCCTTCCGCGCCGTCGACGACGATGAAGTCCGGCACGATGCCGGTCTCGAGCATCGCCTTCGCGATCCCGAAGAATTCCCACGGATGGCCGACGCACAGCTTGAAGCCGGTCGGCTTGCCGCCCGACAGCGTGCGCAGCCGTTCGACGAATTCGAGCAGCCCGCGCGGCGTCGAGAACTCCGAATGCGTCGCGGGCGAGATGCAGTCCTTGCCCATCGGCACGCCGCGCGTCTCGGCGATTTCCGGCGTGATCTTCGCGGCCGGCAGCACGCCGCCGTGGCCGGGCTTCGCGCCCTGCGACAGCTTCACCTCGATCATCTTGACCTGCGGATCGGCGGCCTGCTTCGCGAACCTGTCGGGGTTGAAGGTGCCGTCGTCATTGCGGCAGCCGAAGTAGCCGGACGCGATTTCCCAGATGATGTCGCCACCGTTTTCGCGGTGGTACTTCGACAGCGAGCCTTCGCCCGTGTCGTGCGCGAACCCGCCTTTCTTCGCGCCGAGGTTCAGCGAGCGGATCGCGTTCGCGGACAGCGAGCCGAAGCTCATCGCCGAGATATTGAAGATCGAAATGTCGTACGGCTGCGCGCGATTCGCGCCGACGCGGACGCGGAAATCGTGGTTCGGCAGTTTCGTCGGCGCGAGCGAGTGGCTGATCCATTCGTGCGCGACGGCCTTCACGTTCAGCTCGGTGCCGTACGGGCGATTGTCGGCGACGTTCTTCGCGCGCTGGTAGACGAGGCTGCGCTGCGCGCGCGAGAACGGCTTCTCGTCGGTGTCGTCCTCGACGAAATACTGGCGGATTTCAGGTCGGATGAATTCGAACAGGAAGCGGAAGTGGCCCCAGAGCGGGTAGTTGCGCAGGATCGCGTGGCGGTCCTGCCTCAGGTCGTACAGGCCGAGCACGACGAGGGCGAAGGGAATGATGACCCAGAACCAGGAAAGCGCGTGGATCGAGGCGAGCGCGGCCGCAGCGACGAGCAGCAGGACCGCAAACCACATCGCCAGATAGCGTCGTGAAAGCATGGGGACTCCGTAAGAATCTTGAAATACCGCCATGCGTGCGCTGCGCGGCGGCGTGCCGGCCGCGGCGGAATCGTGTTCTGCCGGGCGCGGCGTGCCGCAAGTCTAAACCGAATAGGTGTCAGCGTGCTTCGGCGAGCGCCCGCGCGGGGCCGTCCGCCGGGGCGGGCTGGCTGGCGGCCGCGGATTCGATGATCCCGCCGCCGAGGCAGATCTCGCCGTCGTACAGCACGGCGGACTGGCCGGGCGTGATGGCCCACTGCGCGTCGTCGAACGCGAGCGAGAAGCGCGCTTCGCCTGCCGGGCCCGGCGTGGCGGCGCCGAATGCGCACGCCGCGTCGGCCTGCCGGTAGCGGGTCTTCGCGCCGCACGTGAAGCCTTCGGCCGGCGGCTCCCCGGCGACCCAGCTCACGTTGCCGGCGACCAGCTCGCGCGCCAGCAGCCACGGGTGATCGTGCCCCTGCACGACGTACAGCGTGTTGGACGCGATGTCCTTCGCGGCGACGAACCACGGATCGCCGTTGCCGCTCTTGCTGCCTCCGAGGCCGATGCCCTTGCGCTGGCCGAACGTGTAGAACGCGAGACCGATGTGCTCGCCGACGACCTTGCCGTCCGGCGTCTTCATCGGGCCGGGTTTCGTCGGCAGATAGCGGTTCAGGAAATCGCGGAACGGCCGTTCACCGATGAAGCAGATGCCGGTCGAATCCTTCTTCTTCGCGTTCGGCAGCCCGATTTGGGCGGCGATCTCGCGCACCTTCGTCTTCGGGATCTCGCCGAGCGGGAACATCGACTTCGACAGTTGCGCCTGGTTCAGCCGATGCAGGAAGTACGACTGGTCTTTCGTATGATCGAAGGCCTTCAGCAGTTCGAAACGCCCATCACGCTCGCGCACGCGCGCGTAGTGGCCGGTCGCGATCATTTCCGCGTCGAGCGACATCGCGTGATCGAGGAATGCCTTGAACTTGATTTCGGCGTTGCACAGCACGTCGGGGTTCGGCGTGCGGCCGGCCGAGTATTCGCGCAGGAATTCGGCGAACACGCGGTCCTTGTATTCGGCGGCGAAGTTGACCGCTTCCACGTCGATGCCGATCAGGTCGGCCACCGACACGACGTCGATCCAGTCCTGGCGCGTCGAGCAGTATTCGCCGTCGTCGTCGTCTTCCCAGTTCTTCATGAACAGGCCGACCACGTCGTAACCCTGTTCCTTCAGCAGCCACGCGGTCACCGACGAATCGACGCCGCCCGACATGCCCACCACTACACGGCGCTTGCTCATTTGCTGACCGCCTGACGTTCGAATGATTCGGGGCGCGGCGCGACCGAATGCGTGTGCACGAAATCGAGCGGAATGCGCCGCCCGGCGAGGTAATCGTCGACGCAGCGCATCACCGCCGGCGAGCGATGGCGCTCGCCGCACGCGCGCAGTTCGTCGGCGGTCATCCACAGCGTGCGGACGATGCCGTCGTCGAGCGCATGGCCCGCGATCGGCTCGCCGGCCGTGCCGCAGAACGTGAAGCGCAGGTAGGTCGCGCCGGCGGTGCCGGGGCGGTCGTAGTGCGCGAGATAGACGCCGACGAGTGCATCGGGCGTGAACGGGTGCGCGGTTTCCTCGAGCGTTTCTCGGATCACGGCGTCGGCCAGCGTTTCGCCGGCTTCGAGATGGCCTGCCGGCTGGTTGATGCGCAGGCCCGACGAGGTTTCTTCCTCGATCATGAGAAAGCGGCCGGCGTGCTCGACGAGCGCGGCGACCGTCACATGCGGGGTCCAGATTTCGGGTTTCATGGTTCGGCATTTTACCGGTTGCGCCCGAACGCTGCCGGTCGCTACGCTAAACGAATCAGACCCTTTCAATTCGTTTGTCGTGCCGATACGCGGCGACACCGGACGGGCCGGCATCACTGTCTGGCGCGACCGTGCGGCGCCTGCCGGTACGGCCCTCGCTTTCGCCTAAAGTGAGAGTGGGTGCCGTTGCTCGTGAGCCGGTAGTGAGCCTGCCCGGCCGGTCGTGCAGCAGACGTCGTCAGAAGCGAAATACCGACAATGACTGGAGGGGCCGACGATGCATATTGGCGTGCCCGCTGAAACGCGGGCGAACGAGGCGCGTGTGGCTGCGACGCCGGAAACCGTGAAGAAATACGCGGCGGCCGGGCATCGGGTCAGTATCGCGAAAGGGGCCGGCATCGCAGCGAGTTATCCCGACGAGGCCTATGCGGCCGCCGGGGCCAACCTGACCGGCCAGGCGGCCGCTTTCGATGCCGACATCGTGTTGAAGGTCCAGGCGCCGACGGACGCGGAACTGCCGTTGCTCAAGCGCGGCTCCGTGCTGGTCGGCATGCTCGAGCCGTTCAACGGCGAGCAGGCGGCGACGCTCGCCGCGGCCGGCGTGACGGGCTTCGCGCTCGAAGCCGCGCCGCGCACGACGCGTGCGCAGAGTCTCGACGTGCTGTCGTCGCAGGCGAACATCGCGGGCTACAAGGCCGTGCTGGTGGCTGCGGCGCTGTATCCGCGCTTTTTTCCGATGCTGATGACGGCCGCGGGCACCGTGAAGGCCGCGCGCGTGCTGATTCTCGGCGCGGGCGTCGCGGGCCTGCAGGCGATCGCGACCGCGAAGCGCCTCGGCGCGGTGATCGAGGCGTCCGACGTGCGGCCGGCCGTGAAGGAGCAGATCGAGTCGCTCGGCGCGAAATTCGTCGACGTCCCGTATGAAACCGACGACGAGCGCGAGGCGGCGCAGGGGGTGGGCGGCTACGCGCGCCCGATGCCGCCGTCGTGGCTCGGCCGTCAGGCCGCGCTCGTGCACGAGCGCGCGAAGCAGGCCGACATCGTGATCACCACCGCGCTGATTCCCGGGCGCCCCGCGCCGACCTTGATTTCGGTCGAAACCGTGCAGTCGATGAAGCCGGGCTCGGTGCTCGTCGATCTGGCGGCCGGCCGCGGCCCGGAATTCGACGGGCGCAAGAGCGGCAATTGCCCGTTGACGGTTGCCGACCAGGTGATCGTGCACGGCGGCGTGACGATCGCGGGCTACACGAATCTCGCGTCGATGGTCGCAGCGGATGCGTCGGCGCTGTATGCACGCAACCTGCTCGACTTCATGAAGCTGATCGTCACGAAGGACGGCACGCTGAACATCGACCTGACCGACGACATCGTCGCCGCGACGCTCCTGTGCCGTGACGGCGAAGTCGTGCGCAAGTAACCGGGGGAGGAGGCGGCCATGGAAGTCATCAATCACACGGTGATCAACGTGATCATCTTCGTGCTGGCCGTGTACGTCGGCTATCACGTGGTATGGAACGTCACGCCGGCGCTGCATACGCCGCTGATGGCCGTGACCAATGCGATCTCGGCGATCGTCATCGTCGGCGCGATGCTGGCGGCGGCGTTGACCGTCGGCACGACCGGCAAGGTATTCGGCACGCTCGCGGTCGCCCTTGCGGCCGTCAACGTGTTCGGTGGCTTCCTCGTGACGAGGCGCATGCTCGAGATGTTCCGCAAGAAGGCGCCCAGGCAGGCCGGGGACGGCAAGGAGGGCGCGCGATGAGCATGAACGTCGTCACGCTGCTGTACCTCGTCGCGTCGGTGTGCTTCATCCAGGCGCTGAAAGGCCTGTCGAACCCGAAGAGCGCGCGGCGCGGCAACCTGTTCGGGATGGCCGGGATGGCCATCGCGATCCTCACGACGCTCGCGCTGATCGTCAGGCAGGCCGCGTGGCTCGGCGCGAACCTGCCGCTCGGCATCGCGCTGGTGCTCGGCGCGCTGATCGTCGGCGGCGGCGTGGGCGCGTTCGTCGCCGCGCGCGTCGAGATGACGAAGATGCCGGAGCTCGTCGCGGCGATGCACTCGCTGATCGGTCTCGCGGCCGTGTGCATCGCGTATGCGGTGGTGTCTGAGCCGGAAGCGTTCGGGCTCGTGCCGCAGGACGCCGTGTCGTCGAATTTCATCCCGTACGGCAACCGCGTCGAGCTGTTCGTCGGCTCGGTCGTCGGCGCGATCACGTTCTCCGGTTCGGTGATCGCGTTCGGAAAGCTGTCGGGCAAGTTCCGGTTCCGGCTGTTCCAGGGCGCGCCGGTCGTGTATGCGGGCCAGCACCTGCTCAACCTGATGCTCGCGCTCGCGATGCTCGGCTTCGGCATCCTGTTCTTCATCACGCAGTCGTGGCTGCCGTTCATCATCATGACGGCGATCGCGTTCGCGCTCGGCGTGCTGATCATCATCCCGATCGGCGGCGCGGACATGCCGGTGGTCGTGTCGATGCTGAATTCGTACTCCGGGTGGGCGGCGGCCGGCATCGGCTTCTCGCTGAACAACGCGATGCTGATCATCGCCGGCTCCCTCGTCGGATCGTCGGGCGCGATCCTGTCGTACATCATGTGCCACGCGATGAACCGGTCGTTCTTCAACGTGATCCTCGGCGGTTTCGGTGGCGACGCGGCGGCGGGTGGCGCGGCAGGTGCGAAGGAGCAGCGGCCGGTGAAGTCGGGCTCGGCTGAAGACGCGTCGTTCATGCTCGGCAACGCGGAAACGGTCGTGATCGTGCCGGGCTACGGGCTGGCCGTGGCCCGTGCGCAGCACGCGCTGAAGGAGCTGACCGACAAGCTGATCGAGAAGGGCATCGACGTGAAGTACGCGATTCATCCGGTCGCGGGGCGGATGCCGGGGCACATGAACGTGCTGCTCGCGGAAGCGGAAGTGCCGTACGAGATCGTGCACGAGATGGAGGACATCAACGGCGAATTCGGCCAGGTCGACGTCGCGCTCGTGCTCGGCGCGAACGATGTCGTGAATCCGGCCGCGAAGAACGACCCGGCGTCGCCGATCGCGGGGATGCCGATCATCGAGGCGTACAAGGCGCGCACGGTGATCGTGAACAAGCGCTCGATGGCGGCCGGCTACGCGGGGCTCGACAACGATCTCTTCTACATGGACAAGACGATGATGGTGTTCGGCGATGCGAAGAAGGTCATCGAGGACATGGTGAAATCGGTCGAGTGACGCACGCGCCGGCCATGCGGCTGCCTGCTTCGATTCATGGCCGGCGTGACCGGGTTTTTTTCATGGCGCGACGAGATGTGCGACGCACGCGGCAATCGTGTCGCGTACGCGCACGATCGCCGGATCGCGCTGCGTGCTCGTGCGCCAGCCGATTTCGACCGGGTAGCGCGGCAAGTCGAGCGGGCATGCGAGCGCGCGCAGCGGCGTGGATTGCGCGATCACGCGCGCCGCGTGCGCGGGAATCGTCGCCACGGCATCGGAGCCGGCGAGCAGGTACGGCAGCGCGGCGAAATGCGTGGTCGATGCCGCGACGCGCCGTTTGTGGCCGAGCGTGGCCAGCGCCTCGTCGACGATCCCGATCACGCCACCCGACGATACGAGCAGGTGGTCGCGCCGCAGGAAATCGGCGAGCGTCAGCGCGCGCGGCGCCCGCTCGCGGGCGGCCGGATCGATCAGGCACGCGTAGCCGCCCGTCGCGACCGCGCGCCGGCTGAGCCCGTTCGCCGAGAAGCCGCCCGACGCGATCGCGAGGTCCACACCGTGACGCAGCAGCGCGTCGCCGGCGATGCCGCTGTGCGTCTGCCGGAAGATCAGCCGGATGCCGGCGGCTTCCCGCGCGACGGCGTCGATCAGCGCGCGGCCGAGCGCGATCTCGAAGTCGTCCGACAGCCCGATCGAGATCGTGCGGCCGATACGGTCGCCGCCGTCGGCCGCGATCGCGAGACTTTCGCGGCAACGGTCGAGGGCGTCGGACAGGATCGGCTTCAGTTCGTCCGCGCGTGGCGTCGGCGCGAGCCCGCGGCCGGTGCGCACGAACAGCGGATCGGCATAGATCACGCGCAGCCGCGCCAGCGCCGCGCTCACCGCCGACTGCGTGAGGCCGAGCCGCAGCGCCGCGCGGCTCGCGCCGCCTTCCTCGTACAGCGCCTCGAACACTTTCAGCAGGTTCAGGTCGAGGCTGGCGATATCATCCGTATTCATGACACTTGTCGTTCTATCGATTTGATCGATGACATCATATCGATAAAGATGGCGTTACCCCATTCACCGGAGACGCCTCCATGTCCACCTCAGTCATCGCCGCGCTGCAGATCGGCGCATCGCCCGCCGGCACGCGCGCCACGCTCGACACGATCCTCGACTACGAAACCGCGATCCGCGACAGCGGCGCGTCGCTCGTCGTGCTGCCCGAGGCCGTGCTCGGCGGCTATCCGAAAGGCGAGATCTTCGGCACGCGGCTCGGCTACCGGCTGCCCGAAGGCCGCGACGCGTATGCGCGCTACGTCGCGCAGGCGATCGACGTGCCGGGGCCGGAAACCGACGAACTGGCCGCGCTGTCGCAGCGCACGGGGGCGAGCCTCGTGGTCGGCGTGATCGAGCGCGGCGGCAGCACGCTGTACTGCACGGCGCTGTTCTTCGATCCGCGCGACGGGCTCGTCGCGAAGCACCGCAAGCTGATGCCGACCGGCACCGAGCGCTTGATCTGGGGGCAGGGCGACGGCTCGACGCTGCCCGTCGTCGACACGGCTGCGGGCCGTGCAGGCGCCGCGATCTGCTGGGAGAACCACATGCCGTTGCTGCGCTGCGCGATGTACGCGAAGGGCGTGCAGATCTGGTGCGCGCCGACCGTCGACGAGCGCGACGTCTGGCAGAGCTCGATGCGGCATATCGCGCACGAAGGGCGCTGCTTCGTCGTCAGCGCGTGCCAGGTGCAGCCGTCGCCGCGCGCGCTCGGCATCGACGTGCCGGGCTGGGATCCGGAGCGGCCGCTGATCCGCGGCGGCAGCGTGATCGTCGGGCCGCTCGGCGACCTGCTGACGCAGCCGCTGATCGGCGAAGCCGGGCTCGTGGCCGCGCGCATCGATACCGATGAACTCGTGCGGGCGCGCTACGACTTCGACGTGGTCGGGCATTACGCGCGCCCCGATGTGTTCTCGCTGCACGTCGACGAGCGGACGAAGCGGACCGTGGTGTTCGGCGGGTAGGGAGGGGTGGGCCGGGCGCCGCACGGCGGCCCGGAACATGAACGGCGGCGGTGCGCGGCGCGCACGCCGTCGTACCGCGTCAGCGCATCGGCGCTTCGGCGATCCGCAGGTAGTCGGCGATCCGCCGCCCTTCCATGTCCGGAAACTGCTCGTGCACGATGACGTCGCCCATCCGCGCGATGTCGAAGGTACGGAAATCGCCGCGCAGCTCGCACCACGCGCCGATCGTCCAGCGCCCGCCCCAGTAGACGAGCCCGAGCGGCCACACGCGACGTTGCGAATGCGCGCCGAGCCGGTCGCGGTAGTCGAAGCTGACGACGTGGCGCGTGTCGATGGCCTGGTGGATTGCGTCGACCTTCGCGCAAAACGTCTCGTCGACGTGGAACGACGGCGCGAACACCGGCAGGCGGTCGAGCGCCGTGCGCTTGTCGGCCGGCATCGCCGACGCGATCTTCGCGAGCGCCGAACGCGCGCCGCTCGCGAAGCGCGCACCGCCCCAGGTTTCGAGCATGCGTGCGCCGGTGGCGAGCGCGGCGAGTTCCTCGGCCGTGAACGTGAGCGGCGGCAGGCTCGCGTTGCGGTTCAGCCGGTAGCCGATGCCGGCTTCGCCTTCGATCGGGACCCCTGACAGCTGCAGGTCGCGCACGTCGCGATAGACCGTGCGCGGCGACACCGACAACCAGTCGGCCAGCTGCTGCGCGGTCGTGAGACGACGCCCGCGCAAGAGCTCGGCGATCTGGAACAGGCGGTCGGCACGGCGCGTCATGACGGCACCTCGATTCCAACGGCGGTGGGGACTTCGCGATGATAGCGCCGCGCGGGCGCGACGGCCGCCGTGCTCAGTGGCATTTCGGCGCGTGCAGGCCGACGCGGTTGCCTTCGGTGTCGATCAGGTAGCCGACGTAGCCGTAGTTGTTCGGCAGCTCGACGACCGAGCCCTGCACGACGCCGCCCGCGCGCTTCGCGCGTTCGAGCGCCGCGACGACCGATTCGCCGGCGTTCAGGTAGACGAGCACGCCGTTCGCGCTCGGCTTGAGCTGCTGCGGATCGAACACGATGCTGCCGCCCGTGCTCGATGCGTCGCGGTCGAACGTGGCCATCGGCACGCCGCCGATGACTTCTCGCTGGAGCGTCGTCTGCAGCACGGTTTCGTAAAAGCGGATCGCCCGGTCGAAATCGAGGGACGGAATGTCGAACCACGCGATCGCGCGCTCCAGGGTGGGGGTGGCAGTGGCCGTTGCGGATGTCATGACGCGCTCCTAGTTGCGTTGTTATTCGGGTTCCGTGCGGAAACCAGCGTTGCATTGCGCCGGGATTGCAGTGTGATCGCGGGCTGCTGACACCGTATTGTCAGTAGAGTTGTCACCCTTGACATGCAACCATTTGGTTGCATAATAAGCTCATTGACCCGGGAGCGGCATGGATCTCGTTTTCAGGGCGCTGGCCGATGCCACGCGCCGCCAGTTGCTTGATTTGCTGTACGCGAAGAGCGGACAGACCCTGTCCGAGTTGTGCGACGGGCTCGCGATGAGCCGGCAGGCCGTGAGCAAGCATCTCGCGCTGCTCGAGGCCGCGAATCTCGTCGCGACGACGTGGCGCGGCAGGGAGAAGCTGCATTACCTGAATCCGGTGCCGATCCACGACATCGCGGAACGCTGGATCGGCAAGTTCGAGCGTCAGCGCCTTCAGGCGCTGGCGGACCTCAAGCGCGGGCTCGAAGCGGCCGGCGATTCTGGAGACAACGATGAGTAATCCCGCCTTTGTGTACGTGACGTTCATTGCATCGACGCCCGAGCGTGTGTTCGATGCGCTCACCAACGCCGAGCTGACGAAGGACTACTGGGTGCGGCACCGCAACGCGTCGCCAGACTGGCGGCCGGGCTCGCGTTGGGAACATCAGGACTACGACGATCCGGCGCGGGTCGACATCGTCGGCGAAGTGGTCGAGAACGATCCGCCGCACCGGCTGGTCGTCACGTGGCGCACGCCGTCGGGGGAGAGCGGGGAATCGCGCGTGAGCTACGTCGTCGAGCCGCACGAGGGTGTCGTGAAGCTGACCGTCACGCACGACGGGCTGGTGCCGGGCTCGGAGATGGATCGCGGGATTCGCGGCGGGTGGCCGGTCGTGTTGTCGAGTCTCAAGACGCTGCTCGAGACGGGGCAGGCGCTGCCGTTCACGATGGGGCGCTGGGAGTGTTCGAAGCACTGAAACGAAACGCCGCCGTTGCCGCGGGTGCGGTAACGGCGGCGCTCCGGTTGCCGCAGAGGGGCCGCGCAAGCGGCCCCATCGCGATCATGAGGCGGACTACGCGTCGCCTTCCGGCGCGGCCGGGCGCGCCTTCACGCTGCCGGCGATCAGGTCGAAGCGGAACAGCCGGCATTCGAGCGCGCCGTTGAACAGCGGCGTCTTCGCCGATTCGCGCAACCGCAACTGGCCCGGCAGCGAACGGTCGGACGTCAGCAGGAATGCCTGCCAGCCCGTGAAGCGCTGCTTCAGCGCGTCGCCGAGCGCGTTGAAGAACTCGCTGTCCGGTGCGTCGGTGTGGGTGCGGCGGAATGCGTCGTCGTTGCCGCGGTTGCGGCCCGTCTCGCGCACCTCGCCGCGCGCGCTGCGGCCGCGCACTTCGATCCGCTCGCCGTACGGCGGGTTCGCGAGGAGGATGCCCGGGCCGTCGCACGGCGGCGTCATCCCGCGCGCGTCGACCTGCTTGAGCCATACCGACGGCACGCCTGCACGCTCGAGGTTCGCGCGCGCCTTCTCGAGCATGTCGCCCGAAATGTCGCTGCCGTATACGCCGAGCGCTTCGCCGCGCTTGCCGCGCGCCGCGCGCTTCGCGTCCAGCGCCGGGACCTTCAGCCCCTGCCACGCGGTGATGTCGTATTGCTTGAGTTTCTCGAAGCCGAACCGGCGCTCGACGCCCGGCGCCACGCCGAGCGCGATCTGCGCGGCTTCCGCGAGGAACGTGCCGCTGCCGCACATCGGGTCGTACAGCGCCGTGCCGGGCGTCCAGCCCGTCAGGCGCAGGATGCCGGCCGCGAGGTTTTCGCGCAGCGGCGCCGCGCCCTTGTCGAGACGCCAGCCGCGCTTGAACAGCGGCTCGCCCGACGTGTCGAGGTACAGCGTGCATTCGCCCGCCGTCAGGAACGCGAACACGCGCACGTCCGGCGCACCGGTGTCGATGCTCGGGCGCGCGCCGGTCTTGTCGCGCATCCGGTCGCAGATTGCGTCCTTCACGCGCAACGTCGCGAATTCGAGGCTCTTCAGCGGCGACTTGATCGCGGTGATGTCGACGCGCAGCGTCTGCGTCGCCGCGAACCAGCGCTCCCACGGCTGCTCGAGCGCGAGCGCGTAGACGTCCTGCTCGTTGCGGTACGCGCGGTGGGCGATCTTCAGCAGGACCCGGCTCGCGATCCGCGAATGGAGGTTCGCGGCCATGCCGGCGGCCCAGCCGCCGCTGAAGTGGACGCCGCCCGGCACCTGCGCGCCCGCGGTGAACGGCGCGCCGTTCAGGTGGCGGCCGGCGATTTCGGCCAGCTCGGCGGCAAGCGCCGCTTCGAGGCCGCGCGGGCAGGGGGCGAAGAATTCGTACAGGGTGGGCGAGGACATAAGGCGGGTGGGGACGTGCAAAAGTCCACTATTGTACGCGGCGCGGGCGGCCGGGGCCGGCGTTGCGTCGCGTTTCGATGCCGCGGCGCGGGCCCGGGTGCCGCGCAGGCGTGTCGGAAGGCCGCGCGGCGGTGCCCGGGCGGGCGCCGCCATGCCGCCGCAAGGTCAGTGCGAGCCCGGCTGGCCGGCGCGCGCGGCCTGGCCGCTGCCCGGCCAGAACAGCGCGAGCGGATTCGACAGCACCGTGCGGACGATCGCGGCGACGAGCGCGCGCACCTTGGTCGGGCGCAGGCTGCGCGAGCGCACGGCCATCGTGAACGCGAGCGCGAAGCTCACGAGCACGTTGAGAATCGCCATGCTGAGCACGCCGGCGCCGGCCCACCACAGCTCGGGCGTGCCGAGCGCATCCTTGCCGAGCACGCCGAGCGCGACGCCGATCGAACCGGCCGACAGCGTCACGTGCCGCACCTCGAACGGGAACATGAACACGGTGACGATCGCCGGAACGAGGCCGAGCATCAGGCCGAGGCCGACGTTCGCGACCACGCCGGCCACGTTCGACCGGCAGAAGTGCGCGAGCTTCGCCGCGCCGGCCGCGCCGAGCGTCAGGCGCAGCCGGCGGTTGTACGTGAGCGCGTCGCCGACCCGGTGCAGCACGAACCAGTTGTCGGCCCAGCCCGCGAGCAGGCTCGACGCCCACAGCAGCACGCCCGTCAGCGCCGCGTAGAGCGGCGTCGGGCCGAGCAGCGAGAACGAGTGCAGCGTCGCGTGCGCCTTCTCCGGCGAGATCAGGTTCGCGTGCAGCACGTTGCCCGCGAACAGTTGCACGAGCAGGCACACGGGCAGCACGACGAGCACGTTGCCGGAAATCGCGGCCGCCTGCGTGCGGATCAGCGCGATCACCGACGACACGAACGCCTTCACGCCTTCGTCGTGGCCGGTGTCGTCGAGCTCGCGCGCGAGCGTCGGCGCGGTCATCGCGGGCTGCTTGGTGGCGAGCGTGAAGTGCAGGAAGTGCATCAGCATGAAGCTGGCCGCGTAGTTGACGCCCGCGAGCAGCCCTTCGAGCATCGACTGCAGGTGCGCGCCCGTGATCGCGAACTTCACGCATACGGTCACGACCGTGACGAGGCCGCCGCCGGCGGCCATCCGCAGCATCTTCAGGTACTCGGCGCGGCCGCGCGAGATGTAGTGCTCGCCGGTGTCCGCGTTGGTTTCGACGAGCTTGCGCGCGAACAGCGAGAAGTTGCTGCGCACGAGGTGCGACACGCTTTGGCTGTTGTGGTTCGCGTCGATGAGCTCGGCCGTCAGGTGCGCCATTCCGTGCAGGTCGTCGCGCGCCATCCACGCGTTCAGCAGCATCTCGGCGCGCAGGATGCGCATGCGCATCCGCTCGACCTGGAACACGATGTCGACCGATACGCCGTTGCGGTACAGGTGCGAGAACACGTCGTCGACGGCGATCCGGCATTCGTCGAGCAGCACGCGCAGGTAGTTCACCTCGTGCAGCAGCTTGCTCGGGTCGCCGCCGTCCTCGACGGCCGCGTGCGCGGTTTCGACCGCGAGCATCGCGCGCGTGAGGCGGTAGAACGGCTGCGTTTCGAGCGGCTTGCGTGCATCGTCGTCGGAGAGCCGGCTGCGCACCGTCTGCGACAGGCCGGTCGAGCTGATCTGGCAGGTCAGGTTGTGCAGCGCGGCCAGCAGGTCGCGCGAGAACGAGCCCGGCTTGTGGCGCTCCTCATCGGTGACGTCGAACGAAAGCAGCTCGGCGAGGCGCGTGAGGAGATCGTCGGGCAACGCGTCGATCCATTGCGCGTCGTCCGGCGTCGGGAACATCAGCGTGAACAGCGCCGAGAGCTCGCGGCGGTTCGGCGCGGGCGGGATCAGCGACGAGTCGATCCGCTCGAACAGCGCGCCGAAGAAGCCCGAGTGCACGGGCATGCCGGCGTCGCACAGGAGCGAGATGCCGTCGCACTCGCGCAGGATGCCGCGCAGGATGCGCGCGGCGTGGGTTTTCCACGCGGGATTGCGATCGAGCACGTGGAACAGGTAGCGCAACCGCGCATGGGCCGGATACGCGCGCGCATCGTCGTCGCGATCGGCGGGCGCGTCTTGCGCGGCCTGCATCGTGCCGGTGCGGCGCAGCCAGTGCGCGAGCTCGATCAGCCATTCGCTGCGCTCGGCGTACGACGCATCGGCATCGGCGTGCGCGAGCAGCGCATCGAGCTGGTGACCGGCATTGCGCGACGCGCGCCACTTCTTGATCAGGGTCGTCAGGGAACGAAACATAAACGGAATAGCGAAAGCCCTCGGCGGGCGGGTTCGGGATGCCGGCCGGGGAAACGGCGCGGCGCCGGGGAGAACGGGTGAGACGGGGCCGCTTGCCGGACGATGCGCGGCGACCCGCGATGCGGCTGCCCCGCTGCGGTGCACGCCGATTGCGTGCGGGCGCCGGGAGGCACGGCGGTCGGGCCGAACCCGGCCCGGCGCCGCTGGCTGGCGCGCACGACGAGCGGCGCGGGCCTGAAAGTGCGTAGGATCGTCAATCGGGCCCGAAAATGCAAGCCGACCGCGTTGCATGGCGCCGGTTCCGGCCGACTTTGACAAACAATGTGAATGGCCGTCCGGCCGATGCATTTCGATGCGTGTCCGGTTGCGGCAGGGTGACGCCGACGGCAGTCGGCGATCGCTCGCGGACGCGCCGGGCCGGACGAAGCCGCGCAGGCGAGCATGCCGTCGAGCGCTCGCCCGCCCGCCGCACGTTCATGCGCCGGACTTGCCCGTCGCGCCGGCGTCGCCGCCCGGCATCGCGTTGGCCGGGCACGGCACGAACGGCGCGAACGGCGCGGCGGCCGTCTTGCTGCCGGCGGCGGGCGCCTTGGCGGCCGGTGTGCCGCGGTGCGCGGCCATCGCACGCACGCCGGCCGCGGCTTGCGCGGCAATCACGTCGAGCGCGCGCCGGTGGCCGGCGACGAGCGCGTCGTAGCCATCGGCGACCGGTTCCGCGACGCTCGTGCGGCACGTCATGACGGCCTGCGTGGCGAGCGAGCGCACGCTCCACACGGCGTCGACCGCCGCGCGCTTGCCGGGCCACGACTCGAAGCGCTGCACGTTCACGCTGATGCGATACACGGGCACGCCGGGCGGGTACGCGGAATTCGCGACGTCGATCGTGCCGAGCTGCGTGGCGAGATCGTCCGACAGCGCGCGGCGGATCTCGTCGGCGGGCGGCGACGCCCAGCGTTCCTGCTCGAGCACGTCGACCTGCGCGGCGTTCTTCTGCACGACCAGTTGGTTCTTCGCGACCTGCTCGGGCACGCCGACGGACGGCACCTCGATCAGGAACGCCGGGTTGGCCGGCGCGGTGCGCAGCGGCGCTGCGGCATCGGCCGGGCTGAGCGTGTAGAACCGCGCGGGCGGCGAGCTGCACGCGGCGAGCGCGAGGGCGGCGACAGCCGCCGCCGCGCCGCTCGCGAAACCGTTCACGCGTGTGGTCATGGTTGATCTCCTGGCTTGCCCTTGAGCAGCGATTCGGGGTGACGCTCGAGGTAGTCGGCGAGCGCGTTCAGAGACTGCAGCGTGCGCGTGAGCTCCTTCAGCGCGCCGCGCACGTCGGACTGCAGCGGCGAATCCTGCTGCAGCGTCGCTTCGGCGGTCGAGAAGGTCTGCTTCGCGGCCGACAGCGTGTCGCGCGCTTCCGGCGCGACCTGCGTGTCGAGCTGCTTGAACAGCTTGTCGGCGTTCGAGAGCGCGCTGTTCAGGTTTGCGCCGATCTGGTCGAACGGCACCTTGTCGAGCTTCTTCGCGATGTCGGCGACCTGCAGTTGCAACTCGTCGAGCGTGTTCGGCACGGTCGGCAGCTCGAGCGGCTGGCGGGCGGTGTCGATCTTCACGGCCGGCGCCTTCGGGAAGAAGTCGAGCGCGACGTACAGCTGGCTCGTCAGCAGGTTGCCGGTGCGCAGCTGGCCGCGCAGCCCGTGCTGGACGAGCCGCTCGATGATCTCGCGGCGGGCCGGTTCGCCCTTGCTCTCGATCGTTTCGCGGAAGCGGCGCCCGAGGCGTTCCGGATACACGTTCATCGTCACCGGCATCAGGAAGTTCTTCGTCTTCGGATCGAAGTCGATGCCGATGTTCGTCACTTCGCCGAGCACGATGCCGCGGAAGTCGACCGTCGCGCCGACGGCGAGCCCGCGCAGCGACTGGTTGAAGTTCATCACGACCTGCAGCGGCTGGCCGTCCGGGTCGCGCATCGCGTCGCCCTCGTCGGACGCGAGGCGGAACGTCGTGTTGTTCGGCGCCGTCGCGCCGGAGCCCTGGTTCGGCGGCGTCTGGAACGCAATGCCGCCGAGGATCACCGTGGCGAGCGACTGCGTGTTCAGCTTCAGGCCGCTCGAGTCGAGCCGCAGGTCGACGCCGCTTGCCTGCCACCAGCGCGAGTTCACGCCGACATACTGGTCGTACGGCGCATTGACGAACACGTTGAACGTGACGCCGGTGCCGTCCTTGTCGAGCGAGAAGCCGACCACCTGGCCGACCTGCACGCGGCGGTAGTAGACGGGCGAGCCGATGTCGACCGAGCCGAGCGAATCGCCGCGCAGCACGTATTGGGTGCCTTTCTGGTCGCCCGTGACGGCGGGCGGCGTCTCGAGGCCGGTGAAGTCGGTCAGCGTATCGTCCGAGCGCCCGGCGTCGACGCCGATATACGCACCGGACAGCAGCGTGCCGAGCCCCGACACGCCGGTCGCGCCGACGCGCGGCCGCACGATCCAGAAGCGCGAGCCCTTCACCGCGAAGTCCTCGGCTTCCTTCTTGAGCTGCACCTGGACGAGCACGCGCGACAGGTCCTTCGACAGCTTGATCGTCTTGACCATGCCGATCTCGACGTCCTTGTACTTGACCTGGGTCTTGCCGGGCTCGAGCCCTTCGGCGCTGTGGAAGCTGATCGTGATTTCCGGGCCGCGTTCGCGCACGGACTTGATCACGAGGCCGATGCCGATCAGCGCGGCGATCAACGGCACGAGCCAGACGAGCGACGGCAGCCAGCCGGATTTCGTCGAGATCGTCGGATCGGGCGGCCGGGGCGCGTCGTGCTGCGGGCCTTGTGGACTATTCATGGTGATTCCCTGAGGTTTCGACTGGATCCCAGATCAGGCGGGGATCGAACTGCATCGACGCGAGCATCGTCAGGATCACGACCGAGCCGAACGCGAGCGCGCCGGGGCCGGCCGTGATGACGGCGAGCGAACGGAAATGGACGAGCGCGACGGTCAGCGTCACGACGAAGATGTCGAGCATCGACCAGCGGCCGATGCGCTCGACGATCCGGAACAGGCGCGTGCGCTGCAGCGGCCGCCAGGCGGTGCGGCGCTGCGCGCTGATCACGAGGATCAGCAGCACGCCGAGCTTGAGCATCGGCACGAGGATGCTCGCGACGAACACGACGACGGCGAGCGGCCAGTCGCCCGATACCCAGAAATAGATGACGCCGCTCATGATCGTGTCTTCCTGCGAGCCGACGATCGACGCGGTGCGCATGATCGGCAGCAGGTTCGCGGGAATGTAGAGGATCGCGGCCGCGAGCAGCAGCGCCCACGTGCGCATCAGGCTGTTCGGCGTGCGGAAATGGAGGGCGCTGCCGCAGCGCGCGCAATGTGCGTGCGGATGGTCGAGCGTCTGCACGAGGCCGCACGTGTGGCAGCTGACATAGCCTTCGCGGGCGGCGGTCGGGATCGTCATCGGCGGGCGGCTTCCGGCAGCGGGGCGGCATCGTCGGGCTGCCCGGGAGCGCGCCCGGCGCGCAGGTCGTCGGCGATGTCCCACAGCGTGCGCGGATCGAACATCAGCACGACCGCGATCATCAGCGTGAGCGCGGCGAACGCGAACAGCGCGGCATCGGGTACGACGCGCGCGAGGCTGACCATCTTCACGATGGTCACGAGGATGCCGAGCATGAACACCTCGATCATCCCCCAGGGCCGCACGAGTTCGATCGCACGCAGCACCAGGTTGAAACCGGGCGGCACGACACCGCGCCGGATCGGCAGCAGCAGGTACAGCAGCGCGGCCATCTCGACGAGCGGGAACAGGACGGTCGAGCAGAACACCATCACGCCGACGATCGCCATGTCCTGGTGCCACAATGAGTCGATCGCACCGATCAGCGTGGTCTGCACGCGGTTGCCGTTCACGTCCATTTCGAGGATCGGGAACGCCTGCGCGATCGTGAACGTGATCAGCGCCGCGAGCGCGAGCGCGCAGATCCGCTCGATCTGCGCGGCGCTGTTGCGATAGAGCAGCGCGTCGCAGCGCGGGCAGCGCGCGGATTCACGTCCGCTCAGGCGCGGTTTGTGCAACAGTGCGTCGCATTCGTGACAGGCAATCAGGTCGTTTCGTTGCATGGAAAAGGCAGTTGTGCGACGGCTGGGGAGACGCGTCGACGGGGCCGGAACCCGCGCCAATCTTACCAAAAGGCCTTTTTCGGCGTGTCAACGATCGCGGGTTTGGTGACCGAGCGGTAACATGACAGGAAACCGTCAGCCGGCTGGCGTGCCTGTCTTCAGAGTCCGCGCGTGTCAAAAGGTTGCGGTAGCATGGCGCCCTTGACAAGCGTCGGACCAATTGCCGGCGCGGCCGTTCGCTGAACTGAGGAATCCAAGATGGCATCGAAATCGCTGCCGGCCAGGCCGGTACGCTACACGCAGACGGCGATCGCGCTGCACTGGCTGATCGCGCTGCTGATCGTCTGCGCGTTCGCGCTGGGCTGGGTGATGACCGACATCCCGGGCTTCACGCCGACCAAGCTGAAGTACTTTTCGTGGCACAAGTGGATGGGCGTGACCGTATTCGCGCTGGCCGTCATCCGCGTGCTGTGGCGTGCGACCCACGTGCCGCCAGCGCTGCCGGGCGGTACGCCGGCGTGGCAGCGTGCGGCGTCGCATGGCGTGCACATCCTGCTCTACGTGCTGATGATCGTGATTCCGGTGACGGGCTACCTGTACAGCTCGGCGTCGAACATCCCGGTCGTCTATCTCGGCATCGTGCCGCTGCCGCGGCTGATCGACCCCGATCCGGTGCTGAAGGAAACCTTCAAGACGCTTCACGTGTCATTGAATTACATTCTGCTTGCGCTCGTCTCGGTGCACGTGCTCGCGGCGCTCAAGCACCAGCTGTTGGACCGCGACGGCCTGCTGTCGCGGATGCTCCCCTTTGCCAAATGAAGGATCCCATGAAGATGTCTTTCTCCCGCCCCATGCTGGCCGCGCTCGCCGCGGTGTCGTTTGTCGCGTCGGGCACGGCGCACGCCGATGTCGATCTCGCGAAGAGCAAGGTGTCCGCCGTGTCGAAGCAGATGAACGTGCCGACCGAAGGCGCGTTCAAGAAGTTTTCCGCGCAGGTGAAGTTCGACCCTGCCAAAGCCACGCAGGGCAGCGCCCAGATGACGATCGACGTCGCGAGCTATGACCTCGGCGACAAGATGTACAACGACCAGGTCGCCGGCAAGGACTGGTTCGACGCGAAGACGTATCCGCAGGCCACCTTCGTGTCGTCGGCGATCGCGCCGGCGGGCGGCAACAAGTACAACGTGACCGGCAAGCTGACGATCAAGGGCAAGTCCGAGAACGTCACGGTGCCCGTTACGGTCACGCAGAGCGGCGCGACGCAGACCTTCGACGGCGTGCTGCCGATCAAGCGCTCGACGTTCAACGTCGGCACCGGCGAGTGGAAGGACACGTCGGTCGTCGCGGACGAAGTGCAGATCAAGTTCCATCTCGTCGCCACCAAGTAAGCGGCGGGCTGTCGTCTCACCTGAATGCCGCGCGAGGGCGCGGCGCCGTTCCAAGGAGAAAGAGTTTGAAAAAGCAACTGATCATCGCCGCAGGCGCGCTGGCAGCGTCGCTGTCGTTCTCGGCCTTCGCCGAAAGCGTGACGTACCAGTTCGACCCGAGCCACACGTACCCGAGTTTCGAGGCTGACCACATGGGTGGCCTGTCGGTCTGGCGCGGCAAGTTCGACAAGTCGAGCGGCACCGTGACGCTCGATCGCGCGGCGAAGACGGGCACGGTCGACGTGACGACCGACATCGCATCGATCCACACCGGCAGCGCGAAGCTCGACGAGCATCTGCAGACGGCCGATTTCTTCGACGCAGCCAAGTTCCCGCAGGCGAACTACAAGGGCGCGATCAAGTTCGACGGCGACAAGCCGGTGTCGGTGGTCGGCAACCTGACGCTGCATGGCGTCACGAAGCCGGTGACGCTGAAGATCGATTCGTTCAAGTGCATGCCGCACCCGATGCTCAAGCGTGAAGTGTGCGGTGTCGACGCCGTCGGCGAATTCGACCGCAGCGATTTCGGCCTCGACTACGGCAAGCAGTACGGCTTCAAGATGAAGACGAAGCTGCTGATCACGGCCGAAGCGCTCAAGCAGCAGTAAGCCCGCCGGCCGGGCCGGCCTTCGCGCCGGCCCGTCGCGAGCCCGCCGCCGCGTTCCCGTCAGGGGCGCGGCGGTTTTTTTTGCGCGCCTATAATCGCCCGAGCGTCGTGCGCGGCGCCGGGCAGGCCGACGCCGCGCGCGGCCGCCTCGAACAGAACGTACAACGACAAGGAGATCGCCGATGCATGCCGTCACGCAGTCCCGTTCCATTGCCTCGTCGCCGCGGGTGTGGCGCGCGGTGGTCGCCGCGTCGATCGGCAATGCGCTCGAATGGTTCGATCTCGTCGTCTACGGCTTCTTCGCGGTGACGATTTCCAAGCTTTTCTTTCCGGCGGGCAACGATACCGTGTCGCTGCTGCTCACGCTCGGCACGTTCGGCGTGTCGTTCTTCATGCGCCCGCTCGGCGCGATCGTGCTCGGTGCGTATGCCGACCGCGCGGGCCGCAAGGCCGCGCTCACGCTGTCGATCCTGCTGATGATGGCCGGCACGCTGATCATCGCGGTGCTGCCGACCTACGAGACGATCGGCGTCGCCGCGCCGGTGATCCTCGTCGCCGCGCGGCTGATGCAGGGCTTCTCGGCCGGCGGCGAGTTCGGCAGCGCGACCGCGTTCCTCGCCGAGCACGTGCCGGGCCGGCGCGGCTTCTTCGCGAGCTGGCAGGTCGCGAGCCAGGGGCTCACGACGCTGCTTGCGGCTGGCTTCGGCACCGTGCTGAACGCGCAGCTCACGGCCGCGCAGATGGCTGCCTGGGGCTGGCGCGTGCCGTTCTTCTTCGGCCTGCTGCTCGGGCCGGTCGCGTACTACATCCGCACGAAGGTCGACGAGACCCCCGAATTCCTTGCGGCGGAAGGCACCGCGAACCCGCTGCGCGATACGTTCGCGACGCACAAGGCGCGTCTCGTCGCCGCGATGGGTGTGGTTGTGCTCGGCACCGTCGCGACCTATCTCGTGCTGTTCATGCCGACCTACGGTGTGAAGCAGCTCGGCCTCGCGCCGTCGGCCGCGTTCGCGGCGATCCTCGTCGTCGGCGTGATCCAGATGGCGTTCGCGCCGCTCGTCGGCCACTGGTCGGACACCTACGGCCGCGTGCGCGTGATGATCGCGCCGGCCGTCGGCATTCTCGTGCTGATCTACCCGGCATTCGCGTACCTGGTCGCCCATCCGGGCTTCGGCACGCTGATCGCGCTGCAGGTGCTGCTCGCGTTCCTGATGACCGGCTACTTCGCGGCGCTGCCGGGTTTGTTGTCCGAAGTGTTTCCGGTGCAGACGCGCACGACCGGGATGTCGCTCGCGTATAACGTCGCGGTGACGATCTTCGGCGGCTTCGGGCCGTTCATCATCGCGTGGCTGATCAAGGCGACCGGCTTGAAGACCGCGCCGAGCTTCTACCTGATGTTCGCGGCCGTGCTGAGCCTCGCGGCGCTGGTCGTGCTGCGCAAGCGGTTCGGCTTCCGGTAACAGGGCGGGCGCCGCGCGTCAGTTGCCGGCGCGCTCGCATACGGGCTGCGCGGGCATCAGTTGCGGTCTGGCTTCGACCGTCTGCACGGGGCGCCCGGCGAGCGCGGCGAGCGCCTGCCTGAGCTGCCAGTCGGTCGCCGTGCCAAACACGCGCTGCGGCAGCGCCGCGCTCTTTGCCGTATCGATCTTCGCGAGCGCACGCTGCTCGCGCAGTTTCTGCCGTTCCTTGCGCACCTTCGCGAACGGATCGGGCGCCAGCCGGTCCGCATACGGCGCGCGGGCGAGATCGGCTTCCCGGTACCACAGCAGTACGCCGTCGACGTCCGAGTCGCGGCGCGGCGGCACGAGCCAGTCCGGCACGACGCCGTAGCCGTCCATCGGGCAGCCGTTCGGCCGCAGGTTGCGCGCGAACGTGAAATTCAGGCGCGTGCCGTCGATCAGGTCGACACCCGTCTGCGCGAGCCCCTTCCCGTAGGTCGGCATGCCGAGCAGTTTCGCGCGGCCGAGATCCTTCAGTGCCGCCGCGGTCGCTTCGGCGGCCGACGCGCTCTGTCCGTCGACGAGCACGACGAGCGGCACGGTGCGCCACCAGTCGTCGGCCTGCAGTGGCGCGAGCGGATCCTGTCCATGCATGACCGGCAATTCGTAATCGGGCCAGTTGGTCGTGTAGCGGCGGCGGTTGGCGTCGCCGCGCTCGACCGTCACCATCGCGGTGCGGTCGCGGCCGGCGAACAGCGCGGTGATGCCGATCGCCGCATTGAGCGCGCCGCCGCCGTTGATGCGCAGGTCGAGAATCACGCCTTTCACCGGCGGCCCCGCGCGGCGCGCGGCCTGCACCGCGTCGATGTAGTCGCCGACCGCGGGTTCGGGAAAGCTCGACAGCCGCGTGTACAGGATGTCGCCGTCGAGCCGTTTCGCGGTCGCGGGATGCGGTTTGAGGATCGCCCTCACGGGCGCGAAATTCAGCACCGCGTGCGACGGGCCGCGCTGGACCGTGAGCTTCAGCGGCACGCCCGCGTCGCCCTTGGCGAGTCTGGTCAGGTCGGCGGCGTCGATGCCGATGACGCTCGTATCGTTCATCGCGACGACGAGATCGTCGGGGCGCACGCCGGCCTTTTCCGCGGGCGCGTCGGGAATCACGTCGACGATGTGCAGCCCGTCGGGTCGCGTCTCGAACACGATGCCGATGCCGGGCGTGCCGTCGCGCACGCGCCGTTCGTCTTCGCGCCGCTCCTGCTCCTCCTTCGCGTCGAAGAAGCGCGCGTACGGTAGCGTCTTGATGCCCGCGTGGGTCGTTGCGTCGAGCAGCGCGCCGATGTCGACGTCGGTCAGGTGCTGCCGCTTCAGGACTTCAACCGCGGCCTTGAGCTCGCAGATCTGCGGCTCCCAGTCGGGCGGGCAGGGCGACGGCGGCCGGGCGGTGGCGGGTGAGGAAGCGGGCGCAGAAGCGGCCGGGGCGGACGCCGGCTGTTGGGCACCGGCGGACGACGCACACGGCAGGAGCGCGGCCGTGACGGTTGCGCAAACGGCAAGGCGAAGAACGACACGCATGGGAGGCATCATCGGGACCGCACGTTTGAACGGAGGGCGAAGGTGCTTGAGCCGGCAGGCGGCGCGGCGGGACGATCACGATTGTAGCCGACGCGCGTGACGGGGCAGGGCGAGCGGGTTGCGCGATGTCGGTCGAGTGGCGCAGGCATGAAAAAGCCGGCCCAACCGGGCCGGCTTTTCGTCTGTGCCGAAGCAGCGTGGCGCTTAAACCTGCGCGCCCGCGTTCGGATCGTCCGGATCGTGCGCGGTCTTCTTTTCCTTGATCAGGTCTTCGCGCTTGATGCCGAGCCACATCGCGAGCGAGCCCGCGACGAACACCGACGAGTAGATGCCGAACATGATGCCGACCGTCAGCGCGAGTGCGAAGTAGTGCAGCGTCGGGCCGCCGAAGAAGAACATCGACAGCACCATCATTTCGGTCGACGTGTGCGTGATGATCGTACGCGACATCGTGGTCGTGATCGCGTGGTTGATCACTTCCTGCACGCTCATCTTGCGTTCGCGGCGGAACGTTTCGCGGATCCGGTCGAAGATGACGACCGACTCGTTGACCGAGTAGCCGAGCACCGCGAGGATCGCCGCGAGCACCGCCAGCGAGAACTCCCACTGGAAGAACGCGAAGAAGCCGAGAATGATCACGACGTCGTGCAGGTTGGCGATGATGCCGGCCACTGCGTACTTCCACTCGAAGCGGAACGACAGGTAGATCACGATGCCGATCACGACGCACGCGAGCGCGAGCAGGCCGTCGGTCGCGAGCTCCCGGCCGACCTGCGGGCCGACGAACTCGACGCGCTGCAGCGTGACGTCCGGGTTCTGCGCCTTCAGCGCGCTCATCACCTGGTCGCTCTGCTGCGCGGACGTGAGGCCTTCCTTCAGCTGCAGGCGGATCAGCACGTTGCGCGACGTGCCGAAGTTCTGCACCTGCGCGTCGGCGTAGCCGAGCTTGCCGAGCGTCGCGCGCACAGGTTCGAGTTCAGCGGCCTGCTGGTACTGCACCTCGATCACCGTCCCGCCGGTGAATTCGACGGACAGGTGTAGCCCGCGGTGGAACAGGAAGAACACGGCGGCGAGGAACGTGACCAGCGAGATCACGTTGAACACCAGCGCGTGCCGCATGAACGGAATGTCTTTACGGATGCGGAAAAATTCCATGGTTTCGTCTCCGGGGCCTTATTGGGTCGAGCCCGGTTTCTTCGGCGACACGCCTTGCTGCGCGCGGTTGCGCAGCTGCGGCTTGCCGGTGCGCGGCGCGTTGCCCTTCGCGGGGGCGGCGAGCTTCGCGGCACGCGCGGTGTCGGTCGATTCGTCGGCGTCGGAGAACGATGCGCCGGCAGCGGCGCCTTCCGGCTTCCACACCTGGCCGATCGCGAGCGACTTCAGCTTCTTGCGGCCGCCGTACCAGAGGTTGACGATCCCGCGCGAGAAGAACACCGCGGAGAACATCGACGTCAGGATACCGAGGCAGTGCACGATCGCGAACGCGCGAACCGGGCCCGAACCGAACGCGAGCAGCGCGAGGCCGGCGATCAGCGTCGTGACGTTCGAGTCGAGAATCGTCGCCCATGCGTGCGCGTAGCCGGACTGGATCGCGAGCTGCGGCGGCTGGCCGGCGCGCAGTTCTTCACGCACGCGCTCGTTGATCAGCACGTTCGAGTCGATCGCCATACCGAGCGCGAGCGCGATTGCGGCGATACCGGGCAGCGTCAGCGTCGCCTGCATCAGCGACAGCACGGCGACGAGCAGCAGCAGGTTGACCGACAGGCCGATCACCGAGACCACGCCGAACAGCATGTAGTACGCGATCATGAACACGGCGATCGCGCAGAAGCCCCAGATCACCGAGTGGACGCCCATCTTGATGTTGTCGGCGCCGAGGCTCGGGCCGATCGTGCGTTCCTCGATGATGTCCATCGGCGCGGCGAGCGAACCGGCGCGCAGCAGCAGCGCGAGGTCGGCCGCGGCTTGCGGCGTCGGCTGGCCCGTGATCTGGAAGCGGTCGCCGAGTTCCGACTGGATCGTCGCGACCGTCAGCACCTCGCCCTTGCCCTTCTCGAACAGCACCATCGCCATCGGCTTGCCGATGTTCTCGCGCGACACCGCGCGCACCGAGCGGCCACCGGCCGAATCGAGGCGGATGTTGACCGACGGACGCTGGTGTTCGTCGAAGCCGGCCGACGCATCGATGATGCGGTCGCCGGTGAAGATCACGTCCTTCTTCAGCAGCACCGGCGCCTGGTTGCCCTGCGTGAACAGCTCCTCGCCCGGCGGCACCGGGTCGTTCGGGTTCGGGTGCGTGTTGATCGGGTCGGCGAGGCGCGCCTCGAGCGTCGCGGTGCGGCCGATGATGTCCTTCGCCTTCGCGGTGTCCTGCACGCCCGGCAGCTCGACGACGATGCGGTCGCTGCCCTGCTGCTGCAGGATCGGCTCCGACACGCCGAGTTCGTTCACGCGGTTGTGGAGCGTCGTCAGGTTCTGCTTGAGCGCGGCGTCCTCGACGGACTTCTGCACGGCCGGCGTGAACGTGCCGACGACCTGCGTGCCGCCGCCGCCGGGCTGGGTCGCCCATTGCAGTTCGGTGATCGACAGCGCGAGCACCTTGCGGGCGTCTTCGGCCGTCTGCGCATCGCTGAAGTTGACGACCACGGACTGGTCGACGCGGCTCACGCCGCCGTCGCGGATGTTCTTGTCGCGCAGCAGCGTGCGCGCGTCGGACGCGTCGGAATCGAGCTTCTTCGTCAGCGCGCCCGTCATGTCGACCTGGAGCAGGAAGTGGACGCCGCCGCGCAGGTCGAGGCCGAGATACATCGGCAGCGCGTGCAGGGCGGTGAGCCAGCGCGGCGACGCGCTCTGCAGGTTCAGGGCGACGACGTACTGCGGATCGTTCGGGTCGGCGTTCAGCGACTTCTGCAGCAGGTCCTTGACGCGCAGCTGCGTATCGGTGTCCTTCAGGCGCACGCGGATGTTCGCGTTGGTCGCCGTGTTCTCGAAGGTGACGTCGTCCGGCGTGATCTGCGCGGAGGCGAGCGCCGATTCGACCTGGGTCAGCGTGGTCGAGTCGAGCTTGACCGTGGCCTTGCCGCTCGACACCTGCACCGCCGGCGCTTCGCCGAAGAAGTTGGGCAATGTGTACAGAAGGCCGATGGCGAGCGCCACGACCATCACGACATATTTCCAGAGTGGATAACGATTCATGAGGGAGCCGAACGGGTGGTTGGCGTGAAAGCGTCGCGTCCGGCGCCGCGGCGGCCCGCTCTCTCAGGCGGGCACGGCGCGGGGAGCCGGACGCTCGGTGAAGGGCTTACAGCGACTTGATCGTGCCCTTCGGCAGAATGGTCGTGACCGCAGCCTTCTGCACGGTGATTTCGGTGCCTTCGGCGATCTCGACGCCGATGTAGCCTTCGGTGACCTTCGTCACCTTGCCCACGAGGCCGCCGCTCGTGACGACTTCGTCGCCCTTGGCCATGGCCGCGAGCATGTTGCGGTGCTCCTTCTGACGCTTCATCTGCGGGCGGATCATGATGAAGTAGAGCACGGCAAACATCAGGATGAGCGGCAGGAAGCTCATCAGGCTCGATTCGGCGCCACCGGCACCTTGGGCGAACGCGTTGGAAATGAACGGCACGTTGGTCTCTCCGTAGAGGAAGATCGAAAAATAAGCCGGTTATTCTACCACCGGCCCCATGCGCTAACGGCGCTGCAAATGCGCTTTCGGATCAAGCCGTTAAAGCGCGAACCGGCACCGTTGCGACTTGTTTGGAAAGGCAATTGTAATGTTTGGCGGTCGAGTTCGGCAGTTGGCGCGCGTTATTTAGTACATGTCCTATGTGACGAACCGCCGCGCGGCCTGCCGGCCGTCAGTCGACGCCTCTTGCACGATCCTCCGCGAAGCGCTGGCGGAACGCGTCGAACGTGTGGGTCTCGATCGCTTCGCGGATCTCGCTCATCAGCTGCAGGTAGTAGTGCAGGTTGTGGATCGTGTTGAGCTGCGCGCCGAGGATCTCGCCGACGCGGTGCAGGTGATGCAGGTAGCCGCGCGAGAAGTTCTGGCACGTGTAGCACGAGCAGCTCGCGTCGAGCGGCTTCAGCGAGTTCTTGTGCGTCGCGTTGCGGATCTTCACGTCGCCGAAGCGCGTGAACAGCCAGCCGTTGCGCGCGTTGCGGGTCGGCATCACGCAGTCGAACATGTCGACGCCGTTCGCGACGCCTTCGACCAGGTCCTCCGGCGTGCCGACGCCCATCAGGTAGTGCGGCTTGTTGGCCGGCAGCTTCGGGCCCACGTGGCGCAGCACGCGCATCATGTCTTCCTTCGGCTCGCCGACCGACAGCCCGCCGATCGCAAGGCCGTGGAAGCCGAGTTCCGCGAGGCCCGCGAGCGATTCGTCGCGCAGGTCCTCGAACATCCCGCCCTGGACGATCCCGAACAGCGCGTTCGGGTTGCCGAGCCGGTTGAACTCGTCGAGCGAGCGCTTCGCCCAGCGCAGCGACATGCGCATCGAGTCGGCCGCTTCCTTGTGCGTGGTCGGCACGCCGTTGGTCGCATACGGCGTGCACTCGTCGAACTGCATGACGACGTCGGAGTTCAGCACCTTCTGGATCTGCATCGACACTTCCGGTGACAGGAACAGCTTGTCGCCGTTGATCGGCGACGCGAACGTGACGCCGTCCTCGGTGATCTTGCGCAGGTCGCCGAGCGAGAACACCTGGAAGCCGCCCGAGTCGGTCAGGATCGGCTTGTTCCAGCCCATGAAGCCGTGCAGGCCGCCGTGCGCGTCGATCGTGTCGAGGCCCGGGCGCAGCCACAGGTGGAACGTGTTGCCGAGGATGATCTGGGCCTTGATCTCGTGCAGCTCGCGCGGCTGGATCGCCTTCACGGTGCCGTACGTGCCGACCGGCATGAAGATCGGCGTCTCGACCACGCCGTGGTTGAGCTTCACGCGGCCGCGGCGCGCATGGCCGTCGGTCGTCAGCAGTTCGAATTCGAGCCCGTTCGCCGGGCGCTCCTGCACGGGGGCGTGCGTATCTTGGGATGAACCTTCGGTCATCGCGTCATTCTCCTTGCCACCGGAGAACAGTCCGGCGCGTGTTGGAAACGCCGCCGGCAAGCCGGCAGCGGGGAAAAACGGGGTGTGCGCCATCGTAGCGCGCGGCGGGCGAACGGCGGCTGAGCGGCGTGCGGGCCGTCGCGCCTGCTTCGCTCAAACGCGCGGCGCCTCCGGCGTGTCGCGCCGCGTGAGCAGCATCGCATCGCCGTAGCTGAAGAAGCGGTAGCGTTGCTCGATCGCATGCCGGTACGCGGCGCGGATCGTCTCGACGCCCGCGAACGCGGACACGAGCATCAGCAGCGTCGACTTCGGCAGGTGGAAGTTCGTGACGAGCCGGTCGACCACGCGAAAACGATAGCCGGGCGTGATGAAGATGTCGGTCTCGGCCTGCGTGGCCGCAAGCGGGCGGCCTGCTTCGTCGGCAGCGCGCGCGGCGGCTTCGAGCGCGCGCATCGACGTCGTGCCGACCGCGATCACGTTGCCGCCGCGCGCGCGGGTCGCGGCGATCTTGTCGACGAGCGACTGCGGCAGGTCGTACCACTCGCTGTGCATCTTGTGCTCGGCGATGTTGTCGACGCGCACCGGCTGGAACGTGCCGGCGCCGACGTGCAGCGTCAGCGTCGCGCGCTCGACACCCATCGCGTCGAGCCGGTCGAGCATCGGCTGGTCGAAGTGCAGCCCGGCCGTCGGTGCGGCGACCGCCCCCGGATTGCTTGCGTAGACGGTCTGGTAGCGCGTCTCGTCGGTCGCGTCCGGATCGTGCTCGATATACGGCGGCAGCGGCAGGCGGCCGTACTGTTCGATCAGGTCGAGGCACGGCTCGGGGAAGTTCAGCGTGAAGAACGGCTCGACGCGCTCGCCGACCGTCACGTCGAACGCATCGGCGAGGCGCAGCGTCGTGCCGGCGCCCGGCGACTTGCTCGCGCGGATCTGCGCGAGCGCCGTGTGCGTACCGGTCACGCGCTCGATCAGCACCTCGATCTTGCCGCCACTGGCCTTCTGGCCGAAGAAGCGCGCCTTCAGCACCTTGGTATCGTTGAAGACGAGCAGGTCGCCGGCCGAGATGCACGACGGCAGCCCGGTGAAATGGCGGTCGACCAGGCGCGCGGGCGCGACGGTGCCGTCGACCTCGAGCAGGCGGCTCGCGGTGCGATCGGGCAGCGCGGTTTGTGCAATCAGCTCGGGCGGCAGATTGAAATCGAAATCGGAAAGCGTGAACATGCGGGCTGGTTCGAAGCGGCCGGCGGGCGTCGCCGGCAGGGCGGAAACGCGTAAATGGGGCGCGCGAGCCGCTATGATGGCGGGATGCGCGGCCTGGCCGGCGTCGTTCGTTCGGACGACGTGAAAGCCGCTATTGTACTTGCCTTGCGAAGCACCCAGACGATCCGATGCCAGTGTCACCACGCCGTTCCCCCGCTGCCGTTGCCGATTCCGCCGATCCGTTCGACGCGGAGGATGTCGCGCCGCCCGCGCCAGACGCGGCGGAGCGCTCTGCGCCGCGCCGTGCCGGCCCGAAGCGCGGCGCCGACGGCAGGCTCGCGCAGCCGGCCGCCGCCGCGCCCGATGCCGATAGCGCTGCTGCAAGCGACGCAGCGGGCGCGAAGCGCAAGAAGAAGCCGGCCGCCGACAAACCCGTGAAGACGGTCGACAAGCTCGCGAAGCTCGGCCTCACGCGCTCGATCGATCTGGTGCTGCATCTGCCGATGCGCTATGAGGACGAAACCACGCTCACGCCGATCGGCGAGCTGCTGCCGGGCGGGATCGCGCAAACGGAGGGCGTCGTGTTCGACAACGAGGTCGCATACCGGCCGCGCCGCCAGCTGGTCGTGAAGATCCAGGACGACGACGGCGAGCACCTCGTGCTGCGCTTCCTGAATTTCTACGGCTCGCAGGTCAAGCAGATGGCTGTCGGCCAGCGCCTGCGCGTGCGCGGCGACGTGCGCGGCGGTTTCTTCGGGATGGAGATGGTGCATCCGGCGGTGCGCGTCGTCGAAGCGGATGCGCCGCTGCCGCAGGTGCTCACGCCCGTCTATCCGAGCACGGCCGGCGTGTCGCAGGCCTATCTGCGCAAGGCGATCGAGAACGCGGTCGAGCGTACGCCGCTGCCCGAGCTGCTGCCGCCCGAGATCCAGCGCGACTACCTGAAGCCGCTCGACGTGCCGACGCTCGAGCAGGCGGTGCGGATCCTGCACCACCCGCGTGTCGATTCCGACGAAGCCGCGCTGATGGATGGCTCGCATCCGGCGTGGACGCGCATCAAGTTCGAGGAACTGCTCGCGCAGCAGCTGTCGCTCAAGCGCGCTCACGAGGAGCGCCGCACGCGCGCGGCGCCCGCGATGCCGCGCCGCGCCGCGAGCGATGCCGATGCGCTCACCACCCGGCTCTACGCGGCGCTGCCGTTCACGCTGACGGGCGCGCAGGCGCGCGTCGTCGACGAGATCGCGCACGATCTCACGCTTGCGCACCCGATGCAGCGCCTGCTGCAGGGCGACGTCGGCAGCGGCAAGACCGTCGTCGCGGCACTGGCCGCCACGCAGGCGATCGACGCCGGCTACCAGGCCGCGCTGATGGCGCCCACCGAAATCCTCGCGGAACAGCACGCGCGCAAGCTGCGTGCGTGGCTCGAGCCGCTCGGCGTCACGGTGGCGTGGCTCGCGGGCAGCCTGAAGGCGAAGGAAAAGCGCGCGGCGATCGAGGCGGCCGCGCTCGGCACCGCGCAGCTCGTGATCGGCACGCACGCGATCATCCAGGACACGGTCGAATTCGCCCGGCTCGGCCTCGTGATCGTCGACGAACAGCACCGTTTCGGCGTCGAGCAGCGGCTCGCGCTGCGTGCCAAGGCCGCGAACGCGGCCAACGGCGCGCGCGACTTCCAGCCGCACCAGCTGATGATGTCGGCCACGCCGATTCCGCGCACGCTCGCGATGACGTACTACGCGGATCTCGAGGTCTCGACGATCGACGAGCTGCCGCCGGGCCGCACGCCCGTGCTGACGCGCCTCGTCGGCGATGCACGGCGCGAGGAAGTGATTGCCCGCGTGCGCGAGGCCGCGCTGACGGGGCGCCAGGTGTACTGGGTGTGCCCGTTGATCGAGGAGAGCGAGACGCTGCAGCTGCAGACGGCCGTCGAGACCTACGAGACGCTGGCCGCCGCGCTCCCGGAGCTGAAGGTCGGGCTCGTGCACGGCCGGCTGTCGCCGGCCGACAAGGCGGCCGTGATGGAAGCGTTCACGCGCAACGACGTGCAGCTGCTGGTCGCGACGACCGTGATCGAGGTCGGCGTCGACGTGCCGAACGCGTCGCTGATGGTGATCGAGCACGCGGAGCGCTTCGGCCTCGCGCAGCTGCACCAGTTGCGCGGCCGGGTGGGGCGCGGCACCGCGGCGTCGGTGTGCGTGCTGCTATACACGGGGCCGCTGTCGCCGACCGGCCGCGAGCGGCTGAAGACGATGCGCGAGACGACCGACGGCTTCGAGATCGCCCGGCGCGACCTCGAGATCCGCGGCCCCGGCGAATTCCTCGGCGCACGCCAGTCGGGCGCGGCGATGCTGCGCTTTGCGAACCTCGAGACCGACGGCTGGCTGATCGAACCGGCCCGCGAAGCCGCGACGCGGCTGATTGCCGCGTATCCCGAGATCGTCACGCAGCATCTCGCGCGCTGGCTCGGCGCACGGGAGCAGTATCTGAAGGCCTGATCCCCGGGGCGAGGTCGGATTTAAAACCGCCGTTTGAAGCATTTCGATGCCGAGAAACTTGGCGAACCGGCGTCACAGGGTGTATAAATTAAACCTATCGCCTGTATATCCCTGATTGACCCACAATGACGCTGACTGAATTGAAATACATCGTCGCGGTCGCGCGCGAACGGCATTTCGGCCGTGCGGCCGAAGCATGCTTCGTGAGCCAGCCGACGCTATCGGTGGCGATCAAGAAGCTCGAAGACGAGCTCAACGTGCAGATTTTCGAACGCGGCGCGAGCGAAGTGAGCGTGACGCCGATCGGTGACCAGATCGTCACGCAGGCGCAGCGGGTGCTCGAGCAGACCTTCGCGATCAAGGAGATTGCGAAGCAGGGCAAGGATCCGCTGGTCGGCCCGTTCCGCCTTGGCGTGATCTACACGATCGGGCCCTACCTGCTGCCGACGCTCGTCAAGCAGATGATCCAGCGTGTCCCGCAGATGCCGCTGATGCTGCAGGAAAACTACACGCTCAAGCTGCTCGAACTGCTGAAGCAGGGCGAGATCGACGCCGCGATCATGGCGCTGCCGTTTCCGGAAACCGGTCTGATGGTGCGTCCGCTGTACGACGAGCCGTTCGTCGTCGCGCTGCCCGCCGGCCATCCATGGGAAAAGCGCGAGGAAATCGACGCCGAGGACTTGAAGCAGGAAACCATGCTGCTGCTCGGCAACGGCCACTGCTTCCGCGATCACGTGCTCGGCGTGTGCCCGGAGCTGATGCGCTTCTCGCAAACGGCCGACGGCATCCAGAAAACCTTCGAGGGCTCGTCGCTCGAGACGATCCGCCACATGGTCGCAAGCGGCGTCGGCATCACCGTGCTGCCGCGCATGTCGGTCGCCGAGGTCGGCCCGCGCGCGAACGGCCCCGACGCCGAACTGCTGTCGTATGTGCCGTTCAACGAGCCGGTGCCCGACCGCCGCGTGGTGCTCGTGTGGCGCAAGAGCTTCACGCGGATGCCCGCGATCGACGCGATCAGCGACGCGATTTCCGCGTGCGAGCTGCCGGGCGTCGCGAAGCTCGACATGCCGGCGACGATGAACTGAGCACGCTGCGCATGCGCATGCGGCAGCACGATGAACGAGGTCTAGCGGCCTCGTTTATTTTTCCCTATCGCATAGATAAAATTTATTAAATTCACTTAATTGATAGGTATTAATAGAATGATTTACATGGATCGGCGTGATGTCGACGACTGATCCGCACGGTGAATGCAAGCGTCAAAGGAGGATGTCATGATGCGGTCGGTATTGCAGCACGCGCAGCGGAACATCCCGTCGCGCGACGCGGTCGTACATCGCGCCAGGGCGGCGGTTCGCAGCCTGCGTCCGATTGCGTTCGCGTACCTGGCGGACCGTGTGTATGGTGGCTGACCGCCGCCACGCGCCGGTTCAGTGTTCCCCCGATTCACCGCCGTCAAGCCATGAGGGAGCATCGCATGTCCGAAAGATGGAATACCGCCCGCAGCGCCGGCACGACGCCTGCCGGCAGCCGGTTCCCCGAGCGTCCCGCCTGCGACCCATCGCGGCAGGAGCGCGCGCCACGGGCCGCGCACGACATCCCGTAGTACGACAGGAGGACCAACCTGTTCCGTTTCCCATCCCCGCAATGACACTTCATCAACCGCGTCCGGCATGCCGCCGGAGCAAACCGGTGGAGTCATACGAGCAAGCCAAGGAGAAATCGCATGTCGAACGAAACGAAGTGCCCGTTCAACCACACCGCTGGTGGCGGCACGACGAACAAGGACTGGTGGCCGAATCAGCTGAACCTGAACATCCTGCATCGGCACTCCGCGCTGTCCGATCCGATGGACAAGGATTTCGACTACGCCGAGGCGTTCAAGCAGCTGGACCTTGCGGCGGTGAAGCAGGACCTGCACGCGCTGATGACGACGTCGCAGGACTGGTGGCCGGCCGACTTCGGCCACTACGGCGGCCTGTTCATCCGCATGGCCTGGCATAGCGCCGGCACGTATCGCACGGCCGACGGCCGCGGCGGCGCGGGCGGCGGGCAGCAGCGCTTCGCGCCGCTCAACAGCTGGCCGGACAACGTGAGCCTCGACAAGGCGCGCCGGCTGCTGTGGCCGATCAAGCAGAAGTACGGCCGCAACATCTCGTGGGCCGACCTGCTGATCCTGACCGGCAACGTCGCACTCGAATCGATGGGCTTCAAGACCTTCGGCTTCGCCGGCGGCCGCGTCGACACGTGGGAGCCGGACGACGTGTACTGGGGCTCGGAAAAGATCTGGCTGGAACTGAGCGGCGGCCCGAACAGCCGCTACTCGGGCAAGCGCGAGCTCGAAAGCCCGCTTGCGGCCGTGCAGATGGGCCTCATCTACGTGAACCCGGAAGGCCCGGACGGCAACCCCGACCCGGTCGCCGCCGCGCACGACATCCGCGAGACGTTCGCGCGGATGGCGATGAATGACGAAGAGACGGTCGCGCTGATCGCGGGCGGCCACACGTTCGGCAAGACGCACGGCGCGGGCCCCGCCTCGCACGTCGGCGCCGAGCCGGAAGCCGCGGGCCTCGAGCAGCAGGGTCTCGGCTGGAAGAGCACGTTCGGCACGGGCAAGGGCAAGGACGCGATCACCAGCGGCCTCGAAGTCACGTGGACGACGACGCCGACGCAGTGGAACCACGACTTCTTCAAGCACCTGTTCGACTACGAGTGGGAGCTCACGAAGAGCCCGGCCGGCGCGCACCAGTGGGTCGCGAAGAATGCCGGCGAAGTGATTCCGGACGCGTTCGACCCATCGAAGAAGCACCGTCCGACGATGCTGACGACCGACCTGTCGCTGCGTTTCGACCCGGCCTACGAAAAGATCTCGCGCCGCTTCTACGAGAACCCGGACCAGCTCGCCGACGCGTTCGCACGCGCCTGGTTCAAGCTCACGCACCGCGACATGGGCCCGCGCGCCCGCTATCTCGGCCCGGAAGTGCCGGCCGAGGAACTGCTGTGGCAGGACCCGATCCCGGCCGTCGACCACAAGCTGATCGACGACGCGGATGTCGCCGCGCTGAAGGCGAAGGTGATCGCGTCGGGCCTCACGGTGTCGCAACTGGTGTCGACCGCATGGGCGTCGGCGGCGACGTTCCGCGGCTCGGACAAGCGCGGCGGCGCGAACGGTGCGCGCATCCGCCTCGCGCCGCAGAAGGACTGGGAAGTGAACCAGCCCGCGCAGCTTGCGAAGGTGCTCGACACGCTCGAAGGCATCCGCAAGGCGTTCAACGACGCGCAGACGGGCGGCAAGCAGGTGTCGCTGGCTGATCTGATCGTGCTGGCCGGTGCGGCCGGCGTCGAGCAGGCCGCGAAGCAGGCGGGCGTGGCGGTGACGGTGCCGTTTGCACCGGGCCGGATGGATGCATCGCAGGAGCAGACCGACGTCGACGCGATGGCCGTGCTCGAACCGGTGGCGGACGGTTTCCGCAACTACCTGAAGAGCGCGTACAAGACGCCGGCCGAAGCGCTGCTGGTCGACAAGGCCCAACTGCTGACGCTGAGCGCGCCGGAGATGACGGTGCTCGTGGGCGGCCTGCGGGTGCTCGGCGCGAACGTCGGCGGTGCGAAGCACGGCGTGTTCACCGACCGTCCGGAAACGCTGACGAACGACTTCTTCGTGAACCTGCTCGACATGGGCACCGAGTGGAAGCCGGTGTCCGACGCGAACGACGTGTTCGAAGGGCGCGATCGTGCGACGGGCCAGGTCAAGTGGACGGGCACGCGCGTCGACCTGATCTTCGGCTCGCACGCGCAACTGCGCGCGCTGGCCGAGGTGTACGGCAGCGCGGATGCGAAGGAGAAGTTCGCGCGCGATTTCGTCGCGGCCTGGAACAAGGTGATGAACCTCGATCGCTTCGATCTCGCGTAAGCGTCGCCGCGCAGTCGTGCGGTGATGCAGTAACGGGAAACGGCCGGTCGCTTGACCGGCCGTTTCTTCCAGACCCTGGGTTTCGTTGAAGGAGTGACGATCATGTCGCAAATGAAGCTGAACATGCGCGCCGTACTGGCGTCGCCGGCCGAGATCGCGCGGTACGTAGTCGGATCCGCGATCGTCATCGGCGGTGCGGCCGAACTGGTGTCGCAGGCGCTGCACGCGATCGCGGCCGCCTGAGCGCGGCGTTTCACGCGCCACGCGCAGCGGTGAGCCGTGCGCGCGGGTGGTGCGGTGTCGACAGGCAGGTAGCCCGATTCGCTTTCATTGCTCTGGTTCATTGAATAAGGAGTCCGGAGCATGGTCAGGAAGACTCACGCTGTCCGGATCAACATCGGCATCAGCGACAAGGACCGCAAGAAGATCGCGGAAGGGCTGTCGCGCCTGCTCGCCGATACGTTCGCGCTGTACCTGAAGACCCGCAACTTCCACTGGAACGTCACGGGTCCGATGTTCAACACGCTGCACCTGATGTTCGAGGCGCGGTACAACGCGCCGTGGCTCGCGGTCGATTCGGTCGCCGAACGCATTCGTACGCTCGGCGTCGCCGCGCCAGGCACCTTCGGCGACTTCGCGAAACTGTCGTCGGTGCCGGAAGCGAACGGTGTGCCGGCCGAAGAGATGATCCGCCAGCTCGTCGAAGGGCACGAGGCCGTCGTGCGCACCGCGCGCGCGATCTTCCCGCTTGCCGATGCGGCCAGCGACGAGCCGACCGCCGACCTGCTGACGCAGCGCCTGCAAGTTCATGAGAAAACCGCGTGGATGCTGCGGTCGCTGCTCGCATAGGCGTACGACGCGCGGCGGGCCGGCTGAAGCCCGCGCATACCGGCTCCGGCCCTGATTGATCCATCCGCATCGGGCCGAGCCCGGGCCCGTGCTACGAACGGATCCGCGCGTGCGCTGGCTCTGTCCCTTGATTGATGCACGGTGTAGCTCGGCCAGGTGCGGCGGGCGCCGGCAGAGCGCTGACGTCCGGCCGCTTCCGCCCGCGGGCCGCGCCGACATGACGCGAAGCACCGCTCGGCTCTAAAATGCCGGGGTTATCTTCCCGGTGCTTCGCCATGCTTGCCCGCTTTCCCCTGTATCTGCGGCTCGTCCGGATGGACAAGCCGATCGGCAGCCTGCTGCTGCTGTGGCCGACGCTCAACGCACTGTGGATCGCGTCCGACGGCCATCCGCGCTGGCCGCTGCTCGTGATCTTCTCGCTCGGCACGCTGCTGATGCGCTCGGCCGGCTGCGCGATGAACGACTATGCCGACCGCGATTTCGACCGTCATGTGAAGCGCACGGCCGACCGGCCGCTGACTTCCGGCAAGATCCGCGCGTGGGAAGCGATTGCGATCGCCGTCGGGCTGGCTTTCGTCTCGTTCCTGCTGATCCTGCCGCTCAACACGCTGACGAAGCAGCTGTCCGTCGTCGCGCTGTTCGTTGCGGGCTCGTATCCGTTCATGAAGCGCTTCTTCGCGATTCCGCAGGCGTATCTCGGCATCGCGTTCGGCTTCGGCATCCCGATGGCGTTCGCGGCCGTGCAGGACACGGTGCCGGCGATCGCGTGGGTGATGCTGGTCGCGAACATATTCTGGTCGGTCGCGTACGACACCGAATATGCGATGGTCGATCGCGACGACGACATCAAGATCGGGATCCGCACGTCCGCGCTGACGTTCGGCCGCTTCGACGTCGCGGCCGTCATGCTGTGCTACGCGGTGACGCTCGGCATCTACGTGTGGATCGGCGTGACGCTCGGCTTCGGCCTCGCGTACTGGGCCGGCTGGGCGGCGGCGGTCGGCTGCGCGCTGTATCACTACACGCTGATCAAGGGCCGCGAGCGGATGCCGTGCTTCGCGGCGTTCCGCCACAACAACTGGCTCGGCGGCGTGCTGTTCGCCGGGATCGCCGTGCATTACCTGCTGGCGGGCAACTGAACGAAGGCGTGTGTCGGCGTGCCTAGCCAACAAAAAAGCGGCCAGTTGGCCGCTTTTTTTCGTCCGGTACCCGAGCAGCAGGCACCGCCGGCGCGCTTACGCGCGACCGAGCTCGTCGCCCATTTCCTTCGCACGCGCTTCGGCTGCAAGCGCGCCGCGCACGATCGCATCCTTCACGCCTTGCGCGTCGAACGACGCGAGCGCGGCGGCCGTCGTGCCGCCCTTCGACGTCACGCGCTCGCGCAGGACGCTTGCCGGCTCGCCCGATTGCGCGGCGAGTTGCGCGGCGCCCGTGAACGTCGCGACCGCGAGTGCGCGGCCCTGTTCGTCGTTCATGCCGAGTTGACGCGCGGCTTCCTGCAGCGCTTCGATGAAATAGAACACGTACGCGGGACCGCTGCCCGAAATGGCCGTGACGGCGTCGAGCTTCGACTCGTCGTCGAACCACACGATCTCGCCGACCGCGCCGAGCACGTTCGATGCGAGTTCGCGGCCTGCCGCGTCGACGCCCGGCAGCGCGGCGAGGCCCGTCACGCCCATGCCGACGAGCGCGGGCGTGTTCGGCATCGTGCGCACCACGCGTGCGTAGTCGCCGAGCCAGCGTGCGAGATCGCTGCCGCGGATGCCGGCCGCGATACTGATCACGAGCTGCGACGTCAGATGCGGCGCGAGCGCCTGCGCGACTTCCTTCAGCACCTGCGGCTTCACCGCGAGCACGACCGCGTCGTAGTCGGCGAGCGTCGCGTCGACGGCCGCGCCGGTGCGCACGCCGAACTGCCGGGCGGCGCGCGCGCGCACCTCTTCGTTGACGTCGATGGCATACAGGCCGTCAGCGGCAACGCCGCGCTTGATCAGGCCGCCGATCAGGGCCGCGGCCATGTTGCCGCCGCCGATGAATGCGATTTTCATGATGTCCGATTGAACGAGTGAGTGAACGGTAGGGCGGAAAGGGCGCGGCATTCAGTGCGCGTAATCGCGCGCGCCGAAGATCGCGGTACCGACGCGCACGATCGTCGCGCCTTCGAGCACGGCCGCGTCGAGATCGGCGGACATGCCCATCGACAGCGTGTCGAGCGGCAAGCCGTCGGCACGCAACATGTCGAACAGCGCACGCAGCGCACGATGCGGCACGCGTTGCGCGTCAATATCGCCGGCCGGCTCGGGAATCGCCATCAGGCCGCGCAGCCGCAGCGACGGCAGTGCGGCGACCGCGCGCGCGACTTCGGCCACGTCGGCCGGCGCGACGCCGCTCTTCGACGCCTCGCCGCTGATGTTCACCTGCACGCACACGTTGAGCGGCGGCAGGTGCGCGGGGCGCTGTTCCGACAGGCGCTGCGCGATCTTCAGCCGGTCGACCGAATGGACCCAGTCGAAGCGCTCGGCAACCGGGCGCGTCTTGTTCGATTGCAGCGGCCCGATGAAATGCCATTCGAGGTTCGCGCGTAGATCGGCGAGCGCGTCGATCTTGTCGATCGATTCCTGCACGTAGTTCTCGCCGAATGCGCGCTGTCCGGCCGCGTACGCGGCGCGCACGTCATCGGCGGGAAACGTCTTGGACACGGCGAGCAGCGACACGGTGGCGGGATCGCGGCCGGCCGCGCGGGCGGCGTCGGCGATGCGGCGATGGACGGATTCGAGACGGGCGGCGAGATCGGACATGACGGGCACGGAAGCAGGCACGGAAGCTGGCATGTAGCGGATGCGCCGCGGCACGCGACGCATCGATCCGCCCATTATACGGACGCCGCGCGCGAGGCCCAGCGTCCTCCCGCCATTCGCACGAGCAGTCCCTATCCGTACAGCAGATGCTCGACGAGCTGGATCCAGTGGGCGACCGGAATCTGCGTGCCGCTCTGCAGGTGCGCGATGCAGCCGATGTTGCCGGAGACGATCATCTGCGGTTCGAGCGCCTGCAGCTTCAGCAGCTTCTGCTTGCGCAACCGGTACGACAGCGACGGCTGCGTCAGCGAATAGGTGCCGGCCGACCCGCAGCACAGATGGCTGTCGGCCGGCAGCCGCACGTCGATGCCGAGCGTCTCGAGCAGGCGTTCGACCTTGCCGCGCGACTGCTGGCCGTGCTGCAGCGTGCACGGTGGGTGATACGCGACCGTATGGATCGCGCGGCGCCGCGCGAGCGTCGCGAGCTCGGCCTCGAACGCGAGCAGCACGTCGGAGATGTCGCGCGTGAGCGACACGATGCGCTGCGCCTTCTCCGCGTAGGCCGGGTCGTCGCGCAGCAGGTGCGCATATTCGAGCACCGTCGCGCCGCAGCCCGACGCGTTCATCACGATGGCCTCGACGCCCTGTTCGACATGGGGCCACCACGCGTCGATGTTGCGGCGCGCGTCGTCGAGCGCTTCGTCGTGATAGTTCAGGTGCAGGCGGATCGCGCCGCAGCAGCCGGCATCGGGAGCGACGACCGTCTCGATGCCGAGCGCGTCGAGCACGCGTGCGGTCGCGATGTTGATGTTCGGCAGCATCGACGGCTGCACGCAGCCGCCGAGCATCAGCATCTTGCGCGGATGCGTGCGGTGCGGCCATTCGAGCAGCCGCGTGCGCGGCGGCACCTTGTCGCGCAGCCGCTTCGGCAGCAGCGGACGCACGTGCTGGCCGAGCCGCATCACCGGCGAGAACAGCGCGGCGTTCGGGACGACGCTCGCGAGCATGCGACGCACGAGACGCTGCTGCACCGGGCGTTTCACCTGCGCCTCGACGTGCTTGCGGCCGATCTCGACGAGCCGGCCGTACTGGACGCCTGACGGGCAGGTCGTCTCGCAGCTGCGGCACGTGAGGCAGCGGTCGAGGTGCTGCTGCGTGCTGCGCGTGACGGGCGCGCCTTCGACCATCTGCTTGATCAGGTAGATACGGCCGCGCGGGCCGTCGAGTTCGTCGCCGAGCAACTGGTAGGTCGGGCAGGTCGCGGTACAGAACCCGCAATGCACGCACTTGCGCAGGATCGCGTCGGCCTCGTCGCCGTCGGGCGTGTTGCGGATGAAATCGGCGAGGTTCGTTTGCATCGTCAGAGGTCGGGGTAGAGCCGGCCGCGGTTGAAGATGCGCGCGGGATCGAACGCGGCCTTCAGCCCGCGGTGGATTTTCATCATCGGGGCGGGGAGCGGCGTGAACACGCCCGCGCTGCGATCGTACGCGTCGCCCGCGCGGAACAGCGTCGCGTGGCCGCCGGCCTGCTTCGCGCTCATCCGTACGGTCTGTGCGTCGGCGTCGGTGATCCACCAGCGCTGCGCGCCGCCCCATTCCATCAGCTGGGTGCCGGGCAGGTGCATCGGTTCGGTGATCGACGGCAGCGCGAGGCGCCACAGCGCATAGCCGGGCGGGATGCCGTTGAAGAACGGGTCGGTATGCTCGCGCAGGCCGGCCCAGAAGCGCTCGGCCTCCACCGCGTCGACGACTTCGCCGCCGAGCAGCGTCTTCGCGGATTTCACGGCTGCTTCGGCGCCCGACAGGCGCAGCACGAGCGTGCCGTTGCGCCACCCGCTCGCGCTGACGGGCAGCGGATGGCCGCCCCATTCGTTGAGCTTGCGCACCGCGTCGGTCGCGGTCATCTCGAACTTCAGCGTGACTTCGGCGACGGGCATCGGCAGCACCTTGATCGACAGGTCGAGCATCAGCCCGAGCGTGCCGAGCGCGCCGGCCATCAGCCGCGACACGTCGTATCCCGCGACGTTCTTCACGACCTGCCCGCCGAAACGCAGCATTTCGCCGCGGCCGTTCATCAGCGTGACGCCGAGCACGAAATCGCGCGGCGCGCCGCAGGTGGCGCGGCGCGGGCCGGCCAGGCCCGCCGCGATGCAGCCGCCGATGGTGGCCGCACGGCCGAAGTGCGGCGGCTCGAACGGCAGCATCTGGCCGCACTCGGCGAGGACGGTTTCAAGCTGCGCGAGCGGCGTGCCCGCGCGGACCGTGACGACGAGTTCGGCCGGGTCGTACGACACGACGCCCTGAAACGCGCGCGTGTCGAGTATTTCGCCCTCGAGCGCCTGGCCGTACCAGTCCTTGGTGCCGCCGCCGCGAATCCGCAGCGGCCGGCCGTCGGCACTGGCGGCGCGGATGCGCTCGGCCCATCCGGCGACGATGTCGTCCTCTTCCATGTTCTGTCGCTGCCTCGACTTGTTGTTCGGTCGATTGTACCGGGGTGGCGCGATTCCACATCGCGACTATCCCTAAGCCCCGTATTGCCGGCCGCATGCTTGCGCGGTCGCGCGAACGACCGACGCGGGCGTCGCCGTCCGCCGGCACGGGCCGCGTAGCGCGCGCGATGCTCAGAAGCGCGGCAGGTCCGGGTGCGGCAGCAGGCCGCCGCGCACGTGCTGGCGACCGTACTCGGCGCAGCGTGCGCGGGTCGGGATGCCCTTGTCCGGGTTCAGCAGCCCCGCCGGATCGAACGCGCGCTTGACCGCGAAGAACGCGTCGCGCTCCTGCGGCGAGAACTGGACGCACATCGAATTGAGCTTTTCGATGCCGACGCCGTGCTCGCCCGTCACGCTGCCGCCGAATTCCACGCAGCATTCGAGGATTTCCGCGCCGAACTGCTCCGCGCGGTGCAGTTCGTCCGGATCGTTCGCGTTGTACAGGATCAGCGGATGCATGTTGCCGTCGCCCGCATGGAACACGTTGATGCAGCGCAGCCCGTAGCGCGTTTCGAGCTGCTCGATGCGCGCCAGCAACGGGCCGATCGCGCGGCGCGGCACGGTGCCGTCCATGCAGTAATAGTCGGGAGAAATGCGTCCGGCGGCCGGGAACGCGTTCTTGCGGCCCGACCAGTAGCGCAGCCGCTCCTGTTCGTTGCGCGATACCTGGATGCGCGTCGCGCCGTGTTCGCGCAGCACGGCCGTCATCCGCACGATCTCTTCCGCGACTTCTTCCGGCGTGCCGTCCGATTCGCACAGCAGGATCGCCTTCGCGTCGAGGTCGTAGCCCGCGTGCGTGAACGCCTCGACGGCCTGCGTGGCCGGCTTGTCCATCATCTCGAGCCCGGCCGGGATGATGCCGGACGCGATGATCGCCGCGACGGCCTCGCCGCCCTTGACGACGTCGTCGAAGCTCGCCATCACGAGCTGGGCCGTTTGCGGCTTCGGGATCAGCTTCACCGTGACCTCGGTGACGATCGCGAACATCCCTTCGCTGCCGATCATCACGGCGAGCAGGTCGAGGCCCGGCATGTCGAGCGCGAGCGAGCCGAACTCGACGATCTCGCCGTCGATCGTCACCGCGCGCACGCGCATCACGTTGTGCACGGTCAGCCCGTATTTCAGGCAGTGGACGCCGCCGGAATTCTCCGCGACGTTGCCGCCGATCGTGCACGCGATCTGCGACGACGGATCGGGCGCGTAGTACAGGCCGTACGGCGCGGCGGCTTCCGAGATCGCGAGGTTGCGCACGCCGGGCTGCACGGTCGCCGTGCGCGCATAAGGATCGACTTCGACGATGCGCGTGAAGCGCGCAAGCGACAGCACGACGCCGAGCGCGATCGGCAACGCGCCGCCCGACAGGCTCGTGCCCGCGCCGCGCGGCACGATCGGCACTTCCATGCGGCGGCAGATCTGCACGATCCGCTGCACCTGCGATTCCGTTTCGGGCAACGCGACCGCGAGCGGCAGGCGGCGGTACGCGGACAGGCCGTCGCATTCGTACGGCGCCGTGTCTTCGTCGCGATACAGCAGGCAGTGCGTCGGCAGCACGGCCATCAGCGCCTGCACGACTTCACGCTGGCGCTGCGCGCGTGCCGCGCTCGACAGTTCGACGGGAGCGTTCATGGGGTCTCCTGCGGCAGGCGGCATGGTGTCGCGCCGCCGTGTCAGCACGTGAAAATCTTGCCCGGATTCATCAGGTTGCGCGGATCGAGCGCGAGCTTGATCGCACGCATCGTGTCGATCGCGTTGTCGCCGTGCTCCTTGGGCAGGAAGCGCATCTTGTGCAGCCCGACGCCGTGCTCGCCCGTGCAGGTGCCGCCCAGGCGCAGCGCGCGCTCGACGATCCGGTCGTTGATGTGCTCGGCTTCGGCGAGTTCCTCGGGCTTGTCGGGGTCGATCAGGATCGCGACGTGGAAATTGCCATCCCCGACGTGGCCGACGATCGGGCAGGGCAGCGACGACGCGCGCAGGTCGACTTCGGTTTCCTCGACGCACGCGGCGAGCTGCGAGATCGGCACGCACACGTCGGTCGTCACCGCACGGCAGCCGGGTTTCAACTGCAGCATCGCGAAATACGCGTTGTGGCGGGCGGCCCAGAGCCGGCTGCGGTCTTCGGGGCGGGTTGCCCATTCGAAGCCCTGGCCGTCGTTCTGGCCGGCGAGCGCCTGCACGAGCTCGGCCTGTTCCTTGACGCCGGCCTGGGTGCCGTGGAATTCGAAGAACAGCGTCGGCGCTTCGGTGAGCGTCAGGTTCGAATGGCGGTTGATCGAGCGCACGGCGAGCGCATCGACGAATTCGACGCGCGCGATCGGCACACCGATCTGGATCGTCTCGATCACGGTGCGCACCGCGTCGCCCATCGACGGGAACGTGCAGACCGCGGCGGATACGGCTTCGGGCAGCGGATGCAGGCGCAGCGTGATCTCGGTGATCACGCCGAGCGTGCCTTCGGAGCCGACGAACAGGCGCGTGAGGTCGTAGCCGGCCGACGACTTGCGGGCGCGCGAGCCGGTTTTCACCACGCGGCCGTCGGCGAGCACGGCGGTCAGGCCGAGCACGTTCTCGCGCATCGTGCCGTAGCGCACGGCGTTGGTGCCCGATGCGCGCGTGGCGGTCATCCCGCCGATGCTGGCGTCGGCGCCCGGGTCGATCGGGAAGAACAGGCCGGTGTCGCGCAGGGCTTCGTTGAGCGCCTTGCGCGTGATGCCCGGCTCGACCGTCACGGTCAGGTCTTCGGCGTTGATCGACAGCACGCGGTTCATTTCCGACAGGTCGAGCGATATGCCGCCGCGTACCGCGAGCAGATGGCCTTCGAGCGACGAGCCGGCGCCGTACGGGATCAGCGGGACGCTGTACAGCGAGCACAGCGACACGACTTCGCGCACGTCGTCCGCGCTGTGTGCGAACACGACGGCGTCGGGCAGTTGCGGGTCGAACGGCGATTCGTCGCGGCCGTGGTGCGCGCGGACGGCTTCGGCAGTCGACACGCGCTCGCCGAAGGCGGCGCGCAGCGCATCGAGCATGGCGGGGGGAAGCGGCCGGCGCGTGGCGGCCGGCTGGGCAGGGTGATTCACGTACGTCTCCTTGTCGATCCGGGTGAGCGTGTTGGCGCCGGCCCGGCTCCCGTGCTGCAGGGTTTCGGCCCATTCTACGCTGTAACGCCCGCTGCGCCCGCCGCTGCGGGCTGCGATAATCGCGTTCGAACGCAACCGGGCCGCGTCGCGGCCGCGCACGAGAGGACATTCGCATGGGCAACCGCTTGAGCAAGATCGCCACGCGCACGGGCGACGATGGCACCACCGGGCTCGGCGACGGCCGGCGCATCGGCAAGGACGACACGCGGATCGCCGCGATCGGCGACGTCGACGAACTGAACTCGAACCTCGGCGTGCTGCTCGCAGAGGCGCTGCCGGACGATATCCGCACGGCGCTCGTGACGATCCAGCACGACCTGTTCGATCTCGGCGGCGAATTGTGCATTCCCGGCCATGCCGTGCTCGACGACACGCATCTCGCGCGTCTCGACCGCTGGCTCGCCGACTACAACGCGACGCTGCCGCCGCTGAAGGAGTTCATCCTGCCGGCCGGTTCGCGCGCGGCATCGCTCGCGCACGTGTGCCGGACCGTGTGCCGCCGCGCGGAGCGCTCGATCGTCGCGCTCGGGCGCACCGAGACGCTCAATGATGCGCCGCGGCGCTACGTGAACCGGCTGTCGGACCTGCTGTTCGTGCTGGCGCGCGTGCTGAACCGCACCGGCGGCGGATCGGACGTGCTGTGGGAGCGCGGCCGCGTCCGCTGACGTTTTGCCCCTTTGCCGCACTGCGACAATTTGTCCGGGGAGCATCGATTTTTTAAAATGTATTGTGTGTGCATGTTTAACGGAGAACGAACATGACCCACATCACCGCCGACCAGATGGCTCGCGTGAAGGCCACGGCCCCCGTCCTCGCCGTGCACGGCGCGACGATCACGAAGCACTTCTACCAGCGCATGTTCGCGCGCCACCCGGAACTGAAGAACCTGTTCAACCAGACGCACCAGAAGACGGGCAGCCAGCCGGAAACGCTCGCGAAGGCGGTTTATGCGTATGCGGCGAACATCGACAATCTCGGCGCGCTCGGCGGTGCGGTGTCGCACATCGCGCACAAGCACGCGAGCCTGAACATCCGCCCCGAGCACTACCCGATCGTCGGAGAGAACCTGCTGGCGTCGATCGTGGAAGTGCTGGGCGACGCGGTCGATGCCGACACGCTCGACGCGTGGCGCGTCGCGTACGGCCAGCTCGCGCGGATCCTGATCGGCGTCGAGGCCGACCTGTACGCGGGCGCCGCGTGGAGCGGCTTCCGTCCGTTCAAGGTCGAGCGCAAGGTGCGCGAGAGCGACGAGATCACGTCGTTCTACCTGGCGCCGACCGACGGCGGCGCGGCGCCGACGTTCGAGCCTGGGCAGTACGTCACGGTGAAGCGCTTCGTCGGCGACCTCGGCGTCGACCAGCCGCGCCAGTACAGCCTGTCCGACGCGCCGCACGGCAAGTGGCTGCGCATCTCGGTGAAGCGTGAAGCCGGCCAGCCGGAAGTCATTCCGGCCGGCAAGGTGTCGACGCTGATGCATGACGGTGTGGAGGAGGGCGCGATCGTCGAGGCGACCGCGCCGATGGGCGAATTCTCGCTGAAGCGCGGCGTCGAGACGCCGGTGGTGCTGATCTCCGGCGGCGTCGGCATTACGCCGATGATGTCGATGGCATCGACGCTGGTCGCCGAGGGCAGCAAGCGCGAAGTGCGCTTCGTCCACGCTTGCCGCTCGGGCGCGGTGCACGCGTTCCGCGACTGGCTGAACGATACGGCGCGCGACCATGCGAACGTCAAGCGCACGGTGGTGTACGAGCGGGTCGGTCCGAACGATCGCGCCGGCATCGACCACGACCTGGAAGGGCGCCTCACGCCGGAACGCGTGAAGGAGTTCGCGCGGGTGCCGGATGCCGACTATTACATCTGCGGCCCGGTCGCGTTCATGAAGGCGCAACGCGATGCGCTCGTCGCGCTCGGCGTCGCGCCGGAACGCGTGAATACCGAAATCTTCGGCTCGGGCGCACTCGAGTGATGCGTTGACGCCGATTCCCCAGGAACGGAACAGCCCGGCATGAGCCGGGCTGTTCCGTTTGTGCCTGCGCCGACAGGCGCCGCGGGGTCAGTTGCCGCTGCCGCGCGCCACGCGCCGCGCCTTGACCGATTCCGCGAGCCCTTCGAGCACTTTCACGCTGTCGTCCCACGCAATGCACGCATCGGTGATGCTCTGGCCGTAGGTCAGCTCGCAGCCTTCCTTCAGGTCCTGGCGCCCCTCGACGAGATGCGATTCGATCATCACGCCGACGATCCGCTCGTCGCCCGCCGCGATCTGGCGGCCGATGTCCGCGCACACCGGGATCTGGTTCTCGTGCTTTTTCGAGCTGTTCGCGTGGCTCGCGTCGATCATCAGGCGCGCGGCGAGGCCGGCCTTGCCGATGTCTGCGCACGCGGCGTTCACGCTGTCGGCGTCGTAGTTCGGCGCCTTGCCGCCGCGCAGGATCACGTGGCAATCCTCGTTGCCGGCCGTCGACACGATCGCCGAATGCCCGCCCTTCGTCACCGACAGGAAATGGTGCGGCTGCGATGCGGCCTTGATCGCGTCGACCGCGATCTTCACGTTGCCGTCGGTGCCGTTCTTGAAACCGACCGGGCACGACAGCCCCGACGCGAGTTCGCGGTGAACCTGCGATTCCGTCGTGCGCGCGCCGATCGCCCCCCACGAGATCAGGTCGGCGATGTACTGCGGGCTGATCATGTCGAGGTATTCGGTCGCGGCCGGCAGCCCCATCTCGTTGATCTGGAGCAGCAGCTCGCGCGCGGTGCGCAGCCCTTCGTTGATCTTGAAGCTGTTGTCGAGGTGCGGATCGTTGATGAGACCCTTCCAGCCGACCGTCGTGCGCGGCTTCTCGAAGTACACGCGCATCACGATTTCCAGTTCGCCCTTGAAGCGTTCGCGCTCCTTCACCAGCCGGCCCGCGTACTCGATCGCCGCCTTCGTGTCATGGATCGAGCACGGCCCGATCACGACGATCAACCGGTCGTCCATCCCGTGCAGGATGCGGTGCATCGACTGGCGCGAGTTGTAGATCAGCTCGGACGCGGCTTCGGAGCACGCGAATTCGCGGATCAGGTGGGCGGGCGGCGTCAGTTCCTTGAGTTCGCGAATGCGGACGTCGTCGGTGTTGTGCGGGGGCATGCTGTTTCTCCTTGGTTCCGGGCGCCGTTCGGTCAGTGCGAGTGCGCGTGCGGCAGATTCATCAATTCAAGCGATTCAGTGGTGTCGGTCGGGGCTGCGGGACCGCTGCGGCGGCGACCGGGTGGCGAAGGGCGAAAAAAAACCGCCGGGTTCGCCGGCGGTTTTTTCGGGAATTTCGGTTGCGCTCTACGCGCCATCAACCCTCTCGATCCGCCAGCGGTCTGAGATACCAAAAAAAGTAAAAATAAAACTTGGCGGACATGACGGAGATTCGGTTCGTCAAAAAAGTTGATTCGGAATTTATACCCCGTCGCCGGGCGGCTGGCAACCGGGAAACGTCAAAAATGCGGACATTCCGCGCGCTTTCTTCAAAATGCGCGGAATGTCTGCGCCGCGATGCGGTTATGCCGTGCCGCCGACCGTCATCCGGTCGATCCGCAGGGTCGGCTGGCCGACGCCGACCGGCACGCTCTGGCCTTCCTTGCCGCACACGCCGACACCCGAGTCGAGCGACATGTCGTTGCCGATCATGCTCACGTCCTTCAGCGATTCGGGGCCGCTGCCGATCAGCGTCGCGCCCTTCACCGGGTAGGTGATCTTGCCGTTCTCGATCATGTACGCCTCCGACGCCGAGAACACGAACTTGCCGTTCGTGATGTCGACCTGGCCGCCGCCGAAGTTCACCGCGTACAGGCCGTTCTTCACTGACGCGATGATTTCCTGCGGATCCTTGTCGCCGTTCAGCATGTACGTGTTTGTCATGCGCGGCATCGGCAGCGCCGCGTACGACTCGCGGCGCGCGTTGCCCGTGACCGGCATCTTCATCAGGCGAGCGTTCAGCGTGTCCTGGATGTAGCCCTTCAGGATGCCGTCCTCGATCAGCGTCGTGCACTGCGTCGGGTTGCCTTCGTCGTCGATGTTCAGCGAGCCGCGGCGGTTCGGCAGCGTGCCGTCGTCGACGACGGTCACGCCCTTCGCGGCGACCCGCTCGCCGATCCGGCCGGCAAATGCCGACGAGCCCTTGCGGTTGAAGTCGCCTTCGAGGCCGTGGCCGATCGCCTCGTGCAGCAGCACGCCCGGCCAGCCCGGCCCGAGCACGACCGTCATCGCGCCGGCCGGCGCGGGGCGGGCGTCGAGGTTCACGAGCGCCGCATGCACGGCGTCGTCGACGTAGCGCGACAGCACTTCGTCGGTGAAGTAGCCGTAGTCGAAGCGGCCGCCGCCGCCGCCGGAGCCGATCTCGCGGCGGCCGTTCTGCTCGGCGATCACCGTGACCGATACGCGCACGAGCGGGCGGATGTCGGCCGCGAGTGCGCCGTCGCTGCGCGCGACCAGCACGACGTCGTATTCGCCGGCGAGGCCTGCCATCACCTGCGTGATGCGCGGGTCGCGGCCGCGCGCCATCTGCTCGATGCGCTCGAGCAGCTTGACCTTGGCCGTCGCGTCGAGCGACGCGAGCGGATCGGACGGCAGGTACAGGTCGCGGCCCGAGATGCCCTTCAGCGACGTTGCCGCCTTGATCTTCTGGCGGCCGCCGCCGGCCGCCGCGATTGCCTTGGTCGCTGCGGCGGCTTGCGCGATGGCTTCCGGCGACAGGTCGTCGGAATACGCGAACGCGGTGCGGTCGCCCGCGACCGCGCGCACACCGACGCCCTGGTCGATGCTGAAGCTGCCCGATTTGACGATGCCTTCCTCGAGGCTCCACGCTTCGCTGCGGGTCGCCTGGAAGTACAGGTCCGCGTAGTCGACGCGATGCGTGAAGATGTCGGCGATCGTGCGCGTGAGCAGGCTTTCGTCGAGGCCGTACGGCGTGAGCAGGATGTCCTTCGCCAGCGCGAGGTTGCGGATGCCGGGTTCGATGATGTTCATGCGGATATCGGGGTTTCTCAAAAAGTTGTCGGGTGCTTCTGGGCAGATGGGTTGGCCGCGCGGCGTTTCAAGCGGCGCGGCGGATTCAGGTCAGCACGCGGTGCCGCCACGCGGGCAGGCTCTGGCGCACGTCGGCGATGCGTTGCGGATCGATCGCGCCGAGCACGACGCTGGCGCCCACGTCGCGGACCGCGACGATCTCGCCCCACGGGTCGATCAGCATGCTGTGGCCCCAGGTGCGCCGGCCGTTCTCGTGCTTGCCGCCTTGCGCGGCCGCGAGCACGTAGCACTGGTTCTCGACGGCCCGCGCGCGCAGCAGCGTTTCCCAGTGCGCGCGGCCCGTCGTATACGTAAACGCCGACGGTACGACGATCAACGCGCAGTCGCCCATCCTGCGATACAGCTCCGGAAAGCGGAGATCGTAACAGACCGACAGGCCGACCCGCCCGAACGGCGCGTCGAACGAGACGACCGTATCGCCCGCGCGGATCGTGCGCGCCTCGTCGAACGACTCGTCGCCTTTCTCGAAGTTGAACAGGTGGATCTTGTCGTAGCGGGCGGCTTCGTTGCCGGACGGATCGAACACGAGCGTCGTGTTGAGCACGCGATCGGGCTCGGGCGCCTTCAGCGGCAGCGTGCCGCCGATCACCCAGATGCCGTGGCGGCGCGCGGCGTCCGCGAGGAAGCGCTGGATCGGGCCGTCGCGGTAGGGTTCGGCGAGCGCGAGCTTGTCGGTGTCGCGGTGGCCCATGAAGCAGAAATACTCGGGCAGCAGCACGAGCTGCGCGCCTTCGCCGGCGGCCTCCGCGATCAGGCGGCGGGCTTCGGCGAGATTGCGCGCGACGTCCGGCGTGCTCACCATCTGCAGCGCGGCGACCTGGAAGGGCGTGGCGGAACGGGTGTGGTCGGTCATCGCGGGATCGGTTGCGTCATAAATGGGGTGCGGCCCGGCACCGTGCGCGGCTCGGCGTGCGGCTCAATGGCTTGCCGCATCGGCCGGACCGTGATTCATCTTACCCTGATCGCCCCGCACCCGCTCGATGTGCGGGTGCGCCCACGAGCCGGTGATTGCGTAGTCGAGCGCGAACGCGCGCGACAGCGTCTCCGACAGCGCGTAGTTCGCGGCCAGCACGCCGACGCCGAGCAGCGGGTTGATGATGGCCGCCCCGATTGCCGCCGCGCCCGCGCTGATTTTCGGCGCGACGTGCGCGTGCAGGTCCTGCGTCTCGGTACCGAGATCGACCGCACCGCGCACGGTGACGTTCGCGGGCCCCGTCATCATCGAGAAGTCGTCGGTGCGGGCGATCCCGTTCGAGATCTGGCCGGTGCCGGTGATCTTGTCGAACGGCAGCCCCTTGCCGATCACGTCGCGGAAATTCAGCGTCAGGAAACGGGCGAGGCTCTGCAGGCTCAGCACGCCGAGCAGCTTCGCCGCGCCCGGATCGACCTTCAGGATCTGGCCGTGTTCGAGATCGAGCGCGATCTGGCCGCCGAGCGACGGGAAGTCGAGCGCGGTCGGGCCGCCGCGCCAGCCGACCTTGCCGGTCACCGAGCCATGGCCGTCCGCAAGCGTGCGCGGCAGGCCGACGCGGTCGAGCAGCGCGCCCGCGTTGCCGATGTCGAGCTTGAAGTCGAACACGGTGCGGCGCGGCGCGTCGTTCTCGTCGGCGCCGCGGGCGAGCGCGCGGCGCGACGTGCGCCAGTTGCCGGTTGCCGTCAGCTTCGCGTCCGGGTTGGACAGCTCCAGCTTGTCGAGCTGCCAGACCGGTGTGCCGGCTTCGTCGATATTGCGCGCGTTGACGACCAGGCGGCCGATGTCGTGGTCGCGCGCGACGACCTGGTCGACGATCAGGTCGATCGACGGCATCGGGCGGTCGGTCGGCGTCGGCAGGTTCATCGCGCGGCCGACGAGATCGTGCTGCGCGCTGTCGGGCACCACGAGCTTCGCGAGCCGCGCGTTCAGCACGCCCGCGCCGTTGTGGCCGCCGCCCGGCGCCCACGACAGGTAGCCCGACACCTGGTTCGACGCGATGTTTGCCTGCCACAGCTCGTCGACGTGCGACGCGCCGACGATCACGTTTTCCCAGTTGCGCTTGAGCAGCTTCAGCGTGCCGAAATGGAACGCGAAGCGCTTCGGAGCGAAGCTCGCGAAATCGACGCGCGGCGCGGCCTGCGGCGCCTGCGCGCGCGGCGTGTCGGACTTCAGCGTACGGGCCAGCGCGAGCCACGCATCGGCGTCCAGTTCGTTGACGTCGACGGCCGCGCTCACGCCGTCCTGAGGCATGTCGGGCATCCGGTGGATGCCCATCGCGCCGCGCACCGCGCGCAGCGGCTGGCCGCGCGTCGCGTCGAGCAGATAGGTCGCGGACACGGGGCCGAGCGTCAGGTCGGCATGTTCGAGGCGCTTGCCGTCCGCCTGCGGCGCCGGCTGCAGCGTGAAGCTGAACGGCATCGGCGTACCGGCCGCCTTGGCGAACGGCGCGGGGAAATTCAGCGCGACGCCGGTCAGGTCGGAATGCGCGCTGACGTCGGGCAGGCGGCCCGGCGCGCCGCGCACGGCGACCTTGTACGGTGCGTCGCCCACCACGTGCTCGAGCAGCGCGGCGGCCGGGCCGTGCAGGTTCAGGCCGCGCGCCGCGTCGAGCGCGAGCCGGCCGTCGACGTCCACCGTGTAGGGCCCGTGCGACTGGAAGTTGCCGTTCGCGCGCACCGGGCCGCCGAGGAAGCGTCCCGACAGGTCGTGCAGCGATGCGCCGGCCTCGGTGAACCGGACACTGCCGCGCAGCGCGGACAGCGGCGGCACGCCGCTGGTCGTCAGCGTGTTGCCGCCGAACGCGAGCGCGCCTTCGACGTGCGTGTGCGGATGCGCGACGTGCTGCGGAATCGTGATCTTGAGCGCGAGCGACGCGGGTCCCTGCGCATCGATCCGCTGGCCGATATGCCCGCTCATCGTGCCGAGCGAGCTGTTGTCCGCGTAGTCGATCAGGTCGGCCAGCGGGCCCTGCGCATGGCCGTCGATGACGAGCGGCGAGTGGGTCGGGTTGCCCAGGTCGTCGATGCGGCCGGCGACTTTCGTCAGCGCGACGCGCTTGTAGTGTGCGCGGTCGATGTCGAAGCGCAGCTTGTTCTGCGCGAGCTCGAACACGCCGTCGATCCCGTCGAGTGCCGGCCAGACGCTCGGCGTGCCGTTCGCGAGCTTGCGCGGCGGGTACGGCGTCGGTTCGAAGCGGCCGCCGGTGAACGGCGCGACGATGTGGAACACGCCGGCGTCCGGCTCGTGCTCGAACGGGAATTTCTCGAGCGGGCCACGGGCGACGATCGATGCGCCCTTGGTCACCTGGCCGTCCTGCAGCGCGTGGCCGAGATAGTCGCGCAGGTGTTCGGACATCCCGGTCGGCAGGTAGCGCGGAATGCGTGCCACCGACACGCGGGCGAAATCGGCGCGCAGGTCGAGCGAGCCGCGGCCGTGGCCGGGGTTCGTGTACGAGCCGGACACCGCGATTTCGGCATCGGGGTTCGAGACGAGCAGGTCGGGCAGCGTCACGTCGACGCGCGCGTGCTTGTCGCCGGCCGCGGGCGTGATCACCCACTTGGCGTTGCCGCGCAACCGGTCGAACGTCAGGCGCGGCTCGTCGAATTCACCGGGAACCGTGACGGCCGCGTTGACCGTGTCGAAGTGCGCGCTGCCGCCCGTCTCGTTCGCATCGACGCGGCCCCACAGGTTTTCGACGCCCGGCCAGCCGGCGCGCGGGTGGCCGCGTGGCGACAGGCCCGGCGGCGGCTCCTGCGCGGCGAAGCTGATGCCCTGGAGATCGCCGAGGAAACGGTAGCGGACGATCGGCGCGGCGCCCATGCGCCGCTCCTCGTCGGCAAGGTCGGCTCGCGCCGGCTTCGCGCGTTCGACCTCGATCTGATAATTCGACACCATCCCGCGCGGGTCGATCTTGATCAGTTCGTTGCGCAGGCGCGCCGGCAGCGGCAGCCCGCGAATGAACTCGCTGAGGATGCCGAGATCGACGCGGTCGCCGACGACGCTCAACAGCTGCCCCTGGCTCGCGGTCGGCACGCGGTAGCGGGCCGTCAGCGTCGACAGTGCCAGCGAGCGGGCGAGCGGCGTGCCGTCCGGCAGCGGCGGCTGGCCGAGCTCCGCGTTGAAGCGCGTCAGGTGCAGCGTGTAGTCGTGGCCGGCGTCGAGTTGCATGTCCCAGCCGAAGCCGACCGTCGGCACGTCGAGTCGCGGCTGCGTCGGGCGCACGCGCAGCGCGACGTCCGCGCCCTGCAGGTCGCCGCCCGCCGAATGCAGATGGCCGTCGCCGAAGGTGGCCCAGATCGCGTTGTCGATCCGGCCCGCGTGGATCGTGAGCGGCATGTCGAGGTAGCGCGCCAGCGTCTGCAGGTCGACCGGGCCGGTCGACAGGTACGCGTCGCCCGTCCAGTTCGACGGCTTGCCGACCGGGGCGAGCGGCTTGTGCTTGAAGCGCGCGCGGAAATCGAGCGGGCCGAGCAGCAGCGTGCCGTTCGCGGGCGCCTGCAGCGCGGCCTTGTGCACGCGGCCGTCGTTGAGCACCGCGAGCCGGATGCCCGACAGCACGAGCTCCGGCGCGTCATGCTGCGCGTCGCGCCAGCGCAGCGTGCCGCCGCGCAGCACGATCGCCTCCTGCTTCAGCAGCCACGTGCCGAACGTGTCGTTGCCGCCATGGGTGGTCGCCACGCCGACGCCCGCGATGCTGAGCGAGCCGTCGGCCGCACGCGCGACAACCAGGTCGGGCTGGTCGACGATCAGGCTCGACAGCGCGGGCGACAGCCGCAGCAGCGACATCCAGGATAGCGCGGCCGTCGCATGCGGCACCGACAGCGCGACCTTGCCGTCACGGCCGCGGATCGTCAGGTTCGTGAGTTCGACGCCCGGCTGCATGCCGGACCAGTTCGGGGAAAGCTTGCCGATCGAAAGCTGCGCGTGGAGCTTGTCGGACACCGCGCGCTCGATGCGCGGGCGGAATTCGTCGATGCGCGGCAGCAGGACGTAGCGCAGCCCGAGGAACGCACCGGACGCGACGAAGTAGGTGCCGATCCCGACTGCCAGCGTCACCCTGAACACGCGACGCAGGACCGGATGATCGTGCTTCGGAGGTCCCGCTTCGGGCGCAGCTACGGCGGATTCCTGACGGTCGGACATGCGGCGGACGGGCGGCGATATGGTAGTTTTGCAGACTGACGTTGAAATGTATCACACGGGTTCGTGCCGGCGGCCGTTGCGGCAGCGCGGCACGGGCTTTCCGGCGCGCGGTTTCGCGACGGGCGCACGCGCCCCGCGACGCCGCGCCGAGTCCATGGGGCCGATCGGGAGCGGGGCGCGCATGCGTGTCCCGTGCCGGCCGGCCTTTCCGCCAGGCCTGCTTCTCGATGACCGTCGCTTCCGCCCTGATCTGCACGTCCTATTCCCGTTACCTGGCCCGCGCGGCCGCCGCGCGACCCGTGCTCGCCGACCAGGTCGCCGCATGGGCTGCCGCGCCGCTCGGCCGCGCGCAGCTCGACGCGCGCCTCACCGAACTGCTGGCGACTCAGGCCGGCACGGCCGCGCCGACCGAGGAGCAACTGAAGCGCGCGCTGCGGCAACTGCGGGCCGAGGCGTTCGGCGCGGTCGCGGAACGCGACCTGCGCGGGCTGGCGGACGTCGCCGAAGTGACGGGCGCGATGACCGATCTCGCGGAAGTGGCCGTGCAGCGCTCGCTCGCGCTGCTGTCGGCCGAACTCGAGGCGCTGTACGGCGAGCCGCGCGGCGCCGACGGTCAGCGCGTCGTGCTCGGCGTGGTCGGGATGGGCAAGCTCGGCGGCCGGGAGCTGAACGTGTCGTCGGACATCGACCTGATCTTCGTCTACGAGGACGACGGCGAGACGACCGGCGGCGCGCGTTCGCCGCTGCCCACGCAGGAATACTTCACGCGGCTCGGCCGGAGGCTGATCGGCGTGTTGTCGGAAGTCACCGCCGACGGCTACGTATTTCGGGTCGACATGCGGCTGCGTCCGAACGGCGATTCGGGGCCGCTCGTCTGCAGCCTCGGCATGCTCGAGGAGTATTTCTACGTGCAGGGCCGCGAGTGGGAGCGCTATGCGTGGATCAAGGGGCGGCTCGTGTCGGAAGGCGACAGCGACGCGGCGCGGCGGCTGGAGTCGCAGCTCGAGTCGATCGTCAAGCCGTTCGTGTACCGCCGCTACCTCGACTTCGGCGTGATCGGCGCGATTCGCTCGCTGCACCAGCAGATCCGGCAGGAAGCCGCGCGTCGCGCGTCGATGCGGCCCGACAAGGCCGACGACATCAAGCTTGGGCGCGGCGGGATCCGCGAGATCGAGTTCAGTGCGCAGGTGTTCCAGTTGATCCGTGGCGGGCAGGATGCGGAATTCCGCGTGCGGCCGACGCTCGCGGTGCTGCGCCATGCGCAGGCGCGCGGGCTGATCGGCGAGGACGTGCGCGCGCGCCTGACGGATGCCTACAATTTCCTGCGCACGCTCGAGCACCGGCTGCAGTACCGCAACGACGCGCAGACGCACGCGATGCCGGTCGAGCCGGACGAACGCGCTGCGCTGGCCGCGTCGCTGGGCTTTGCCGACTACGCAGCGCTGATGACGGTGTTGGACGAGCACCGGAACTTCGTCGAGGCGCAGTTCGACCAGATCTTCGCCGACAAGGTGAACGGCGCGCCCTGCGGCGCGGGCGAAGAAACGGCCGCCGCGTGGATCTGGAGCAGTGCGCTCGCCGACGACGGCGAGGACGATGCGCTCGCGGCCCGTCTCGACGGCCTCGGCTTCGCCGATCCGGCGACGGTGCTCGCCCGGCTGCGCGCGGTCTGGCAGTCGTCGCGCTACACGGGCCTGCCGGAAAAGAGCCGGCATCGCTTCGACCGCGTCGCGCAGCGCGCGCTGGAGGCCGCGCCGCGGATCGACGCCGCGCGCCGCGACGAAACCATCATCCGCCTGTTCGACCTGCTCGAGACGGTCAGCCGGCGCGGTGTCTATCTCGCGTTGCTGACCGAATATCCGGCCGCGCTCGACCGCGTGCTGTCGGTGCTCGGTGCGACGCGCTGGGGCGGCGGCTACCTGATCCGCCATCCGCAGCTGCTCGACGAACTGCTCGACGACGAGGCGATCGCGAGCCCGTTCGACTGGCCTGCGTTCAAGGACGCGCTGCGCGCGCGCCTCGCCGCGGCCGACGGCCCCGAGCAGCAGATGGACCTGCTGCGGCACGCACAGCACGCGGAGGTATTCCGGATCCTGCTGATCGATCTCGCCGGGCAGCTGTCGGTCGAGCATGTGAGCGACCGGCTGTCCGAACTGGCCGACGCGGTGCTCGACGTGACGATCGAAGTCGTCTGGTCGCAGCTCGCGAAGCGCCATCGCGACGTGCCGAAGTTCGCGGTGATCGCGTACGGCAAGCTGGGCGGCAAGGAGCTCGGCTACGCGTCGGATCTCGACCTGATCTTCCTGTACGACGACCCCGACGAGCGCTCGGCGGACGTCTACACGACCTTCACGCGGCGCCTGATCACATGGCTTACCACGGCGACCGGGGCGGGCGCGCTGTTCGACATCGACCTGCGGCTGCGGCCGAACGGCGAGGCCGGGCTGCTGGTCACCGATCTCGACGCGTTCCGCCGCTACCAGCTGCGCGAGGGCGACGCCGCGAATACCGCGTGGGTCTGGGAGCATCAGGCGCTGACGCGTGCCCGCTATAGCGCGGGCGACGCGCAGATCGGCGCGGATTTCGAGGCGATCCGCCAGCAGGTGCTGACCACGCCGCGCGACGGCGGCGTGCTCGCGAAGGAAATCGTCGACATGCGCGGCAAGGTGTTTGCCGGCCACCCGAACCAGACCGAGCTGTTCGACCTGAAGCACGATCGCGGCGGAATGGTCGACATCGAGTTCATCGTCCAGTACTGGGTGCTGCTGCACGCGTCGAGCGACGCCGAGCTGATCCGCAACACGGGCAACATCGCGCTGCTGCGCGAGGTCGCGCGCTTCGGGCTGATGGGCGAGGACGAGGCCGAGCGGGTCGGGGCGGCGTACCGGAAGTACCGGAAGCTGCAGCACAAGCTGCGGCTCGACGGGATGGAGAAGGCGCGGGTCGATCCGGCCGTGGTGGCCGACGAGCGGGCGGCCGTGACGGCGCTGTGGACGCGCGTGTTCGGGGCGGTTGAAACGGATAGTTGAAACGACCGTTCGATGCGGTGCGGCAGGAGGAGCGATCGCGCCGCCGTGCCCAAAAAAGACCGGCGCGCGCGCCGGTCTTTGTGCATTCGATGAACGGCTAACGGGTGGCCGGCGTCAGGCGGCCAGCATTTCCTTCGCGTGCTTGCGCGTCGTGGCCGTGATCTCGAGCCCGCCGAGCATCCGCGCGACTTCCTCGATCCGGTTGGCGCGGTCGAGCGCGACCACGGTCGACACCGTGCCGCCGCGGTCGTCGGCGCCTTTTGTGACCTGGAAGTGATGGTCGCCGCGCGCGGCGACCTGCGGCAGGTGCGTCACGCACAGTACCTGGCGATCGCGCCCGAGCTGGTGCAGCAGGCGGCCGACCACTTCGGCGACGCCGCCGCCGATCCCCGTATCGACTTCGTCGAAGATCAGCGTCGGCGTCGGGCTTGCCGCGCTGGCGATCACGGCGAGCGCGAGGCTGATGCGTGCGAGCTCGCCGCCCGACGCAACCTTCGCGAGCGGCCGCAGCGGCACGCCAGAGTGCCCGGCGACCCGGAATTCGACCTGTTCGAGCCCGTGCGGGCCGCCGTCGGCGAGCGGCACGAGCGCGACTTCGAAGCTCCCGCCCGCCATCGACAACTCCTGCATGCCGGCCGTGACGGCCGTGCCGAGCGCCTTGGCGGCCTGTGCGCGGGCCTTGGACAGCTGTTTGGCGTCGGCGAGATAGGCTTCCCGCGCCTTGGCCTGCACCGCCTCGAGCGCGCCGAGATCGGCGGCCGCATCGAGTGCGGCGAGCTGCGCGCGGCGTGCCGCGTGTTCTTCGTGCAGCGTGTCGGGCGGCAAGCGGAACTTGCGGGCGGTCGAGTGCAGCGCATCGAGGCGCGTTTCGACCTGCGCGAGCCGTTCGGGATCGAGATCGATGCGCTGTGCATAGTGCGACAGCGAGTAGACCGCTTCCTGCAGCTGGATCTCGGCCGGTTCAAGCGACGCGAGCGCGTCGCCGAGCGTGGTGTCGTAGTCGGCGAGGCTGCGCAGCTTCGACACGATCGCGCCGAGCTGCGCGAGCATCGCGTCGTCGGACTCGGACAGCGCGTTGAGCGCACCGCGCACGCCTTCGATCAGGTTCGCCGAATGCGACAGGCGCTTGTGCTCGCTGCTGACTTCGTCCCATTCGCCGGGCTGAGGGGCGAGCTTGTCGAGCTCGGCGAGCTGCCAGGCGAGCTTTTCGCGTTCGAGCTGCAACTCGCGCTCGTGCGCTTTTGCCGCCTCGATCGCCTGCGTCGCGTCACGCCACACGCGCCATGCGCGTGCGACGTTCGCGGCGTCGGCAACGAGCCCCGCGTGCGTATCGAACAGCTCGCGCTGCGCGTCGGGCCGCATGAGTAACTGGTGCGCATGCTGGCCGTGGATGTCGACGAGCATTTCGCCGAGCTCGCGCAGCTGCGCGAGCGTCGCGCTGGTGCCGTTGATGAATGCGCGCGACCGGCCGTTCGCATCGATCACGCGGCGCAGCATCACGGTGTCCTCGGTGTCGAACGCGTGTTCGTCGAGCCAGCGCGCGACGCGGTCGTGCGGCGTGAATTCGGCGGTGATGTCGGCGCGGCCGCAACCGGTGCGCACGACGCTTGCGTCGGCGCGTTCGCCGAGCGCAAGGGCAAGGGCGTCGATCAGGATCGATTTCCCGGCGCCGGTTTCGCCGGAAAAGACGGAAAAGCCGCTGTCGAATTCGAGATCGAGCGCGGCGACGATGACGAAGTCGCGGATCGAGAGGTGGCGGAGCATGGTGTCGGGCGGAGCGGCGTCAGGACGCGTTGTCGTCTTCGTTCGAGGCGTGTTCGTTCCAGTGCAGCTTCTTGCGCAGTGTCGCGTAGTAGCTGTAGCCGATCGGGTGCAGGAACGGCACCGTGTGCTTCGAGCGGCGCACCTCGATCGTGTCGTTCAGTTCGAGCGCGGTGAACGACTGCATGTCGAAGTTCACGTTGACGTCGCGCCCGCCGACGATCTGGATCGCGATTTTCGAATCGTCGGGCAGCACGATCGGCCGGTTCGACAGCGCGTGCGGCGCGATCGGCACGAGCACGATACCCGCCAGCTGCGGATGGAGGATCGGGCCGGCCGACGACAGCGCGTAAGCGGTCGAGCCGGTCGGCGTGGCGACGATCAGGCCGTCCGAACGCTGGTTGTACATGTACCGGCCGTCGACCGACGCGCGCAGCTCGACCATCCCGGAGAAGCCGCTGCGGTTCACGACGACGTCGTTGAAGGCGATCGCATGGTAGATCGGTTCGCCGTCGCGCATGATCCGGGCCTCGAGCAGCGCGCGCTCCTCGCGTTCGAACTTGCCCGACAGGATCACCGGGACGAGCGCCTGCATGTCGGCTGCCGCGATATCGGTGATGAAGCCGAGCCGCCCGTGGTTGATCCCGATCAGCGGTGTTTTGTACGGCGCGAGCTGGCGGCCGATGCCGAGCATCGTCCCGTCGCCGCCCAGCACGACCGCCACGTCGGCACGCGCCCCGATTTCGGCCGGGGTCAGCGCCGGGTAGCCGGTGATGCCGATCTCGCGCGCGGTCTCGGCTTCGAAGACGACCTCGAAGCCCTGCTTGGCGACGCAGGCGGCCAGCGTGGCGAGCGGCTCGGCGATGTTGGGCGTGTTGCTCCGGCCGACGAGCGCGACAGTGTTGAACTGATTACCGGTTTTCATGCCGGCATTACACCATAGCTCGTTGACGAAAAGAACCGGCTGTGCACGGGCGGGGCCGGATCGGGCCGACCCGCGCAACGGTAGCCGACGCCACTCGCCGCGGTCACGCGGTTGCGCTAAAATTTTCCACCATGCTAGATCCTCGCGCACGAACCCTCCTGAAAACCCTGATCGAACGGTATATCGCCGACGGTCAGCCAGTCGGATCGCGCACGTTGTCCCGTTACTCCGGGCTCGAGCTGAGCCCGGCGACGATCCGCAACGTGATGTCCGACCTGGAGGAGCTCGGCCTCGTGTCGAGCCCGCACACGTCGGCCGGCCGCGTGCCGACGCCGCGCGGCTACCGGCTGTTCGTCGACACCATGCTGACGGTCGAGGTGCCGATCGACGCCGAAGCCGTCGCGCGGCAGGTGCAGAACACGTTGCAGGCCGGCGAGCCGCAGCAGCGGGTCGTGGCGGCCGCCGCGAGCGTGCTGTCGAACCTGTCGCAGTTCGCGGGCGTCGTGCTGACGCCGCGCCGCAGCCACGTGTTCAAGCAGATCGAGTTCATGCGCCTGTCGGACAAGCGCATCCTGCTGATCATCGTCACGCCCGAGGGCGACGTGCAGAACCGGATGCTCGCGACGCCGCGCGATTACTCGCCGTCGCAACTGACCGAGGCGTCCAACTACATCAATGCGCATTTCGCCGGACTGTCGTTCGACGAGGTGCGCCGCCGCCTGCGCGACGAGATCGACCAGCTGCGCGGCGACATGACCGCGCTGATGCATGCGGCCGTGACGGCCAGCACCGAGGTGCCCGACACCGAGGACACCGTGCTGATTTCCGGCGAGCGCAACCTGCTCGAAGTGGCGGATCTCTCGTCCGACATGGCGCGGCTGCGCAAGCTGTTTGACGTGTTCGACCAAAAGACGGGCCTCCTGCAACTGCTCGACGTGTCGAGCCACGCCCAGGGCGTGCAGATCTTCATTGGCGGCGAATCGACGCTCGTGCCGATCGAGGAAATGAGCGTCGTCACCGCGCCTTACGAGGTGAACGGGCAGATCGTCGGCACGCTCGGCGTGATCGGCCCGACCCGCATGGCGTACAACCGCGTGATACCGATCGTCGACATCACCGCGCGCCTGCTGTCGCTCACGCTGAGCCAGCAGTAGCCTGCCGTCGCCGGCCCGATCCCGCCCCGTCATCTTGCCGCGGCACCGCGCGTGCCGGCAGTCGGCCGAAAGACGGGGCCTGTTTCCGCTCGTGACGCACTTGCGAACGAGCGTTGCCGGTCGCAGTGCAAGAAGCAAGGGCACCTTCTGGCCGAGCCAAACAAGCGACGCGCGACGCCGCAATGCGGCCGGCAACTCTCGCTCCCCTGATTGAAATCAATCTTTCGTGGGGCTGGCCGCCAGAAGCGTCGATCGCGGTGTCATGCGCGTTGCGCTTGGCCCTTCCGGCGGCCGGCGCAAGCTCGTCATGAGCGGGAGCAGGCCCTGGCCGACCGGCGCGGGGCGGCCGGCTATAATTGAGAGCCGTCCGGTTCCGTGCCCCGAGCACGTTATTGCCCATGCGTTTCGATCTTGAGCCGTCCTCGAGCACCGCGGCTGCCCATCGCATCGGTGTGCTGCTGATCAATCTCGGCACACCCGACGCCCCGACACCGCACGCGGTGCGGCGCTACCTGGCCGAATTCCTGTCGGATCCACGGGTCGTCGAGATTCCGCAGGCCGTCTGGCAGGTGCTGCTGCGCACGTTGATCCTGCCGCTGCGCGGCCGCGCGTCCGCGAAGAAATACGCGGCCGTCTGGATGCCCGAGGGCTCGCCGCTGCGCGTGTACACCGAGCGCCAGACCGATGCCGTGCGGCACCTGCTCGCGTCGAACGGCTATCAGGTGCAGGTCGACTACGCGATGCGCTACGGCAGCCCGAACATTTCGCACGCGCTCGCGCAGTTCAAGCGTGCGGGCGTCGAGCGCGTGCTGCTGATGCCGATGTATCCGCAATACTCGGCGTCGACCACGGCCACGGCCTTCGACGCCGCATTCAACGCGCTCGCGCGCATGCGCAACCAGCCGGAGGTGCGCACGGTGCGGCACTACGCCGACCATCCGGCCTATATCCATGCGTTGGCCGAGCAGGTGCGCCAGTATTGGGCGCAGCACGGCCGGCCCGACTTCGCGGCCGGCGACAAGCTCGTGCTGAGCTTTCACGGCGTGCCGAAGCGCACGCTCGACCTCGGCGATCCCTACCACGACCAGTGCCAGCAGACAGGGGCGCTGCTGATGGCCGCGCTCGGGCTGTCGACGACCGAATGCCGCATCACCTTTCAGTCGCGGTTCGGCAAGGCCGAATGGCTCCAGCCTTACACCGCGCCGACGCTGCGCGAGTTCGGCGAGGCCGGCGTGCGGCGGGCCGACGTGTTCTGTCCCGGTTTCACGGCCGATTGCCTGGAGACGATCGAGGAGATCGGCATGGAGGTGCGCGACGAATTCCTCGCCGGCGGCGGCAAGGCGTTCCACCGGATTCCCTGCCTGAACGGCGCGCCCGCGTGGATCGGTGCGCTCGGCGAGATCGTCGCCGAGAATCTGCAGGGCTGGCCGGTCAAGGCCGCGCAGCCCGAAATGGTGGGTTAAGCGCGATGAATTACAAGATCTCGACCGAACCGGGCGCGAAGCTGCGCATCGACAAATGGCTGTGGGCGGCGCGGTTCTTCAAGACGCGCTCGCTCGCGACCGATGCGGTCGACAAGGGGCACGTGAAGATCGGCGGCGCGGCAGTCAAGCCGGCGAAGGAAGTACGCGTGGGCGACGAAGTCGAGATTGCGATCGACGGCATCGTCTGGCACATTGCCGTGCTTGGTGTGTGCGACGTGCGCGGGCCGGCGAGCGTCGCGCAGACGCTTTACGAGGAAACGGAAGCGGGGCGGGCCGCGCGGCTCGCCGAACTGGAGCGGCGTCGCACGTATCGCGAGCCGGCAGCCGAATTGCACGGCCGGCCGACGAAGCGCGACCGGCGCATCATCGACAGATTTTCTGGTGGGAGCTGAACATCTGGTCGAACGTCGCCCGCGCGCTCCCGTATTCGGTCGTGCGGTCGGTAACGGCTCCCGACAGGCAGATGGTGGTGGTGCCGGCAATGAGTACCAGCGCGACCACCGATATCGCAAAGGTCAGTTTCACGGTACTCCCCTCGAGAAGACGGGTGAAAGCGGCGCCAGGTGAATGTCAGGCGGCGGTCAGCTAGGGGTAAACACGCTTTTCCTACGCTTGAGTGCAGTGTAATGCAGTGGGCCTGTGCCAAGCTAGTACCCGCCAGGTAAGCGTTGTTACAGCCCGTTTCGCCTGATCTGGCGGACTATGCGGGCGATGCCCCGGCGTGACGCGCGGTTGTTTCGCCGCATTGGAGAATGCCGGCGAATCACCCCCTTGAAATCGTCGTAATCACCCTTATTTGCACCAGCAATGTGCGGTGCCGCCGGATATACGGTCCGGCGGTTGCCGATTTGGCTTTAACCTCTAATCGACTTTCAGCGACATGGAAAACACGCAAGAGAACCCGGCACCCCAATCGGCCGAAGATATCGGCAGCGAGAAGCAGGCGGCGCAAGGCGCTGCCCCCGCCGCTGAAGCAGCCGACGCGGCGCTCGCGGAGGCTCAAGCCAAGGTCGCCGAGCTGCAGGAGAGCTACCTGCGGGCGAAGGCCGAAACCGAGAACGTCCGCCGCCGCGCGCAGGACGACGTCTCGAAGGCGCACAAGTTCGCGATCGAGAGCTTCGCGGAGCACCTGCTGCCCGTGCTGGACAGCCTGGAAGCGGCCGTCAACGATACGTCCGGCGACATCGCGAAGGTGCGCGAAGGCGTCGAACTGACGCTGCGCCAGCTGACGAGCGCGCTCGAGAAGGGCCGCGTCGTCGCGATCAACCCGGTCGGCGAGAAGTTCGATCCGCACCAGCACCAGGCGATTTCGATGGTGCCGGCCGAGCAGGAGCCGAACACCGTCGTCACGGTGCTGCAAAAGGGCTACACGATCGCCGACCGCGTGCTGCGTCCGGCGCTCGTCACCGTCGCGCAGCCGAAGTAAGGCCGTCGCGATGCTGCCTGCCGGCGTCGATCCGGCCGCGTTCGACGCGTTCGACATGCGGGCACTGGACGCCGGCGCGTTCGACGCGGCGATCGACGGCGCGGGCGATGCGCTCGCGGTGGTGTTCTTCTGGGGCGTCGACTGCTTCAACTGCGAGATCGCGAAGAAGGCGATGCTCGCCCAGCCCGACGCGATCCGCGCGCTGGACTTGAAGTGGTTCCATTGCAACGTGTACGAACACCACCAGCTGGGCCGCCGCTTCGGGCTGCACGGCGTGCCGACGTGGTTCTTTTTCCACCGCGGCAAGCGGCTGGGCCGCGCGACGGGCTGGCATGGCCTCGCGCAGTTCCAGGCAGCGGTGTCGGCGGCACGCGCGAAAATCGCCGCGACAGGTGGCGATCCGCTAGCCGGCAGCGATTGAAAAAATTTAATATCCGCATCGCTCGTCGGGTCTTGAAAACGGATCGGACGGACGCATTTCGGGAACAGAGTTGAATTCTGGCGCGCGAAACCGCCCCAAAACGCGGGGTTTTGCGCAGCAAACAAGCATTTCTGGAGATTAGGAAAAATGGGAAAGATCATCGGTATTGACCTCGGCACCACGAACTCGTGCGTCGCCATCATGGAAGGCAACCAGGTCAAGGTCATCGAGAACTCGGAAGGCGCGCGCACCACGCCGTCGATCATCGCCTACATGGACGACAACGAAGTGCTGGTCGGCGCGCCGGCCAAGCGTCAGTCGGTGACCAACCCGAAGAACACGCTGTTCGCGGTGAAGCGCCTGATCGGCCGCCGCTTCGAAGAGAAGGAAGTCCAGAAGGACATCGGCCTGATGCCGTACACCATCATCAAGGCCGACAACGGCGATGCATGGGTCGAGGCACACGGCGAAAAGCTCGCGCCGCCGCAGGTTTCGGCGGAAGTGCTGCGCAAGATGAAGAAGACGGCCGAAGACTACCTCGGCGAGCCGGTCACGGAAGCCGTGATCACGGTGCCGGCGTACTTCAACGACAGCCAGCGCCAGGCAACCAAGGACGCCGGCCGTATCGCGGGCCTCGAAGTCAAGCGGATCATCAACGAGCCGACCGCAGCCGCGCTCGCGTTCGGCCTCGACAAGGCCGAGAAGGGCGACCGCAAGATCGCCGTGTATGACCTCGGCGGCGGTACGTTCGACGTGTCGATCATCGAAATCGCGGACGTCGACGGCGAAATGCAGTTCGAAGTGCTGTCGACCAACGGCGACACGTTCCTCGGCGGCGAAGACTTCGACCAGCGCATCATCGATTACATCATCGGCGAGTTCAAGAAGGAGCAGGGCGTCGACCTGTCGAAGGACGTGCTCGCACTGCAGCGCCTGAAGGAAGCCGCTGAAAAGGCGAAGATCGAGCTGTCGTCGAGCCAGCAGACCGAAATCAACCTGCCGTACATCACGGCGGACGCGTCGGGCCCGAAGCACTTGAACCTGAAGATCACCCGCGCGAAGCTGGAAGCGCTGGTGGAGGATCTCGTCGAGCGCACGATCGAACCGTGCCGCATCGCGATCAAGGACGCAGGCGTCAAGGTGTCGGACATCGACGACGTGATCCTGGTTGGCGGCCAGACGCGCATGCCGAAGGTGCTGGAGAAGGTGAAGGAATTCTTCGGCAAGGATCCGCGCCGTGACGTGAACCCGGACGAAGCCGTCGCAGTCGGCGCGGCGATCCAGGGCCAGGTCCTGTCGGGCGACCGCAAGGACGTGCTGCTGCTCGACGTGACCCCGCTGTCGCTCGGCATCGAGACGCTCGGCGGCGTGATGACGAAGATGATCAGCAAGAACACGACGATCCCGACGAAGCACGCCCAGGTGTACTCGACGGCGGACGACAACCAGGGCGCCGTGACGATCAAGGTGTTCCAGGGCGAACGCGAAATGGCGGCAGGCAACAAGCTGCTCGGCGAGTTCAACCTCGAAGGCATCCCGCCGGCACCGCGCGGCGTGCCGCAGATCGAAGTGACCTTCGACATCGACGCGAACGGCATCCTGCACGTCGGCGCGAAGGACAAGGCGACCGGCAAGGAAAACAAGATCACGATCAAGGCCAACTCGGGTCTGTCCGAGGCTGAAATCGACCAGATGATCAAGGACGCGGAAGCGAACGCAGCGGAAGACCACAAGCTGCGCGAGCTGGCCGATTCGCGCAACCAGGGCGACGCGCTGGTCCACAGCACGAAGAAGGCGCTGACCGAGTACGGCGACAAGCTGGACGCGGGCGAGAAGGAAGCGATCGAAGCGTCGCTGAAGTCGCTCGAGGACGTGCTGAAGGATACGTTGGCCGACAAGGCTGCGATCGACGCGAAGGTCGAGGAGCTCGGCAAGGTTTCGCAGAAGCTCGGCGAAAAGATGTATGCCGACATGCAGGCCCAGCAGGCGGGTGCGGCCGGCGCAGCGGGTGCGGCGGAAGGCGCGGCCCACGCGGGCGGTGCGCAACAGGCTGCCGACGATGTCGTCGACGCCGAGTTCAAGGAAGTGAAGAAGGACTAAGCCGGGTTGCCCCGGTGCCGCACGCCGCGCGCGCAACACGCGCGCGGCGCGGCTGACGGGTTGGCTGACAAGCGGTCTGTCTTTCCTTCCGGATAGCCGGATCGACTCCACGCCTGGCGGGCTTCGCGGCCCTCCGGGCACATTTGTTTTTTGGCGGGTGCTGCACGCGCCGTCCGCGGACGGGCGCAGCGCCAGACGAGTCGAGAGACTTTACTGCGAGCGAAAGGAGCCGCCGCGCGCATGTGGTGCGGACGGCACAGTGAATCGATATGGCGAAACGGGATTACTACGAGGTTCTGGGCGTCGCGAAGAATGCGAGCGACGACGAAATCAAGAAGGCGTATCGCAAGCTTGCGATGAAGTATCACCCTGACCGCAATCCGGACAGCAAGGATGCGGAAGAGCATTTCAAGGAGGCGAAGGAAGCCTATGAAATGCTGTCGGACAGCCAGAAGCGGGCCGCGTACGACCAGTACGGCCACGCGGGCGTCGATCCGAACATGGGCGGTGCGGGGGCACAGGGCTTCGGCGGCTTCGCGGACGCATTCGGCGACATCTTCGGCGACATCTTCGGCCAGGCAGCAGGCGGCGCCGCGCGCGGCGGCCGCGGCGGCCCGCAGGTGTATCGCGGTGCCGACCTGCGCTACAGCATGGAAATCACGCTCGAGCAGGCCGCACACGGCTACGACACGCAGATCCGCGTGCCGAGCTGGGTGTCGTGCGAGGTGTGCCACGGGTCGGGCGCGAAACCCGGCACGAAGCCGGAAACCTGCCCGACCTGTCACGGCCAGGGCACGGTGCGCATGTCGCAGGGCTTCTTCAGCATCCAGCAGACCTGTCCGAAGTGCCATGGCACGGGCACCTACATCCCCGAGCCGTGCGTGCATTGCCACGGGTCGGGCAAGGTGAAGGAAACCAAGACGCTCGAAGTGAAGATCCCGGCCGGGATCGACGACGGGATGCGGATCCGCTCGGCCGGCAACGGCGAGCCGGGCATCAACGGCGGGCCGCCGGGCGACCTGTACGTCGAGATCCACATCAAGCCGCACGCGGTGTTCGAGCGCGACGGCGACGATCTCCACTGCCAGATGCCGATCCCGTTCACGACCGCCGCGCTCGGCGGCGAGATCGAGGTGCCGACGCTGGCCGGCCGCGCGTCGTTCCCGGTGCCGGAAGGCACGCAGTCGGGCAAGACGTTCCGACTGCGCGGCAAGGGCATCAAGGGGCTGCGTTCGAGCATCGCGGGCGATCTGTACGTCCACGTGCAGGTCGAGACGCCGGTGAAGCTGACCGACAACCAGCGCGACCTGCTCAAGCAGTTCGAGAAGTCGCTGGCCGAGGGCGGCGCGCGTCACAGCCCGCAGAGCAAGAGCTGGTTCGACCGTGTGAAGAGCTTCTTCGAGTAACTCGAGTAACAGCATGACTGAAGGCAACGAGAGCGCGTCGTTCGCGCTCTTGGACGATTGCGACTCGACCGCGCTCGCGCGGTCGAGTCGTTTGTATTCGGGGTTCGTGCGCGAACGTGTGTGCACGGATCCAGCCCGGCTCGACGAGGTCGACGCGGCCGTGGCGCAGGATCTGCGCGACGGGCTGCATGCGGTCGTCGTCGGCGATTACGAATTCGGGCGCAACCTGCAACGAGCGCAGCCGGGCCATGCCCCGCTGCGCTTTTTGCTGTATGCGCGCTGCGAGCGCCTGTCGCGCGATGAAGTCGACGCGTGGCTCGCGCAGCAGGACGGCGGCGGTACGCCGTCGATCGCGGGCGTTGCGCATGTCGAGAAGAGCGTGTCGCGCGATGCGTTCGACGCGGCGATCGCCGCGGTGCACGACGCGCTGCGCGCGGGCGATTCGTATCAGGTCAACTACACATACCGGCTGAACTTCGACGTGTTCGGCACGCCGCTCGCGCTTTACCGGCGGTTGCGTGCACGCCAGCCCGTGCGCTACGGCGCGCTGATCGCGTTGCCCGATGGCACGTGGGTCGTATCGTGCTCGCCCGAACTGTTCGTCGAGAAGCACGCGGACGTGCTGCGCGCGCGGCCGATGAAGGGCACGGCACCGCGCTCGGCCGACCCTCGCGACGATGCGGCGGCGGCCACGTTCCTCGCAAACGATCCGAAGAACCGCGCGGAAAACGTGATGATCGTCGATCTGCTGCGCAACGACGTGTCGCGGATCGCGCGCACCGGGACGGTCCGCGTGCCGGCGCTGTTCTCCGTCGAGCCGTATGCGTCGGTGTGGCAGATGACGTCGACGGTCGAGGCCGGCTGGCGCGACGGGACGACGTTCGCGCAGATGCTGCGTGCGCTGTTTCCGTGCGGATCGATCACGGGCGCGCCGAAGCACAAGACAATGCAGCTGATCGATGCGATCGAGTCGACGCCGCGCGGGCTCTATACGGGCGTGATCGGCTGGCTTGACGCTGCGAAGCAACGCGAGGATTCCGACGCGCCTGGTGATCGCCCGGCAGGTTGTGGTGATTTCTGCCTGTCGGTCGCGATTCGTACGCTGACGCTCGACGCAGCCGGCGAAGGCGTTGAACGCGAAGATATGGCCGGAGCCGATACCGAAGCACGCAATCCGGCCACGGCCATCACCGGCCGGCGCCGCGGCACGATGGGCGTCGGCGCGGGCATCGTGCTCGACAGCGTCGCGGCCGACGAATATGCGGAGTGCGAATTGAAAGCGCGATTCCTGACGGATGCCGATCCCGGCTTCCAGCTGTTCGAAACGACCGCCGCCACGCGTGCGGACGGCATCCGGCATCTCGATCGCCATCTCGCGCGGCTGCAGCGTAGCGCGGATGCGTTCGGCTTCCGCTTCGACGCCGATGCGTTGCGTCGCGACATCGACGCGCGCTGCGCGGCGCTCGACGGCGACGGCGCGTACCGGATGAAGCTCGCGCTCGCGAAGGACGGCACGGTCGAGATCGTCGCGGCGCCGCTCAAGCCGCTGCCGGCGGGGCCGGTCGGCGTGCTGCTGGCGTCCGCGCACGGCTTCGCGCCGACGCGTGCGGGCGATGCGCTGCTTTTGCACAAGACGACGCGCCGCGCCGAGTACGATCGTGCGTGGCAGGCGGCCGAGGCGCTCGGCGGCTTCGACATGCTGTTCGTCAACGAACGCGGCGAGGTGACGGAAGGCGGGCGCTCGAACCTGTTCGTGAAGCTCGACGGCCAGTGGGTGACGCCGCCGCTGGCATGCGGCGTATTGCCGGGCGTGATGCGCGGCGTGCTGCTCGACGATCGTGCATTCGGCGCGACGGAGCGAATCGTGACCCGCGACGATCTTGCGCGCGCGCAGGCGCTGCTGCTGACCAACGCGCTGCGGGGAGCGATCGACGCGGTGTTGAAGTGACGTAGCACGTGACGAAGCGACGGCTCGGACACCGCGCTCGCGCCGGTGTCGAGAAGTCGTGCGCCGATGCGGCGTGCCAACAAAAAGCGCGGCGCCCTTTGCGGGGCGCCGCGCTTTTTCGCATTCGGGGCCGGCGAACCGGCAGCCGGCGCTGCGTCAGAACGAATGTTCCGGGCCGGGGAACGTGCTGTCCTTCACCGCGCTCACGTAGGCCTCGACGGCTGCCTGGATATTCGGCTGCCCCTGCATGAAATCCTTCACGAAACGCGGCCGCTTGCCGGGGAAGATGCCGAGCATGTCGTGCAGCACCAGCACCTGGCCTGAGCAGTCGACGCCCGCGCCGATACCGATCGTCGGAATCTTCAGCATGTGCGTGACTTCGGATGCGACGAGCGTCGGCACCGCTTCGAGCACGACGAGCTGCGCGCCCGCGTCCTCGACCGCGCGCGCGTCGCGCAGCAATTGCGCGGCGCCGGCTTCGGTCTTGCCCTGCACCTTGAAGCCGCCGAACGCGTGCACCGATTGCGGCGTGAGGCCCACGTGCGCACACACGGGCACCGCGCGCTCGACGAGGAAGCGGATCGTCTCGGCGAGCCATTCGCCGCCTTCGAGTTTGACCATCTGTGCACCGGCGCGCATCAGCTTGACGCTGCTTGCGAACGCCTCGGCCGGCGTGCCGTACGTGCCGAACGGCAGATCGGCGACGACGAGCGCGCGCGGCTGCGCGCGGGCCACACAGGCGGTGTGATATGCGATGTCGTCGAGCGACACGGGCAGCGTGGTGGTGTGGCCCTGCAGCACGTTGCCGAGCGAATCGCCGATCAGCAGCACGTCGGTGCCCGCGCGATCGAGCAATGCCGAAAAGCTCGCGTCGTAGCACGTGAGCATCGCGATCTTCTCGCCGGCGTCGCGCATTGCCTGCAGCTTGGGCACCGTGACGGCAGGCCGGCTCGATTCCTGGAGATAGGTCATGGGTAAATCCGGTTCGATGAATGAGGAACGGCAGGCGCGGCGCGTCAGCGCGCCGTTTCGCCCTTGACGAAGAATTCCTTGCGGCCGCGCATCGTCTCGATGCGCTCGACCAGCAGAGCGAGATCTTCGGGGGAATCCAGCGGGTTCAGGTGTTCCGCGGCGACCGTCAGCACCGGCGTGCGGTCGTAGTGGTAGAAGAATTCGTTGTACGCGTCGACGAGCGAGCGCAGGTACGCATCGCTGATCTGCAGCTCCATCGGCAGCCCGCGCTTCTGGATGCGCGAGAACAGCACTTCCGGGCTCGCCTGCAGGTAGACGACGAGGTCGGGCGACGGCGCCTGCGGCACGTCCACGTGCGTCGCGACCGAGCGATAGAGCTGCCACTCGTCTTCCGGCAGGTTCAGCCGCGCGAAGATGTCGTTCTTCTGCGGCATGAAATCGGCGATCACCGGGCGGCCCGTTTCGAGCGCACCGATCAGCTCGCGCGCCTGTTGCGCGCGCTGCAGCGCGAACGACAGCTGCACGGGCAGCGCGTAGCGCGCGGTGTCACGATAGAAGCGTTCGAGGAACGGGTTGTCCTGCGGGCGTTCGAGCAGCGTCTGCATCGACCAGCGTTCCGCGAGCAGGCGCGCAAGCGTCGTCTTGCCGACGCCGATCGGGCCTTCGATCACGAGATAGCGGTGCGGGGCGCGCAGGTCGGGCGCGGTGACGGTGAGGGGAGTCGGGGTCATCGGCAGCGGTTCTTGTCGGCGTCTTCGCTGGCAGCGAGCGCCTTCTGCATCAGGCACTGGCAGGTCTGCACCTTCTCGACACGCTGATCCGCGACGGCGGCGAGAAAGGCGTCGGCCCGGCCGCGCGCGGGGATGTCGAGCGCCGGCTCGATCTCGACGAGCGGCACGAGCGCGAACGCACGGTCGGTGAGGCGCGGGTGCGGGACGATCAGGTCGGGCTCGTCGATCGAATCGGCGCCGAACAGCAGGATGTCGAGGTCGAGCGTGCGCGGTGCATTGCGATACGGGCGTTCGCGCCCGAAGTGATGTTCGATCTTCTGGCAGAGCGCGAGCAGTTCGCGGGCCGACAGCGTCGTGTCGAGCTTGACGACACAGTTGTAGTAGTCGTCGCCGCCCGCTTCGAAAGGCGCCGTGCGATACAGGCTCGATTTGCCGAGGATCGAGATGGTGCGCTGCTGCGCGAGGCACACCACCGCGTCCTTCAGGGTCTGGCGCGCATCGCCGAGATTCGCCCCCAGTCCGATATATGCAACCGTCATGGCATCACTTCCTACGTCGTTCGCCGGCGTGTGCGTCAGTCGTCGGAACCGCCCGAGGTGTCCGATGCCTGCTCGACGGCACCTTCACCCGGCTTGCGGTTTCGCACGCCGCCGCGGCGGCGCCGCTTGCGGGGCGATTTTTCCTTCGAGCCGCCCTGCGTGAGCAATGCCTCGCGAGCGGCCGCGTCGCCTTCGATGAAATCCGTCCACCACTGTCCGACTTCCGCATCGAGCTCGCCGGATTCGCAGCGTAACAGGAGGAAATCATACCCCGCTCTAAACCTTTGGTGTTCCAGCAGCCGCATCGCGCTGCGGCCCGAGCGTTTCTCGAGGCGCAGCTGCAGGCCCCAGATCTCGCGCATGTCGGCCGAATAGCGCTTGTGGATCGCGAGTTTCTCGGTCTGCATGTCGAGCACGTCGTCCATCGCGCGATGGAGCGCCGGCACCGGGATTTCGCCTTCGGCCGTGTATTGCTCGAAGCGCTGGCGCATGTCGTGCCACAGCAGCGTCGCGAACAGGAAGCCCGGCGAGACCGGCTTGCCGGCGCGCACGCGCGCATCGGTGTTGTTCAGCGCGAGCGTGATGAACTTCTCGCCTTGCGGCTGTTCGAGCACGACGTCGAGCAGCGGCAGCAGCCCGTGGTGCAGGCCTTCCTTGCGCAGCCGCTGCAGGCATGCGAGCGCGTGGCCCGACAGCAACAGCTTCAGCATTTCGTCGAACAGGCGCGCGGCCGGCACGTTGTTGATCAGGTCGGCGAGCGCGTTGATCGGTTCGCGAGTATGCGGCTCGATCTCGAAGCCGAGCTTTGCCGCAAAGCGCACGACGCGCAGCATTCGCACCGGATCCTCGCGGAAGCGCGTGGCCGGATCGCCGATCATCCGCAGCAGGCGGGCGCGCACGTCGGCCATCCCGTCGTGGTAGTCGAGCACCGTCTGCGTCGACGGGTCGTAGTACATCGCGTTGATCGTGAAGTCGCGGCGCGCGGCGTCTTCGTGCTGATCGCCCCACACGTTGTCGCGCAGCACGCGGCCGCTCGCGTCGACCGCGTGCGTGCGGCGATCGAGTTCGTCGCGCTTCAGGCGCCTCGGCGGCTCGGCCGACGCGGCGACCTCGGGCGGCGCATCGACCAGCGCGCGGAACGTCGACACCTCGATCAGCTCCTGGCCGAACTGCACGTGGACGATCTGGAAGCGGCGGCCGATCAGGCGCGCGCGGCGGAACAGGCGCTGCACCTCGGTCGGCGTCGCGTCGGTCGCGACGTCGAAGTCCTTCGGCGCGATGCCGAGCAGCAGGTCGCGAACCGCGCCGCCGACGATGAACGCGCGAAAGCCTGCCTGCTGCAGCGTGTCGGTCACGCGCACGGCATTCCTCGAGATCAGCGACGGATCGATCTGGTGCACGCTGGCCGGCACGACGGTCGGCTCATGGTTGCTGCGCGGTTTCTTCGCGCCGCCGCCGCGGGCGCCTTTTGCGGTGCGCGGGGCAGCAGGGGCCGCTTCGTCGGCCGTAGCCGCTTCAGTGGGCGTTTGCTGGGCTTCGTCCTGGCCGAGCAGCTTGCGAATGAATTTTTTGATCACGACGTTCAGAATAAATCGAGGATACGCCAGCCGCGGGTGCTTGCATGCGCACGCAGCGTGTCGTCAGGGTTGGTCGCGATCGGGTCGGTGACTTTCTCGAGCAGCGGGATGTCGTTGTGCGAGTCGCTGTAGAAGTAGCTGTGCGCGAAATCGTCCCAGTGCTTGCCGAGCGACGCGAGCCATGCTTCGGTCCGCACGATCTTGCCTTCCCGATAGCTCGGCGTGCCGGTCGGCCGGCCCGTGTACGGCGAATCGGGATGCCCGTCGGTCGTTTCGACCTCGCACGCGATCAGCGTATCGACGCCGAACGCGGTCGCGATCGGGCGCGTGATGAATTCGTTGGTTGCCGTCACGACGCAGCACAGGTCGCCCGCGTCGAGATGCTTGCGCACGAGTTCGAGCGCGGCGGGTGTCATGGCGGGCCGGATCACCTCGTGCATGTACTGCTCGTGCCATTGCGCGAGCTGCGCGCGTGAATACTTCGCGAGCGGCGTGAGCATCGCCGTGAGGTACGCGTGGATGTCGAGCTTGCCGGCCTTGTAGTCGGCGAAGAACTGATCGTTCTGACGCGAGAAGCTTTCCGCGTCGACGATGCCGAGTTTCACCATGAAGCGGCCCCATTCGTGGTCGCTATCGGTCGGAATCAGCGTGTGATCGAGGTCAAAGAGTGCCAGATTAGTCATGGAGGGGCATTTTACTCGAAGCGGTTCGGGCCCGTGCCCGGTGGTGTGATGTCATCGCCGGGACGCGCGAGCATCCGGCGCAGCAGCGGCAGCGTGACGGCGCGTTTCTGCTCGAGCGAAAAGCGGTCGAGCGCGTCGAGCAGCGCCATCAGGCTCGGCATGTCGCGGCGGAAATGGGTCAGCAGGTAGGCGGCGATGTCGTCGGTGAGCGCGATCCCGCGCTCCTTCGCCGCGAGCTTGAGCACGGCGATCTTGCCGGCGTCGGACGGCGGCGACAGGTGGAACACGAGCCCCCAGCCGAGGCGCGTGCGGAGATCCTCGCGCACGTCGAGCGCGAGCGGCGCCGCGGGGCCCGCCGCGACGAACGCGCTCGACGGGTGCGCGCGCACTTCGTTGAACAGGTTGAACAGCGCGACCTGCTGTGTGTCGCTCATCCTGTCGCAGTCGTCGATCGCGTAGATGCCGATGCGCGGGTCGAACGTGAACGCGCCGAGCGGGCTCTGCGGCGTCAGGTAGCGCGCATAGCCGTACGACGCGTCGCTCACGAGCGCCTGCAGCAGATGGGTGCGGCCGCAGCCGGGCTCGCCCCAGATGTAGAACGACCGATCCGGCACGGGGCCCGCCGCGAGGGCGAGGTCGAGCTTCTGCAGGCGCGAGATGAGCTCGTCGTTCTCCTCGTTCATGATGAAGTTGTCGAACGTGGCGGGCGGCGGCGTGCCGAGATCGAGCGTCAGTTGACGGGACACAACAGTCACAATGCGGGTCGGTTGAAAATACGCGTGCCGTACGCCGGGCACGCGCCGGGAACTGCGTCTTCACGGGCTTCACGCGCGATCGCACGCACGACGCCACGCCGGTTTCGGCGCGTCTCGCTCGGCGATGAAAACGGGGACGTGTTGACCAAGATGCAATCCCTGACGATTCGGTGCTGGGAATTCCGGCCAACGGGCCGGCTTCGGGTAAAATCGCATTTTACCGACCTTCTCGCATTCCCCCATGAATCCTCCGAAATCCGCTCCCGACGCTCAGGGTCTGTCCTATCGTGACGCAGGCGTCGACATCGACGCAGGCGACGCGCTCATCGACAAGATCAAGCCTTTTGCGAAGAAAACCCTGCGCGACGGCGTACTCGGCGGCATCGGCGGGTTCGGCGCGCTGTTCGAAGTGCCGAAGAAGTATAAGGAACCCGTACTCGTGTCGGGCACCGACGGCGTCGGCACCAAGCTCAAGCTGGCGTTTCATCTGAACAAACACGACACCGTCGGCCAGGATCTCGTCGCGATGAGCGTGAACGACATCCTCGTGCAGGGCGCCGAGCCGCTGTTCTTCCTCGACTACTTCGCGTGCGGCAAGCTCGACGTCGACACCGCTGCAACGGTCGTCAAGGGCATCGCGCAGGGTTGTGAACTGTCGGGCTGCGCGCTGATCGGCGGCGAAACGGCCGAAATGCCGGGCATGTACCCGGACGGCGAATACGACCTGGCCGGCTTCGCGGTTGGCGCGGTCGAGAAGAGCAAGATCATCGACGGCAGCACGATCGCCGAAGGCGACGTGGTGCTGGGCCTCGCGTCGAGCGGCATCCACTCGAACGGCTTCTCGCTCGTGCGCAAGATCATCGAGCGCGCGAACCCCGACCTGTCGGCCGATTTCCACGGCCGCTCGCTGGCCGACGCGCTGATGGCGCCGACCCGCATCTACGTGAAGCCGCTGCTCGCGCTGATGCAGAAGCTGTCGGTGAAGGGCATGGCGCACATCACGGGCGGCGGTCTCGTCGAGAACATTCCGCGCGTGCTGCGCGAAGGCCTCACCGCCGAGCTCGACCAGAACGCGTGGCCGCTGCCGCCGCTGTTCAAGTGGCTGCAGGAGCACGGCGGTGTCGCCGATGCGGAAATGCACCGCGTGTTCAACTGCGGCATCGGCATGGCCGTGATCGTTTCGGCGGCCGATGCCGACGCAGCGATCGCCGACCTGACCGCCGCCGGCGAACAGGTGTGGAAGATCGGCACCGTGCGTGCGACCCGCGAAGGCGAGGCGCAGACGGTCGTGGTCTGACGCACTGCCTGCAGCAGACGCAGCAAGGAAAGCCGCCCGGAGTCGATCCGGGCGGTTTTTTTGGTTCTTCGCCGATTTTCGTGAATGTCGCTGTCCAACCCACGCCTACCTTTCGAGTCAGCTTGGAAGCGGCGGCAGCTCCCAAATGCGCACCTGTCATGCGATGACCAGAGATGCACTTACGTCTCCGTGGAGTTGACGAGCCTCCGACGCGTGAGTTACGGTACTGACATGCAACGCGATCTGATTTCCTTCTTGACCGCCATCACAACCACGATCATCGGCAACGGTGGGTCGTCCAGGATGAGCGCGCGGTAATCTCCGCAGTTGCATACTTTCAAGGGCCCCGCCGGCAAAAGACGGGGCCTTTCGCGTTTACGGCTGATCGTCTTTCGTCGGTATCACATTAGGACGGAGTGGTCATGAGCGAAGTCAATCATTACAGCCGAAATAGCGAACTCGAGGTGATGCTTGTTATCTCGATTCAAACGCTTCCCGGGAAACGCCACGAGCAAATCGCCGCTTATGAAAAGTTGGCACCGGTTGTGCGTGCGGAACACGGCTGTCTCCAGTACGACCTTCATGCTGTTGTCGGTGACGACAATCGCTTTGTCTTGATCGAGCGCTGGGCATCGACGGAGGCGTTGGCGGCGCACGACGTGACGCGTCACATGATTGCCGCCGATGCACATAGCCCGAGCTTCAGAGCGGCACCCGCACAGGTTTTCAAACTTGCGCCCAATAGCCTGGCGTAGTCGATCTGGCAACGCGGATCGCGATCGGGGCTGGCCCAATTGACGAAGTGGCGGGGCGTCTGTCGCCGCATGGCTTTCCTGACGAACGTTCGACGCCATTGGTGGGTAGTCTGCTGGCACGCGACGCGGCCATCTTCGGTGGCGAGTGTCCGCATCGGCTGACGACTCATTCGATATTTCTCTGTCGCGAATGTCCGTTGTCGATCTTCCGCAAGGCCGCTGGCAGTTCGTGCGCGATGCGAATCTCGTGACGCTCGCGCACTGAGCGTGGCGAGGTGCGTAACGGCACTCGCCGCCGCTCAGGCGGACGGCCGCGGTGCGGCTGCCGCACGCGCACCGGCCAGCAACGGCGGCACGAGCAGATAGAGCAGTGCGGCGGCAGCCCACACGAGCCCCGGCCACGTCGCGCGTGTCGCCGCATAGGTCGCGGTGACGACCAGCGGCCCCGCGACGCCGATCAGGCTCGCCACGCTCGCGAGCGCGCCTTGCAGTTCGCCCTGGCGCGCGTCGTCGACCTGCCGCGCGAGCATCGCCTGCAGGGCCGGCAGCGTCATGCCGCCCGCCGCGAACAGCGGCAGCAGCGCGAACGGCACCCACGCGGCGGTCGCGAACGCAATCGCGGCAAGCCCGAGCGCGTCGCCCGCGAGGCCCAGCGCCAGCGCGCGGCGCTCGCCGAGCCGCGCGATCAGGGGCCCGATCGCGAATGCCTGCGCGAGCGCATGGCACGCGCCGTAGCCCGCCAGCGACAGCCCCGCGATCGGCGTCGACCAGCCGAAATGCTCCTGGCCGTACAGGATCCACAGCGTCGCGGGTGCCTGCGACACCAGCGCCACGATCACGTAAATGCCGATCAGCGGCACGAGCGCCGGTGCGCCGCTCAGCCGGCGCAGGCCGGCGAACGGGTTGAGCGCGCCGACCGCATGGCCTTCGCGGGCCGAACGTGGCCGCGATTCCGGCAGCGCGCGCCAGACGAGCGCGAGGTTGAGCGCGTTGAGCGCGGCGGCCGCGACGAACGGCGCGCGCACATGCAGCGCGCCGAGCAGGCCGCCGATCAACGGGCCCGCGATGAAGCCGATGCCCATCATCGCGCCAAGCTGGCCGAAGCGTCGTGCGCGATCGGGTTCGGCGGTGACATCGGTGACATAGGCAGTCGCGACCGCGACGTTCGCACCGGTGATGCCCGCGATCAGCCGCCCCGCGTAAAGCCAGGCGAGTGTCGGCGCGAGCGCCATCAGCAGGTAGTCGAGCGCGGCGCCCGCGAGCGATACGAGCAGGACGGGCCGGCGGCCGAAGCGGTCGCTCAGCGCACCGAGCAGCGGTGCACACAGGAACTGCGCGAACGCGTACAGCGCGAGCAATATCCCGTAATGGGTGTCGGTGCTGCCTGCATCGGCGAGCGCGCGTAGCAACCCGGGCAGGATCGGCATCACGATCCCGACGCCGATCGCGTCGAGCAGGACCGTGGCCAGGATGGCAATCAGGGACGGATTCAAGAGGGAAACTCTATCGGTGATAGAGTGACGATTATTCCACAGCTTCCCTATCGGTGATAGAGATGAAGGACACAGGGGCGCGGCTGACGCGCGACACGGTATTGCGCGCGGCGCTCGACCTGCTCGACGAAGTCGGCATCGACGGGCTGTCGACGCGGCGGCTCGCCGAGCGGCTCGGCGTGCAGTCGCCGACGCTTTACTGGCATTTCCGGAACAAGGGCGAACTGCTCGATGCGATGGCCGAGGCGATCATGCTCGAGCGTCACGACGCGTCGCTGCCGCGTCCGGGTGAAGCGTGGGATGCGTGGCTTTTGGACAACGCGCGCAGTTTCCGCCGGGCGCTGCTGGCCTATCGCGACGGCGCACGCCTGCATGCCGGTACGCGGCCGCGCGCGCTGCATTTCGGCTCGATCGAACGCAAGGTCGCGCTGCTCGGCGACGCGGGTTTCGCGCCGGACGAGGCGGTCGACGTGATGTATGCGCTGGGCCGCTTCGTGGTTGGATGGGTGCTGGAAGAACAGGCGGAGCCGGACGGCGAAGCCGATGCGCCGCTGCCGGACGCCGCCGAGTATCCGCTGCTCGCGAAGGGCTGGGCCGCGCTGCGCACGCGCGGCGGCGACGAAGCGTTCGAGCGCGGCGTCGCATTGATCGTCGATGGCGCCCGTGCGCGCCTGGCGGCGCGCGGGCGCGGCTGACGCGGTCAGCCCGGCGGGCTGCCGTCGAGCACGCGTTCGAGCGCGTCGAGTGCGCGGGCCGTCGAGTCCGGCGCGATGCAGTCGACGACGATCCGCTCCGGCATCGCGCGCAGCCAGGTGATCTGGCGCTTGCAGAGCTGGCGCGTCGCGAAGATGCCCTTGTCGCGCATCGTCCGGTAGTCGGTGTCGCCGTCGAGGAATTCCCACGCCTGCCGGTAGCCGACGCAGCGCATCGACGGCAGGTCGGGATGGAGGTCCTCGCGACGGCGCAGCCGCTCGACTTCGTCGATGAAGCCTGCGTCGAGCATCGCGTCGAAGCGCTGCGCGATCCGTTTGTGCAATACCGCGCGATCCGACGGTTCGAGCGCGACCGGCACGAAGCGGTAAGCGGCGGCCGCATCGTCCGTGCGCCGCGGCGCGGCGAGCAGCACCGACATCGGCTGCCCGCTCAGCATGAACACTTCGAGCGCACGCTGGATCCGCTGCGAATCGTTCGGCGCGAGCCGCGCTGCCGTGTCGGGATCGACTTGCGCGAGCCGCGCGTGCAGCGCCGGCCAGCCGTCGCGCTCGGCTTCGGCATCGAGTGTCGCGCGCACGTCCGGATCGGCGCCCGGCAGGTCGTTGAGCCCTTGCGTCAGCGCCTTGTAGTACAGCATCGTGCCGCCCGCGAGCAGCGGCGTGCGGCCGCGCGCGGCGATCTCGCCGATCAGGCGCAGCGTGTCCGCGCGGAAGCTCGCGGCCGAATACGCGTCGGCCGGATCGATGATGTCGATCAGGTGATGCGGCACGCTCGCGCGTTCTTCGCGCGACGGCTTCGCGGTGCCGATATCCATGTCGCGGTAGACGAGCGCCGAATCGACGCTGACGATCTCGATCGGGCGGCGCGCGGCGAGTGCCAGCGCCGCGGCCGTCTTGCCCGAGGCGGTGGGGCCGAGCAGGCAGGCGATCGTCGTCGGGCTGGCGTGCGGTGCCGCGCTCATTGGCCGCGCATGAAGAGGCGGTCGAGATCGTTCAGCGTGAGCTGATACCACGTCGGCCGGCCGTGATTGCACTGATCCGCGCGTTCGGTCGCTTCCATCTGCCGCAGCAGCGCGTTCATCTCGTCGAGCGTCAGGCGCCGGTTCGCGCGCACCGCGTGGTGACAGGCGAGCGTGCCGAGCAGTTCGTGCTGGCGCTCGGTGAGCACACGCGAGCCGCCGAATGCATGCAGGTCGGCGAGCACCGCGCGCGCGAGCGACTGCAGGTCGGCATCCTTCAGCAGCGCCGGCACCGCGCGGATCGCGAGCGTCGTCGGCGACAGTACCGCCAGGTCGAAGCCGAGCGATTCGAGCGTGTCGCGTTCCTCCTCGACCGTGCCGATCTCGACCGGCGTGGCCGTCATCGAGATCGGCAGCAGCAGCGCCTGCACGGCGACCGAGCGGTCGGCAAGCGCGTTCTTGAACTGCTCGTACAGGATCCGCTCGTGCGCCGCGTGCATGTCGACGATCACGAGCCCGTGCGCGTTCTGCGCGAGCACGTAAATGCCGTGGATCTGGCCCAGCGCGAAGCCGAGCGGCTGCTCGTCGTGCGCGGTGGCGGCGATCGGCGATACGGTGAAGCCGGGCAGCGGTGCGAGCGGCGTGTCGGCCGAATCGCGCGCGATGGTCGTCGTGCCGTCCGGTGTGCCGGCGCCCGTGTCCTTGCGGCCGAACAACGCGTCATAGAGCGCGAGCGGCTGTGCGACGGGCAGCGTGCCCTGGGTCATCCGCGCCTGGCGCATCCAGGTGTTGCCCGACGAGGAGGACGACGGCGCCGAGAAGCCGCTGCCGCCGATAGCGTTACCCGGCTGGCTCTGGCCGAGCGGTGTATCCAGGAACGATGCGGGCCCGCGCGGCGCCGGCGACAGTTGCGCGGCATGGCCGCCCGCGGTGGTTTCCGGCGACGCGCCCGCGTGGCGTGCCAGCGCGCGCTGGACCGCATGGAACACGTACTGGTGGATCGAGCGCGAATCGCGGAAGCGCACCTCGATCTTCGACGGGTGCACGTTCACGTCGACGGCTTCGGGCGGCAGGTCGAGGAACAGCACATACGACGGGTAGCGGTCGCCGTGCAACACGTCCTCGTAGGCCGCGCGCACCGCGTGCGTCAGCAGCTTGTCGCGCACGAAGCGGCCGTTGACGAAGAAGTATTGCTGGTCGGCGCGACCGCGACTCGCGGTCGGCAGGCCTGCGCAGCCGTAGACCGCAAGCGGGCCGGCCTGCTCGTCGAGCGGCAGGTGCGCGGTCGCGAAGCTGTCGCCGAGGATCTTCGCGACGCGCTGTGCGGGCTCGGTCGCATTCCAGTGCTCGACCGCCTTGCCGTTGTGCAGCACCGAGATCGCGACGTCCGGCCGCGCGAGCGCTGCGCGGCGAATCATTTCCAGGCAGTGGCCGAACTCGGTCTGCTCGCTCTTCAGGAACTTGCGCCGCGCGGGCGTGTTGAAGTACAGCTCGCGCACCTCGATCGTCGTGCCGGTCGCGCCGGCGGCGGGCGACAGCACGCCCGTCTGCGCCTCGATCTTCATCGCATGCGCGGCATCGGCCGTCCGGCTCGTGATCGACATCTCGGCAACCGACGCGATCGACGCGAGCGCTTCGCCGCGAAAACCCAGCGTGGCGACCGCCTCGAGCTCCTCGAGCGAGCGGATCTTGCTGGTGGCATGGCGCATCAGCGCGAGCGCGAGCTCGTCCGGCGGAATCCCGCAGCCGTCGTCGGTGATCGAGATGCGCTTCACGCCGCCTTCTTCCAGCACGATGCGCAGCGTGCTGGCGCCGGCGTCCATCGCGTTCTCGAGCAGTTCCTTGACGACCGACGCCGGGCGTTCGACGACCTCGCCGGCGGCGATCTGGCTGATCAGCTGGTCGGGCAGGGGTTGGATCGCGCGCAGCGGGCGCGGGGCAGGGGCGGGCGCGGCGCCCGCGGCCGTTTCGGTGATATCGGACATGGCCGAATTATAGCGAGGCGGCGAACGCATGCCGGGGCGACCGGCGGTTACGTTTTTTCACGGAGCCTTAAGGTAGTTTCGGTATCATGGGTTCGTAACACGCCCGGCCTTGACCGGCGGGCGCTTCCGCCATATTTGGCCGTTCCGGCCCTTTCGCCTTCGAGGAATCGCATTTGGATACGCTGCTTCATTTCGTCAATCTTGTCCTGCATATCGACGCATTCCTCGGCGATTTCATCCGGCAGTACGGCGCATGGGTCTATCTCGTGCTGTTCCTGATCGTGTTCTGCGAGACGGGGCTCGTCGTGTTCCCGTTCCTGCCCGGCGATTCGCTGCTGTTCATCGGCGGCGCGTTCGCGGCGACGGGCGAGATGAATGTCGGCTTGCTGATCGCGCTGCTGCTCGTCGCGGCGATTACCGGCAACACGGTCAATTACATGATCGGCCGCTGGGTCGGCCCGAAGGTGTTCAACACCCATATCCCGGTGCTCGAGCGCTTCCTCGATCGCGCCGCGCTGCAGAAGACCCACTCGTTCTACGATAGGCACGGCGGCAAGACGATCGTGCTCGCGCGCTTCATCCCGGTCGTGCGGACGTTCGCGCCGTTCGTCGCGGGGGCTTCGTCGATGAGCGTCGCGCGCTTCCAGCTCTTCAACGTGATCGGTGCGCTGGTGTGGGTGCTGCTGCTCGTGCTGCTCGGCTATTTCTTCGGCAATATCCCGTTCATCCGCCAGTACCTGAACGTGATCGTGCTGGCCGGGATCGGTGCGGCGGTCGTGCCGGTCGCGCTGGGCGCGGTGTGGAAGCTCGTGCGCGGGCGGCAGTCGGATAATGCGCAGAAGACGGGCGGGCGTTGAGCGGGAGCGCTTTCGTTACTTCCCGGTGCAATAAAAAAGCGTGGCAATTTGAATTGCCACGCTTTTTTTTCGTCCGGCGCTGTCGTTACGCGTTGCGATGCGAGATCGGGGTTTCGGGCGTCGGGTATTGGGCGTCGCGGAACGTCTCGATGATCACGCGGTTGGTGTCGCAGTACACCTGCCAGTAGTTTTCGGGTGCCGTGGACGGGCGCACGAACAGCAGCGGGCCTTCCGGCGTGAACTGCAGCACGCCGACGTCCGGCGCCGGGGTGGCCAGCACGTTCGGGATCTGCTGAATCGACGACTTCAGGCGGTTGATTGCGTCGACCGCATCGACGCCGTTCGCGATCTTCGCGGTCAGGTCGACGCGACGATGCGACGTTGCGCTGTAGTTGGCGATGTTGTCCGAGAAGATCTTGTTGTTGCCGACGATCGTCACGATGTTGTCGGGCGTGATGATCGTCGTGCCGAACAGGCCGAGCTCCTTGACCGTGCCCGTGACGCCGCCTGCGTTGATCACGTCGCCGATCTTGAACGGACGCAGCACCTGCATGAACACGCCTGCGGCGAAATGCGCGAGCAGGCCGCCCCAGGCGGTACCGATCGCGAGGCCGAGGCCGGCGAGCAGGGCAGCGAACGAGGTCGTCTGCACGCCGAAGATCTGCAGGATCGCGAGGATCAGCAGGACCGTCAGCAGCACGCTGACGACGGAGGTCAGGTAGTCGGTCAGTGTCGGGTCGACCTTGCCGCTGCGGCGCACGACCTTGCCGAGCAGGCGCGTGGCGATGCGGATTGCCCAGCGGCCGACGAACCACAACACGATCGCGGCGAGGAGGTTGAGGCCGAAGTCGAGGCCGCGGGTCATCAGGAATTGCTGGGCTGTGGCGAGATCGATCATGCGTTCTCCGAAGTCAAGAGTAGAAAGGGCGGCGCATGCACCGGGTGGGTGGCGCTTTTATAACCTGACCTGTGCGGGGCGGGCAACCTGCCTGACATTGCTTGACGTAATGAAAAACGGGCAGGACGCGTGTGCGTGCTGCCCGTGGCGGGTGCCGGTCTCGTGCAAGTGACATCTGAACCGGTTCGAATAGAAGGTGCGTGGCGATTCCGTGAGTGACCATATCGTCAGGCAGCGGATGTACCGATCGTCGTTAGCGCATCGTTCGATCGCGAAAATATTGCCGCCCCTGCCACCCGGCATAACGTATCGCGTTGCGCGTCCAGCGCATCGCCTTGACGAGTGGGCGGGCGCGGTTTCCGCGTATTTTCTCGAGCGGCCGAGCTGCATTCGGCGCGAGTTGCCGGGCGATTGCTTCGGGCGTCGTGAACAGCGAGAGCTGCCAGTCCCAATAAATGGCGTAACGGAGCAGCACCCCCGCAGTCAGCATGTCGAGCGACAGTCGGCGTTCGCGCCACGGCTGTTCCAGCGCATCGTGCGTCAGTCCCCAGCCAGCATAAAAGGGCAGGCCATAGGTATGGACTTCCTTCCCGCGCATCAAGGCGTCGAAGCCGGCGAGCGACGAGAGCGTATGCAGCTCGTCCGTCACGTCGATCAGCGAAATGAGATCCGCGTCCGCGTCGACGATGTCAGCGAGGTGTTCTGCGTCGACGAGCCCGGCGCGATTGCCGGACAGTACGTCCGGATGCGGCTTGTAAATGATGAATGCGTCCGGCCGGCGGGCACGCACTTCCTTCAACAATGCTTCCGATGTAGCTATCGTGCCTGTTCCCAGGCGGATCGACGCGTCGTCCGCAACCTGGCCGGCGACGAGTACGACACGCTTGTCCTGGGGGATGCGCCATGTCGGCGCTTGGCGGCCGAGATTGTATTTCGTGAGCCCGAGCCGCACGATTTCCTGCCTAAGTGCTGCCGCGCGCCGCAATTCCGCTTCGTCGAACGTGGTCTGGTTGAGGATGACGGTCAGGTCGCTCGGACGACTCGCGTCGAAATACAGGCCACGGCGGTCGATGACCTGGCTGCACGGCGGCGACATGTCGGAACCGAGTCCTGTCGAATGGATGAAGCCGTCTTCGATCCGGACATGGGCGACGCCGGTTGGCAGGCCGTCGGCCGATCGTCCACCCCATATCGCCGCGAGTTCTTCTGCGTGGGTGTCGCGCGGATCCGCGATCCAGCGCAACGTACCACCTCCCGCCGACAGGTAGGGCGTGGCGTAAGGCCGCTTCCACCATTGGAAGCGCACGCCGGCAACCCGACCGAGATCCCTGTATCGGTCGGCGACGGCGTGTTGCAGCTCGATGCAGTCAAGTGCGGTATCGATCGTGCCTTGTGTGCCGTGTGTCGGGTCGAGGTAGTGTGCGAGCTGCAGGAAAGCGGCATCAAATAATGCGAAAACGGAGGGGCGCGCACGGCGCTCCGGCATGGCGGTGTGGTCCCGCGTCAATCCCCAGCCTGCGTAGTAGGGGGTGCCGAATACGTGAACCGGTACGCCGGCCAGAAGCGCCGCCATCCCCTCGGAAGCTCCCACGACATGGACGGCGTCGGCATGCCGAAGTACGTCCCGCAAGGAATGCGCGACGTCGAGAATCCTTGCATTCCCATGCAGCTGGGTTTTCGTCGAAAGCCAGTTGCCAGCACCCGCATCGGCGGAGCGCAAGATCCATAGGTCTGCATCGGGGTGCACAGCACACGCCGCATCCGCCATCACAGCGAAATTCCGTTGGCGCAGCGCTGCCCGTGTGCAGATGTCGGTATGCGACGTTTCTCGTTCGTCGATCAGCACAATGCGCTTGCCACCACCGGATTCGTGCCATGTATCCGGCAATTCGGCTATCTGATGGCGAACGTGCAACGCGTCGCTGTCGAGCACGCGGTGTATCAGAGCGTGGCATCGTTCGTCCGCCTCGGTGACGTGAGAGGCCTCGAGCATGCGTCCGAGTGCGGCGACCAGCCCACCGCGCCCAACCAGATCCGTCGGAACGCAGAACCACGAAAGAGGTGGCGCTTGCGTTGCGTGCCGGACGAAGACGGGACCGGGGCATACGGGGTACACGGTGCGTCCGATCGATGCAGAAGTCCGGGCAAGCGCGACACCAAGCCACGAATCGATCCACACGCATGGCGACTTTCCGGTCAGCCAGCCGATCATGCGCTTGCCGCGTGCGATTGCACTTGCGTCGAATGACCGGAATTCGGACGTCATCGAGTGCTCAGTGGGTGCCGGAATCATTTACCGGAGCGAATCGAGGAAACCATCGATACGATCGAAGTGCTCGGCCCAGGTCGGTGCTCGAAAGCCCCCGATCCGCGTGAGCTGATTCGCACGCTCGCTGCTGTCCGGGCGAGCGTACTCGCGAATCCGTGCAAGCCATCCCGGTCCGTCGAGCGGGTCGAGATAATCGGGAATGTCCGACGCGATCTCGTGAAAGACCGGCAAGTCACTGGCGAGCACCGGCACGCCCAACATTAGTGCTTCGACGAGCGGCATGCCGTAGCCTTCGGCGAACGACGGAAAGACGAGCGCTCGTGCGTGCTGCAACCATGCATGCAGTCGTTCGTCGCTGCAATCCGATTCTTCGATGACTGCTCCGCGAATCGTTGCGCAGCGCTCCAGCATGTCGACGACGTTCTCGCATTCCCAGCCGCGCCGGCCGATGACCACGAGCTTGGGAGCGGTTTCCCCCATCTGTTCGACCAGGCGCCGCCAGACGTGCAGGATGAACCAGTGGTTCTTGCGCGGCTCGATCGTGCTGAGCATCACGAAGTAGGGGGCATCGATCGGAGCCGGGCTCGGCGGATGCGGTTCCACGGCGGGTGCGAGCGGAGCGACGACGACCGGCGGGAGCGGTAGCGAGGCCCGCCGGGCTTCGTTCGCCAGTTCGTCGTAGGTCGCCTGTGAATTGCTGATCAGGCCGCTCGCATGTCGGAGTGCTGTATGGATACGGGTACGATGCGATGCGTCCACACCAGGGCGGCAATACTCCGCGTGGGTTAGCGGAATGAGATCGTGGACCATGAAGACCGAGTGCGCGTTGCGTTGCGCCATCGCCCGATAGTAGCGGGTGAACTCCATCCCGTTGTGACTTGTATGCAACAAAATTGCACGATCGAATTTCGTCGATTGAAGCCGGTTTAGCAACGCGGAAGCAATTATTCTGCGCAGTGCCCATCGGTCGCGATCGGACGACAGCAGCAGCGAGAACATCTTCTGCGAGTCTTTTTCCGTTAAAACGACGGAAAAACCCCGTTCACTCAGGACTGCGCGTGCACGGTCCCCATATCGACGGATGTAAGCCAGTCCAACTCTGTCTACCCCGGTGGGGATCAGGCCGTCATAAAATCGGGTGGCAAGACGAGTGACGTCTAGAAGTATATTTGTCACGCAGGTGAAATTTGGTTGTGCGTGCGGAAATGAAGAATGTTTCTGTTTGCCCAAGCCTGATGGCTCATGCAACAATTCCGCCGGGTAATTCTATGGCATCTCGCATGGCGGGACAATTCGCGCGTGTGCGTCTGTTGGTCAGCACGAATGCGGGGCATGCCAAACAATTGAAGCTTGATGTCAGATTTACCGATTCGTTCGTGCCCCTGCGCGCGGCAGCAATGAACTTTTGAGATCGCCCCTGTTTGTGCTAGACCGGCTCGCTCTTTAGCGGGCTAAGGATTCGGCTGAGCGTAAGCCAGGGTAGATGGACGGCGAAAAACCGAGGGAGCTCCAAGGGCGTCTATCGGCATTTCGGATGCGCCATACCGGTAAATTCTCCGGTACATCTTACATTGTGCGGTAAAATCCGGCGGCCTTTGAATGACTGGATTGTTAAATGCAGAGCTTAAATCGCAGTGTTTGGTTGGCTGCTGCCATCGGCGGCACCATTGGGTTGGCTGCGTGTGGAGCCATTCCCACGTCGGGGCCGAGTCGTTCCGAGATTAATGCCAGCGGTGCCGGCACAAATCAGGTCAGTACGCAAGGAATCCAGGTCGTCGATGTGACGGATCAGGTGGCGCGGCAACTCTATGCCGGCCGCAAAAGTGCGGATTTTGCTGCTGCACTAGGCGACAACTCGGCATTCCAGCAACAGTTGGGCGTGGGTGACGTGGTCGAGGTGTCGATCTGGGAGGCGCCGCCTGCGACTTTGTTTGGTGGTGGCACGAGTGATGCCGCGACGCCCAGCGGTGTCCCGACTGGCGCGCGGCTGACCAAGTTGCCGACGCAAGTGATCGACGGCAACGGCAACATCCATGTACCGTTTGTTGGTGCGATCAAGGCAACGGGCCGTTCGCCAAGCCAGCTGCAAGCCTATATCGCAGCGCGTCTCAAGAATATCGCGCATGACCCGCAGGTTCTGGTGCAACTGGCGCGGAACGAAACCTCGTATGTCACCGTGGTGGGAGACGTATCGAGCAGCACGCGCATGCAACTGAGTGCGCGTGGCGAGCGCGTGCTCGACGCGCTCGCCGCAGCCGGCGGCACAAAGCAGCCGATCAACAAGACCATGATTCAGGTGACGCGTGGCGAAACCGTCGCGTTGGAGCCGCTCGAAACGGTGATCCGTGACCCGCGCCAGAATGTACCGCTGAAGGCAGGTGACGTTGTCACAGCATTGTTTCAGCCCTACAGCTTTACTGCGTTTGGTGCGACGGGCAAGAACGAGGAAATCAATTTCGAGGCGCAGGGTATTACGCTGGCGCAGGCGTTGGCGCGGGCGGGTGGTCTACAAGACTCGCGCTCAGACGCACAGGGCGTATTTATTTTCCGGCTGGAAGATCAGCAGGCGCTCAAGTGGCCCAACCAACCGGTGCGAACGACGGCAAACGGCAAAGTCCCGGTTATCTATCACATCAATTTGAAAGACCCGGATTCGTTCTTCGTGGCGCAGAGTTTCATGATGGACAACAAGGATGTCCTTTACGTATCTAATGCGCCGGTGGCAGAACTGCAAAAAGTGCTGAACCTGGTGTTCTCCGTAGCCTACCCGATCGTGTCTGGTGTACAGACGTTCAAATAATTATGAAATTCCTGAAGCGCATTAATCGTTTATTTTTGATAACGGTTGTCATACCTACCGGCATTGCGATTATCTATTTCGGAATTATTGCTAGTGATGAGTATACGTCTGTCAGTAGCTTTTTGATTCGCAGCCCGCAACAGACTAATGCTTCCGGGTTGGGTGGTTTGTTGAAGGGCGTTGGTGGGTTTTCTCAGCCGGAAGGAAGTGCGTATACGGTTCAGAAGTACATTCTCTCTCGTGATGCAATGATGGTGTTGGATCGCGAGCAGAAAATAAAATCGAAGTTTCAGAGTTCTTCGATCGATTTAATTAATAGATTTTCTGCATTTGGTTTGAATGATAGCCTCGAAGAGTTTTATCTTTATTATGGTAAGAAAATCGTTGAGGCAAAGGTTGATACTGATTCGCCGATTGTGACGCTGAATACCAATGCGTATGATGCGCATCTTGCCTGGAGTATGAATAAGCGTCTGCTGGAGTTGGGTGAGCGGATCGTCAATCAAATGAATGCCCGAGCCAGGGCGGATCTGATTAATACTGCTCAGCATGATGTCGACGTTGCGAAAGAAAACGACCGTATCGCTACATTGGCATTGGCGCGTTATCGGAATAACGCGGGTGTTATCGACCCCGAACGCCAGTCCAACATTCCATTGCAGCAGGTTGGAAAGCTTCAGGACGATCTAATTGCCACCCGTGTGCAGATTGCCCAGATGGAGAGGTTGTCGCCGGCCAACCCGGGGCTGCCGACTCTGCGCGATCGCGCCAAGTTGCTGCAACAAGCGATCGATCAGGTGAGTCAGCACGTTGCCGGTTCTCCGGGCGGCTCGTTGGCCAGCAAGGCTGCAGAGTTTCAGCGCCTGACGCTGGAGAAGGACGTTGCCGACAAGATTCTTGCGGGCGCAATAACGTTGTTGGATCAGGCACGTGTCGAGGCCGAGCGTAAGCAACTCTACCTTGAGCGCATTGCTGAACCGAGTCTGCCTGACTATGCGATGAGCCCTCGCCGTGGGCGAGCCATCCTCGCTACTTTCCTGCTTGGTTTGATTTTGTGGGGCGTATTGACCATCGTTATCGGTGGAGTGAAAGAGCACTATGACCGCTGATTACCGTCCTCCGACGTTCCGGGAGCAATTGGGCATCCAGGTCAGGGTCGTCTGGGCGCTCATCATGCGCGAGATGATCACCCGCTTTGGTCGAGAGGGGCTTGGTGTATTGTGGATAATGGCCGAGCCGGCGATGTTTGTGGTCGGAGTGATGGTCATCTTCAGTAATACGGAAACGTCGGCCAAGTATCCGGTTGCGGAATACCTGGCGGTCAGTTATCCGACTCTACTGTTTTGGCGCAATGCGACGAATCGAGTGATCAAGGCGATCGACTTCAATCGTGCGTTGTTGCACTATAAACCGATTCTCCCGATGGATATACTGTACTCGCGAATTATTCTCGAGTTCGCGGGTGCCACGGCGTCGTTTCTTGTTTTATTTGTCGTATTGATTGTAATTGGTATCTGCCAGATTCCAGCTGATCCGCTTACGATGATATTGGGATATTTCCTGGTATTATGGTTTTCGTTTGATTTTGTTTTAATTATGGCTGCATTGTCTGAGCTGAGTGAGTCGATCGAGCGGATTTCACACGTAATTCTCTATCTGATGATGCCTGTGTCGGGGGTTTTTATACCTACGTACGTTTTGCCTCCGCGGCTAGCTGAGATGATGACGTATTTTCCGCTGATTGATGCGGTCGAGTATTTCCATCATGGATATTACGGAGACCGCATGCCCACGCTCTACTACATTGATTACACGGTGTTCGCGTTGTCATTTTTCACTTTGTTTGCACTTTCACTTGTTCATTACGCCATTCGGCGAGTGCAGCTAAACTGAGGTCGAATGTGATTGAGCTTCGGAATGTATGCAAGCGCTATCCGATTCATCACGGTCGATCGCACCGGGAGATACTCAAGGGTATCAACCTGCGCGTTCGGTCGGGGGAGCGATGGGGTATCCTCGGACGCAACGGTGCGGGGAAATCGACACTGATTCGCATTATTAGTGGCGCGGACCGTCCACATTCCGGCGAGGTCATCAAGACCATGTCGGTGTCTTGGCCCCTGGCATTCGGCGGCACCTTTCAAGGCAGTCTGACCGGCAAAGACAACGTGCGTCTGGTTTCTCGCGTATACAACATCGACTATCGCAAGGCTCTCAGGCTCGTCGAAGATTTTGCGGAACTTGGGCCCTATCTCGACGAACCGGTCAAATCATATTCTTCTGGTATGACATCGCGCCTGGCATTCGCGATCTCTATGTCGATTGAATTTGATTGCTTTTTGATCGACGAAGGGATGGCTGTCGGTGATCATCGTTTTTATCAGAAGTGTAATGTCGAGTTGTTCGAGAAGAGGGGTGACCGCGCCATGATCATTGTTGCGCACCAAACGGAACTGATTCGTAATCACTGCAGCCACGCCGCAGTCCTGGAGGGGGGCGTGCTCACGGTTTGCGATACGGTCGAAGATGCGATTCGAATTTACGAATCCCTTTGAGCCGTAAATGAAATGCCTGCCTTCAATTTCCGAGGCCCAATAAATATTACAAATAAGACGGTGAATGGGCGTTTAGTAAACTTAACTACTGTGAAAAATAATGTACACGCTTTGTGATTTCATCATAGAGAAAGCTGACGTGCTTCGCCAGGAAGTCGGTACGATTCTGGTTTCGCACGCTTTGACGGGGGAAGCGCGGCAACAGGCGCATGGTTTCACGGCATTGTCGCGAGATGGGCAAGGGCGCTCGTTTCAGAAAATACAGGATCTGGCACTCGACGGGAGTTCTGAACCCGATCGACGCATTTCGTCTAATCTGGCGGCGGTTGTCGGTGCCGATTTTGAGGCTTGGGGGGAACTACGAGTCCTGATGCAGCGGCTCGGTGCCGGCGAAAGCGGTAGCGTCGTTGTTCTGGTGCCGGCAGGACAGGATGCGATGTCTCAGGCCAGCCTTTCGCAGTTTGTCGCCGAATGCGCCATCCGAACGCAGGCATTTGGCTTCTCTGGCGAAGTCCGTATCGCCTCGCAGTGCGACGGAGCAGAACTTGGCGCGGTCGCTCTGAAGCGGTTGCGTCCTTCAACATCGCTCGGCAAGGTTCTTGAAAGTCTCTCGCCTGGCGACGATGGACGGGTTGCTGTTCTGTCGTTGGACGCTCGCGCGTCAGGTATGGGTCGCAGCACGCCGCGTGAACCATTGTTCACAGTCCTTACGCGCACCCAAGGCTCGCGCATGGAGACCTTGAGCGAGGTGTTCCTGTGTCTTTCCGCACAGACTGTCGATGATTTCGAGCACCTTGTCGTCGCGCACAACGCGGTACCCGAGGCGGTAAGCGAGATTCGTGGATTGATTGATAGTCAGTCGGCATCGATGCGCGAACGTATTCGATTCGAAGAAGTGATCGGCGGCACCCGGACTACACCGCTTAATGCAGGGTTCGGGATGGCGCGAGGCAAATATGTCATCATCCTGGACGACGATGATATCGTGTTTGCGAACTGGTTGGAAACGTTCCGAGCGATCGCACGTGAAATGCCGGGTGCGCTGCTGAGGGCGACTGCCGTGCGACAGGAGTTCACGTGGGCTTATGTTGAAGGCAAGCGAGCAGCCCGGGCGATCAGTGCAATGCACCGGGATTATGCATCGCAGTTCGATTATTTTGAACATCTGGAGGAGAGCCAGACGCCTCCGGTTTCAATTGCCTTTCCGCGCAACGTGTTTGCAAACTACGGCTTGCGCTTCGACGAAATGCTCACGACGACTGAGGACTGGGACTTCATCATGCGTTGCGCTTCGCGAGTCGGCGTGGGTAGTTCCGAAGAGATCACCTGTATATATCGGTGGTGGAGCGAAGCGGAGAGTTCCCGAACCTTGCATTCCAAGTCGGAATGGGTTGATAACCATACCCGTATCCAGGACAAGATTGACGCTGAGATCAATCTTATGGAAGCCGGTAGCATGCGCAAATTCCGCGAGATCTCGGAAAAGATGGACGAGTATCTGCGCTGGGCGAACAAGATGCATCACGACTTGATCGATCTTCAACTGGCTACGAATTCGAACGATGTCGAAGAAATCAAGCAGAAGATCGCGGCCATCTCCGATAACGTCCAGCATGAGATCGGGGTTATGTCGGGCGATAGTTCGCCCGAGGTGCTGTATTCGCCGCCGCAGCAAGATCTTTTGCCGCCACCGCGGGTGCCGTTCTGGAAAAAGGTGCTCTCGGGGTCCCGTGCGATGGCGCAGATGCGTGCCAGTCAGCGTCGCAAGATCATCGAGACCTCCGGTATTTTCGACGCAAACTGGTATCTCTCGACCTATCTTGATGTTGCCGAGCAAAAGGTGGATCCGCTCGCGCATTTTATTCAGTTCGGTAGTCGGGAGTTGCGTAGTCCATCGGCACAATTCAATGCGCGTAGTTATTACGTAGAAAACGCAGACGTACGTGATCAAAAGATCGAGCCGGTTTTTCACTTCCTGCTGTTCGGTAAGCGAGAGGGACGGCGTCATCAGGAGCACGTTTGAGGTAGGGTGTTCATGCTTATTTTTTATTGCGATATACCAACAACTGATTATCTAGGGGCTCGATGGATTTATGGTGTGAAAACACGCTTGCTACGACTCTTATCGATGATCGTCGTTGTGTGGAAATCGCAATGGACGTACAGGAAGTGGTGGACTTTGCGCGATAAAAACGTGAGCACGATCTAATTTTCTTTGGCGTACAGAAATGCTCGCCTCGATATCACCTTGTAACGGAAGATGAGGGGGCTGTTCGGGATCCGGATTTTGCGCTGCTGACTCGGATCTTTTTTGGCAACTATGCTCGAGTTTCGCAGGAAGAACTCCGGCGCAAATAAATGTACGGGCAGCGCGACATCCGTGCCCGCGTGTCATTGAAGGAGCAGGAGTACATGAAAGTATTGATTACGGGTGGTGCTGGTTTTATCGGCGCGGCGCTCGCACAGGAATTGGTGGAGCGGCATAATGCGCAGGTTGTCTCGGTAGACAACCTGCTTCCCCAGGTACATGAAGACGGCGTGCTCCTGAAGCGCTATCCGGCAACTGCGAAGCTTGTGCGCGGTGATGTGCGCAACGGGGAGCTTCTGGATTGCGTGCTGCATGATTTGCAGCCCGATTATGTCGTTCACTTTGCCGCGGAGACCGGGACCGCGCAGTCGATGACGCATTCCAGCCGTCACGCGAGTGTCAACGGTGTGGGCACGACTGAATTGCTGGATTCGCTTCGCCGCGTGCAGTGCCGCCCGCGGCGCATTTTGCTGTCATCTAGCCGCGCTATTTATGGCGAAGGGGCATGGCAGACGGAAGATGGCAATCTTTTCTATCCGGGTATCCGCAGCCGTGGCCAGCTTTCGTCGGGCAACTGGGATTTCTGCGGGGCGGACGGCAAGCCGGCTGTTGCGATGCTGCACAATGCTGCCACCGTGCTGCCAAATCCCACCAGCATTTACGGTGCGACGAAGCTGGTTCAGGAGCATTTGCTTAAGGCGTGGTGCGCGGCGAATGAGATTCCGTATCATATTCTGCGCTTTCAGAATGTCTATGGCATCGGTCAGTCGCCGTCAAATCCATATACGGGCATCATCAATATTTTTCATCGAATCGCTCGACGTAAGGAAGTTATTCCTGTTTACGAGGACGGTGAGATTGGCCGCGATTTTGTGTGGATCAGTGATGTTGTCGATGCTTGCCTTGCCGCGCTGCTTGACCAGAGCGCAGGCTGCGGAACTTACGACGTGGGGAGTGGCGAGGCAACGACCGTAGCGCAGGCCGCGGCCGTCGTTGCGGCGCTTCACGGTGCTCCGAGCCCTCGTGTCACGGGTCAGTTCCGCGAAGGGGATGTTCGTTGGGCTGTTGCCGACGTCAGTGCACTCAAGGCAGATCTTGGTGTGGTGCCGAAAGTCTCGTTCGAGGAGGGGGCTGCGCGTGTCGGAGAGTGGCTTTTCGACGGAACGCAAGCCTAAAGCTATCAGTCGTTGACAGCACAAACATCAGGTAATCCGATGACCCCGATCAAAATTCAAGTCCAAAGCATTCTTTTCAATAACGAACCTACGGATATCAAGCGTGCTCTTGAGGCGATCAATAGGGCAGCGCACATTCTCCGCGCCAAGCGTGATGTCGTCGTTGATGTTGCGTATGGTGACTGTTCTCCGGGGCAGGCTTGCCTGTCCCCGGACGACATCCGGCAGATGGGGGCTATGCTTACGTGCGGCGTCTTTCACTACACGTATTTCAATGCCAATCTCGGGTCGGCGGAAGGACATAACAGACTGGCAGCAGGCGTCAAGGATGGATACCTGCTTATCCAGAACCCCGATGTGATCGGTGAGCCTAGCTATCTGATCCATTTGCTCGAGGCTTTCGACGATCCTGATTGCGGAATGTCCGAAGCTCGCCAGTTGCCGATCGAGCACCCGAAGGACTACGACTCGAAGACAGGGAGCACGTCGTGGGCAACCACGGCTTGTGCGCTGATTCCGGTTGACCTTTTTGTCAGGGTTTCCGGGTTCGATTCGAAGGTGTTTTTCCTGTATTGCGATGATGTCGATTTTTCATGGCGCGTTCGTCTGGCGGATCACAAGGTCGTCTTTCAGCCAGCTGCGGTTGTTTTCCACGACAAACGTCTAAAGAAAGACGGATCATGGAATCCGTCGAATGCCGAGCGCTATTATTCGATCGAAGCGGCTTTGCTAATGGCGCACAAATATTCTCGTCCGCAACGAGTGGAGGAAATTCTCCAGATGTGCGACCATCTTTCGTCTGATGATGTATTTTCAAAGGCGGCAGCGCGTTTTCGCGAATTGCGGCAGGATGGCAAGTTGCCGCAAGAACTCGATCGAGAGCATCGCGTTTCCGAGTTTTACGGGGATGATTACGCTCGTCACCGATTTGTTATCTGACCGCGTTCAATATTCGACCGGGACCGATCGTAGGCACAGTCAGCTCGAAGTGTCGGTTGGTCCGTCCGGTGTCGTTTGGGCGACAAGCAGTGTTGCTCCGGAATAAGGATTTGTCGATCGATGATTGAACCAGTCGAGATGTCCGACAAGAAGCGGTCTGGTGTTTGGGATCGTGTCATTCGCGTATTTTTCGATCATCTTGACGCAAGGCGCAGTTCTCCGGGAAGTTGCGCTGCAGTATGCCCTGTACTGTCGAGGGCGGGGAGAGCGGCCAACGAGGTGGTTCAATGGCTTCGCGCGATGTATTCTCCGGATTTATTTTCGCAAGGTCCTGCACGCGCTTAGTTCGGGCTGCCGATAGTCTTAACCTTATAAAGGTAGTTGCAAATGTTGCTTATTACAGGTGGAGCTGGCTTCATCGGTGGAAACTTTGTTCTCGACTGGCTTACCGGCTCCGATGAACCTGTCGTCAACCTCGACAAACTGACTTATGCGGGGAATTTGGACACGCTGAAGTCGCTGGACGGTGATTCGCGACATCATTTTGTGCGCGGTGACATCGGCGATCGTGAGCTTGTTTCGAAGTTGCTCTCGGAATACCGGCCGCGTGCGGTGGTCAATTTCGCTGCAGAGTCGCACGTCGACCGATCAATTCACGGTCCGGGTGAATTCATTCAGACGAACGTCGTCGGTACGTTCAATCTTCTCGAATCGGTCCGTGCCTACTGGTCCGCCCTCGCTGAAGAAGAGCGCCGCTCATTTCGCTTCCTGCATGTCTCCACCGACGAAGTGTTCGGCACACTTGATGTTAATGATCCGCCGTTCGCCGAAACCAGCGCATACGAGCCGAACAGTCCGTATTCGGCGAGCAAGGCGGCATCGGATCATCTTGTACGCGCTTGGCACCATACGTATGGGTTGCCGGTGGTGACCACCAATTGCTCGAACAATTATGGTCCGTATCATTTTCCCGAGAAATTGATTCCACTGATCATCCTGAACGCGCTGGCCGGCAAGCCATTGCCGATCTATGGTGACGGTCGACAAATTCGTGATTGGCTCTATGTCAAGGATCACTGCTCGGCGATCCGAACCGTCCTGGCGAATGGCGTGCTTGGCGAGACCTATAACGTTGGTGGCTGGAACGAAAAACCGAACATCGAAGTCGTGCATACGATTTGCGCGATTCTCGATGAACTTCAGCCGCGTGGCGATGGCAAGTCGTATGTGGAGCAGATCAGCTTCGTTCAGGATCGGCCGGGCCATGACCGCCGTTATGCGATCGACGCTCGCAAGCTTGAACGCGAACTTGGTTGGAAGCCCGCTGAAACATTTGACACCGGTATCCGCAAGACAGTCGAGTGGTATCTGACGAATCAAGCCTGGGTGAAGAACGTCACGAGCGGCCAGTACCGTACGTGGATCGAACGCCACTACGGAGAGTGATGATGCGGCGCATCTTGATTACGGGTTCGAACGGGCAGGTTGGCTTCGAGTTGCGACGCGCGCTTGCGCCGCTGGGAGAAGTAATCGCGTTGACCCGACGCGATATGGATCTGGGTGATCCTGCGAACATTATTGCGGTGCTGGATCGTCATCAACCGGACCTGATCGTCAATCCTGCTGCTTACACGGCAGTGGACAAGGCCGAGAGCGAGCCGGAATTGGCCCGGGCTGTCAATGCGACAGCGCCTGGCGTGATGGCCAAATGGGGCGCGGTACGCAATGTGCCGATCGTCCACTACTCGACCGATTATGTATTTGAAGGTGCTGGTGAGACACCGTACCGCGAAGACTCACCCGTTAATCCGCAATCGGTTTACGGGGCGACCAAGTGTGACGGCGAAAAGGCGGTTCGGCAGGCCTTCGCGAAGCACCTGATTCTTCGAACGAGCTGGGTCGTGGGCGCGCATGGCGGCAATTTTCTCAAGACCATCCTGCGCCTCGCCCGGGAACGGGATCAGCTTCGCATCGTGGCAGATCAGACAGGTGCACCCACGTCGGCCGCTTTGATTGCGGATGTAACTGCACATGTCGTGGCACATTATTTTGCCGATCGCGAACACTTTGCGTTCGGCACATACCACCTCGCAGCATCCGGGGAAACGAACTGGTGCGAGTATGCGCGTTACGTCGTCGCGCTTGGGGAGGCGCGAGGAATTGACCTTAAGTTGCGCCCGGCCGATATTGCGCCTATCGCGACGCATGAGTACCCGCTTCCGGCAAAGCGGCCCATGAATTCCCGCCTCGATTGCAGAAAATTGATGTCGGCGTTCGGAATAATGCTCCCCGATTGGCGAAACGGTGTTGATTACGTCTTCGATCAACTGCATGACTGATACGGAAAAAGAACAAGCATGAAGCGCAAAGGCATTATTCTCGCAGGAGGTTCGGGTACCCGTCTCTATCCGGCGACGCGGGTAGTTAGCAAGCAATTGCTGCCGATTTACGACAAACCGATGATCTACTACCCGTTGAGCACATTGATGTTGGCGGGGATTCAGGACATTCTGATCATTTCGACGCCTCACGACACGCCACGCTTCGAGCAGTTGCTGGGCGATGGATCGCAGTGGGGGATCAGTCTCCAGTACAAGGTGCAGCCCAGCCCGGACGGGCTTGCACAGGCGTTCCTGCTGGGTGAGTCGTTCATCGATGGCGACCCTTCGGCACTCATTCTTGGCGATAACATCTTCTATGGCCATGATCTCGGTGGTCTGTTGAAAGGGGCGGCTGATAGTGCTTCGGGTGCACAGGTTTTCGCTTATCACGTACAGGATCCGGAGCGATATGGCGTTGTCGAGTTCGACTCAACAGGTAAAGCGATCAGTATTGAAGAGAAGCCCGAGGTTCCGAAATCGCATTACGCGGTGACCGGGCTTTATTTCTACGACGAGCAGGTAGTGGATTTTGCGAAATCGCTGAAACCGTCGTTGCGCGGAGAGTTGGAGATCACCGATCTCAACGCGCTGTACCTGAAGGATGGCTTGCTCAACGTGCAGACCATGGGGCGAGGTTTTGCGTGGCTGGATACCGGCACGCACGATTCGATGCTGGAGGCCTCGCACTTCATCGCCACGATGGAGCACCGGCAAGGGTTGAAGATCGCTTGCGTTGAAGAGATTGCATATCGCTTCGGTTATATCGACGACGAACAACTCGAACGTCTCGCGCAACCGCTCAGCAAAAACGGCTACGGTCTGTACCTGCAGAACATTCTCAAAGAAGGAAAAGCTCGGTGAACGTAATAGCGACTACCATTCCCGACGTAAAGATTTTCGAACCGAAAGTATTCGGCGATACGCGTGGGTTCTTCTTCGAGAGTTTCAACTATCGAGTGTTCGAAGAGGCGGTTGGGCATTCTGTCGAGTTCGTGCAGGACAATCACTCGAAATCCGCGAAGAACGTCGTTCGCGGCTTGCACTACCAAATCGATCACGCACAGGGAAAACTGGTTCGCGTAGTCGCCGGCGAAGTGTTTGACGTCGCGGTCGACATTCGTCGCGCGTCGCCGACGTTCGGACAGTGGGTCGGTGTTGTGCTGTCTGCGGAGAACAAGCGCCAGCTGTGGATTCCGGAAGGTTTTGCGCACGGCTTTGTTGTTATGTCCGACGCGGCGGAGTTTTTGTATAAGACTACCGACTATTGGTATCCGGACGCCGAACGAGCGATCCGTTGGGACGACCCGACGCTCGCGATCGAGTGGCCCATTTCAGGCGAGGCGTTGGTGTCCGGCAAGGATGGAGCGGCACCTGTATTCAAGGATGCCGAGTACTTTTGAGTCGCTTCCTGCGCAAGTCCATGTTTGACTTCAATGCCCTGCGCCTGACATGGGGGATGCCTTTCCTGGTCAATCTGCCCAATGCCTCTCACCAGTCGGTAGATCGACCGGGATCACGGGTGTATCTGGTCGACGTCCAGTTGTTGCCGGGTTGGTACATGATCGAGCTTCGCGTGAGCGGCCATGCAGCGCAGATGCGAGCTCGGTTGCGGTTGCGGTTGCGAGGCGATGCATCGCATGCCCCACTCGCGATGGGCCTAAGCGCGCGGCAGGTGAGCAAGCGGCTTGTCCATTTCCCGGTGCGCGGCAAGATCGAAATCGAGATTGATTGCGACGATCAGTCGGTTGATCGAATCGAAGCCTTCCGCCTTGTCAGGGTCACGACACGATTTGCGCACTCGCGCATCATGGCCAAGCTCGGTGCGCTGCACCCCAGGTACAAACCATGCGGTGATGATTACGACCTGCCTGAGGTCGGCCACGGTCGCGTGGACATGGTGCAAGCATGGCGTGATTACTGCTGTCTGTTCGACGAGTCGGAACCCCTGGTCGGATACACGGACTGGGTCCGTCACTTCGATACGCCGAGCCTTGACACGTGTCGCGTGATGCGGGACAACCTGCGCTACTTCACTGGCGGCCCGCTGTTCGCGATCGGCATGGAGGTGTCGGGTGCAGCGTCGCCTCACTGGGAAACGGCAATCCGCTCGATCGCCGCGCAGATTTACCCGCACTGGCAACTTCTGATCGTCGATCGGCGTTCCGACTCGGATTGCACTGCACTGATTCCCCGGGACCTGAGTGCCGATACGCGTATCCGCGTCATTTTGGACCGCTCTCCAGCCGAAGCGCATTCAGCGGTTGATCAAGCGCTTGCCGAAAGCGGTCGTTGGGTCATGTTCATCGGACAGCATGATGTGCTTCCTCGACATGGCCTCTACGTCGTGGCCGACGCGATCACCCGGCATCCCGATGTCGACCTGATTTACGCGGATGAAGACAGTATCGACATCGATGGCGTTCGTCATAGCCCGCGCTTCAAGAGCGATTGGAGCGAGGATCTGATGCTCTCGTCGGATCTGTTTACCGGTCTCGGTGCTTATCGGTCGGAAGTTTTCACGTCATCCGGTGGGCGGGACCATCGCCATGGGGCTGCGTCGCGCTACGACATGACGCTTCGCTGTCTCACGCATACCAGTCGCGACAGGATCCTGCATATTCCGCGTGTTCTCTATCACGTACGTGCCCTAACCGAAGCTATTCAAGATCCGGATGCGCAACCCGATGCGCGCGATGCGGGCCGGATGGCGGTCGTACGCCACCTGTCGCGGGCGGGCATTCGAGCGCCGGTCTCGACCACTGAGCATGGCCGCCATATACGGTATCCGTTGCCGGAACGGGCTCCGCTGGTCTCGCTCGTCATTCCGACGCGTAACGGGTTTGCGCTGCTCAGTCGTTGCGTCGATTCGATTATCGAAAAGACCCGCTATCGCGCCTTCGAAATCATTATTGTCGACAATGGGTCCGACGATCCGGAAACGCTCGACTACATGGAGCGGCTTTCGGTCGATCACGGCGTATGCATCCTTCAAGACGATCGTCCGTTCAATTACTCCGCGCTCAACAACCGCGCGGTCGAATTGGCGCGGGGCGAGTTCGTCGCACTCGTCAACAACGACGTGGAAATCATCGATGGCGACTGGCTCGACGAAGTGATGGGGCACGCGCTGCGTCCGGAGGTTGGCGTCGTCGGAGTCAAATTGCTGTTTTCGAACGGAACCGTTCAGCATGCAGGTGTCATCGTCGGGCTCAGCGGCTGCGCCGATCACCTGCATCGCGGGCTGGGGCGCGACGAGCCGGGCTACCTGGCGCGCGCGGTCACCACGCAGTCCTTGTCTGCCGTAACCGGTGCATGCCTCGTCGTCAGGCGATCCCTGTATCGTCAACTGGGTGGATTGAATGAACGTGATCTCGCCGTCGCATTCAACGACGTTGATTTCTGCCTTCGCGTCCGGCAAGCGGGTTATACGGTGGTCTGGACGCCACACGCCGTGTTGTATCACCACGAATCCGCCACGCGCGGCTGCGACGATACCGAGGAGAAGATGGCCCGGGCTACACGAGAGATCGAGTACATGCGTGACCACTGGCATGACCTGATCGCGAATGATCCGGCTTATAACCCGAACCTGTCCCTCGATCGATTCGATTGCCAGCTCGCTTGGCCGCCGCGTGTCGCGTCTCTCAGGCGTCTCGCGCTTGATGCGCCCGGAGCGTCGACATCTTGAGGGCTCGAGTGCAGATCACTGGTAAGCGACTGGTCCAATGCTTGGCCTGAGCTGATTCAACTGAACGTCGGCCGCTCCTGCAAGCATGGGACATGGAACGATTGCATGACGAGGCGTGTACGCTAGCGAATGGCGCGTCCAGGCGCGCCGTGGCTCCGCTGTTCGGGGCAGCGCGCCCCGAGTCTTTACCCGCGCCTGTTTGGGTGGGTCGTCTTGCGCCTTCGTAAAAAATTTCTCTGTGGGGTGGGCCGGTTTCTCGTGTTGGCTTGTCGTGCCGTCGATCCGGATTCATCCATTTTCGATCCATATGAAAGATTTTCTCCTGTCGATAGTTCGTCGAACCATTCGATTCAAGGTCATTCCGGTCAGGGATCTGGTTTTGTCGGGGGAGGCGTTGGCTGACTGGACGTCGGTGGGAGACGATCCAGTTTTTGACCTTGAGCCGGAGGGCGAGGGTAAGTCCGTTCCACTCGGCTGGGTCTATGTCGAGTCCAGGATGATTCGACGTGGCGCGCACCTGGTGGCTCGGCTTTACGTCGATACCGGCTCGGGCTTTTCAGATGCGGAAGCCTTTGTCATTCCCGCGGCCCGCTCGGGAAATATCAAGCAGATCATCAGGATTCCGCGTAATACACGTCGTTTGCGTCTGTCGCCAATGCGGGGTGAGGGTGCAGTCAGGCTGGAATATCTGCGGATAACAGAAATATCGTGCGTGGAGAGAATTGTCAGAATGGTCGAATGGACCGTTGGGGACATTATAAAATTCAAGAATACTGATCGCGCGAAAAAATACAATATAACGTGGAGGCGTCTGTTGATTGACCTGAAGGGAGCGTATGCCGATTGCGCAAAACTGCGCTTCCATTCCGCTCCGCTGGGTTACAGAGTGTACGTGGAAAAATTCGATACGCTTCGTCCATCCGATATAGACTCGATTCGGCGGCACATGGATTCATTTGTGCGGCGACCGTTGATTTCCATTCTGGTTCCGGTGTGCGGGACGTCCGTTCGATATCTGGAGTCGACCGTCCAGTCGGTCTTGGCGCAGATTTATGAGAACTGGGAGCTGTGTATCGCTGCAGATGACGTCGCGGCATCAGAAGTTGCTTCATATTTGAGATCTGTTTCGGAAAAAGATGATCGGATAAAGGTCGTCTTTCTGAATTCGCGTGGTTATGTGTCGGCTGCGGCGAATGGTGCTCTGGAGCTGGCGACTGGGGAATTTTCTACGATTGTTGGTCAGAATGACGTTCTTTCGCCTCATTCGCTTTACCTCATTGCCTTGCAGGTCAATGAGGTCGATGATCTGAATATCATATATTCAGATAACGACGAAATCGATGATTTCGGAATTCGCGATAACGCTTTCTTCAAGAGCTCATGGAATCCGGATTTGTTCTTTTCTCACGACATGATTTCTCGCTCGGCTGTCTATAGAACGTCGCTCGTGCGCGAGACAGGTGGGTTCCGGGTCGAGTATGAGGGCGGGCACGATTGTGATCTGACGCTCAGGTGCGTGAAAGAAAGCATGCCGTCTCAGATTCGCCACATTCCTTGCGTGCTCTACCATTTGCGTCGACGCGGTGAATCCGGCTTGGCCGGTTTGGGTGTGGAAAAAGATGCGAGTAACGCAAGAGAAAGGGCGCTTTCCGAATTTTTCAAAGATCGGCCTGGGGTGCGTGTTTCGCGGGGCGAACTGGCTGGAACCTATCGGGTGCGATATCCGATACCCACTCATACGCCTAAGGTCTCTATCATCATACCGACCCGGGACGGTGGTCTGCTTCTGAAAAAATGCATCCACAGCATATTCGATGGAACTGTCTATGAGAATCTGGAAATCGTTGTCGTAGATAATCAGAGCTCGGATCGGGAGACAGTCGATTTTCTGAAATCGTTGTCGCAGAGAGGCAACGTCACTATATTACGATATGACTTTCCTTTTAATTATTCGTCGATCAATAATTTTGCAGAAAAGCATGCATCCGGTGATGTGTTGTGCTTCCTCAACGATGATGTGGAGGCAATCGAGCGGGATTGGCTGAGGGAGATGGTTTCGCACGCGCTACGTCCGGATATTGGTGCCGTAGGGGCAAAGCTTCTGTACGCCGACGGGTTCGTCCAACATGCAGGCGTCGTGATGGGGATCGGCGGTTTCGCAAGCCACGCGCACCGGCTATATCCATCAACGCACCCGGGATATGCAGGAAGAGCGGCACTTGTACAAAATTTTTCGGCGGTCACGGGAGCATGCATGGTCATGCGTCGGGAGGTATTTCGTGCGGTCGGCGGCTTTGATGAAGAAAATCTTCCGGTTGCATTTAACGACGTGGATTTGTGCCTCCGTGTACGAGAGGCAGGCTACAGGATAGTGTGGACACCATACGCAGTCCTGCATCACTTCGAATCCTACAGCAGAGGGGACGATCAAATGTCCGCTGAGAAGCGTGCCAGGTTCAATAGGGAAAAGAGTTTCATGCTTGCCCGGTGGAATACCGACCAATTGAATGATCCGTATTACAATCAGAATTTGACGCTCGATAGAGAGGATTTTGCTATTGCCGATTTTCCTAGAATGTATGTTCCATGGCGTGAAAGATTGGTATGAATCGTTTAACTCTGTCGCGCTCTCTGTTTAGGGGCGGTTTCATGGATTGTGAAGTTATTTTTGGGTTACGCTACTCTGTGACCTCTCCGAATTTTCTCGGGATGGCCGGATAAAGTAATGGAAGAAATGGTCATGGATAAAAAAAAGCGCCTGCTGCCGGGTACTCCACTGATTGAGTCACCACTTTTCGATATTGAAGTTGCACGGGCAGAGTTGACGCCTGATGAGCGTGAAATCGCGGCCGCGCTGAACCGTAACGGCTATGTGGTGATCGATTTTCCGGATCCCGAGCTCGATTCGCGAATTACACGCATCCGGGATCATCTAGCGCCGCTGTTCGCCGACACGGGTTCCGGCAATGATGGCGTGTATTATGGCGCGGGGCGTATCCAGGACGCGTGGATCAACGACCCTGATGTCAAGGCGATCGCTACCAACAGCAAAGTGCTGGATTTGCTTGGCCGCTTGTATGGCCGAACTGCCTTTCCATTTCAGACGCTCAATTTCAGGGTCGGCACGCAGCAAAAATTGCATACCGATGCAGTCCATTTTTCATCGATTCCTCAGCGTTTTATGTGCGGCGTATGGGTCGCGCTGGAAGATATCTCGCCGGAAGCAGGGCCACTTCATCTGGTTCCCGGATCGCACAATTGGCCGATGATCGATAATGCAATGGCCGGTCGGCGCGGGTTTGGGACGTCCAGCGAATCGGCGCAATTGCCGTATCAGGAAATCTGGGATGCGATGGTGGAAGCCAAGGGGGCCGAAATCAGGATTTTCGAGGCACGGAAAGGGCAAGCGTTGATATGGTGCGCCAATCTGCTGCACGGCGGGAGCCCGCAAATCAATCCTGCGTTGTCTCGTTGGTCGCAGGTGACGCACTATTTCTTCGATGATTGCGTTTACTATACGCCTGCGTTTTCCGACGAATATCTGGGGCGCCTGCAGCTTCGCGATCTGGTTAGCATCGTCGACGGCACGCGAAAACGTAATTCTTATCTGGGGGATGAGGTCGTAGCTCAGGCTTCGGGTGCACGCGAGTCGCAAACCTTGGCGGGAAGATTGCGCAAATGGGTTCGCTCGTCTTGAGCCTATTCGTATGATTGCGTAGTTGGAAACGTTACTCACAACCCGCGAAAGCCACCGATTTTTGTCGATGGCGCGGATTCCTCAAGTACTCGCACAAGGGTAGCAGATTGCGTTGATGAGACGCCATGCGTTGTGCTGTTGATTCCTAGCACGGGTAGCCTGGATGTTGGATATCAAGCGGGGGTGATTCTGATGTCGGCGCCCGATCGCCGCGTTGCTTTCTGGGCAGCGTATGGTCGGGTGAGCAAACAGGCGACTCTCGCGCCTGCCGACGGATTGTCCGCACGTACTTACCCGACCAACACACTTTCGTTCATGCCGGTGCGCGTGCCCCGCACATTTTTCGGCTCACGTGCTGAAATCCACGCGTCGGGAACACAGTGGCACTCGCTCTTGCGTTACCGCGTAGGTCGGACGCAAGCAAGCACATCCTATATAGTGCCGCCACCCTGTCGCTCCTTCTCTCCGGGCTGGGCAAGCCTACTCACCGTTCCATCCGCGTCCTCATGCGCTTGACCGGCGTGCATCGCCATTGTCGATGTCGAACAATTCGATTTCCATTTGGCCGGGTGCGTTGAAGGGCACGGTGTTTACGTACAAAGGCGAGCGTGAAGAGTTGATTCTGAACGATTCTGACGGTCGTTGCGGGACAAGGCTTTGCGCTCCAAAGGACGTTGCTGCAATCGCCGGAATCAAGCATATTTGCGCGGCAATCCTGCAAATTCCGACGAGGCTTGGATGGGTCCGAAGGCTTCAGTGAGCGAGGGATATTTGTTTCGGTATCCGTCGTTCGAGCAGATTACTCTGAAGCACCCGCCGGGGCGTCTAGCCGATTCGATCGACTGGGACCGATTGAGTGCTGCGATGAAGGGGAACTTCATGTCCAGGAGTGACCGCCCGACCACCTCGCCGCGCCTCATTGTCGAACTGCTGTACTTGCAGCACGCCTTTGATCTGCCAGACGAGGAAGTCGTCTGGCAATGGGTTGTGAATCCATACTGGCAAGTGTTCACGGGCGAGACGAACCTGCAGAACGAGTCGCCGGTCGAACACCGAACGCTGTCGCGCTGGCGCAAGCGTTTGGGAGACGCCGGCGTGGAAGAATTGATTGGCCGCGCCAAGCGGATTCTGTCGCAGCAGCCGAAGGACAAACACAAACTCTATGCAACGGTACACGTCGGAACTCGAGTGCCTGACCAAGGGAAGTGCGCTCAAGCCGTACGAGTTCGGCTTGCAGGTGTCGATCACGACCACACGCAAGGAAGGGCTGATGGCGAGTGTGCGCTCGATGCCGGGAAATCCGTACGATGGGCACACGCTGGAAGGGGCGTTGGAGCGGGCAGCGATCCTGGGCGAAGTGAAGCCGTTGGTAGATCGAGGGTACCGGGGGCATGACGTTTCCGGGAGCGAGGATTTACCACTCGGGTTTGAGGCGCGGGATCAGTCGGACATTGAGAGCGATGATCAAGCGGCGCAGCGTAATCGAGTCAGCAATCGGCCATATGACGGCGTCAGGCAACCTCGGGCGCAACCGGCTCGAGGGCCCCAACTTGGCGATGCGTTGAGCAAGGTGCTGTGTGGCGTGGGCTGCAACGTGCGGATGGTTTTGAGGAAGCTGCCGATTCTTTACGTTCAATTCAGGCTGCCGCCGTGGGCGAAAACCCAGCGCTGGCAGCGTGGGTGTAACGCGGCCCGCGAGCAAAAGGAGTTGTTTAGAACCGACTGCGTACGCCCAACGCAGTTTTGCAGTCGAAGGTGTCGGAATATCCAATTGCAAGGCTCTTGTTATGAACGAGGGATTGCCAGAGGTAGGTTAGAGGAAGGTCGCATGATATGATAATAAGCCGCTTTGTGCATATCGCCATATCTGTGTTTATATAGACACTCGAGTGAAGAGAGCATATTTATATGAAGCAATTTGCTAACGTCGATTTCAAGCATGATGGGACGGCATTTCGCTGTCCAACCGATCTATCGATATCGAGCGGATCCCCTCAGCGGGTTTTGGTTATTGGGCAATGCACTGCGGACCACATCCGCGGTTTTCTGCTGGAGAGCGGCATACATTGTGATTTTGTCCATATACAGTCCTTGATGGACCCACTGTTTCAGCCGCCGCAACCGATCGAAACCTACGATTTGCAAATTGTCTTTCTGCCGATGGATAGGATAATCCCGGATTATACCTATTTCCCTCTTTCGTACGCAGACATTGACGAAGAAGAAAAAAGGTTCGCTAACGCAGAGAAGACGACGCTTGATCTTCTCGACGTTGCCACGCGCTGGTTAAAGAGCCACAAAATTCTTACCTTTATTGGCAATTTTCTTGTGCCTCAGCAGAATCCAGTTGGGAAATTGCTGCCTCGGTATGATTTGCGCAACCCGTGCTACTTCATGGAGAAGATCAATGAGAGTCTCTCTCGCCGAGTTGGCGAAATGGACAACGCATTTGTCATTGACATGGATGGCGTGTCTTCGACGTTTGGGAAGAAATATCTAAATGATGATTCAATTTGGTCCTTGAGTCACGGTGGGTTCATTCAGAATATTGAATACGAGCATTACGAGTCAAATCGGCAGGATAGTCAAAAGCGTTTGGAGGATCTAGGTCCGGTAACCGAGTATTATTCTGTAAGGACAGATGACGGATACCGTGCCTTGCGTGATGAAATCCTGTCGATGTATCGTATCGTTCGTCAGATTGATGCGGTGAAAATCGTGATTATTGATCTCGATGATACTGCGTGGCGTGGGATCGCGGCGGAGGAGGACAATTCTCGTGATTTTATGACGATTGGTTGGCCACTTGGATTTGTCGAGGCGCTCATGTTGCTCAAGCGTCGTGGTATTCTGTTGGCGATCATCAGCAAGAATGAGCACGAGAATGCTGTGGGTACGTGGGAGCGGAACTATGGAAATGTCTTTCCGATCAGTAACTTCGTATCGGTCAAGGCAAACTGGCTTCCGAAGCACGAAAATATGCGTCAGATTCTGCAAGAGACGAACCTGCTCGCGCAGAATGCCGTCTATGTTGACGATAATCCTGCCGAGCGCGACATTATCCAATCGATGTTTCCCGATATCCGTGTTATAGGATCAAATCCTTATTATACTCGCCGTATATTGCTATGGTCGTCAGAAACCCAGGTGCCATTTATTTCCGGAGAATCTTCGTCCCGAACCGAATCGATAAAGAGTGTCATTCAGCGTGAGAGTGATCGATTGTCAATGGATCACGATGAATTTCTTCAGTCTCTAAATATTAAGATTCGGTGTAATGTTGTTGTAGATTCGTCTGATAAATATTTCAAGCGATGCCTTGAATTGATCAATAAAACAAATCAATTCAATACCACCGGAAAACGTTGGACGGTTGAAGAGGTAAATTCTGAAATAAATAATGGTTTGAAGATTTTTGCATTCGACGTTGATGATCGATTTACTCAGTATGGCATCGTTTGTGTGGCCTTTGTTAAAGAAAACTCCGTCCTCCAGTTCGTGATGAGCTGCCGGGTTATTGGCCTCGGCGTGGAGATGGCTGCACTCGGCGTCATCATGAACTCCATGCGAGAGGAGGGGCTGAACTCCGCGCTGGGGATCTCACAGGAAACCGAAAAGAATATTCTGTCTCGCGATTTGTATGCGCGAGCAGGGTTTCAGGCAGCGGACAAAGGCATGTGGAACTGCGACCTGAATGTTGGATTCGCTTTTCCGAAGCACATGCAGCTTGACATGAGCTGCTAATTGTTGCTAATTAGGGGGCGCTCCTTCTGACTCTCTCCGGTTTTCACCTCTCGCCAGAATGAGAGATTCAGTGTTTCATCGGCCGGGCGTAGGCCCGGCCGCATCCCCCAAGGTCAGTTCAGGGACTAAATCAACAAGGCGGTATTCCCTGCCGCAAGCCTCGGCACACACCTTCAACCTGCGCTAAGGCCATGCCCAAGGAAATGCAGTCGACGGTTGGAAAGCCGCTGATCTAGTACGCGGTTGAAGAAGAACTCGCCGCAGGCATCACCGAGATGAAGCAACCTGTCATGCCGATGTGCCAGCCTCAAGCATCTTTCGGTTCGCATATCCACATCTGCGCGTCCAGCAACGCCCAATGGCACTTGCTCGGACTCTGCGGCGTCTAGTAGCTCCGTGCTGGTGTTCTAAGGCAGTAACCCAGAGAGGTCCAAATCCAGTATCTCGCGACCATTGGACGCCAGTTCAGTGGTGTCTTGCGGGCACATGTGGTGGGCCTTGTCACCATGGTCTCGCTCCAACTCCGCCAAGTTTTGACTGGTCAGTTATCCCTCGCTGAGGCCCTCGCTCGCGTGTGCGGTTGTACGTAGCCAAGGTCAGGTGTTCCGCATTTTGTCTTTGCCCCGCGGTCAGCTTTTGGGGGGCAAAGCGTTCGCGCAAAAAAGGAGAACAAACACAATCCACTGAGAGTTCGCTAACGTAGCGCCATGTAATTGAAGGTAATAAAAGGGCGTTCCCTTGATCACCGCAGCGCGGGCGGAGATGTGTATAAGTTGATGAGTTGGGCAGGGTCGACCGTGAAAATCGGCACACTCAACTAGCAATCGAGCCAGCTGAGGTATGTCAAGGGGTGTGGAAAGTGTGTGTCGTTTTGTGGCCAGTTTGCAACAAGCGAGCAGATATTTGCTCCGGGTTATTTCCTATTCGTCAATAAATATCTACTTCCTGTGTCAGTATGTGCGGATTGTAAGGTTTTCTGTATGGGAGGCATAAGCCTGTAGAAAGCCCGGCTCGTCGGACGATCGGGGTGCTACAGCGGCTGAACAGGGACGAGACGCAGCACGTAGCTCGCTGCTCCAGTCGGCGTGATGGTGGTAATCAAGAAATCATGAGCATCAGCGAAATTTTTCAAGTAATCAGGACGGACATCACCGAAGGCGAGCGGGCTCCAGTCTCGGTCCTGCAAAAGCCAAAAATATTGAGCATCGGGGGATGTGTTACCGAAATTCTCGCTGGGAGAATGAATCGGTTGGCAGATGTTACGCATCTGTGGCGCGTAAGTGTGCCTTGCATGATGTCCAAGAAAGTAGATGGGCGTACTTACTTTGAGTCGCATGACAATCAATTGTCAGATCGGATAAATTTTGAGTTGACAAAGCAGGCGCTGCGCAAACTCAAAGCGGGTGGCTATGCGTTTTTGCTTTTTGATCCGACCAGTGATTTTACCAACGATTATTATGAGAAGGACGGTTGCATTATTTCCGATATGGAGTCGGCGATGTTGGCACCAAATTGGAAATGGCCGGATGGATTTATAGAAAATGGATGGATAAAAATTTCACCACGAAGTCATCATTATTTGGAGATTTATTTTCACTATCTTAAAGAATTAATTAAATTGTCAGAGGAGATTGGCGTTCCGCTTGTTGCTATGAAAAGGCGGGCGTGTGCTAACAAGGTAACTCATGACGGGGTCGTGGGGCTAGGGGATTCTGATTCGCCTGAAATAAATTGGTGGGTTGACCTGCTTTGGGCGAAGATTGATGGCCTGTTGGGCAAGTTGAATGTTCTTGATTTGAATGGTCGCTTCTCGATTACGTCTTTTGATGCCCCATACGGTGAGGCAAAATTCCATCCGATCGAAGAATTTTATGACTATGCTTCGTACAAGTTAATGGGGTTGATGCGGTTCAGTGATGATCTCATCTCGGAAGTCACGTTTAATGTGTACCGGGAAAGAGCAAGCCGTCGTTTGGCCATTCGCTCCGAGCGAGACGGGTTGATTAACGAGCGAGACGGGTTGATTAACGAGCGAGACGGGTTGATTAACGAGCGGGACGGGCTGATTCACGAACGAAATGGGCTGACTCAAGAACGAGAGAGTCTAATTAACGAGCGAGATGGATTGGCGCAAGAACGAGAAGGCTTGATTCATGAGCGAGACGGGTTGGTTCGCGAACGAGAGGAGTTGGTTGGCGAGCGCAATGGCCTGATTCAAGCGCGAGATGGATTGGTGCAAGAACGAGAAGGCTTGATTCATGAGCGAAACGGGCTGATCCACGAGCGAGATAGTCTGATTCAAGCACGAGATGGGTTGACTCAAGAGCGAGACGAACTAGTTCATGAACGAGATGAATTGGCTCAAGAGCGGGAGAGTCTGATTTACGAGCGAGACAGGCTGGTTCGCGATAGAGAGGTCCTAATTCAAGAGCGGAATAGCTTAATACAGGACCGAGATGCTCTTCGTTTATCTTTTGATAACCTTGCGGCGGAGCAAGAATTCCTGCGGACTCGCGAGATCGAGAAAGCAAACATCGCAAGCGAGTGCCATAGGCAGGAACTGGCGGTGATCTCGGAAGCTCGAGAAACGGCTCTCGCGGAAAACGCTGCTAACCTCCTGGCGCTAAGAAATTTGGAGGAAGGTTATGGGGATCTGGCGCGTAGACATGAGGAGCTGAGTGCTCAACAGAGCCGTCTCTTTAACGAGTTGCGGTTGGAGGGGGGGCCAATGGCTTTGCGCGACGTGCTTCCGCTTGCAAGGGCATGGCGGCCGATAATCAGGGTAATCGGGAGGGCCAAACGATTCTTCCGTGGATCGATTGAGGGGCAGACAACGGATCGCAGCGGCCTCCATGGTAAGTGAGGCGTCAAACGGAATGCGCGATGCCATTGCTAGCTGGGTCAGATGAAAGCACACGCGCACCTCGTTGGAAGAGGGGGGGCGCAACCGATGAGATGTCTCGGATTTGACGACGAGGCCGCGGCGAACGGTCGGCGCGTGAAGCTATCCCCGCTCAGCTTCAATGGATAACCTTGTGACGTATTGGATTGTGTTTCCGCGTGTATGAGTTGTGCTGGCGGGGTGCGCTTCGGCGCGCCGTGGTCTGCCGACTTTTGGCCTGGATCGATGAAACATGGCCGACGACGTCTTGAGGCACGCTGGATTCGCCAGAACGTGAGGGGCGCAGGTGCGCGGCCCCCGGACGCGTGAGATGGTGAAACGGGATGACAGTACGATTGGCGTAGATGCCGCCCCGGCGTCGAGCGGACTCATCTGCAAGAATGTGACGCACATACGAATTCGTTTTTGACGGGGGAGAGATGTCGTTTTTTTGACGACGACAGAGATTTCTCGTTTGTAATGCAATGCGGTATCCTCCACACCTCCGGCGGTCACTGTCGCCTCATTCAGCCACAGAGTCTGGCGCGAAAGGTTGCGTTCATTACATATATCTTTCTGTCGCATTACGTAAATATTTCGTGCTTCTTCTGGCTTCCATTCAATAACCTAGATGCCGCGCTCGTTTCTCGTGCTGCAAGGCACTGCCTCGCTTTTTTTCTATCGACTCTCGCGTGCGCTACGGAGCAGGGGATTTGCCGTCTACCGCGTTAATTTTTGCGGTGGCGACATGCTGTATGGTGGAGTCGGGACTGTTTTAAATTATAGCGGCGGGCTCGAGCGTTTGCCGCAATGGTATGACGATATCGTGCGGCAAGAAGGAATCACCGACGTCATCATGTTCGGTGACTGCCGCGACATCCATCGCGAGATGCTGGCAGTCTCGGCGACGCACGGCCTGCGAGTCCACGTGTTCGAGGAAGGCTACGTTCGACCGCACTGGATCACGCTTGAGCGTCACGGTGTCAATGGGCGCTCATTGCTGCCGCGTGACCCTGCATGGTATCTGCAGCAGCGCAGCGTGACGCCGCCCGCCAAGCAATGGCAAGCCACCGGCTACAACCTGTACGAGCGTGCCTTCCACGACATCACGTATCGTTTTGCGAACACGGTATGCTGGCCCCGGTTTCCGAGGTATCGCAGCCACCGGCCAAAAAACGGCTTCTTCGAATATTCGGGGCTTGCCGTTCGGATGCTTCTGCAGCGTAAACATCGACGCGAAGCAGAGACTGTTACGCGCGAATTGCTCGATAGCGGCCGGACTTACTACCTGTTTCCTTTGCAATTGAATTCGGATGCACAAATCGTCGTGCATTCGTCTTTCGATGGAATTCGCGCGGCGATCCGCCACGTCGTGGAATCATTCGCGCGACATGCGCCGCAAGATGCGTTGCTGGTGATCAAAAATCACCCCCTGGATACAGGGCTGATCGAGTATCGCAATTTTTCGCTTAAAATTGCGCGTGCCGCAGGGATGGAGAATCGGATTCGTTTCATCGATGCCGGCCATCTTCCGACATTGCTCGAACACGCTCGCGGAGTTGTGGTTATCAACAGCACGGTCGGTTTGTCTGCGCTGCATCACAAGCGGCCGCTGGTTGCGCTCGGCTCCGCCATCTACAACTTCAGCGGCCTGACCTGGCAGGGCGATCTCGATGATTTTTGGCTCGGAGGCGTGCCGCCAGATATGGATCTCTATCACGCGTTCCTCGACTATGTGATGCATCACACACAGATCAACGGCGATTTCTACACCCGGACTGGCATCTCGATGGCGATTGCAGGTGCGGTTGCTCGACTAGAGCATGCGGATGACTAATCCGTCGGTTCGGCACGTTGTCGTCACCGGTGCAAGCGCGGGCATTGGCCGGGCGCTTGCGCTCGCATACGCACAGCCCGATACCGTGCTCGGCATCGTCGGCCGGAACGAAGCGCAGCTCGAATCCACCGCAGCAGTGTGCAGGGCGCGCGGCGCAAAGGTGATCGTCGGCATCGTCGACGTGCGGGAGCCCGATCCGGTTCGCTCGTGGCTGCATCGTTTCGACGACCAGTATCCGATCGATCTGCTCATCGCCAACGCAGGTGTGGCAAGCACGCTGTCCTCTGCATCCGACTGGGAGGATCTCGACCGTATCACCACCGTCGTCGATACGAATTTCTACGGTGCGATGCACACGGTCCTCCCGGTTGTAGAGCGTATGCGCGCCCGGAAGCATGGCCGCATCGCCGCGGTCAGTTCCCTGGCCGCCCTTCGCGGCATGGCCATCTCGCCCGCGTATTGCGCGAGTAAATCGGCGATCAAGGCTTACGCCGATTCCGTCCGCCCACTGTTGAAGCGCGACGGTATCGGTGTCTCGGTCATTCTCCCCGGCTTCGTCAAGACGTCGATGAGCGACGCTTTCCCCGGCGACAAGCCGTTCATGTGGACTGCCGATCAGGCCGCCGTATACATTCGCAAGAAGCTCGATGCGGGGCGCGTGGAAATCGCATTCCCGGGCCTTCTTGCGTTCGGTATGCGGATCCTGACCGTGCTTCCCATCAATTTGGCAGATGCGATCCTCGACAAGCTTTCGTATCTGCCTGGCAAGGAAGACGTAAATTGACGGGCGCAATCTGGCTCGCGTTCGCCATTGCGGCCGGCGTGTCGTTTCTGCCGGACCAGATCGCAGTGCCGCGTGCCTCATTGCGGCGTCGCGTAGATGCACTGCTTTTGCACGTGCTTTCCGTCGTGTTCCTTGCGTCGCTGATATTGCTTGTTACCGCACGTCCGATCTTCTCGTCGTCCGTCGCGGTCGCGCTGATCGGGCTCGTTGCCGTCGTCAGCAATGCCAAGTACGAATCCCTGCGCGAGCCGTTCGTTTTTACCGATCTCAGTCTCTTCAGCCAATTGTTCTCGCATCCACGGCTCTATCTGCCGTTCCTGAGCGTCGGCAAGGTTGTAGCAATCGGAGCAGGGATCGTACTAGTCATCGTCGGCTATCTCGCCGAAGCGCCCGTTACCCCGCGTCCCGTGCTCGTGCTGGTGGCCGTTGTTGCCTTCACATTCTTACTGGCGCGATACATTGCAGTTCATCTGCCATTGGCGCTTGACGCCAAGGAAGATCAGCGCCGTCACGGTTTTTTCGCGGTCTTCATCGCATACTTGCTGAACGGCATGCGTCCGGCGACGTTCGAAGCATTTCGACGCGTGGTCGAAACAGGGCCTTTCGTCACCGGTACGTCGGCGCAGCGCCCCAACGTCATCATGATCCAGAGCGAATCGCTGTTCGACGTGCGACGTATTTCACCGGCGATTGCGCCTACCGTGCTCTCCCATTTTGATAGGGCAAGACGCGAAGCGGTTTGTTTCGGCGAGCTATCGGTACCGGCTTGGGGCGCAAACACGATGCGCACGGAATTCTCGATGCTGACCGGCCTGCCGTTCGAGCGCCTCGGCTACGCACGCTTTTATCCGTATGCGTTCGTGCGCCGTGCGTGCGCGTCGATCGCAAGCTGGTTCGGCCGTGGCGGTTACGACACGCTGGCGATACATCCTTACTACGCCGACTTCTTCGGTCGCAATCGGATCTTTCCGTTGCTCGGATTCAACACATTTCTCGACATCGAATACTTTGCCGATGCGCCGCGTGCCGGCCCGTATGTCTCCGATGCAGCAGTGCTGGATGCAGTGATCGCCGCGCTGGAAAGCGAGTGCGAGAAGCCGCGCTTCATCTTCGCGATGACGATGGAAAATCACGGCCCCCTGCATCTTGAGCAAGTTTTGCCCGGCGAATCGTCTTCGAGGCATACTCTTGGCGAAGACGCCTCCTGGCGCGACCTGACTGCATACCTGCGGCATATTGAAAATGCAGACGCAATGATCGGGCGCTTGATCGATTATTTGCGCACCAGTCGTCGTGAAACAGTCGTTTGCTTTTACGGCGACCACGTTCCCGCATTGCCTCATGTTTTCGAGAAGCTGGGCGTCATTCCGCAACACAGCGACTACTTCATTTGGCGGAATTACGGCGCAAATGCTCCCGAATGCCGGAATCTGGCAGCCGAGGAACTCGGTTCGGTACTTTTGCGTGTGGTACAAGATCACGGAAATCGCACGGAAGAGCCGTGCGCATCCGAGAAAGCGACATAAAAGATGAACAGTAAGATTGCAATAATTGGGATAGCGTGTCGGTTTCCCGGGGGCGCAAACAACCCTGGCGACTTCTGGCAACTGCTCCGCGACGAACGCGACGCAGTCACCGAAATCCCCGCCGACCGTTTCGGCACCGACTTCTACCAGCACCCGTCCAAACGCGAACCGGGCAAGAGCTACACGTTCTCGGCCGGCGTGCTCGACAACGTCGCCGGCTTCGACGCCGCCTTCTTCGGCATTTCGCCGCGCGAAGCGGCCCAGATGGACCCCCAGCAGCGCCTGCTGCTCGAACTCGCATGGGAAGCCTTCGAGGACGCCGGCGTGCGCCCGGCCGACATGCGAGGCAGCAACTGCGGCGTCTACGTCGGCGTCGCCAGCACCGACTACGGTAACCGCAACATGGACGATCTGAACGTGATCGATCCGTATTCGGCGACCGGCAACACCTTGAGCATCGCGTCGAACCGTGTGTCCTACCTGTTCGATCTGCGCGGCCCGAGCATGTCCGTCGACACGGCCTGCTCGTCGTCGCTCGTCGCGCTCCACCAGGCCGTCAAGGCGTTGCAGTCCGGCGAAGCCGACGTGGCGCTCGCCGGCGGCGTCAACCTGCTGCTGCACCCGTTCGGCTTCGTCAGTTTCTCCAAGGCGTCGATGCTGTCGCCGCGTGGCCGTTGCCGCGCGTTCGACGCGACCGGCGACGGTTACGTCCGCTCCGAAGGCGGCGCATTCGTGCTGCTCAAGCCGCTCGATCGCGCGCTCGCCGACGGCGACACGATCCATGCGGTGATCGCCGGCTCCGGCGTGAACTCGGTCGGCCATTCGCCGGGCGGCATCAGCGTGCCGGGCGCGGCCGCGCAAGCATCGCTGCTGCGCAGCGTATACGCGCGCGCGGGCATCGACCCGCAGTCGCTTGCTTATCTCGAAGCGCACGGCACGGGCACCGCGGTCGGCGATCCGATCGAGGCGCGTGCGCTGATCGACGTCGTGTCGGGCGAGCGCCCGGCGGATCGTCCGCTGCTCGTCGGTTCGGTCAAGACCAACATCGGCCATCTCGAGACGGCATCCGGCATGGCCGGGCTGCTGAAGGCCGTGCTGTGCCTGAAGCATCGCGCGGTACCGCGCTCGCTGCACTTCGTTACGCCCAATCCCGGGATCGATTTCGACGGCGGGCGTCTGCGCGTCGTCGATCGCTACATGCCGCTCGACGCGGGCGACGCGCCGCTGACGGTCGGCGTCAACTCGTTCGGCTTCGGTGGAACGAACGCACACGTCGTGCTGACGGAGGCGCCGGGTGCAAACGAGGCGTCGACGGCCGCGCCCGAACCGACACACGCGCAACTGTCTCCGCTCGTCCTGACCGCGCGCAGCGCGAACGCGCTCGGCGCGCTCGCGGGCCGCTATCTGGCGATGCTCGATAACGGCGGCGACTGGCAGGCGCTTGCCGCCGCGGCCGCACGTCGCCGCCAATGGCTCGAGCATCGCGCGATCGTCTCGCCGGCCGAGGTGGCCGAAGGGCGCGCTGCGCTCGCGGCGCTGGCCCAGCCGGCGTCGGAAGGGCTGCCGGCGTGCGTGGCGACCGGCCAGGCTCCGGGCGACGCGGTGCGCACCGCGCTCGTCTTCTCGGGCAACGGTTGCCAGTGGGTCGGGATGGGCAACGAACTCTATGCGGAGAACGCCGTCTTTCGCGCGGCGCTCGACGAAGTCGACGCGCTGTGGTGCACCGACGGCAGCCCGTCGCTCGTCGACGTGATGCGCGGTGGCCCGAGCGCGGAATGGCTGGCCGGTGCGGGCGCGGAATGGCTGGCCGCGACGGAGAACGCGCAGCCGCTGCTGTTCGCGATCCAGGTCGGCATGATCCGCGTGATCGACGCGCGCGGGATGCGTTACGACGCGGCAATCGGCCATAGCGTCGGCGAGATTGCCGCGGCGTGGGTGACCGGCGCGCTGTCGCTCGCCGACGCGGTGCGCGTGATCAAGATCCGCAGCCGCGCGCAGGCGATGACGCGCGGCAGCGGCCGGATGGCGGCCGTCGGCATCGGCGATGCAGCGGCGCGCGAACTGATCGCGCGCCACGGGCTGGCGCGGCGCGTCGAGGTCGCGGGCATCAACAGCCCCGATGCGGTGACGCTCGCGGGCGAGCTGCAGGGCTTGCAGGCGCTGGAAGCCGCACTGCGCGGCAGCGGCAAGTTCTTCCAGATGCTGGATCTCGACTACGCGTTCCACAGCAGCCACATGGACCGCATCGAACCGGTCGTGCTGGCCGAACTGGCGAGCCTGCGGCCGCAGCCGGGCAACGGCACGTTCGTGTCGACCGTGACCGGCGGCGCGCTGGCCGGCACCGAACTCGATGCCCGCTACTGGTGGCGCAACATTCGCGAGCCGGTGCGCTTCGGCGACGGTATCGCGCATCTGATCGAGCAGGGTGTCCGGCTGTTCGTCGAGGTCTCGCCGCATTCGATCCTGCGCACGTACGTGAAGCAGGCATTCGCGGCGGCCGGCGCGACCGGCGTGGTGCTGCCGACGCTCAAACGCGATCACGGCAGCGCGGCAATGCTGCGGCAAGCGATTCTCGCGGCGATTGCGCACGGCGCGAGCGTCGATCCCGACCGCTTCGCGCCGGGCCAATCGCGCACTGCATTGCCGTCCTATCCGTGGCAGCGCGAGCGCTTCTGGCTGACGCCGACCGTCGAAGGCTACGGTCTCGTCAATCGCCGTCGCGAGCATCCGCTGCTCGGCTATCGCCTGCACGAGCACGCATTCGCGTGGGAAAACCAGCTCGATCCGGCGAAGCTGCCGATGCTGGCCGATCACGTCGTCGACGGCGGCGTGGCGTTCCCGGGGGCCGGGTACGTGGAAATGGCGCTCGCCGCGGCACGCACCTTCTTCGATACGCCGGATGCGGCGCTCGAAAACGTCGAGATCCGCACGCCGGTGGTATTCCAGCCGCAGCAGGCGAAGCTGTTCCGGCTCGTGATCGAGTCGCGCACGGCGACCTTCACGATCGAGACGCGCGACCGGATGTCCGGCGGTGCCTGGACGCTGAACGTGACGGGGCGGATGCTGGAAAGCGGCAACGCGCTCGGCGATGCGAGCGTCGTGCCGTCCGGCGCGCTCGATCGTCTGCTCGCGCTGCCTGCAGCCGACGGCGACACGCTGTACGCAAACACGGCAGCGATCGGCCTCAGCTACGGACCGGCGTTCCGCTGGGTCCGCACCGTGCGGATTGCCGCGGACGACGGCGCGGCGCTGGCCGACATCGCCGCGCCGGCCGCATGCGGCGACGCGCGGGCATTGTCCGCCTATCTGCTGCATCCGGCGCTGATGGACAGCGGGTTTCATCCGCTGTTCGCACTGCTTGCGGCGCATGCGCGCGAAGGCGAGCATCCCGCTTACGTGCCGGTGCAGATCGGTCGGGTCGACTATCTGCGCGGCGACACGGTCGAGCGGGTGCTCGTGCGGATCGACCGGCACAGCCCGCATTCGATCGTTGCGCATTTCGAATTCCTCGACGCGCGCGGTGCGATCGTCGCGCGGCTCGGTGCATGCCGGTTCCGCCGCGTCGATCTCGTCGGCCGTCGGCAGAACCTGCCCGCGCGCTTCGTCTACCGCCTTGAAGAAGTGCCGCTGCCGGGCGACGTCGACGCGGCCGGTTTGCCGGCCCCCGATGCGCTGCTCGCGCAGGCCGTCGCGCGGCTCGAAACGACCGGGCGCGACGGCCGCCGGACGCAGCATCTGAGCGAAATCCTGCCGCTGCTCGATGTGCTGGCGAGCCTCTACGCGCTCCGCGCGTTCGATGCGCTCGGCGCATTCGCCGGCACGTGGCAGCCGGCGGCCGGGCGTGCGGCGTTGGCCACGCGTCTCGCCGACATGCTGGTCGAGGATGGGCTCGCGCATCGTGATGGCGCGCTGCTCGTGCGCGACGACGCGGCGTGCGCGGCGTTGCCGCCGCTCGACGAGCTGTGGCGCGGGCTGCTGGCCGAATCGCCGGGGCACGTGGCCGAGCTGACGCTGCTCGCGCATTGCGGCGCGGCATTGCCGGACGTACTGAACGGCGCGAAGGACGGCACCCGTCTGCTGTCGCCGACCGGGCACAGCCTGGTCGAGCAACTCCTGGCCGCATCGCCGACGTGGCAGCACGTACATGCGTTGCTGACCGCAAGCGTCGAGCAGGCGGTCGACGGATGGCAGTCGGCACGCCGGTTGCGCGTGCTCGAACTGGGCGCGACGGACGGCGACGTGCTGCAGACGCTCGGCATGCATCTCGCGACCGCGCACTGCGATCACACGATCGCCGCGCCAGCCGGCCAACTGGCCGGGTTCGACGCGGATGCGGAAGCGGCGGTGCGCACGGTTGCGCTGCAGTCGGGCGAGCGGCTGTCGCTGGCGGCCGACGAAGCCGGCCCGTACGACCTGATCGTCGCGAACCGCGCGTTGAGCGGCCGTCACGACGTGGCCGATGCGTTGAATGCGATGCGGTCATGGCTGGCGCCGGGCGGGTTGCTGCTGCTGGCCGAGTCGCGGCGCGGCCGTTTCTCCGACATCGTATTCGGCGCGCAGGCTGCGTCGACGGAAGCCGACGCGCCGGTGCCGCTGGCGCCGGCGGATCTCGATGCGGCGCTCGCACGCGCGGGCTACGTCGATGTCGTGCGGCACGTCGAGCAATCGCTCGATCTGGACGGCACGCCGACGTTCGTCATCGCGCGCAACCCCGCAAGCGCCGTGGTTGCGCAACGCGGCGACGATCCGAGCGATCTCGATACGCTGGCACGCAGCGAGCAATGGCTCGTGGTGCACGCACCGGATGCCGCCGGCAGTTTCGGCGGGCGGCTGGCCGATGCGCTGGCGCGCGCGGGCTATCCGGCCGATATCGTCGATACCACGCACGCGGCCGATGCGATTGCGTCGTTGCCGGCCGGGCAGCCGGCGCATGTCGTGTTCTGCGCGCCGGAGACGCCGCTCGCGGAATCGGCGACGGGGGATGGCTTGATGGCCGCGCAGCGTAACGGCGTGATCGCCCTTGCGGCACTCGTTCGCACGCTCGGTGCGCAGCCGAACGCGGCTACGCGGCTGACCGTCGTCACGCGTGGCGGCGCGCCATTCGCAGGGGCCGCGAATGCGCATCCGGAACAGGCCACGCTGTGGGGCCTCGGTCGCGTGCTGGCGAACGAGCATCCCGAACTCGCGTGCCGCCTGATCGACATCGACGTCGATCAGGCGGCGGACCGGATCCCCGACGCGCTGATTCGCGAGCTGACCGGCGCAGCGCTCGAGGAAGAAGTCGTCCTGGGTGCGCACGGGCGGCAGGTGCCGCGCATGCTGACCGCCGCGCAGGCCGCGGCCCGCAACGATGGCGCGATCGCGCGTGCGGCCGTGCTCGCGTTCGATGCGCCGGGCTCGTTGCGCAATCTCGAATGGTTTGCGTTGCCGGAAAGCCCGCTGGGTGACGACGAGGTGGAGATCGAGCCCGTTGCCACCGGCCTCAATTTCCGCGACGTGATGTATGCGATGGGGCTGTTGTCCGATGAGGCGGTCGAGACCGGCTTCGCGGGCGCGACGATCGGCATGGAACTGTCCGGCCGCGTCGTCCGGGTCGGCAAGGCCGTGACGGAATTCGCGCCGGGCGATGCGATGCTCGGCTTCGCGCCGGCTTCGTTCGCGACGCGCGTCAGGACGCGTGCGCAGGCGATCGCACGGAAACCCGAGCGGCTGTCGTTCGAGGAAGCGGCGACCGTGCCGACCACGTTCTTCACCGCGTACTACGCACTGGTCGAACTCGCGCGCCTGCGTCGCGGCGAGCGTGTGCTCGTGCACGGCGGCGCGGGTGGCGTCGGGATCGCCGCGATCCAGCTCGCGCGCCACTTCGGCGCGGAAGTGTTCGCGACGGCCGGCAGCGACGAGAAGCGCGAGTTCGTGCGCCTGCTCGGCGCGGACCACGTGCTCGATTCGCGCAGTCTCGCGTTCGCGGACGAGATTCGCGCGCTGACGGGCGGCCAGGGCGTCGACATCGTGCTGAATTCGCTCGCCGGTGAAGCGATGGTGCGCAGCATCGATACGCTGCGGCCGTTCGGTCGTTTCCTCGAGCTCGGCAAACGCGACTTCTACGAAAACAGCCATATCGGGCTGCGGCCGTTCCGCAACAACATCAGCTATTTCGGTATCGACGCCGACCAGTTGATGGGGGCGCTGCCCGAGCTGACCGCGCGCCTGTTCGGCGAAGTGATGGCGCTGTTCGCGGCCGGCGTGCTGCATCCGCTCCCGTACCGCGCGTTTCCAGCCGAACGGGCGGAAGATGCGTTCCGCTACATGCAGCAGGCGCGCCAGATCGGCAAGGTGCTCGTGACCTATCCGTCCGGCACGCCGGCGCCGACGCGCGGCGTCACGCGCGCGGGCTCGCTCGCGCTCGATCCGCATGGCACGTACCTGGTGGTCGGCGGCACGGGCGGGCTCGGTTTCGCGAGCGCGCGCTGGATGGTCGAGCGCGGCGCACGCCGGCTGACGCTGGCGAGCCGTTCCGGCGAGCTCGCTGCAGCCGCACGCGAGGAAGTCGAGCGCTGGCGCAAGACGCTCGGCGTCACGGTCGACGTCGTGTCGTGCGATGTGACCGACGCAGCGGCGGTCGATGCGATGATCGACGCGATCGGCCGGCGCGGCAGCCCGCTCAAGGGCGTGCTGCATTCGGCGATGTCGATCGACGACGGCCTCGTGCGCAATCTCGACGATGCGCGCATGGCCGCGGTGCTCGCACCGAAGGTGGCCGGCGCGTGGAACCTGCATCGCGCGACGCGCGCGTTGCCGCTCGACCTGTTCGTGGTCTATTCGTCGGCGACGACCTATCTCGGCAATCCGGGGCAGTCGAACTACGTCGCGGCCAACAGCTTCCTCGAGGCGCTCGTCGAACATCGTCGCGCGGCGGGCTTGCCGGGCACGTTCATGGCCTGGGGGCCGCTCGAGGACGTCGGCTTCCTCGCGCGCCACGCGGATACGCGCGAGGCGTTGCAGTCGCGGATCGGTGGTGCATCGATCACGTCCGACGAGGCGATGGTCGCGCTCGAGCGCGCGCTGGTGGCAGGCGCGGCGGGCGAAGCGGTGGTCCGGCTCGACTGGCATGCCGTGGCACGCGGGATGCCTGCCGCGAAGGCGCGCCGGTATTCGCTGCTGCAATCGCACGCGAAGGGCGGCGATGCGCGCGACGGCGGCACGCAGCTGCGGGAAGAAGTGCTGGCGTTGCCGCGCGACGAAGCGATCGCGCTGGTTGCCAGGACGCTGCAGGCACAGATCGCGCGGATCCTGCACATGACGCCCGATCGCATCGCGCTCGACAAGTCGGTGCTCGACATGGGCATGGATTCGCTGATGGGGATGGAACTCGGCCTCGCGGTCGAGGAAGCATTCGAGGTCAAGCTGTCGGTGATGGCGATTGCCGAGGGCGCGTCGGTGACGACGCTGGCCGGACGTATCGTCGATTCGATCGGCGCGTCTGCCGATGCCGACGCGGGCTCGGCGAGCGATGCGGCACAAGAGGCGGTCGCGGCACTCGCCGCGAAGCATGCGATCGAAGGTGAAGCGCGCGCGATGCTCGACAGCCGGCCGGCGCCCGTTGCGGGTCATGCGTCGCCGACGCTGGAGGTCACTCGATGAGCGCGCCGACCGGCTGGGCGACCCGTCAGGGCACGCTGGCGCGTCCGCTGGCGATCGACGGTCACGGGCTGCACACGGGGCGCCGGGTGGGCGTGCGGATCCTGCCCGCGCGTCCGGAAGAGGGCGTGACGGGCATTGTGTTCCGTCGCGTCGCGCAGGGGCGCACGCTCGCGACGCTGCCGGTCGATCCCGCGCTGCGCCGCGCGCAACCGCTGTGCACGATGCTGCGCAATGCCGACGGCGTCGGCGTTCGCACGATCGAGCATCTGCTCGCGTCGCTGCTCGCGTGCGAGATCGATCACGCGGTCGTCGAGATCGATGCCGAGGAAGTGCCGATTCTCGATGGCAGCGCCGCGCCTTGGGTGGATGCCATCCGCGCGTGCGGCCGGGTCGCGCTCGATGCGCCGAAACGCTTCATCCGCGTGCTGCGGCCCGTCGTCGTCACGGACGGCGAGGGGGGCCAGCGGCGCGAAATGCGGATCGAACCGGCGTCGCGTTACGAGCTGAGCGTGCGCAACGACCTGCGCGGTTTCGGCGACATGCACTGGGACGGCGCGCTGACGCCGGCCGCATTTGCGACCGAGATCGCGCCGTCGCGCTCGTACGGGCGCGTGAAGTGGGCGGTGCCGGCGATCGTCGCCGGCTATCTGCGCGGGGTGCCGATCCTGCGCGGCGCGCGGCCGTCGTGCACCGCGTCGATCGTCGGCAATCGCGTGCTGGGCGGGATGCGGCTGCCGGAGGAGTTCGTCCGGCACCGCGTACTCGACCTGATCGGCGATCTCGCGCTGGCCGGTGCGCCGCTGCTGGCGCGCGTGAGCGCGTTGCGGCCGAGCCACGAGATGAATTTCCGGCTGGTGGACGCGCTGCTGGCCGAACCCGATGCGTGGCAGTGGGCCGAGTTTCCCGGCGCGTGACACCACGCTTTTTCATGACGCGCGGCGTAACATAGCGCCTTTTCGAGATAAAGCGAAGGAAGCAATGGCACTGGGAGAGCATCTTCGCCAGCAACTGGCGGCGAAAGCGCTGAAACGACAACTGGAGCGCGCGACCGATGCTGCCGCGGCACCGGGCGTGCCGGGCACGCCGGCCGCGCAGACCGCCTCGGCGCGCAGTCGCTTCGAATCGATGCCGCAGTATCAGCAGGTGCGGATCATGCGCGAGATGGGCGAGAAGCTGCGCGTCGATTCGCCATTCTTTCGCGTGCATGACGGCATCGCCGGTGCGACGACGCAGATCGGCGGCCGCGAGTACCTGAACTTCGCGAACTACAACTACCTCGGCCTTGCCGGCGATCCGGCCGTGTCTTCGCGCGCGAAAGCCGCGATCGACCGCTATGGCACGTCGGCCTCCGCGAGCCGGATGGTCGCGGGCGAGCGCCCGGTGCAGCGCGACCTCGAGCGCGCGCTGGCCGCGTTCTACGAGACCGACGACTGTGTCGCGTTCGTGAGCGGCCATGCGACCAACGTGACCGTGATCGGCGCGCTGTTCGGCCCCGGCGATCTGGTCGTCCACGATGCGCTCGCACACAACAGCATCGTGCAGGGCGCGCAGCTGAGCGGCGCGAAGCGGCTGAGCTTCGCGCACAACGACTGGCAGGCGCTCGACGAACTGCTCGCGCGCGTGCGCCGCGAATACCGGCACGTGCTGATCGCGATCGAAGGGCTGTACAGCATGGACGGCGATTTCCCCGACCTGCAGCGCTTCGTCGACGTGAAGACGCGCCACGGCGCATTCCTGCTGGTCGACGAGGCGCATTCGCTCGGCGTGCTCGGCGCGACCGGCAAGGGCATCCGCGAGCACTGCGGCGTCGCGCCCGACCAGGTCGATATGTGGATGGGCACGATGAGCAAGACGCTGGCGGGCTGCGGCGGCTTCATCGCCGGCTGCCAGCCGCTGGTCGACATGCTGCGCCACCTGGCGCCGGGCTTCCTGTACAGCGTCGGGCTCGCGCCGACGCTTGCCGAAGCGTCGCTGGCCGCGCTCGAGCGCCTGCAGGCCGAGCCGGAGCGCGTCGCGCAACTGCAGGCGCGCGGGCGGCAGTTCCTGACCGAGGCGCGCGCGGCCGGGCTGAACACGGGCACGAGCGCCGGGTTCGCGGTCGTGCCGGTGATCACGGGCAGCTCGCTGAAGGCCGCGCAATGGGCCAATGCGATGTTCGACGAAGGGATCAACGTGCAGCCGATCTTCTATCCGGCCGTCGAGGAAAAGGCCGCGCGCCTGCGCTTCTTCATCTGCTCGACGCACGAGCCGGAGCAGATCAGCCGGACGGTCGCCGTGTTGTCGCGTCTCGCGGGGCGCAGCGCATGACGCTGGCCGGCGCGTTCGCGCAAGCGGTGCCGCGCGCCGGTGAACGCGTGCGGTTTCGTGCGGCCGATGCGGGCGACGCGGCGGCGTGCGCGCCGCTCATGTTTGCGTCCGGCGTGGCCGAATTCGGGTTCTTTCTCGGCGAAAGCGACACGCGCTGCATCGCCTTCCTGCGGCAGGCGTTCCGGTCGCGTCACGGGCGCTTCTCGTGGCGCCGGCATCGCGTCGCGGTCGCCGACGACGGCACCGTGCTCGCCGTGATGGCGATTCACGACGGACAGCAGACGATGTTCGACGACGTGCATGTCGTGTGGGCGCTGGCGCGCTTCTTCGGCGTGCGGCGCACGATTGGCCAATTGTTGCGCGGGCTGATCCTCGAAACGGAAATTCCGGCGCCGAAACGTTCGCAGATCCTCGTCGCGCATTGCGCAACCGACGAGCGGCAGCGCGGCACGGGCATCTTCAGTGCACTGTTTCGCGACGCGCTGGACACCGGTGCATTGCCCGCCGACGGCAGTCGCGACGTCGTGCTCGACGTGCTGACCCGCAACGTGCGGGCCCGCGCGCTGTACGAACGGCTCGGGTTCACCGCGCTGCCGCGGCCACGCGCCCGTTCGCGCCGGCTGCCCGCCGAACTCGATTCGATCCGGATGCGGTTTTCTCGCCGCGCCTGACGGCGTGCATCGTGCCTGCCGCTCTACTTGTGCCGCGGGCTGAACGGCTGGCGGTGTACATTGGCACCTTGTGCGGACGAGGTTGCCGTTCGCGCGAGTAGCGCACCGACGCGCGCGGGATGGCGTTCGGTCGCGACGGCGTCAGCCGTCCAGCGGCAGTTTCCGGATGATCGCGTCCACACACTCCGAGGGACTTGCCTCGGCCGTCCTGACGTGAACGTCGGGGGACTGCGGCGGCTCATAGGCGGAATCGATGCCGGTAAATTGGCGAATCGCGCCTTGCCTTGCCAACGCATAGAGTCCCTTCGGGTCGCGAGCCTCTGCGACTTCGAGTGCAGCGTCGACAAAGACCTCGATGAACGTACCGGCCGCAAAGCGCGCACGCGCCTTGGTGCGCGCCTCCTGGAATGGCGAGATCAACGCAGCGATGACGACGAATCCGGCATCCACCAGCAGCCTGGCCACCTCGGCGGTTCGTCGGATATTTTCATGGCGATCGGCATCGCTGAATCCGAGATCCCGGTTCAGCCCCTCGCGCAGGCGGTCGGCATCCAGCAGATAGGTGCGCAGTCCGCGGGCATCGAGTTGTTCCTGCAGCAGGGTCGCCAGCGTCGATTTGCCTGCGCCGGAGATACCGGTCAGCCACACCACGAAGGCTCGATCCTGTTTAACGCCACGATCGGCGGATTGTCGGTTCGTCAGCGTTGCGGGTGACAAATTCTTGAAATCTTGGGGCATTTCCGATGTGCGGTGCGGGCGAAAGTGCAGTTGCTTTTCTTGGGTTCGTTTACTCCTGGGGCGAATTGTAACGCGACGGAAAGTTTGTAATCCCTTCCTTTTTCAACGAATTATTTCGTGCGCATACGTTTGACATTGCCGTCCCGATGTAGTCAACGATGTCAATGCGCTACTTGTGCCGCGGCCCGAACGGCCGCTGCTGCACATCGGCGCCCTGCGCGACGATCGCCGTGCTCTCGGGCACTTCCTCCCACGCACCCCGCAGGTCGACGAGCGGCTCGGACACGATCATGAACGCGTCGTCGCCGACTTCGGCGATGCGCGGGTTGTGCGGATACAGTTCGTGCAGGTGCTTGAACGACGTGCTGTGGAACAGCGAACGCGATTGCCGTTCGCTCGAATATCGCACCGCGATGATCCGTTCGCCGTCGGTCGCGCAGATCGTCATGTTGAGCGGGTCGGCCACGCGATGCCGCGCGGCGGTTTCCTCGACCACGCCGACCATCCGCTCGAGCGCGGGCAGCGGCGTCTGCTCGAGGCCGTAGGTCAGCGCGAGGCGGAACATCAGCTCGGAGTCGGTCGAGCCTTCGAGCGTTGGGAACAGCGCGGGATCGACCGTCATCGTCAGGTCGCGGCGCAGCTTGTGGAAGTCGCGGATCAGCCCGTTGTGCGCAAACAGCCAGCGGCCGTGGCGGAACGGGTGGCAGTTGGTTTCCTGCACGGGGGTGTCGGTGGCCGAGCGGATGTGCGCGATGAACATCGGCGAGCGGATCGCGCGTGCGGCTTCGCGCAGGTTGCGGTCGTTCCACGCGGGATGCACGGAGCGGTAGCGGAACGGGAGTTCGTCGGGACGCCCGTACCAGCCGATGCCGAAGCCGTCGCCGTTGGTGGTCGTCGCCCCCAGCTCCGAATGCAGGCTCTGGTCGATCAGCGAATGCTTCGCGCGGAACAGTACGGTTTCGAGATGAATCGGATTACCCGTATAGGCGAGCCAGCGGCACATGGAGCGCTCCTTCACGATGGATCGTTCGCGCATGGTAGCCGACTTCGCGGCGCGTCCGTGCTTGTGGGCGGCCCCGCTGGTCATTCGGGCAGGTAGGCTAGCCAATCGTCATACGTCGCCTGCCTTGCCCGGATGCGCGACGCGCAACCGGGCGGCCTTGCAGCCGGGCGCCGCCATATGCCCTACAACGGCAGCGCCGCGGCCGTCGGGCTCAGTCGCCGAGCGCGTCCATCACACGCGCCGAATAGACGAGCGCCGCACCCGCGTTCAGCGCAATCGCGACGCCGAGCGCTTCCGCCACCTCCTCCTTGGTCGCGCCATGCTTGGCCGCTTCCGCTGTGTGCACGGCGATACAGCCGTCGCAGCGCGTCGTGACGGCGACCGCGAGCGCGATCAGTTCGCGCGTCTTCGCGTCGAGATGGCCTGTCTTGGCACCGGCGCCTGACAGCGCCTTGTAGCCGGCCAGCGTATCGGGCGACAGCTTGGCGATCTCGCCGATGCGCGTCGAGAGTTCCTTCCGGTATTCGTTCCAATTCAGCATGATGCGTCCTTTCGAGAAGAGGTGGGGAGGGCGGCGGGCGCCGCGATCTCGGGCGATGCAGGGCTATTCTGATCGTTCGCGCTGAGGGTTTCGATACGCTAGAGTGTCAATTTTTAGCGCGATCGTCTCATGGATGCGTTGAGTCAACTACTGTCGCTGGGCCGCAGCCATGTCGAGCTCGACGTGCGCTGCCTGCTCGACGGGCCGTTCGCGATGCCGCACGACCCGCTGCCGTCCGGCGAGGCGGCGTTTCACCTCGTGCTGGCCGGAACGTGCAGGTTGCGTACCGCGGACGGGCGCGCGCTGCAGCTTGAGGATGGCGATTTCGTGCTGCTGCCCGCAGGCGGCGCGCACGACCTGCTCGACGCAGGGGCCGGCCGGTCGCGGCCGGGTGCGGCGCTGCGCGAACCGGGCGCCGCCGTCGGCGCGGTGCTGCCGGTCAAGTCGAATCTTGATCCGGCCGAACCGGGTAGCGCGAGCGTGGACCTGCTTTGCGGACGGTTCGTCTATGCGCGCGGCGCGGGCGAACTGCTGATGCGCACGCTGCCGCAGGTGCTGCATGTCGGGTTGCGCGAGGCATCGGGGTTCGCGCCGCTGCAACTGCTGACGAGCGTGCTGCGCACCGAGGCGTCGAACGGGCAGCCGGGCGCCGGCGCGATCGTGAACGCACTCGGCCAGGCGCTGCTCGCTTACGCATTGCGCGCTTACGGTCGGGGCGCGCGCGTGCCGTCCGGTTGGCTCGCGCTTGCGGCCGACGCGCGGCTCGGCCCGTCGGTCCAGGCCGTGCTGCAGGCGCCGGAGAAACCGTGGACGGTCGAGTCACTCGGCGACGCAGCCGCGATGTCGCGAGCGACTTATGCGCGGCATTTCCGCGAGCGGGCCGGGATGAGCGTCGGCGCGTTCGTCGCGCAGATCCGGATGATGCATGCGTGCGCGCTGCTGCAGGATACGCAGCGCGGGCAGGCGGAGATCGGGCAGGCGGTCGGTTACCAGTCCGAGGCCGCCTTCGGCAAGGCGTTTCGCGCGGTGCTCGGCACGACGCCGGGGCGCTGGCGGCGGGCTCAGCGCGAATTGTAAGACTGCAAGCTCGGCTGTCTTGCCGCGTGCCGAAGCTGGTACCATGCGCGAAACGCAGTTCAACGAAAACGATTTCGAACAACAAGAAAGAGAGGGCAAAGCAATGAACCAGACCACCATCCAGCAGCCGTCGTTCGCGTTCGTGGCCGCGTCGTGGGCCGCGCTGCTCGCCGGTTTCGCGGCATTCCTGATCGGTCTCTGGAACGCGGGCATGCAGCTCAACGAGAAGGGCTACTACTTCACCGTGCTGGTGTTCGGTCTCTATGCGGCAATCTCGCTGCAGAAAAGCGTCCGCGACCGTGCGGAAGGCATTCCCGTCACCGGCATCTACTACGGCCTCAGCTGGATCGCGCTGCTGCTGTCGATCGCGCTGCTGGTCGTCGGCCTCTTCAACGCGACGCTGCAGTTGAGCGAGAAGGGCTTCTACGCGATGTCGTTCGTGCTCGCGCTGTTCGGTTCGGTGGCCGTGCAGAAGAACACGCGTGACCTGCAGAACGCGAAGCCGCGCTATACCGACGCCGAATCGGCGCCGTCCGCCCAGGAGTGACGGCCCGCGAAGCGGGCGCGCCTTCCAGGCCGCCCGTTTTGCGATGACGGTCGCGGGCGCCCCGCATGCGCCGATGCGCCGCGGGCTCCTCGCCCATTCGTTTCATCCATGCCGGTGCGCATGAGGATGGAGATATTCCGGATGCCAGACTTCACAGAAACCACGCGGCACACCCGTGCGGCTGCCCGCGCCGTGGCGGCGCAGACTGCGCTCGTGCTGGAGACGAATAACCTGCGCGGCGGCGCGGGGCTCGCGCAGGCCGTCGACAGCCTGAAGCGCCTCGTGTCGGCGCTGTCGAAGCAGACCGTACCGCCCGCGGCACTCGCACAATGGATCATCACGCATGACGGCCTGCCGGCCGATGCGTGCGCGGAGATCGCCGCGCTGGCCGGCCGCCCGATCGACTTCGTCGAGATCGGCGCAAGCACCGGCTACTACGATGCGAAGAACGACGGGTTCGACCGTGTCGACGCGGCCCGTTGCGACATCGTCGTGTTCGGCGATGCCGATTGCCGGCCGGCCGACGACTGGCTCGAGCACCTGCTCGCACCGTTCGCGCGTGAAGCCGGCGAGGCGCCCGTCGCGGTGGCGGGGCGCACCAGCTATGCGCCGAACGTGCTCGGCATCGCGCTGACGTCGATCGATTTCATGTATTTCCCGAGCCCGCTGCGCGACGGCGCGACGCGCAACTTCTACGCGAACAACGTCGCGTTCCGGCGCGAGGTGTTCGCGCGATTTCGCTACGAGCCGCTCGACGGCGTTTATCGCGCGCATTGCCAGGTGATGGGGCTGCGGATGCAGGCGGCCGGCGTGGCCGTCGAGTTCGCGCCGGCGGCCCACACCGAGCATCGGCTGCCGGACACGCATCGCGAATCGCTGAAGCTGCGCTGGATGCGCGGCGAGGATAGCGTCGGTCTGACACCGTATCTCGTGAACGCGTACCTGCCGCGCGGCTGGCAGTGGCTTGGCCGCAGCGGCCCGCTCGGCCCGTTCTGCGTGATGGCCATGCGGCTCGGCTACAGCCTGCGCGCGCTGAATCGCCAGCAGTTGCCGCAGCTTGGCGCCGTCCGCTATCTCGCGGCTGTCGGCGTCACGATCGCGGCGTCCGCCGTCGATACGCTCGGTGCGCTCGCGCGCGGTTTCGGTCTCGCGGGACGCGCATCGGCCCGGCGCGATCTCGAAGCGCTGTCCTATCACCGTCATTGAAACGGCGCCGTACATCGCGGCGCTGCCACGACACTCCGACACCTCGCATCCATCCCGACAACGACCATGTTTTCTCTCGCCGCCCGTGTTGCCTGCCTCGCCCTGTTTGCCGCCAGCGCCGGTGCCCATGCCGCGCCGGTCGATCATGCGGGGCGCGGAATCTACCACTTTGCGTCGCAAAGCGGCTGCCCGTTCGCGAACGCAGCCGCGACGGACTGCAATCGCGTCGCGCTCGATGCACCGGACGTTCACGCGAGCATCGATACCGACACGCACGCGATCGTCTTCTCGAGCGATGCGACGCGCCGCACGAAGGACGTGCTCGGCGACGTGCTGCTGCAGGGTACGGGCGTCGACGGCGACGGCCGGCGCGTGCCGTTGAGCGTGCACGTGCTGTTGCGTCGCGACGGCGCGAAATGGGACCGCGACGTGTACGTCCATGCGCCCGTGCACGGCACGTTCACCGATGTCCGGATCGATCCGTATCGCGTGCGCGTGAAGGAGGGCGATGGCGAGCGCGACGTGCTCACGCCGGACGAAACGCTGGCGCTGTTCGCGCATCCTTCGCTTGCATCGCGGCTCGCGCGGCATCTCGTGAAGGTGAGTGCGACCGATCCGAAGCAGCCGTCCGCGGACGACATCACGATCGCGCTTGGCGTGGGCGGCCTGACGAAGTCGGTCGCGCGTGCGAGCTTTACGTCGAACGCGCCGCACGATGCCGACGTCGATCGCGCACTCGCATCCGGCACGTGGACGATTCGTTTCGATGCGCTGAGCAATCACATTCCGGTGTGGGTCGCACAGCGTGAGTTGTTCCTGTTCGGCCTCGACGGCAGCGCGCTCGTGAAGGACATGCGTGCACGCGGTTTCAGGAAAAACGACCGGATCGAATTCGGCGCGCGTGACGGCAACGGCTATCTGCGCGTCAACGGCCGCGAGGAAGCGTTTGCGGGTGCGACCGCATCCGCGCACGCGTTCATGCAGGAAAGCTTCATCGGCCTGATCCTCGGATGGCGTCGCGATCCGGCCGCCGCTGCGGCGCCCGTGGCGAAATCCGCGTCCGTTCGGGGCGTGCCGGCATGACTGAGGCTGGCGAACTGCCGGCGGCGCACGATGCGCGCTTCGACTGTCTCGATGCGCCCGTGCCGCGCGGTGCGGCGCGGGTGCGCGCGTACCTCGTCGATCGCATCAAGCGGGCGGCGATCCGGCAGTTGCATCGCAGCACACATGGCGAACGCTGGGTGCTGCGCATGTACCTGATCGGCGAGGAAGCGACCGAGTGCGCGTTGCACGAGGACTGGACCGGACAGCCGCCGGACTGGCTTGCGCCGCGGATCGAGCAGCATCTCGCGGACGAGCGTCGCCACGCGGCCGCGTTCGCCGATGCGCTGCGCGAGCGTGGCGGTGCGCCGTCGGCTGCACCGCATGAGCCCGACTGGCTGAGCCGGCGCAAGATCATGCGATGGCGCCGGCTCGCGCAGCGCCACGCGTCGCGTTTCTCGCAAAGCGTGCTCGTGCCGGCTTATGCGACGGGTCTGTGCGCGGAACAGATGGCAATGCGCGTGCTCGCCCGCCATTGCGAGACGATCGGCGCCGCGCATCCGCTGTACCCATTGCTCTCGCGCGTGCTTGCCGACGAGACGCGGCATGTCCGGCTTTGCTCGGATACGCTGCGCCGTCTCGTTGCGCCGTCCGAGGCCTCGCATCTCGCCGCGTTGCTGGATGAGATCCGCGCGATCGAAGCCGGTTTCGGCGTGACGGGTGCGCTGGCGATGTTTGCGGCCGGCTGGCTCCAGTCGCTTCGTCCGCGCGCATGATGCCGCGGATCGTCTATCTCGCGACGGCCGACGCACGCGGCCACCTGATGCGCGCGCAACTGCTCGTGCATGCGTTGCGTGCGGCCGGCGCGCGGGTCGACGTGCTGACGACGTCCGATGCGGGGCAGGCGTTCCTGGCTGCGTTCGACATCGACGCGGCCGTGCTGTCCCGTCACTACGCGGTGCAGTTCGACGAACGGCAGAACATGCTGCGCGATGCGACCGATCGCAATGTCGCGCACTACGTGTTCAGGCCGACGCGCATGCTGCGCGACATCGTGCGGCTGCGAGCGATCGTCCGCGATGCCGATCTCGTGATCAACGACTCGTTTCATCCGGCGCTGCTGTTCATGGGCGCGATGCCGGGCTGGCGGCGCCGCATCGTCCATGTCTATGGCGGAAGCCTACGCTGTGCGTTGACCGCGAATTTCGATGCGCGGCTGCCGCGCGCACTGGCGCGTGCCTTTGCACGGATCGTCGACTGGCAGATCGATTCGGCGCGGTGCTGCATCGAGCACGATTTCGCATACGATGCCGCCGATGAAGTCCGGCGATCGTGCACGCATTACCGGCTGCCGACGCCGGTGCCGATCGTCGCCGGGCGGCCGGCGTCGGAACCGGCTGCAGCGGCGATCTATCTGAACCCGCACTTTCGCGATGTCGCGCTTGCCGATGCGTTGTCGGCCGGCATGCGCGACGCAGGAATCGCCACCCACCGTGTGGGCGAAGGCTATGCCGAGCACGACGGCTGGACCGGTGTCGACGCCGATTGGGTGACGCACGCCGCTCATGCACCGCTGATCGTGTCGGCGCCCGGCATGGCTGCGCTGTCGATCGCACGCGTGTATCGCCGCCCGATCCTGCTCGTGCAGTCCGATCAGCCCGAGCAGGCGAGCAACGCCGAGCGCGCCGCACGGTTGCAACTCGTGCATCGGGTCGTCACGTGGCGCGGGGACGCAGCCGCGTTTCGGCGGGAAGTCGGGCAGGCTGCAGCCGAACTGATGCGCAATCCCGGCACGCAGGCGGGGACGATCGCCGGCCGCGAGCATGCGCGTGCTCGCGTGGACGCATGGACGTCGCGCCTCCTGGCGCTGCATCCGCGTGCACAGGTGACCGATGCGCAGACTCGATGCGAGGCGCCGGCGCCACGATGAAATCGCTGTCGTTTCGTGACGATCGCCGGCCCGATATCCGGCAGATGCTGGCCGCGACGTTCGGCATGGCAGCCGGCCTCGCGATCTTCTTTTTGCTGGAGCGCAGCGTCATGCCGCGCTATGTGTTCGCCACGGCGATCGATGCGCGGATTCCGTTCATCGCGTGGTCGTGGTTCGTCTATGTCGGCTTCTTTCCGTTCGTGATTGCGCTTGCCGCGTATGCGCGGCCGCCCGCGTTCGCCGCGTTCAAGGAGGCCGTGCTGATCGCGTTCGTGCTCGGTGTCGTGTGCTTCCTGCTGTTTCCGGAGGCCGTGCCGCGGCCCGACGTCGCGGAGATCGGCAACGCGTTCGTGCGCCACCGTCTCGCGCGCATGTGGCAGCTCGATCTCGCGGCCAACGGTTTTCCGAGCCTGCATGTCGCGGTGACGTGCCTTGCCTGCCGGATGCTGGCGGACCGCCGGCGGCTCGTGACAGTGGCGGTCGGCCTGCTGATCTGCGCGTCGACGCTGACGCTCAAGCAGCATACGGTGGCCGATGTGCTGGGCGGCGTGGCGCTCGCGATGGTCAGTGCGCTGTGGGTCGAGCGGCGTGCGCTGCGCAGGAGGTTCGCATGACGGATGCCCATGTTCACCACGCCGGGCCGAATGTCGAGCTTGCGCGGTTCGTGCCCGATCCCGCGCTGTTTCGCGTGAGCGCGTTGCGAGTCGGCGCGGCGCTGGCGGGCGACTGGCTGATGATTGCCGCTGCGTTCGTGGTTGCGATCGCGTTTGCGCATCCGCTCGCGTACGCGTTGGCCGCGATCGTGATCGCCCGCAGCCAGCTTGCGCTCGCGGTCATGATGCACGAAGGCGCGCACGGGTTGCTGGCGCCGAACCGGCACGTCAATGACGTGCTGGGCCAACTGTTCGCGGCCGGCCCGTTGTGGCTGTCGCTGCGTACGTATCGTGCAGGCCATCTGAAGCACCACCGCGCACCGATGGAGCAGGACGATCCCGTCGCGCTGCTGTTCGGCGTGCACGACTATCCGGTAACGCGCGGGCGACTGATCGGCCGCCTGCTCGCATACGCGTGCGGGATCGGCTACGTGACGAGTGTCGTGAAGCTCGCCCGCGGCGCATTTGCTCATGCGTTGCCGAAGGTCGGGAAATCGCGCGCGTATGCCGCGTGGGAAATCGCATCGATGCTGGCCGGCAACGGTGTGCTGTTCGGCGCGCTCGCATGGGCCGGACATCCGTTGCTGTACGTGACGCTGTGGATCCTGCCGTCCGTCACGCTGTTGCCGCTCGCCGGGCAGGTGCGCGCGATCTTCGAGCATGCGGGGCTGCCGGCCGGTGCCGACCAGAGCCGCAACGCGCGCACCATCGCCCGGCGTTCATGGCAGACGTTCCTGTTCGGCCCGCACGCGATTCATTTTCATATCGAACATCACCTGTTCACGCGGATGCCGTTCCATAACCTGCGGGTCGTGCATCGGCAGCTCGCCGAACAACAGTTGCTGCCGGTCGGCAATCTGTACGCGGGATATGGTGGCGTGCTGCGCGACGTCAGTGTGCGCTGACGCACGGGCGGTGCATTGCCGGCCCCGTCCGGTGTGGGCGCCATGAGCGGATCGATATCGGGAAACAGGATGGCCGACGAGACCGGGAGGTGCAATTACGTGGCGCTGGCCATCGGCGTGATCCTGGCGGTGTGGAGCGCGGCATCGATCGACGAACGGTTCGCTTTCATCGAGGCGTCCGTTGCCGTGCAGGGAACGGTCGTCCGGTTGACTCACGGCGAGCATCACCCACTGATCGAGTTCGTGACGAAAGCTGGCGAGCGCGTATCGTTTCCGGGGAGCTTCGTGACGGTGGAGGTCGGCGACACGATGCCGGTTCGCTATGATCCGGCCAGGCCGCTGGCCAGCGCAAGAGTCGACACGTTCACGAACCTGTGGCTCGAGTCGATCATCTCGATCGTTTTCACGATCGCGTTTCTTTACGCCGGCTTGAAGGGAGAGACGCTTCTGTCGAGGTCGGGGAGCGGGCGTGGATGAGTATGGGACCGGCATCGTCGGGATGCCGGTCTCGATACGGATTCGCCAGACGCAAAAAAGCCTCCACTTGGGAGGCTTTAATTTGCACTATCAAAGATAGTTGGTAGGGTGGGAGGGACTCGAACCCTCGACTCTCTGATTAAAAGTCAGATACTCTAACCAACTGAGTTACCACCCCACGTCCTTGAAACCGGTTGGTTCGTTGCTTCAACAACTTTGCAAGCGACCCAAAGAGCAAAAGATTATAGCGACGGGTTGTCAGGCTGTCAACAACCCGCCGCGATAATTATTTGATCGTCTCGAGCTTGCCCTGCGCGGTCTGCGCAGCGTTCGACCCGGCATACTGCGAAACGACCTGCTCGAACGTCTTCTTCGCGGCCGCCTTCTGGCCTTGCTCGAGCTGGTTCGTGCCGATCGCCACGAGGGCATCGGCCGCGCGCGGGTGCTGCGGGAACTTGCTGACGATCCCTTGCCACGTAGCGGTCGAGCCGCGGTAGTCGCGCAGCGCGTATTGCGCATTGCCGTACCAGTACTGCGCGGTCGGCTGGTAGGGGCTCTGCGGATACTTCGCGATGAACGCGCGGAACGACGCGGCCGCCGCCTTGAAGTTGCCGTTGCGGAACTGCTGCTGCGCCGCATTGAGCGCATCCGTTTCACCCGGCTGCACGGTGCCTTCGACACCATCGATCGTCGCCTGCTGCGGCTCGAACTTCTTGAGCCGCGTGTCGAGATCCTGGTAGTACTCCTTCTGCTGCCGCTCGAGCGTCGTCAGCCGGTTCGTCAGATCCTCGTTCTCGCCGCGCAGCGTCGCGACCTGCTGGTTCAGCTGGTCGAGACGGCCGGATTGATCGAGGATCGTACGCTGGGCGGCCGACAACTGGCTCGCCAGGTTGTCGGTTTTGCTGCGCAGATCGAGCACGGCGCGGCGCGCTTCGTTGTCGTCGAACACGCCGGCGTGCGCCGGCGCGGCCGACCACGCCGCGCCGGCGACGCAGAATGCTGCGGCAACGCGCAGCAGGGATACACGGTGCGTCATACGGCGATTCTTCCGTTACTTACTGTTGGTAGACGAGGTCGGCGCGACGGTTCTGCGCCCACGATGCTTCGTCGTGACCCGTTGCCTGCGGCTTTTCCTTGCCGAGGCTCACGGCTTCCATTTGCGAATCGTTCACGCCGAGCAGTGCCATCGCACGACGGACGGCTTCCGCACGCTTCTGGCCCAGCGCGAGGTTGTACTCGCTCGTGCCGCGTTCGTCGGTGTTGCCCTGGATCAGCACGTGGCGTTGCGGGTGGCTCTTCAGGTACTGAGCGTGCTGCTGCATCAGCGGCTGGTACTCGTCCTTCACCGAATAGCTGTCGAAGTCGAAGTAGATGCTGCGCTTCGCGAGCGGGCTGTTCGGGTCGTTCAGCGGATCGACGTTCACTTGCGCGACGTTGTCGGCGCTCGGTTGCGTGCTGACTGCACCCGCGTTGTTTGCCTTGTCGTCGAGCTTCACGCCCGACTTGCACGCTGCGAGCGCGCTGATCATCATCACGGCCAGGGCCAGACGAGCTTTATTCGACATCATGTTTACTCTCCTTGTGGTCATTGCATGAAGGGCCCCCACGACGGCTCACGAACGGAGCCGCCCTGGACGGACAGGATTTGCGGCGGCGCGCTGCCGTCGGAGGGCACTGCTGCCAGAACATTGCGACCACCCGACTGGGTAGCGTACAGAAGGTACTGGCCGTTTGCCGCGAAGCTCGGCGATTCGTCGCGATTCGTATTCGTGATGGCGTTCGCCGCGCCGGTCTGCAGATCCTGAACGTACAGCTTGAAGCCCCCGCCCGTGCGGGAGATGTAAGCGAGCAGCTTGCCGTCCGGGCTGATGCGCGGACTCGTGTTGTAGCTGCCCGTGAAGGTCACGCGCTGCGCGGCACCGGCGCTTTCGCCCTGTGCGGGCATCCGGTAGATCTGCGGCGCGCCGCCGCGATCGCTCGTGAAGTAGATCCAGCGGCCATCCGGCGAGTAGAACGGCTCGGTGTCGATCGAACTGCTCTGCGTGAGGCGGCGCAGGCCGCCGCCCGTCGAGTTGACCGTATAGATTTGCGTATTGCCCGTCAGCGACAGCGCGACGGCCAGCGTGTTGCCGTCCGGCGACCAGGCCGGTGCGCTGTTGTTGCCCTTCTGGTCGGAGACGATGTAGCGGCGGCCGGTCGGCAGGTCGTGGATGTAGACGATCGGCTTCTTGCGCTCGAACGACACGTACGCGACCTTCGTGCCGCTCGGCGACCACGACGGCGAGATGATCGGCTCGGTGCTCGACAGCGCGATGCGCGGGTTCTGGCCGTCCGAATCCGAGATCTGCAGCTGGTAGCGGTTACCGGTCTTGATCACGTACGACAGGCGCGTGGCGAACACGCCGCGCACGCCGAGCAGCTTCTGGTAGATGTAGTCGGCGATCTTGTGGCCGGCCGTGCGCAGCGTGGTGTCGGTGGCCGTCAACGACAGGCCGCCGAGGCTTTGCTGCTTCACGGTGTCGTACAGGATGAAGTTGACCTTGTACTGGCCGTTCGCCTCGCGGTTCACGCTGCCGGCGACGAACGCATTGGCGCCCTTGGCCTTCCATGCGCCGAGATCAACCGAGGCGGTCTCCGGCACCGGCGTGCTGCCCGCGTCGATGTTGGTGAATTTGCCGCTGCGGGCGAGGTCGGCACGGACGATCGACGTGACCTGCTGCGGCAGGTTCGCCTCGTTCGCGAAATTCGCGGTGGCGATGGGGAACTGGGTCGACCCGACCCCGGTGATCAGCACGTTGACCTGGGCGTTAGCGGTGCTGCCCGCCGTAATCAGACACGAGGCCACGAGTGCCCTGAAACCTAGCTTTGTCATCAAACTCATGCTTCTTGCTTCCCGTATGGCTTGGATCGCTGCGCAACGGCAGAGACAGTAAAAATACCCGATTCGTTCCCGTCCGACAGCGACGCCCGGAGTGTAAGCGCATTTCCTTTCACTCCGCCGCCTTGAAGGTAATCGTAATGTCCGACGGGGTACGACCGTTAGAATCGGGCGGCAACGGGATCGATGCGTGGATCGCATTGACCACGGCTTGATCCCACCCCGAATTCCCGCTGGAGCGGGAAACCGATGCGCTCAATACGTCACCGGACGGCGTGCACCGAATCTTGACGACGGTGGTCAGGCCTGCTCGCTCGCCGCCCCAAACGATGTTCGGTTTGACGCGGCGGCGCACCTTGTCGGCATAGCCGGGCGTTGCGGCATTGCCGCCTGAGCCCGTGCCCGTGCCGCTTTTCGCGAGGCCTTCGCCGCCGCCTTCACCGGCGCCGGACAGGCCCTGCATCTGTGCCAGGCGGGCGCTGCGCTCGCGGTCGAGCTTCGCGTTCGCCGCCGCATTGGCCTTCGCGCGCGCCGCGGCTTCGGCCTTCGCCTTGGCCTGGGCTTCCGCCTTTGCCTTCGCGGCCGCGTCGGCCTTCGCCTTCGCCGCCTGCTGCGCTTCGAGCTGCGCCTGCTTCTGCTGCTGGAGTTTCTGCTGTTCGAGCTTTTGCTGCTCGGCGAGCTGCTGTTGCTTGAGCTTGTCGGCCTGCTTCTGCCTGTCGCGTTCCGCGGCCTTCTGCGCGGCGAGCGCGGCTGCCTGCGCTGCGAGCTGCGCGCGTCGGGCTTCCTCTTCCTGCTGGGCCTTCAGTTGCTGCGCGCGGCGCTGCTGTTCGAGCAGCGCTTCACGTGCGGCGGCTTCCTGCTGCCGCTTCTTCTGCTGCAGCGCGATGTCGGCCTGCTCGTCGCGCACCGGGGGAGCGGGCGGCGCGACCTTCACGGGCGGTGCGGGTGTGACAACGGGCCGCGGCGCGGGGACATCGGGCACCTCGGTCCACAGCTCGGCTTCGGCGCCGGCCGGCGTGCTGTTCTGCCATTGCACGCCGTGATAGAGGAACAGCGCGAGCAGCACGTGCATCAGCGCGGCGAGCGCGAATGCGCGCCAGGTGCCCCGCTCGCGGGGAGGCCGAGGCGGGTAGGCGGAGCTGCGCGTGGATTGCTGCCGGTTCATTGCGATTTGACGAGGAGGCCGACGCGCTTGACGCCGCGCGCCTTCAGATCGGACATCACGGTCATGACTGCATCGTACTGCACGGTCTTGTCGGCCGCGATCACGACCGGCTGGTCGGGATGGTCGGCCTGCCGGGCCGAAATGAAGCTGTCGAGCTCGGCCTTCGTCATCGTGTCTTCCTGGGTTGCGCCCGAGTCGCCCTTGTATTTGACGCTCATCGTGCGATCGGCCTTGATGTTGACGACGACGGGCGGCGTCTGCTCCTGCGGCGCGGCGTTGCCGACGGTCGGCAGATTGATGATCGACGGGGCGACGAGCGGTGCGGTGACCATGAAGATCACGAGCAGCACCAGCATCACGTCGATGTACGGCACGACGTTGATGTCGGCCATTGCGCGGCGCGAGCGGCCGCCGCGCATGCTGGATCGGATGGGACTTCCTGCCATGGCGCGCTCCTTACTGGGCTTGACGCTGCAGGATGTTCGAGAATTCTTCGATGAAGGTCTCGAAACGGATCGCGAGGCGGTCGATGTCGTGCGCGTAGCGGTTGTACGCGACCACCGCCGGAATCGCGGCGAACAGGCCGATCGCGGTGGCGACGAGCGCCTCGGCGATGCCCGGTGCGACGTTCGCGAGCGTGGCCTGCTGCACGTTCGCGAGGCCGCGGAACGAGTTCATGATCCCCCAGACCGTGCCGAACAGACCGATGTACGGGCTGACCGAGCCGACCGATGCGAGGAACGCGAGGTTCGCCTCGAGCACGTCCATTTCACGCTGGAACGACGCGCGCATCGCACGGCGTGCGCCGTCGAGCACGAGGCCCGGATCGCTGATGCGTTTTTCCTTCGCCTTCAGGAACTCGCGCATCCCCGATTCGAAGATCCGCTCGAGCGCGCCGATCGTGTGGCGGTTGTTGGCGGCGCTCTGGTACAGCGCCTGCAGGTCGCCGCCCGACCAGAAATCCTTCTCGAAGCGTTCGGTCTGCGCGCGTGCGCGGCGGATCGCGAACCACTTGCGGAAGATGAAGGTCCACGACATCAGCGACAGCAGCAGCAGCAGCCCCATCACGGCCTGGGCCAGCACGCTCGCGTTGAGGACGAGGGAAATGATCGACAGGTCTTGAGAAGTGTTCATAGAGGTTTGAGTAACGTCCCTTCGGGGCGTCCGGTATGCGTGCGGCGCGGCGCGCCGGCCATGCCTGACGCCGAACCTTGCTTAGTATCGAATCAGAAAGGCAAGTTCATGGGCTTTGTCTAAACGGGGCTCAGGCGAGCTTCGTTGACAATACAGTCTGCCCGGTTTCGATGACGGGCCCGCGCTGCAGCGCGTCGAGCACGACCGGCGGGATGGCCGCGGGCCGGATGCCGGTACGGTCGACGCAGCCGAGACGGATGTGTCCGGCCACGAGCAGCGTGTTCCCGCACCAGGCTTCCTGTGTGAATTCCACCGATGCGCGGCCGATGCGTCCGGGCTGGCTCGTGATCGCCAGTGTGTCGTCGAGTCGCGCCGGTGCGCGGTAGTCGAGCGACGTGCTGCGGACGACGAAGATCGCGTCGGAATCGTCGGCGAGCTGACGCTGGTCGATGCCGCAGGCGCGCAGCCACTCGGTGCGGGCGCGTTCGAAGAACTTCAGGTAGTTGGCATAGAAGACGATGCCGCCTGCGTCGGTATCCTCGTAGTACACGCGCACCGGCCAGATGAAGCCGGAGGGCGCTTCCGGCGAGCGGGTAGGCTGGGTCATGGCGCGCATTCTACCGGAAGGCGGAAGCCGGATTCGTAACGGTTTCGTAACGGAATGTAGTACGGCGTAGCATGCCGCGGGCCGGCCGGAGGCGGGCCCGCGGCTGCATGCGACGGCTCAGCCACGATGAATCGCGAGGCCGGCCGGTGCCTGGGCGACCGGCATCATCTCGATCGTGTTGATATTCACGTGCGCCGGGCGCGTCGCGATCCAGTAGATCGTGTCGGCGATGTCCTCGGCCGTGAGCGGCTGGACGTTCTGGTAGACGTTCGCCGCCTTCGCGTCGTCGCCGCGGAAGCGGACGTTCGAGAATTCTGTGCCGCCGCACAGGCCCGGCTCGATGTCGGTCACGCGCAACGGCGTACCGATCAGGTCGGCGCGCAGGTTCAGGCTGAATTGTCGGACAAAAGCCTTGGTCGCGCCGTATACGTTTCCGCCCGGATACGGATAGGTGCCGGCGACCGAGCCGAGATTGAAGATATGGCCGCGGCCCCGCGCGATCATGCCGGGCAGCAGCGCGTGCGTGACCGTGACGAGGCCCGTGCAGTTCGTGTCGATCATCGTGTGCCATTCGTCGAGGCTGGCCTTTTGGGCCGGCTCGACACCGAGCGCGAGGCCGGCGTTGTTGACAAGCACGTCGAGTGCTGCGAATTCGGCGGGAAGGGCGGCCGGCACGGCCTCGACGGCCGCGCGGTCGCGGACGTCGAGCTCGAGCGGCAGAAGGGCATCGCCGAGTTCGGCGGCGAGCGCATCGAGACGATCCTTGCGGCGCGCGGTCGCGACGACGCGGTGGCCTCCCTTGACGAAGGCACGGGCGATGGCGGCGCCGAAGCCGGCGGACGCGCCTGTGACGAACACGATCATTGCTGCTCCTGGTCGATGACAAAATAGCGGGTAAGTATCCCGCAAGCCTACTGAGATTGCCGCACCGCGGCAAGGCGGCAAAGCGTTCCCGCACGGGCGCGCAGAGTCTGGCCCCAATGGTTTCCGGCGCACCGCCGGGCGGTTGCCTATTCATGACGCATCCAATACACTAACGCGCTCATCACCCCTGCGTGACTGGCGATAGAACCCTTCGGGTTCAAGGTGGAGCATCCCACCGTGAAGCGCGGGGCGCCGTTCTTGCCGTTCGCCTGGGCAGCCGTTGTGCGCCGTCGCGTGCATTGCCGGTGGCTGTCCTGCCTCGCGTCATACGGATTCCTCCGCCACGTCGAGCTGGTCCCGCCAGCAGCGCACCGTACTCGGCCGCTCCGGTCAACCTGTACACACTTAACGGAAACCGTATGTTTGACAGAGCCCAAAGCACCATTGCGAACGTCGATCCCGAAATCTTTGCCGCGATCGAGCAGGAAAACCGCCGCCAGGAAGATCACATCGAGCTGATCGCGTCGGAAAACTACACGAGCCCGGCGGTGATGGCCGCGCAGGGTTCGCAACTCACGAACAAGTACGCGGAAGGGTATCCGGGCAAGCGCTACTACGGCGGCTGCGAATACGTCGATGTGGTCGAGCAACTGGCGATCGATCGCGTGAAGCAGCTGTTCGGCGCGGAAGCCGCGAACGTGCAGCCGAACTCGGGTTCGCAGGCGAACCAGGGCGTGTTCTTCGCGATGCTCAAGCCGGGCGACACGATCATGGGCATGAGCCTCGCGCACGGCGGCCACCTGACGCACGGCTCGCCGGTGAACATGTCGGGCAAGTGGTTCAACGTGGTGAGCTACGGCCTGAACGAAAACGAAGACATCGACTACGAAGCAGCCGAGAAGCTGGCGCAGGAACACAAGCCGAAGCTGATCGTCGCGGGCGCGTCGGCGTTCTCGCTGAAGATCGATTTCGAACGCCTGGCGAAGATCGCGAAGTCGGTCGGCGCGTACCTGATGGTCGACATGGCGCACTACGCCGGCCTGATCGCGGCAGGCGTGTATCCGAACCCGGTGCCGCACGCCGACTTCGTGACGACGACCACGCACAAGAGCCTGCGCGGCCCGCGCGGCGGCGTGATCCTGATGAAGGCGGAGTACGAGAAACCGATCAATTCGGCGATCTTCCCGGGGATCCAGGGCGGCCCGCTGATGCACGTGATCGCGGGGAAGGCGGTGGCGTTCAAGGAAGCGCTGTCGCCGGAGTTCAAGGCGTACCAGGAGAAGGTGGTCGAGAACGCACGGGTGCTGGCGGAAACGCTGGTGAAGCGGGGGCTGCGGATCGTGTCGGGCCGTACGGAAAGCCACGTGATGCTGGTGGACCTGCGCGCGAAGCACATCACGGGCAAGGCAGCGGAAGCGGCACTGGGCGCGGCGCACATCACGGTGAACAAGAACGCGATCCCGAACGATCCGGAAAAGCCGTTCGTGACGAGCGGTATTCGTCTGGGCTCGCCCGCGATGACGACGCGCGGCTTCGGTCCGGCGGAAGCGGAACAGGTGGGCAACCTGATCGCGGACGTGCTGGACAACCCGGAAGACGCAGCGACGATCGAGCGCGTGCGTGCGCAGGTTGCCGAGCTGACCAAGCGTTTCCCGGTCTATCGCTGATCGACGATGCGCTGCCCGTTCTGCCGGCATGACGACACGCAGGTCGTGGATTCCCGCGTGTCCGAAGATGGCGCCGCGATCCGGCGGCGCCGTCGCTGCTCGGCTTGCGACAAGCGCTTCACGACGTACGAGCGGGTCGAGTTGTCCCTGCCGTTCGTCGTGAAGAAGGACGGCAGCCGCACGGAATTCGACCGCCGCAAGATCGTCGCCAGCATGCAACTCGCGCTGCGCAAGCGGCCCGTTGCTGCCGACGCGATCGACGCGGCGGTCGCCCGCATCGAATATCAACTGCTCGCGACAGGCGAGCGCGAAGTGCGTAGCGAGAAGCTCGGCGAACTCGTGATGAACGAGTTGCGCGGCCTCGATACGATCGCTTATGTCCGTTTCGCATCGGTGTATCGCCGGTTCGAGGACGTTTCCGAATTTGCCGACGTGATCGAAGAGTTCCGTCGCGCCTCTCCCGCCAAGACTCCGCGTAAGCGCTGACGCGCTGCGTCCGTTCATCGTCTTCTCCGTTGGGTCAGTTCGCGCCGATTGTGTCGGTCGCGATCGCATGCCGCCAGTCGGCCATTCGGCAAATGGTGCGCGTCCGCACGTGCCGCTACAGTCGTCGCATCACCCTGGCGAAGGACGACTGCGATGGGACTGCACGCTCCCCCCCTGAAAAACCTGTTGCGACGCTCGAGCGGGTTCACGCTCGCCGAGCTGATGGTCGCCATCTCGCTGGCGGCCGGGCTGGTGCTCCATGCGGCGCCCGCATTCGACCAGTGGCGCATGCGTGAGCGTGTGGACGCACGCTCGCGTGCGTTGCTCGGTGCGCTGTCGTTTGCACGTACCGAGGCGACGCGTCTTGGCGTGCGCGTTACGCTGTGCCGGGCCGGGAGCGGCAGCACCTGTCTGCGCGCCGGCGAGCGGTGCGATTCGGCCGAATGGTCGTGCGACTGGATCGTCAGCGGGCAGGTCGACGGGCAGTTGCGCGTGCTGAGGCGCTATCCGCGCGATGCCGAAGTGGCCGTCGCGGGTGCCGCGCACGATCTCGCGTTCGCGCCGCCGGCCGGTCAGGCAATCGGTGGCATCCGGCGCTTCGAATTGCGTCCGCGACGCGACGTGCCGGGCGGTGACGACGCGCATGTATCGCGTTGCGTGCGGATTGCGGCCGGCGGTCGGGCACGGGTTGTCGCCGGCCGCTGCGACGCGGCGTGAGCGCCATGCGCAACGCCATGCGCGGCACGTCGCTGATCGAAGCGATGCTGGCCATTTCGCTGCTCGCGACCGTGATGCTGGCCGTGGCGGGCAGCCAGCTTGCGATGGCGCGAGCGCAGCGCGCGACGATCTGGCGCGAACGCGCGCTGTGGATGGCCGATGCGCGTATCGAGCGCTTGCGCGTGGCCGCGCAGGCCGACGATGGCCTCGCGGCGCGGGCCGCGGCGACGCTGCCCGGCGGCGCGATGTTGCGCGGTGACGGGCCCGGTGGCGTCCGCTACGCGGTTGTCGGCTGGCGCGACGGCCATGCGACTAGCGGGCCGCGATGCGACGCGGCGGGCAGGTCGGTGCAACCGCCATCGTGCGTCCGGATTCCGTATCGGGAGGCTGATGCCGATGCATGCTGATCGCCGCATGCGTGCGCATACGCTGCTTGAAGTGTTGATTGCGATGACCGTTGGTCTGCTCGTGCTTGCGGCGGCCGGTGCGCTGTACCACGCGCAGCGCGTCGCACAGCGGCGCGCGGACGACGGGTTCCGGATGCGCGATGCGGCCGGCACCGCACTGTTGCTGATTGGCCAGGAGATCCAGATGGCAGGATTCCGGCCGCTCGATGCTGAAGCGATGTCGTCGTTGCCGCCGGTGTTCGGCTGTTCGATGGCGCGCGTGAGGGGCGATGGCGCACAGGTCCGGTGCGAGCCCGTGCGCGCTGCGTCGGACGCATTGCTGATCCGCTACGTCGGCGATGCCGTGTCGACGTGGCCCACCGTCAGCGGCCAGGTGTCGGATTGCCTCGGGCAGGGTGTCGGCGTGCCCGGCGAACGTGCGCCGGTGGAGAACCGCTTCGATGTGCACACCAGCCCGTCGACCGGCGAGCCTGAGCTGTATTGCGAAGGAAACGGCCGTCCGGGTACGCCGCAGCCGGCCGTGTCGGGAATCGATCAGTTGCGGTTGCGCTATCTTCGCCACGGCGGCACGCAGTTTGTCGATGCCGATGCACTGCGCGGTGACGACTGGCGCGATGTCGTGGCCGTGCATGTCTGCGTGCGGGCGCGCGGGGAACTGGCGGGCGAGCCGGTGCGGCATGTCGATTGCGACGGCCGCACTGTCGTTGCGCAAGACGGCCGTGCGCGTCTGACGCTCGATCGCATCGTCGCGCTGAGGAATGCCGTGCGCGCATTCGACGGTACATCGCGCGATGCGATCGATGAACGCGAGGGGCTGCGATGAGCGGAGCGGGGCAGTATGCGCGGGAGGGGTCGCGATGCATCGCGACACGCAACAGGCATGAGCGAAGCGAAACAAGCGGTGACGTTCTTCGGCAGGCTGCAGGTGCGAAAGTCCTGATGGCGAGCCGGCAAGCGCCGCACATACGATCGCGGTCAGCCGTCCGCGCTCGGCGTCGCGCAGCGGGCCTTGCATTGCCCGCGGTGATCGCGGTTGGCGCGGCGATAGCGGCATTGACAGGCACATGGTTCGAAGCCGCACTGACGGAATCGCGCCGCACGCGCGCGTTGTCCGACCGGCTGGTCGCATTCCACGCGGCCGATGCCGCGCTTGCGGCGTGTACTGCGCGATTGCGCCGGGGCTCGGCGGCGTACGTAAGCGAAGGCGAGTCGCACGCGGAGCCCGACGCGTGGCGGCGTATGCCGGCGCTGGCGGCCGCCGAAGCGTTCGCACCGTTCGCCGGATGGCCGATGGCTGCGCAACCGCCTAAATGCCTGATCGAAGCGTGGCGCGGAGCAGGGCCGGCCGGCGGCCGCGCTTACGTCGTCACCGCGCGTGGCGTGGGTGCGCATGCATCGAGCGCCGTCTGGCTGCAGCATCAGGTCGCGATCCGCGACGGACACATCGTCGCGTTGCACTGGCGTCGTGTCGCGACGGCGCTTCGATGAGCGGTCGCACGTCCGTGTACCGCTCGGCGGGATTCACGTTGATCGAGCTGATGATCGTGCTCGCGATCGTCGCAGTGCTGGCCGCGTGGGGCATCCCGTCGTATCGCGAGCATGTCGTGCGCGTACATCGCGCGTCGGCGGTCAGCGCGTTGTACCGGGCGGCCCAATATCTCGAAACACTGGACGGTGTGCCGCCTTCGGCATTGCCGATGGCGCTCACGCAAGCGCCGCCGAACGGGCGCGCGATCTATCGATTGGCGCTCAGGCGGCCGGACGGCGGTGATTCGCCGGTGAGTTACGAACTGGAGGCAATCCCGGTCGACACGGGCCCGATGCACGACGATGCGTGCGGTGCATTCACGCTGCGCTCGGACGGGACGAAAGGCAACGTACGGAGCGATGGCGCCGACGGACAGGTCGCGGCGTGCTGGGGTGCGCGTTGAGTTCGGAGGGAAGGTGCGCACACGGCGCTTGGCCGTGTGCGCGCGGGACGCCGACGGTCAGTCGTCGTGCGTGTCGAGCCCGCGCTCGTCGCGCGACTGCTTCCAGATCCGGTAGACCTCCCATGCCGCGAAACCGAGGGTGCCCCACTTCAGCGCGGGCCCCGCGCTCGCGCGCAGCAGCGAGCGAACGGGTTTTGCGAGCACGAGCGATGCGAGCGAGCTCAGCATCGGATACTGGTTGACGAGCTGGCCGAGGCTCGCGTTCAGGTTCTTGGCAGACTGGCTGAACTTGTTGCTGGACAGGCCGGGGATGAACACCTTGAGCCAACTGAAGCGCGTGACGGCCTGGCGCATTTCGCCGGCGGCTTCCACGAGTTCGAGCCGCTCGACTTCGGATCGCAGGATCAGCAGTTCCTTGCGGAGCGCGCGATGCTGCGACGCGCTCCAGTTCGATCGCGACGAATGGGAGCGGGGTGAATTGCCCGTGATGTTCTGGCTCATGGCGCGTCGGCGAAGTAGGTGGGAAGGGTGAGCGCGACTGCGTTCACGGCTTGCCGCGGAACAGTTCGCGGTCTTTCTCGAGTTCGGCGAGCGTCGCCTCGAATACGGTCGGGGCGTCGCGCAGGCCGGCGCGGGCCTTCAGTGCGCACACGATCCCGCCTGCTGCATAAAGCGCGGTGATCGCCGCGAGCGACTGCCAGCGATAGGTATCCCAGAACGCGATCGCGACGAGTACGGTCAGGCTGATGAGTGCCATCGTCGCAAGCATCATCGCGATGAGCCCGAGGAACAGCACGCCCATCAGGCGCTCCTTTTCCTCGGCAAGCTCGATGCCCACCAGTTCGAGGCGCGTTTGCAGAAGTCCGATCGCGGAGCCGACGAGGCGGCGCAGCGGTCCTTGGGCGGACGGCTGCGAGGTGGTGTCTGTCGTCATGGGTGAGGTGCGTACGCGTGCAGTGTGCAGCTAGGACAAAGCCGGCCGGCGGAAACCGCCGGCTGGCTTCGACGCCCGCAGGCCGCGCGACGCGGCCAACGGGACGAAACGGCGCAGAGCGCGTTACTTGCGGTTGATCAGCAGGCCGATCAGCACGCCGACGCCGGCGGCGACGCCGATCGACGTCCACGGATGCTCGTGCACGTAATCGTCGGTCGCGCGTGCGGCCTTCTTGCCTTTCTCGACCACCACGACCTGGACGTCGGCCGCCTTTTCCTTGGCCTGCTTCAGGCGCGACATGGCTTTCTCGCGCAGCTCGGCCGCACGGTCGCCCGTGCTGCTCGCAGCTTGCTTGAGCAGGTCTTCAGCGTCCGAGAGAACGGTTTTGATATCCGACATCAGTTTCTCCTTGTTGATTTCCGACATTGCAACTCCCTTCGTGCTGTCATGCTGCAGGTTCACATCGTAACGAAACGCCTGCCTGCTGGCGAGCCGGGAAGACACACGACGGCAGTGCAAGACCGCATGGTAAACGACTTGTAATCATCAACAGAGCGGCAAACGGGGTGAAAAGTTTCCCGCGTGGCCGTCCGTCCGGCACCGGCACCGGGCAAAAATGACAAAAAAGTATGAATATCAAACGGAATAATCGTTCGCTTGCCCCATTGCTTCCCGTAAGCTGACACACTTTCCCGCGCCGACCCGGGCGCGGTTTCAACCAGCATCGTTCGAGGAGGGAACATCATGAGTCTGCGTCTTGGCGACATCGCACCGGATTTCGAGCAGGAATCGAGCCTGGGCCCGATCAAGTTTCACGAGTGGCTGGGCGACAGCTGGGGTGTCCTGTTCTCCCATCCGGCCGACTACACGCCGGTGTGCACGACCGAACTCGGGCTGACCTCGAAGCTGAAGGGCGAATTCGAGAAGCGCAACGTCAAAGTGATCGCGCTGTCGGTCGACGGTGTCGAGTCGCACAAGGGCTGGATCAACGACATCAACGAAACGCAGTCGACGGTCGTCGGTTTCCCGATCATCGCCGATGCGGACCGCAAGGTTTCGCAGTTGTACGACATGATCCACCCGAACGCGAACGAAACGCTGACGGTGCGTTCGCTGTTCGTGATCGACCCGAACAAGAAGGTGCGGCTCACCATCACGTACCCGGCCAGCACGGGGCGCAACTTCGACGAAGTGCTGCGCGTGATCGACTCGCTGCAGCTGACCGACAACTACAAGGTCGCGACGCCCGGCAACTGGAAGGATGGCGACGACGTCGTGATCGTCCCGTCGCTGCAGGATCCGGAAGAACTGAAGAAGCGCTTCCCGAAGGGCTTCAACGCGGTGCGTCCGTATCTGCGTCTCACGCCGCAGCCGAACAAGTAAGCATCGGCTGCCGATGAACGCGATACCGGGCCGGCGGCCCGGCGCGCGGATCGGATGAAAAACGGCCCGCCCGGCAGTCATGCCGGGCGGGCCGTGTCTTTTGCGCGTGCGGGGCGCGGCGTGGCTGCCGCGCACGCCGTATCCGGACGATCAGAAGAATGCCTGGATGCCCGTCTGCGCGCGGCCGAGGATCAGCGCGTGGATGTCGTGCGTGCCTTCGTACGTGTTGACCACTTCGAGGTTCACGAGGTGGCGCGCGACGCCGAATTCGTCGGAGATACCGTTGCCGCCGAGCATGTCGCGCGCGAGTCGTGCGATGTCGAGTGCCTTGCCGCACGAGTTGCGCTTCATGATCGACGTGATCTCGACGGCCGCCGTGCCTTCGTCCTTCATCCGGCCGAGGCGCAGCACGCCTTGCAGGCCGAGCGTGATTTCGGTCTGCATGTCCGCGAGCTTCTTCTGGATCAGCTGGTTCGCGGCGAGCGGCCGGCCGAACTGCTGGCGGTCGAGCACGTACTGGCGCGCGGTGTGCCAGCAGGACTCGGCGGCGCCGAGTGCGCCCCATGCGATCCCGTAGCGGGCCGAGTTCAGGCACGTGAACGGGCCGCGCAGGCCGCTCACGTTCGGCATCAGGTTCTCTTCCGGCACGAACACCTCGTCGAGGACGATCTCGCCGGTGATCGATGCGCGCAGCCCGACCTTGCCGTGGATCGCGGGCGCCGACAGGCCCTTCCAGCCTTTCTCGAGGATGAAGCCGCGGATCGCGTCCTTGCCGTTCTCTTCCAGCTTCGCCCACACGACGAACACGTCGGCGATCGGCGAGTTCGTGATCCACATCTTCGCGCCGGACAGCGAGTAGCCGCCGGGCACCTTCTTCGCGCGAGTGACCATGCTGCCCGGATCGGAGCCGTGGTTCGGCTCGGTCAGCCCGAAACAGCCGATCCATTCGCCGGTGGCGAGTTTCGGCAGGTATTTCTGCTTCTGCGCGTCGGAGCCGAATTCGTGGATCGGGACCATCACGAGCGACGACTGCACGGACATCATCGACCGGTAGCCCGAGTCGACGCGCTCGACTTCGCGCGCGATCAGCCCGTAGCTCACGTAATTGAGGCCGGGGCCGCCGTATTCCTCGGGAATGGTCGGGCCGAGCAGGCCGACTTCGCCCATCTCGCGGAAGATTTCGGCGTCGGTGCGTTCGTGGCGGAACGCTTCGGTGACGCGCGGTGCGAGCTTGTCCTGCGCGTACGCCTGCGCGGCATCGCGCACCATCCGCTCTTCTTCGGTCAGTTGCTGGTCGAGCAGCAGCGGATCGTCCCAATGAAAAGTAGCAGCACTCATCGTCTCATCTCCTGTCGACCCGAGTTAGCGCTTTAGCGCTTACTCGGGTCCCATGCTTTGCGGTCGACCCGAGTTGGCGCTTTAGCGTTTGCCCGGATCCCATCCTTTGCGGTCAGTCCCTGATTCAGCCGGGTTCCATGCCTGAGAGTTTGCTTGACTGAAGTTCCGCTGTGCGGAACAATGTTTTGCAAATCGACCTCAGTGTAGCACCAGATGACACTTTCAACCATCGACGAAACCACGATTGACGAACGCAAGTTCGTCGTCGCGCTCGCGCGCGGGCTCGACCTGCTGCGTGCATTCCGGCCCGGGGAGACGATGCTCGGCAACCGCGACTTCGCGGAGCGCACCGGGCTGCCGAAGGCGACCGTGAACCGGCTCGCCTATACGCTGACCGTGCTCGGCTACCTGCGCTACGACGAGACGCTCGGAAAGTATGCGCTCGACGCCGGCGTGCTATCGCTCGGCTACGCGCTGCTGTCGGGCTCGGGGACGATCGACCTCGCGCGGCCGCACATGCAGGCGCTCGCACGCGAGATCGGCGCGGCCGTGTCGCTCGGCTGCCGCGACGGGCTCGACATGATCTACCTGGAGACGATCCGCAGCGAGACCGCGCTGACGCTCGGGCTCGCGCCCGGCTCGCGGCTGTCGATGCTGACGAGCTCGATGGGGCGCGCGTACCTGGCCGTGCAACCGGAGGACGTGCGCCGCGCGCTTTATGCGGAGCTGCATCGAGCGGCCTGCTGCGCGGCCGACGCCGATGCGCTCGTCGCCGCCGCGCAGCAGGCGGTGGCCGAGTTCTCGGCGGGCGGCTGTTGCTATTCGTTCCGGGCGTGGCACATGGACGTCAACGCGGCGGCCGTACCGTTTCGCGAGCCGCGCGAGGGGCGCTGGCTGATCCTGAGCTGCAGCGGCCCGGCATCGTCGATGGACGAGGACGTGTTCCGCACGCAGGTCGGGCCGAAGCTGAAGGCGCTCGCGCAGCGGCTCGGGCAGACGGCCTGAGCCACGCGGCGGGCGCTACTGGCTCGGTTGCAGGTAGCAGGGGCGGGCGGTAGCGGACGAGGCGGAGGTGGCACCGCCGCCGCGGGTTGTGCCACGGGCGAACCGCGCGCATGATCGATCGCCAGCTCATTCACGCAGAGGTTGGCCATGTCTCACGCAGAACCGATGGAAGGCGGATGCGCATGTGGGGCGATCCGGTACCGGATCACCCATGTTCCGGCCGACGCCGGTTTTTGCCACTGCCGGCTCTGCCAGCGCACGACCGGCGCGTCGGTCGTCGCGTCGGCATCGGTGCCGATCGACGCGTTCGAATACCTGCAAGGCGAGCCGACGGTCTATGCGTCGAGCGCGTGGGGCGAGCGGCGTTTCTGCAATCGGTGCGGCGCGCAGCTCGAATACCGGCTCAGCGAGGCGCCCAAGACGGTCGAGATCAATTACGCGACGCTCGACGAGCCGTCGCGGCTGCGTCCGGCCTGGCACGTCTGGTATGGGGATCGCTTCCCGGGCATCGAGATCGGCGACGATCTGCCCAAGTACGACGATGACGGAACGGCTTGAGCGGTAACCGCCGGCACTGACTGTGCCGGACACGAGGAGCGCACGCTTCCGTGAAGCAGGTCTTTCGACGAGGCCGGCAACCAATCGCCGGACATCGGATGGCGGGGCCGGCCAGGCGGCCCGATTCCCCGCCACATCACCAGCGTCACCCGCGTCCCGCATTCGGCACGCGGATCACCTCATCCACTCAGGCTCAGGCCGTCACGACCTTCGCAAACACGGGCCCCTGCATGAACCGCACGTCGTGCTGGCGCAGCAGCTCGCACTGCGTTTCGTCGACGACGCCGTCGAAGATCAGCGGAATCCGCACGCGCTGCGCATAGGCGACGAGCGCCTTGACCATCCCGTCGCGCAACGCGATGCCCGCATCCATCTTGATGTAGTCCGGGCGCGCCATCTCCGATTCGACCGCGAGGATGCGGCCCGGGTCCGGCAGCTTGTCCGCGACCTTGAAACCGTGATGCTGGTAGCTGCGCGTCAGGTAGCCGAGGAAGGTCTTGTGCGCGACGGCGACCGCCGGCAGCTCGATCACGATCCGCTCGGCCGGCAGCCCGAAGCGCTGCAGCACCGACGAGAAATGCTTGCCGTGGTCGTACTTCACGCTTTTCAGCAGCCGTTCGTGCACGCGCAGGAACAGCAGCCCATGGCGCTGTGCGCCAAAGAAATTGATCGCATGCAGCGTGCGCGACAGGCGGTCGATCGCGACGAGCGTCTGGTCGTCGACGGCCGAGTCGACCGGATCGTGCGGCGCGCCCGTGACGACCGTGACGGCCTGGAAGCCGAGCTCGTCGCCGTAGCGCTCGATTGCGTCCGCGAACGACGTCGATTGCGGCGCACCGGGCATCGTCACGTCGTAGATCGGTTCGTAGGCGCTGCCGAGCGTGCGCTCGGGCAGGTTCGCGCTGGCGGTGCCGCCATCGGCGAGCGCGAGGTGATCCCGCAGATACGGCAGTTGCCCGGCACGGGCGACCAGCTCGGGAATGGTGGGCGGAATCATCGGCGTAAGAAGGAAAAACGGCGGCCGAACGGGCCGCCTCGTAGCTTGATATTAGCAGTGCCGGCCAAGCTCGGCTCGGCGTTTCGCTCATATGGTTATCCCGTCCTCGACGCGCCGCCTAGGGTTTACGTTTATTTCACTATTCGTAATTGGTTTTACTATTCGTAAATCCAGGATTTGTCGCCGATCAAGAAATGCGGCACGCGGGCGCCGCGAAACGGCGCCGTTCACGAATCAACAGGAAGCAAGGAGCGAGACGTGGCGGTTGACAGGCATTGCACGCGGGAGAGCGGCGCGGCGCGCCGGCTGGCGACGGGCGGGATGACGGGCGTGCCGGCGAGCGCCCGGCGGGGCTGAGGAGCGGATGGCGACCATGAGCATCGATTACCAGACGCTGAAGTTCGAATACCGTCCGCGTGCGCAGGACGCGACCGTTCACCCGGTGATCGTCGTCGGCGCGGGCCCGGTGGGCCTCGCGGCCGCGATCGACCTCGCGCAGCAGGGCGTGCCCGTCGTGCTGCTCGACGACGACGACACGCTGTCGACCGGCTCGCGCGCGATCTGCTTCGCGAAGCGCACGCTCGAGATCTTCGACCGGCTCGGCTGCGGCGAGCGCTTCGTCGACAAGGGCGTGAGCTGGCACGTCGGCAAGGTGTTCCTGCAGGACGAACAGCTGTACGCGTTCGACCTGCTGCCCGAGGAAGGGCATGCGCGCCCTGCGTTCATCAACCTGCAGCAGTACTACGTCGAAGGCTACCTGGCCGACCGTGCGTTCGAGCTGCCGAACATCGACATCCGCTGGAAGCACAAGGTGACGGGCATCGACCAGTCGGCCGAACACGCGGTGCTGACGATCGAAACGCCGGACGGTGTCGCGACGCTGTGCGCGCAGTACGTGATCGCGGCCGACGGCTCGCGCAGCCCGATGCGCACGATGATGGGCCTCGAAAGCCACGGCCGCACGTTCAAGGACCGCTTCCTGATCGCCGATGTGAAGATGAAGGCGGAGTTTCCGACCGAGCGCTGGTTCTGGTTCGACCCGCCGTTCCACCCCAATCAATCGGTGCTGCTGCATCGCCAGCCCGACAACGTATGGCGCATCGACTTCCAGCTCGGCTGGGATGCCGACCCCGTCGCCGAGAAGCAGCCGGAGCGCGTGATCCCGCGCGTGCGCGCGCTGCTCGGGCCGGACGTCGAGTTCGAGCTCGAATGGGTGAGCGTCTATACGTTCCGCTGCCAGCGGATGGAGTCGTTCCGTCATGGCCGCGTGCTGTTCGCGGGCGATTCCGCGCACGGCGTGTCGCCGTTCGGCGCGCGCGGCGCGAACAGCGGCGTGCAGGACGCCGACAACCTCGCATGGAAGCTGAAGCTCGTGCTCGACGGCCGTTCGACCGACCGCCTGCTCGACACGTATGCGAGCGAGCGCGAGTTCGCGGCCGACGAGAACATCCGCAACTCGACGCGCTCGACCGACTTCATCACGCCGAAGAGCCCGGTGTCGCGCGTGTTCCGCGACGCGACGCTGAAGCTTGCGCGCGACTGCGAGTTCGCGCGCAAGCTCGTGAACAGCGGCCGTCTGTCGGTACCGGCGGTGCTGGCCGATTCGCCGCTGAACACGCCGGACCGCGAAGGCGACGCATTTGCGTGCGCGATGCGGCCGGGCGCGGCGGCCGCCGATGCGCCGGTGCGTGTGCAGGGCGTGTCGGGCTGGCTGCTGCAGCACCTGGGCGGCGGCTTCATCGGCGTGCTGTTCGGGTTGCCGGGCGATGCGGCCGCGCTCGCGCAGGCCGTCGACGGCCTCGCGCCGCCGGTGCGGCCCGTGCTCGTCGTGCCGGCCGGGCACGCGCAGCCGGTGGCGGGTGTCGACGTCGTGGAGGACGTCGACGGTTTTGCCGCGCAACGCTATGACGCGAAGCCCGGCACGTTTTACCTGCTGCGTCCCGACCAGCATGTCTGCGCCCGCACGCGCACGCTCGACCGTCAGGCGCTTGCCGACGCACTGGCGCGCGCGACCTGCGAACGCTGAAAACGATCAAGACACCGGAGACACCGTCATGCCCCCACTCGACACCCGTCCGCGCCTGGCTGACCCCGACGCGTTCTACGAAGCGCTGATCGACATGCATCGCGACCTGTCCGACGCCGACAGCCAGCTCGTCAACGCGAAGCTGATCCTGCTGCTCGCGAACCAGATCGGCGACGCCGACGTGCTGCGCGAAGCGATGGCGCTCGCGCGCCAGGGCGTGACGCCGCCCGTGCATCCGGCCGCCGAGGTGGCGCAATGAGCGCGGCGCCGGCAGGCGCGCGCGTGCTCGAAGTCGAGCGCGTGATCGACGAGACCCATCGCCCGGGCTTTCACTGGATGCTACTCGCGTTGTGCGGGCTATGCCTCGTGATCGACGGTTTCGATGCGCAGGCGATGGGCTACGTCGCACCGAGCGTGATCGCCGAATGGGGCGTGCCGAAGCAGGCGCTCGGTCCGGTGTTCAGCGCGAGCCTGTTCGGGATGCTGCTCGGCGCGCTCGGGCTGTCGGTGCTGGCCGACCGGATCGGGCGGCGCCCGGTGCTGATCGGCTCGACGCTGTTCTTCGCGGTGACGATGCTCGCGACGCCGTTCGCAACCTCGATTCCCGTGCTGATGGCGCTGCGCTTCGTCACGGGCCTCGGCCTCGGCTGCATCATGCCGAATGCGATGGCGCTGGTCGGCGAGTTCAGCCCGGCCGCGCATCGCGTGAAGCGGATGATGATGGTGTCGTGCGGCTTCACGCTCGGTGCGGCGCTCGGCGGCTTCATCAGCGCCGCGCTGATTCCGGCGCTCGGCTGGCGGTCGGTGTTCTTCGTCGGCGGCGCGGTGCCGCTCGTGCTGACCGTCGCGATGGTCGCGCGGCTGCCCGAGTCGCTGCAGTTCCTGGTGCTGAAAGGGCGCGTCGCGCAGGCGCGCGACTGGCTCGCGCAGTTCGCGCCGCAGGCGGGCATCGACGCGAACACGCGGCTCGTGGTGCGCGAGCGCGCCGCGACCGGCGCGCCGGTCGCCGAGCTGTTCAGCCACGGCCGCCTGCCGGTCACGCTGCTGCTGTGGGCGATCAGCTTCATGAACCTGATCGATCTGTACTTCCTGTCGAACTGGCTGCCGACCGTGATGCGCGACGCGGGCTATTCGCCGGGCACGGCGGTGATCGTCGGCACGGTGCTGCAGACAGGCGGCGTGATCGGCACGCTGTCGCTCGGCTGGTTCATCGAACGCTACGGCTTCGTGCGCGTGCTGTTCGCCTGCTTCGCGTGCGCGGCCGTGTCGGTGGGGCTGATCGGCTCGGTCGCGCACGCGCTGCCGTGGCTGCTGGTGGTCGTGTTCGCGGGCGGGTTCTGCGTGGTCGGCGGGCAGCCGGCCGTGAACGCGCTCGCGGGCCAGTATTACCCGACGTCGCTGCGCTCGACGGGCATCGGCTGGAGCCTCGGCATCGGCCGGATCGGCTCGGTGCTCGGGCCGCTCGTCGGCGGACAACTGATTGCGCTCAACTGGTCGAACGGTGCGCTGTTCCACGCGGCCGCGGTGCCCGTGCTGTGCTCGGCGCTGTTCGTCCTGGGCTTGGCCGGAGTAACGCGGCGCAACGGCGCGCAGGCGCCGAACGCCGCGATGAATTGAGGGAGAAAGGAAACGATGACGCTTGACCTGTCGAAACCGGCGACCGCCGGCTACCAGAGCGGTTTCGCGAACGAATTCGCGACCGAGGCGCTGCCCGGCGCGCTGCCGCACGGCCGCAACTCGCCGCAGCGCGCGCCGTACGGGCTGTATGCGGAGCAACTGTCGGGTACCGCATTTACCGCGCCGCGCGGCCACAACCGCCGCTCGTGGCTGTACCGCATCCGCCCGGCGGCCGTGCACCGGCCGTTCGAGCCGTATGCGGGCCCGCAGCGCCTCGTGTCGGAATTCGGCGACTCGGTTGACGTGCCGCCGACACCGCCGAACCAGCTGCGCTGGGATCCGTTGCCGATGCCGGTCGAGCCGACCGATTTCGTCGACGGGCTGGTGACGATGGCCGGCAACGGTTCGGCCGCCGCGATGAACGGCTGCGCGATCCACCTGTACGCGGCGAACCGTTCGATGCAGGACCGCTTCTTCTACAGCGCGGACGGCGAACTGCTGATCGTGCCGCAGCAGGGGCGGCTGTTCATCGCGACCGAATTTGGCCGGGTCGACGTCGAGCCGTTCGAGATCGCGGTGATCCCGCGTGGCGTGCGGTTTGCCGTCACGCTGCCGGACGGCGACGCGCGCGGCTACATCTGCGAAAACTTCGGCGCGCAACTGCGCCTGCCGGATCTCGGCCCGATCGGCTCGAACGGACTCGCGAACCCGCGCGATTTCCTGACGCCGCAAGCCGCGTACGAGGATCGCGAAGGCGCGTTCGACCTGATCGCGAAGCTGAACGGCCGCCTGTGGCGCGCGGACATCGGCCATTCGCCGCTCGACGTCGTCGCTTGGCACGGCAACTACGCGCCCTACAAGTACGACCTGCGCCTGTTCAACACGATCGGCTCGATCAGCTACGACCATCCCGATCCGTCGATCTTCCTGGTGCTGCAGTCGCAGAGCGACACGCCGGGCGTCGACACGATCGACTTCGTGATCTTCCCGCCGCGCTGGCTCGCGGCCGAGGATACGTTCCGCCCGCCCTGGTTTCACCGCAACGTCGCGAGCGAATTCATGGGGCTCGTGCACGGCGCGTACGACGCGAAGGCCGAAGGCTTCGTGCCGGGCGGCGCGAGCCTGCACAACTGCATGTCGGGCCACGGGCCCGACGCGGACACGTTCGAGAAGGCGTCGGCGAGCGACACGACGAAGCCGCACAAGGTCGACGCGACGATGGCGTTCATGTTCGAAACCCGCACGCTGATCCGGCCGACGCGCTACGCGCTCGACACCGCGCAGCTGCAGGCGGACTACTTCGAATGCTGGCAAGGCATCAGGAAACACTTCAACCCGGAGCAACGATGAGCGATACCCAAGACTGGCGCGAGACGCTCGACCCGGCCCGCAAGAGCTGGGTCGAGACGGCGAACGATCCCGCCTGCGATTTCCCGATCCAGAACCTCCCGTTCGGGATCTTCAGCGATGCGAAGCAGGCGTCGCGCCGTGCAGGCGTGGCGCTCGGCGACCAGATCGTCGACCTCGCGGCGCTCGCCCGCGCGGGCCTCGTGACGCTGCCGGCCGGCGCCGACGTGTTCGCCGCACCGACGCTGAACGCGTTCATCGCGCTCGGCCGCGACGCATGGCGCGGCGTGCGCGTGCAACTGTCCGATCTGTTCTCGCGCGACAACGCGCGGCTGCGCGACGATGCGGCGCTGCGCGCACAGGTGCTCGTCGCGCAGCGCGACGCGACGCTGCATCTGCCGGTCGAGATTCCCGGCTACACCGATTTCTATTCGTCGAAGGAGCACGCGACCAACGTCGGTTCGATGTTCCGCGATCCGAAGAATGCGCTGCTGCCGAACTGGTCGGAGATGCCGATCGGCTACAACGGCCGCGCGTCGTCGGTGATCGTGAGCGGTACGCCGGTGCGGCGTCCGAACGGGCAACTGAAGCTGCCTGACCAGGAGCGTCCGGTGTTCGGCGCATGCCGCAAGCTCGACATCGAACTGGAGACGGGCTTCATCGTCGGCCGGGGCAACGCGCTCGGCGAGCCGATCGCGTGCGAGGACGCGGAAGCGCACATCTTCGGGATGGTGCTGCTGAACGACTGGAGCGCGCGCGACATCCAGCAATGGGAATACGTGCCGCTCGGCCCGTTCAACGCGAAGACCTTCGCGACGACGATCTCGCCGTGGATCGTCACGCTCGACGCGCTCGAACCGTTCCGCGTCGCGCAGCCGGAGCAGTCGCCGCAGCCGCTCGCGTATCTGCGGCACGCGGGCAAGCATGCGTTCGACATCGCGCTCGAAGTGACGCTGCGCGCGGAAGGGGCGGCCGAAGCAACGTCGATCTGCCGCACGAATTTCAAGTACATGTACTGGACGATGGCGCAGCAGCTCGCGCATCACACGGTCGCGGGCTGCAACACGCGCGTGGGCGACCTGATGGGTTCGGGGACGATCAGCGGGCCGACGAAGGATTCGTTCGGCAGCCTGCTCGAGCTGACGTGGAACGGCAAGGAGCCGGTTGCGCTGAACGGCGGCGGCAGCCGCGCGTTCATCGAGGACGGCGACGAGCTCACGCTCGCCGGATGGGGCCAGGGCGATGGCTATCGCGTCGGCTTCGGCGCGTGTGTCGGCAAGATCCTGCCGGCGTTGCAGGCGTAACGCGCAACGTGGCGCGTCCGTGAGCACGACGGCCCGCATTGCGCGGGCCGTCGTCGTTTTTGCAGTGTGATCGGCGTATCGGTGGCCGGGCGGCGCGTGTTCGCGCCGCCGTCGTTTGGGTGGAGCGCCATGGTGGGCTTGCGCGCCGGCATCAGACCGCGCGCTGCAGCGCAGTGCGGCGCTCCCACAGCGCGGCCGCGACGAACGCCGCGACGCAGACGACCAGCACGCCGATCAGCGCGTTGCTGCCCAGCTGCTCCATCAACGCGCCCGCGACCAGCGGGCCGCCGAAGCTCGCGGCGCTCCACGACGCCGACACGAGCGAACTCGCGGTGACGAGCGCCGCGCCGCGGAAGCGTTCGCCGCACGCGACGAGCGACAGCGTGTAGATGCTGCCGGCCGCCGCGCCGAGCACGAACAGCAGCGGCCAGCACAGCCACGGATTGGCGATCACGAGCGGCAGCAGCGGCAGGCCGGCGAGCACGATCCAGCCCGCGCCGAGGTGCACGCGTTCGCGGCCGAGCTTGTCCGCGAGCCAGCCGATCGGGAACTGCATCGCGGTATCGCCGAACAGCATGATCGACGCGAGCAGCACGGCGGTGGCGCTCGCGACGCCGTGATCCATCGCGTAGAGCGGCAGCAGCGACAGCGCGAGCGTGTCGAACAGCGCGAAGAAGCCGGTGCCGATGATCAGCGCGGGCATGCGCGGCAGTACGTCGAGCCAGCGGCCGTGCGCTTCGTGATGCGCGTCGTCGCCGGCGAGCGGCGCGCGCCGGATCGTCGCGAGCGTCGGCAGCGCGAGCAGGAACAGCGCGCCGCACAGCGCGAAGCGAATGCTCGTCGCACCGGCGATCTGGCTGACGAGCACCGGGCCCGCCATCTGGAACAGCGTGAAATTGGTCGCGTAGATCGCGACGACGCGGCCGCGCGTCGAATCGTCGGCGAGCTGGTTGACCCACGCTTCGCCGATCGTGAACAGCAACATGAGCGCGGCGCCGCACAGCACGCGCAGCGCGCCCCACAGGATCAGGTTCGACGTGAACTGCATCAGCGCGGTGGCTGCGGCAAGCAGCACGACCGACACGACGATCGCGCGGCGCGAGCCGATGTGTCGCGCGAGCGCGGTGACGAACGGGACGATCGCGAGACCGCCGAGGGCCTGCGCGGCCGTCAGCATGCCGACGACGTTGGTGCCGTGTCCGGCCTCGGTCAGCGCGAGCGCGGTGAGCGGCAGTGTGGCGCCGGTGCCGAGACCGACGACCGCGACGCTCAGGATCAGCGCAAGGAAATCACGATTGAGAATGGCTTTCATCGGCGGGGATGCTACACCGCGGACCTTGAAAGGTCCATGAAGGCCATCAGGTCCGCGTGGCGTTGTGCGCGCAACGATTCCGGCAGGGTTGCGTTACACGTACTCGGTCGGCACGGCCACCGGCCGGCGCTCGAGCGACGCCGACCACAGCGTGAGCGCGAGCGCCGCGACGGCCATCGCGACGCCGACCCACGGCAGGTTCACGAGCGACACGCCCGAGCCGATCGCCATCCCGCCGAGCCACGCACCGGTCGCGTTGCCGAGGTTGAACGCGCCCTGGTTCAGCGTCGACGCGAGGTTCGGCGCGTCGCTCGCGCGGTCGACGATCAGGATCTGCAGCGGCGGCACGATCGCGAACGCGAGGATGCCCCACACGAAGATCGTCGCGAGCGCGGCGAACGGCAGGTGCATCGTGCCCGCGAACAGCGCGAGGACGACGCCGATCAGCGCGAGCGTCGCGATCAGCGACGGCATCCGGCGCCAGTCGGCGAGCTTGCCGCCGAGCGTGCCGCCAACCGTGAGCCCGAGGCCGAACAGCAGCAGCACGTAAGTGACCTGGCGCGGCGAGAAGCCCGTGACGTCTTCGAGGATCGGCGTGATGTACGTGAACACGCTGAACAGGCTGGCCGATGCGAGCACGCTGATGCCGAGCACCATCAGCACCTGCGGATGTTTCAGCACGCTGAATTCGCGCGTGATGCTGGTGTCGGGCATCGCGAGGTTCTTCGGCAGGCAGACGGCGAGCGCGGCGGCCGCGGCGATGCCGATGCCGGTGACGGCCCAGAACGTCGCGCGCCAGCCGTACGCCTGGCCGAGCGCGGTGCCGAGCGGCACGCCGAGCACGTTCGCGAGGGTGAGGCCGGTGAACATCAGTGCGATCGCCTGCGCGCGACGGTTCGGTGCGACCAGGTTGCTCGCGACCACCGAGCCGATCCCGAAGAACGCGCCGTGGCAGAACGCGGTGACGACGCGCGCGGCCATCAGCACCGCGTAGCCCGGCGCGATCGCGCAGAACAGGTTGCCCGCGATGAACAGGCCGATCAGGCCCATCAGCGCGCGCTTGCGCGGCATCTTCGCGGTGACGATCGCGAGGATCGGCGCGCCGATCGTCACGCCGAGCGCATAGCCCGACACGAGCATGCCGGCGGCCGGGATCGACACGCCGAGGTCGCGGGCGACATTGGGCAGCAGCCCCATGATCACGAACTCGGTGGTACCGATTCCAAACGCGGCGACGGCGAGGGCGAAAAGAGGTAGGGGCATCGCGGTAGGCTCGGGAAAAGCCGCCGCTCGGGCGGGCGCAGGATGCGCGGGGCGGGCGGACGGTAAGGCGAACGACAGCCGCGATTCTACTTCAGTAAAAACCCCTATGTTTGGGGCCAAAACGGGTGTTGCCGGCGTGCGACGGGGCCGTGCGCGTGAAGCTCACAGTGTGGGATTCGGCGGGGATTGCGGCGCTGGATGGGTTGGAGGCGCAACGGTGGCGGCGGCGAGGTGCGCGTCACGCGATGCGTTCGGGCGAGCCGTCGACGCTTGTGGTCGATGCGCTTGCCGGGTCGGCGCCGGTTGCCATTGCCGTGTCCGTGTCCGCCACGTCCGCGCGCGCCGACGGCGAGCCGGCGGCATCGATCGCGGCCGGATCGTCCCAGCCGTTTTCGAACAGGCACGCGTCGATCGGCATCCGCGCCGCCCAGCGCTCCTGCTCGAGCATCGGCTTCGCGTAGAACGCGTCGACGTGCCCGACGCACAGCACGGCGATCGGCTTCGCGCCGTCGGGCATCCGCAGCAGCGCGCGCAGCGCGTCGACGTCGAACAGCGATACCCAGCCCATCCCGAGCCCTTCGGCGCGGGCCGCGAGCCACATGTTCTGGATCGCGCACGCGGCGGACGCGAGATCCATCTCCGGCAGCGTGCGACGGCCGAACACGTGGCGCTCGCGGCCGTCGGCGAGCGCGACGACCAGCAGCTCGCCGCATTCGCGCACGCCTTCGACCTTCAGCCGCATGAATTCGTCCTGGCGCTCGCCGAGCGCGTCGGCGGTCGCGCGGCGCTCGGCCTCGACCAGCGCATGGATCGCGGTGCGCAGCGCCGGATCGGTGATGCGGATGAAGCGCCACGGCTGCATGAAGCCGACGCTCGGCGCGTGATGCGCCGCGCGCAGCAGGCGTGCCAGCACGGCTGGGTCGACGGGCGCCGGCGTGAAGTGGCGCATGTCGCGCCGTTCGAAAATGGCGCGGTAGACGGCGGAGATGTCGGAGTCGTCGAAACGCATGGGCGGCACAAGCAGGGGATGACGTCGGCGCAACGATATCAGACCGCGCGCGGGCCGCGTTACATCATTCGAAACAAAATGCGGAATTGTTGACGTAAAAGATCGCGTTTTCAGCGTTGATCGAAAGCAAACGATTGCGGTCGCGCCGGCAACCATGAAATGAGCCGGTTTCGTCGATTTCTCAGCGATTCGCCGTCACGACGTTCTGCGGCGTGCCGGCATGCCACGCCTCGATGTTCAGCAGGGTGGTGTGCGCGATCTCGGCGAGCGCCTCGCGCGTGAAGAACGCCTGGTGCGACGTGACGATCACGTTCGGGAACGTCAGCAGGCGGGCGAGCACGTCGTCCTGCAGCGGCAGGTCGGAGTGATCCTCGAAGAAGAGCCCGCTTTCCTCTTCGTACACGTCGAGCCCGAGATGGCCGAGCTGGCCGCTCTTGAGCGCGTCGACCAGCGCCTGCGCATCGACGAGGCCGCCGCGCCCGGTGTTGATCAGCATCGCGCCGTGCTTCATCCGCGCGAGCGTCCGTTCGTTGATCAGATGGTGCGTCGACGGCAGCAGCGGGCAGTGCAGGCTGACGATGTCGGCGTGGTGCAGCAACGCGTCGAGCTCGACATAGCGCGCGCCGAACGCGATCAGCTCGTCGTTGTACGGCGGCACCGAGTGCGCGAGCACGTGCATCCCGAAGCCCATCATGATCTTCGCGAACACGCTGCCGATGATGCCGGTGCCGATCACGCCGACCGTCTTGCCGTGCAGGTCGAAGCCGAGCAGGCCGTTCAGCGAGAAGTCGCCTTCGCGGGTGCGCGCGACGGCGCGCGGCAGGCGGCGGTTGAGTGCGAGGATCAGCGCGACCGCGTGCTCGGCAACCGCGTGCGGCGAATAGGCGGGCACGCGCACGACCGTCATGCCGAGCCGCTCGGCGGCGGCCAGGTCGACATGGTTGAAGCCCGCCGAGCGCAGCGCGATCAGGCGCGTGCCGCCGTCCGCCAGCCGTTCGAGCACGGCCGCATCGACGGTGTCGTTGACGAACGGGCAGACGACGTCATAGCCATGCGCGAGGATCGCGGTTTCCGCGTCGAGGTGCGACGGCTGGAAGTGCAGCCGATAGCCGAACTGCCGGTTGGCGGCGGCAAACGAATCGTCGTCGTACTGCCGGCTGCTGAACAGGATCACGCGCACGCTGCACCTCCGAAGGCTGACGCGCGCAGTTTACTGCAGCCCCGTGACGATGTCGGAGCGGTCGGGCCCGCGCGGCGGCCGCAGGAAGCCGTAGTCGGTGCGTTCGCGGGGCGGCTGCGCGCTGAAGTGATCGAGCGCGTGCTCGACGAAGCTGCGCGTGCGGGCCGGCACGTACTGGCGATTCGGGTAGACGAGCGACAGCTGCGTGTCGGGATCGTCGATCCGGTAGCCGGCCATCAGCCGCACGAGCGTGCCGCTGGCGAGCGCGTTGGCGACGCACGGCTCGGGCAGCACCGCGATGCCCGCGCCGGCCACGGCGGCCGCATGGACGAGCGCGAGCTGGTTGACCGTGCAGGCCGGGCGCACCGTGACGGAATGCGCGACGCCGTCGTGGCCGACCAGTTGCCACGCGGGCGCGTGCTGGTGCGGCGCGAGCGTGACCCAGTCGTGGCCCGGCAGGTCGTCGGGCAGGCGCGGCTCGCCGCGTCGCTCGAGATAGGCCGGCGCCGCGACCGCGACGAACGGGTTCGGTGCGAGCGCGTGGCCGATCAGCGTCGGGTTGCCGTCGAGCCGGTTGCCCGTGACGATGCCGACGTCGTAGCCCGAATCGAGCACGTCGAGCGGCGCCTCGGCGACGGTCAGCTGCACGCGCAACTCCGGGTAGCGGTGCCGGAAGCTGCTGACGAGCGGCGTCAGCGCAAGCGGCGACAGCAGGCCCGACGCGACGACGCGCAGCGTGCCGGCCGGTTCGCGCACGGCATGCGCGACGGACGACTCGAGGTGGTCGAATTCCTCGAGCAGCGCCCGGCACCCGTCGAGGTAGCGCACGCCGGCCTCGGTAAGCGACAGGTTCCGCGTGGTGCGGTGGATCAGCCGGGTGTTCAGGTGGCCCTCGAGCATCGCGATCGAACGCGTGACGAGTGCATTGGACACGCCGAGATGGTGCGCCGCGCGCCGGAAGCTCTGTTGCTCGGCGACGCAGACGAATACACGCATGGTCTGAATCTGGTTCATGGCTTGCGTATTTCTGGCCCGGTTGATTGATTATGGTTGTGGTTTTACGCCGCGCACCTTCGAAAGCGCATCGCGCGGCCCCAAGTTTTTCCGTCGTATCGAAAAATCGTTTTTCTCGATTCCACAGACGATTGTTGAATACAGAAGCGATATCCGTCAACCTGTGAAAATGGGCGGGTTGCGAAAAATCTAAATCAGGGGTAACGCGCTAAACGTTGCGCTGTCTCGCATGCCTGCCGTTCAAAGACGGTGCAGTATTAGAATAAGTTTGGATGATGCGAGTATTTCCAATGGTAATCAATGGGTTGCGAACTATTCGAGCAGGCTTGTTCCGGTATTTAAGGGAAGCGTACCCCAATACATGCTGAAATAATGGATGTTTTTTGGGCGGTGCGGGAATTTTGCGTATCCGATTCCGCGCGGCGATTTTTAGGGCGGATCCGGTCTTTTTCGTTCGATACAGAAGTCGCGCTGAAGCGGCGATGTCGGCGAATCGCGGTGTTATTGACGGAGAAAATCGTGTGCTTGACGCATGAATGGAACCGTTTCACAACCTGGGCGGCAATCCTTTCTCAATCCGGATGACTGGCGTGCGACCCGCGCACGGCTGGCTGGCCCGGTCCGGCGGCCGGGCCACCATCGTGCTGTCCGGCTGCGCGTGCCTCTTGCGCGAGGCGGCGGAACACGGAATGATCGATCAGTTCGCCATGCAGCGCGGCGGGCGTCCGTGCACTTCCTTTCCTCACCTTTTACCAGCCATGTCCATCGATTACTCGCCGATTCCCTGTCCCGTCGTCGTGCCGCTCGACGCGATCCTGCCCGAAGAACCGCTGCTGATGATGGGGGCCGGCCCGGTTCCGATCCCGGCCGCCGTCGCGAAGGCGAACACGATCGTGATCAACCACCTCGGCGCGACGATGGCGAAGATCATCGAGCAGGTGAAGGAGATGGCGCGCTACGTGTTCCAGACCCGCACGAAGTGGGTGCTCGGCGTCGCGGGCCCCGGCTCGGCCGCGATGGAAATGGCCATCTCGAACCTCGCGTGGCGCGGTACGCGCGTGCTGTCGATCCGCAACGGCTTCTTCAGCGCGCGGATGGCCGAGATGGCCACGCGTGTCGGCGCCGACGTCGCGACGCTCGAAGTGGCCGACCGCGCGGTCGCGAGCCTCGACGAGATCGCGGACGCGATCGCGCGCGAGCGGCCCGAGATCGTCACGATCGTGCAGGGCGAGACGTCGAACACCGTGTGGAACCGCGACCTGCGCGACATCGCGGCGCTCGCGAAGGCGGCCGGCGCGCTGGTCGTGGTCGACGCGGTGTGCACGCTGTCGACGATGCCGCTCGAGATGGATGCGTGGGGCATCGACGCGGTGATCACCGGCGGCCAGAAGGGGCTGTCGTCGATTCCGGGCGTGTCGCTGATCGCGTTTTCCGACGCCGCGTGGGATCGCATGAAGCGGCGCCCGGAGCCGAATGCGCACTGGTGCCTCGACATGGCGCTCGCCGAGAACTTCTGGCACAACGCGGGCTATCACTACACGGCGCCCGTGTCGGGCGTGCTCGCGCTGCACGAGGCGCTGCGGCTCGTCTGCGCGGAGACGCTCGAAAGCCGCTTCGCGCGCCACCTGCGCTGCTCGCTCGCGCTGCAGGCGGGCGTCGAGTCGATGGGGCTCAAGCTCTATGCGCCGAAGGACTGCCGGCTGAATTCGGTGGTCGGGATCGAGACGCCGGAAGGACTCACGCCGGGGATGGTCTGCGGCCACATCTCGAAGCACTACCAGGTCGAGATTTCGGGCTCGTTCGGCTTGCCGATCGTACGGATCGGACAGATGGGCGAGCAGTGTCGCGAACACAACCTGTTCCGCACGCTGCACGCGTTCGGCCGCACGATGGTCGACCTGAAGGTGCCGGTCGACCTGCCGGCCGGCGTCGCGGCGCTCGAACAGGAACTGTCGGGGCGCGGCGCGTAAGCAGGAAGACGAGGAAAGGGGCCGCGTTCAGCGGCCCTGCATCGCGCGCCGGTACGTGTTCGGCGTCGTGCCGTGTGCGTCGCGAAAGCGATGGCTGAAATGGCCGGCGTTCGCATAACCGCAGTCGGCCGCGATCTGCGCGAGCGGCAGCGCCGTCGTGCGCAGCAGCTCGCGCGCCCGCGCCAGTCGTTGCTCGGCCACCCACGCGTGCGGCGCGCGGCCGAACGACAGCCGGAACATCCGCGAGAAGTGGTATTCGGACAGCGCGGCGACGTCGGCGAGTTCGCCGAGCGTCAGCGGCTGCGTCAGGTACGTGTCGATGTAGTCGCGCACGCGGCGGCGCACGGCCGGCGCGAGGCCGCCGCGGAACGTCGTGTCGGTGCGGGCCGTGCTCTGCCCGCGCAGCAGCAGGCTCAGCACCTCGTGCGCGGTCTCGTTCACGCGCAGCCGCTCGTCGGCATCGTCCCAGCCATCCAGCGCGAGCGAGCGCAGCAGCGCGGCGACGCGCGCATCCTCGAAATAGGTGCGGTCGGCAAGCTTCAGCTCGCGCGGCTCGCGGTCGAGTTCGCGGATCGCGCGCTGCGTGAAGTGCTCGGGCAGGAAATACAGGTGGATGAAGTGCATCTCGCCGCGCACCCACCAGCGCGATTCATGGTCGCCCGGCAGCGCGCACAGCAGGCTCGGTGCGCCGTAGCGCGGCACGCGCTGGCGTTCCGTCCGGTAGCCGCCGTCGAGGTAGCACGACAGCGTGTGGTGGCCGGGCTGCTCGTAGACCGTCTCGCTTTCGTCGGTGATCCGGGTCCATTCGGCGATCGCCAGATGGTCGCCGAGCCACGCGAAGCGCTCGAGCGTCGCGTTCGCGTCGGCGAGCGTGCGGCAGACCGACTGCAGGCCGAACGGCAGATCGCCGCCAGCCAGGGCGGCGGGGTGGTCGACGGGGGGCGCGGAGAGGGAGAAGCTCATGATGGGCCGAGTATAAGCGGGCGCGCGGCGCCGCGTGCGGCGGCCCGAAAAAGACCGCAATTCCGGACAATCGGCGCGCGCCGGGCGGCGGCATAGTCGGGATCCCGTTTCACCCGTTCTTTCGGATCGTTGCCGCCATGAACCTGTCGCTTTATTTCGTCACCGTGCTGATCTGGGGCACCACCTGGATCGCGATCAAGTGGCAGCTCGGCTCCGTGCCGCCGCCCGTGTCGATCGCATGGCGCTTCTGGCTCGCGGCCGCCGTGCTGTTCGCGCTGCTGCGCGTGATGCGCCGGCCGGTGCGCCCGCCGCGCGAAGCGTGGCGCTTTCTCCTGGCGCAGGGCTTCGCGCTGTTCTGCCTGAACTTCCTGTGCTTCTACTATTCGGAGCAGGTCGTGCCGAGCGGCCTCGTCGCGGTGATCTTCTCGACTGCGCCGCTGTTGAACTCGATCAACGGGCGGCTGTTCATGGGCCGTCCGCTGCGGCCGTCGGCGATCGCCGGTGCGCTGCTCGGGCTGGCCGGCATCGCGTGCCTGTTCTGGCAGCAGATGGCGGGCCACCTCGACGACCACGCGACCTGGATCGGGCTCGCGATCGCGTTCGCGGGCACGATGTGCTTCTCGGCCGGCAACCTGCTGTCGAGCCGGATGCAGTCGATGGGGCTGCACCCGCTCGTCACCAACGGCTGGGCGATGCTGATCGGCGCGACGATCCTGACCGTCGGCAGCGCCGCGGCCGGATTGCCGTTCACGCTCGACACGAGCCCGCGCTATCTCGGCGCGCTCGTCTACCTGGCCGTGCCGGGCTCGGTGATCGGCTTTACCGCGTATCTGACCCTCGTCGGCCGGATCGGGCCGGAGCGCGCCGCGTACTGCACGGTGCTGTTCCCGATCGTCGCGCTGGCCGTGTCGACGGTGTTCGAGGGCTACCAGTGGTCGCCGCTCGCGGTGGTCGGGCTGCTGCTGGTGGTCGCCGGCAACCTGGTTGCGTTCGACCTGACGCGGCGGTTGTTTCTGCGGGCCGCGTGACCGGCTGGCCCGCCGCACCGGCCGCGCCCGGATACAAAAACGCCCGCGCGATGCGGGCGTTTCTTTTGGGTGGCCGGCGGCGTGATGCCTGCGACCGGCTTGCTTGCAACGTGCCGCGCGATCAGGCCGCCGCGCCGCTCCCTGCGACCCGCGCCTGCCGCTGGTACAGCACCATCGACAGCGCGACGCCCGCGGCCGCCGCCACCGCCGCGAACAGGAACACCTGCGGATAGCCGAACGCACCCGCGACATAGCCGGCGAGCGGGCCCGTGATGCCGAGCGACAGGTCGAGGAACACCGAGTACGCGGACAGCGCCGCGCCGCGGCTCGCGGGCGGCACGAGCGCGACAGCCTCGACGCCGAGCGCCGGGAAGATCAGCGCGAAGCCGAAGCCCGTCAGGGCGGCGCCGACGAGCGCGACGTGGGGCACGGGCGCGAGCCACAGCAGCACGAGGCCCGAGCATTCGAACGCGAACGACACGATCGCGACGCGGAAGCCGCCGTAGGTCTTGATCGTGTTCGCGAACAGCAGGCGTGCACCGATGAACAGCGTGCCGAACACGGTCAGCGACAGCGCGGCGTTCGGCCAGTGGCGCGCCGCGTAGTACAGCGTGACGAAGGTCGCGATCGAGCCGAAGCCGGCCGAGCCGAGCGCGAGGCCGAGGCCGTGCGGCAGCACGCGCGTGAACACGCTCGCATACGACATCCGTTCGCCGTGCACGAGCGGCACGGAAGCGATCAGGCGCGCGAGATAGAAGCCGGTTGCGGCGAGCGCGATCACGATCACGCCGATCAGCGCCGGATTCAGCGTATGCGCGATCGCGACGCCGACCGGTGCGCCGATCGCGAGCGCGCCGTAGGTCGCGATGCCGTTCCACGAGATCACCTTCGCGTTGTGCGTGACGCCGACCCGGCCGATGCCCCACAGGATCGCGCCGGTGCCGCACAGACTTTCGCCGACGCCGAGCACGAGCCGGCTCGCGACCAGCAGCACGAGGCTCGCGACCGGCCAGTGCGCGAGCAGCAGCGCGACGAGCAGCAGCACGCCCGACACACCGCAACCGACCAGCCCGCGCAGCACCGTCTGCTTCGGCCCGAGCGTATCGGCCAGGCGCCCGGCGAGCGGACGCGACGCGAGCGTCGCGAAATACTGGACGCTGATCGCGCCGCCCGCGACGATCGCGGAAAAACCGAGGTCGTCGTGGACGAAGCCCGGCAGCACCGCGAGCGGCAGGCCGATGGTCAGGTAGCAGATGAACGTGAAGCAGACGACGGACACGATTTGCAGCGTGACCGCGAACCCGCTGCGCGGCGGTGTGGCGGAATCGGTTGACATGGGGGCGGAACGAGTGAACGAAACGAACGGAAGACGGCGAAAAAGGGAATCGGGATTTTCCCATGGAACCGGTTTTCACGCAGGTACCGTTTAGTTAATCGCGCCCTGTTTTCGACGCCGGCGGACGGTTGCGGCGGCGCAGGGAATGGGCCGGGAGCCCCGTGCGGAAAGGCCGCCGGGCGGCCCCGGCACTCATATCGCGGCAGTTATATGGGCCCCATGCGTGATGGGCTATGGGTTGAGGAATTTGATGGTGATAGCGTGCAAACTGTCAGAAAAACGTCGGTCAAGCGCACTGCGCACGCCGCCTTGCCCCCATTTGAAGAAACATCGAGACATGAGTGAGCCGATCCGCTTCTACCATCGTCACGCGATCCGCGAAGTCAGCGGCGCGGACGTTACCCGCACCGTGCTGCAATACCTGCGCGAGGACGCGCATTGCACCGGCACCAAGGAAGGCTGCGCGGAAGGCGACTGCGGCGCGTGCACGGTCGTCGTCGGCGAGCTGACCGACGCCGGCGCGGTCGAGTTCAAGGCCGTCAACGCATGCATCCAGTTCCTGCCGACGCTCGACGGCAAGGCGCTGCTGACGGTCGAGGACCTGCGTCAGCCGGACGGCGCGCTGCATCCGGTGCAGCAGGCGATGGTCGATTGCCACGGTTCGCAATGCGGGTTCTGCACGCCCGGTTTCGTGATGTCGATGTGGGCGCTGTACGAGAAGCACGGCCACGAAGGCTGCGGCAGCGCCGGCACGTGCGCGAAGGCGAAGGACGTGCCGACGCGTACCGAGATCGCCGATGCGCTGACCGGCAACCTGTGCCGCTGCACTGGCTATCGCCCGATCGTCGATGCCGCTGTGCAGATGTTCGACGCGCCGGCGCCGTCGGCGCCGGTCGACACGGCCGCGCTGGCCCGCACGCTCGCGTCGCTCAAGCGCGACGAGACGTTCGACTACACGACGCCCAACGGCGCGCGCTTTGCGGCGCCGCGCACGCTCGACGCGCTGGCCGCGCTGAAGGTCGAGCGGCCCGATGCACGCATCCTCGCGGGCAGCACCGACATCGGCCTGTGGGTCACCAAGCAGATGCGCCGGCTCGACGACCTGATCTACGTCGGCCAGATCGCCGAACTGCAGCGCATCGTGGAGCGCGGCGACTGGATCGAGATCGGCGCGGGCGTGACGGTCGAGAACGCGTATGCGGCGCTGGCCGTCACGTATCCGGAACTGACCGAGATGTGGAAGCGCTTCGCGTCGCTGCCGATCCGCAACGCGGGCACGCTCGGCGGCAACGTCGCGAACGGCTCGCCGATCGGCGATTCGATGCCGGGCCTGATCGCGCTCGGCGCGCGCGTGGTGCTGCGCGGCGGCGACACGGTGCGCGAGCTGCCGCTCGAGGCGCTGTACACGGGCTACCAGCAGAAGGACATGGCGCCGCACGAATTCGTCGTCGGGCTGAAGGTGCCGACCCGCACCGGCGCGCGCGAGAAGCTGCAGTTCCGCACGTACAAGCTGTCGAAGCGGTTCGACTCCGACATCTCGGCCGTGTGCGCGGCGTTCGCGTTCATCGCGGACGGCGACACGATCCGCGAGCCGCGCGTCGCGTTCGGCGGGATGGCCGCGACGCCGAAGCGTGCAGCGCACACGGAAGCCGTGCTCGACGGCGCGCAGTGGCATGAAGCCACCGCGCAGGCCGCGATGCAGGCGCTCGAGCGCGACTACCAGCCGCTGTCCGACATGCGCGCGACGAGCGCGTACCGCCTCGATACCGCGAAGAACCTGATGGTTCGATTCTGGCTGGAGACGCGCCCGCACGACCCGTTGCCGCCGCAAGCCCTGAATGTGCGTGAAGTGGCTGCCGAACCCGGCACCGACGCGGCGCGCGTCTGAAGACGGAGAACACCGAACATGAACCAGCAAGCAGAACCGTTCCTGAGCACCCTCGACCCGCAAGCCGACGCCGCGCAGGTCCACGTATCGCGCGCGCACGAATCCGCGCATCTGCACGTGAGCGGGCGTGCCACCTACACGGACGACATCCCGATCGTCGCGGGCACGCTGCACGCGGCGCTCGGCCTGTCGGCGAAGCCGCACGCGAAGATCGTGTCGATGAACTTCGACGCGGTGCGCGCGACGCCGGGCGTGGTCGCCGTGTTCACGGCCGACGACATCCCGGGCGTCAACGATTGCGGCCCGATCGTCCACGACGACCCGGTGCTCGCCAAGGGCATCGTGCAGTTCGTCGGCCAGCCGATGTTCATCGTCGTCGCGACGTCGCATGAAACCGCGCGGCTCGCCGCGCGCCGCGCACAGGTCGACTACGAGGAGCTGCCGGCGATCCTCACCGCGCAGGAAGCGCGCGCGGCCGAAACCTACGTGATCCCGCCGTTGAAGCTCGCCCGCGGAGACGCGGCCGCGCGGCTTGCCGTCGCTGCGCACCGCGAGTCGGGCGAAATGCTGCTCGGCGGCCAGGAGCAGTTCTACCTCGAAGGGCAGATCGCGTACGCGGTGCCGAAGGACGACGACGGGATGCACGTGTACTGCTCGACGCAGCACCCGAGCGAGATGCAGCACCTCGTCGCGCACGTGCTCGGCGTCGCGTCGCACAACGTGCTCGTCGAATGCCGCCGGATGGGCGGCGGGTTTGGCGGCAAGGAATCGCAGTCGGGCCTGTTCGCGTGCTGCGCGGCGCTCGCGGCGTGGAAGCTGCTGTGCCCGGTGAAGCTGCGTCCGGACCGTGACGACGACATGATGATCACCGGCAAGCGGCACGACTTCCATTACCGCTTCGACGTCGGCTACGACGACGACGGCCGCATCGACGGCGTGGCGCTCGAGATGACGTCGCGCTGCGGTTTCTCGGCCGACCTGTCGGGCCCGGTGATGACGCGCGCGGTATGCCACTTCGACAACGCGTACTGGCTGGGCGACGTCGATATCGCCGGCTATTGCGGCAAGACCAACACGCAGTCGAACACCGCGTTCCGCGGCTTCGGCGGCCCGCAGGGCGCGTTCGCGATCGAGTACATCCTCGACGACATCGCGCGTTCGCTCGATCGCGATCCGCTCGACGTCCGCTATGCGAACCTGTACGGCAAGACCGAACGCAACGTCACGCCATACGGGCAGACGGTCGAGGACAACGTGCTGCCCGAGCTGCTCGGCGAACTCGAAGCGACGAGCGATTACCGCGCGCGGCGTGCGGGCGTGCGCGCATTCAACGCACGCAACACGGTGCTGAAGAAGGGCATCGCGATCACGCCGGTGAAGTTCGGCATTGCGTTCAACGTCACGCACTTCAACCAGGCCGGCGCGCTGGTGCACATCTACACCGACGGCTCGGTGCTCGTGAACCACGGCGGCACGGAGATGGGGCAGGGGCTCAACACGAAGGTCGCGCAGGTCGTCGCGCACGAGCTCGGCATCCGCTTCGGCCGGATCCGCGTGACGGCGACCGACACCAGCAAGGTCGCGAACACGTCCGCGACCGCCGCGTCGACGGGCTCGGACCTGAACGGCAAGGCCGCGCAGGACGCGGCGCGGCAGTTGCGCGAGCGGCTCGCGGTGTTCGCGGCGAAGCAGTTCGGCGACGGCAAGGTCGATGCGGCCGACGTGAAGTTCGGCAACGACGTCGTGTGGGTCGGTGGCAACGGTATCCCGTTCGGCGAAGTGATCGCGAAGGCGTACCTCGCGCGTGTGCAGCTGTGGTCCGACGGCTTCTACGCGACGCCGAAGCTGTACTGGGACCAGTCGAAGCTGCAAGGCCGGCCGTTCTACTACTACTCGTACGGCGCGGCCGTGTCGGAAGTCGTGATCGACACGCTGACGGGCGAGATGCGCACGCTGCGCGTCGATGCGCTGCACGACGTGGGCGCGTCGCTGAACCCGGCGCTCGACATCGGCCAGGTCGAGGGCGCGTTCATCCAGGGGATGGGCTGGCTCACGACCGAGGAGCTGTGGTGGAACAAGGGCGGCAAGCTGATGACGCATGCGCCGTCCACGTACAAGATCCCGACGGTGAACGACACGCCGCCCGAATTCAACGTGCAACTGTTCAAGAACCGCAACGTCGAGGACAGCATCCACCGCTCGAAGGCGGTCGGCGAGCCGCCGCTGCTGCTGCCGTTCTCGGTGTTCTTCGCGGTGCGCGACGCGATCGCGGCGGTCGGCGACTACCAGGTGAACCCGCCGCTCGACGCGCCGGCCACCGGCGAGTCGATCCTGCGCGCGATCGGCGCGGTGCGAGCGGCACGCGCCGCGCAGGCTGTCTGAGATGAAACGGCCCCCACGTTCGCTTCGTTCGCTGTCGACCGGAATTGGCGCTTCAGCGCGTACTCCGGTCCCGTGCGCGGCTCCCGCCGCGGGGGCGGTCGGCCTCCTTGAGGCGGCCCGGCGGAGGCTGACATGAACGGCCCCGCACGCACGCTCCGCACCGCGTCGCCCCCGGCGTTCGCGCAGGGCACCGGCCAGCGCAACCGCGCGACCGGCACGCCGGCGCCGATGCACATCGTGCTGTTCGGCGCCGGGCACGTCGGTCACGCGCTGGTCACGCTGCTCGGCGCGCTGCCGTGCGTCGTGCAGTGGGTCGACACGCGCGACGAGCTGTTCCCGGACGAATGTCCGCCGAACGTGCAGCCGGAGCCGACCGACACGCCGGAGGCCGTCGTCGACGCCGCGCCGCCCGGCGCGTACTTCCTCGTGATGACGCACAACCACGCGCTCGACTTCTCGCTCGCCGCGCAGATCATGCGGCGGCGCGACTACGCGTACTTCGGGATGATCGGCTCGCGCACCAAGCGCGTGAAGTTCGAGCGCCGGCTTGCCGCGCGCGGCGTCGATCCGGCGCGGCTCGTGGAGATGGTGTGCCCGATCGGCGTCGCGGGCATCGTCGACAAGGCGCCGGGCGCGATCGCGGTGGCCGTGTGCGCGGAGTTGCTGCAGGCGCGCTCGGGCATGCGGGTGACCGATGCGAAGGCCGCCGCATCGGGGCGTGCGCGCGACGACGTGTCCTGCGCGCGGTAACGCGGAGTGGGCAGCGCACGTTCCCCCGTTTGGAGAAAATCATTCGTGGGGTCGGCGCAAGCCCGTGATTAGCTGGACCCGCCCCTGGGGGCACGGCCGCGCGTTTTTGCATACACTGCACGACGACGCGCGGCACCGGGCCGCGCCTTACCGTGCACACCGCCATGTCCGATCACCAGGTTTATCTCGACGCGCTGGATGCCAGCCTCGTCGCCATCGAGCGCTGGCTGTCCGGCGTCGATACCGCGCCCGAGGCGCTCGACGCACTGCTCGCCGCGTTTTCCGCTGAATTCACGATGATCCTGACCGACGGCCGTGTCGTCGATCATGACGGTACGCGCGCGCTGTTCGCGAAGCTCGCCGGCGCGAAGCCGGGACTGCGCATCTCGCTGTCGGACACCCGCGTGCTCGCGAGCGGCGCGTCGCATGCGACGCTCACCTATCTCGAAGCGCAGCACGCGGCTTCGGGCGAGCTGCCCGCGCGCCGTGCAACGGCCGTGTTCGAGCGCGACGCGGCGGGCATCGTGCGCTGGACCCATCTGCAGGAAACCTTCTGCACGGCCTGAGTGGCCGCGCCCCGTTGTGTGCCGCGGCTCAGCGCTTGCGGCTGCGGGGGACCGTCAACTCGTCGGACACGCTCTGCATCAGCGCGCACAGCCACGCGATGTCGGTCGGGCGGTCGGGCTGCGGATGCGTGAGCAGATAGCTCTTGATGCGCGGGAACGGCACGGGCGGCGCGACGACCACGAGCGGCAGCAACTGCGCATAGTGCGTCGCGAAGCGGCGCGTCGTCGTGAAGATCAGGTCCGACTGCAGCAGCACCTGCGGCACGATCCCGAAGTACGGCAGGGTCGTCACGATGCGCCGTGTGAGGCGCGCGCGCGCCAGGCCGATCTCGATCGCATTGCGCTTGTCGCCGGTGTACGGCGTCGGGGCGACGTGCGCGGCCGACGCGTACGCTTCGCGCGTGAGCGGCACGCGTGCGAGCGGGTGCGCATCGCGCATCAGGCACACGATCGTGTCGGAGAACAGGTCCTGGCGCGCGAACTGCGGATCGGGCTTCGGCCAGTTGCCGATCACGAGATCGAGCGCGCCCGATTCGAGCGCGCCCGCGTGATCGAGTGCGGGATTCAGCGAATCGATTTCCAGATGGGCATGCGGCGCCGCGTCGCGAAAGCGCTCGATCAGCGTCGGCATGAAGAAATCGTTCAGGTAATCGGGGGCGGCGACGCGGAACGTGCGCCGTGCGGACGACGGATCGAAGTCGCCGTGCGGCGTCGCGATGAAGTCGACCTCGCGCAGCGCGCGCTGCGCGGCCTCGAGCAGCGACGCGCCGTATTCGGTCGGCACCATTCCGGATTTGCCGCGCACGAGGATCGGGTCGTTCAGCGTCTCGCGCAGCTTGCGCAGCGCCGTGCTGATCGCGGGCTGGGTCTGGTTCAGCCGCAGCGCGGCCTGCGTGACGCTGCGCTCGAGCAGCAGCGTGCGCAACACGCGCACGAGCCAGATATCGAGCGAGGCGGTACGGTCGTCGTCTTCCATCGTCGGGGGGATTCGGGTGAGGCGTAACCTTACCGCAGCCGCGCGCCGGCGTGCGTGATACCGGCCATCACACACGGCCCTTCGGCAGCGTGCTGATCCGCTTGACTTCGCGCGATTCGAGCCAGTTCGGCGTGCGCGCGCAATACAGCACCATCGGCAGCGCGTCTTCGCCCCAGAACAGCTGCTGGTTCATCCAGAACGTCGGCACGCCGAACACACCGAGCGCGATCGCGTCGGCGTTGTTGCGGGCCAGTTGCGCGGTGGTCTCCTCGAATTCGATCAGCTCGTCGCCATGGCCGACGCCGACGCGCTCGCACAGCGCCGCGAAACCTTCCGGCGTCGACGGATCGTTGCCGTCGCGCCAGATGAAGCGGTACATCTCCAGCACCGTCGCGATATCGGCGCGCAGCGCGATCGCGAGGCGCAACACCTTGTCGGAATCGAACGGGTGCGCGGGCGGCATCTTGAAGCGGATGCCGAGCTGCTCCGCGCGAAACAGCGCGTGACGGTACGTGAACACGCGCTTGGCCGGCACGTCCGCGCTAGGGCGTTGCCCCCAGTGGCGCTGCAGGTCGAGCAGCGATACGGCGATGGGCTCGAATGGCACGTCCGGCCACTTGTCGTGCTGTTCGAGGAGCAGATAGGAGAACGGCGACACGAAGTCGAAGAACCAGGCAGGCTGGGCGGTGTCGAGGCCGGTTGTCATGACGATCTCCAGAGGGTGGGGCGTGCGGCGCCTGGCGGCGGCCTTCATGTTACGCGGCGGCGCGCGCATGCGGCAATGATCGCGGATCGTCCGCTCACGCGGAACCGGGAGTCGCCCGGGGGGGATCGCCGGCCGGTGTCGGTGCCGCGTCGGCGCGTGCCTGCGGCTGGCCGCCGGTGCCAGGTGGGGCCGCCGGCGTGTCCTGGTCGTGCGCGGTGAGCCGTTCGCGCACGAAGCCGATGTGCTCGCGCAGCACGTAGAACTGCCCGGCATAGGCCAGCGGCATCTTCATCCGGTTCACGGCTTCCTCGATGTCGTCGAGCTCGTCGAGCAACTGCACGCGTTCCTCGGCCGTGTGCTCGCCGAGCGCGCTGCGCTCGAGCGCGATCAGCGCGCCGTACCAGCGGTAGATGCGCGAACGCACGCGCCAGCCATACAGCGACGGCACGAGCCGCAGCCCGGGGATCAGCACGACGATCAGCGGCACGACCACGACGAGCAGCCGGTCGACGAGGCTCGCGACCCAGAACGGCAGCCGCCGGTACAGGAAGGTCTTGCCTGATTTGTAGTAGCGCGCGGCATCGTCGGACAGCGGGAACCCGCGGGTGACGGACGACGGGAATTCGCCCGCGTGCTGCAGGATCGTCGCGTGGCCGTGCACCTCGCGCGCGGCCTCGATCAGCAGGTCGGACAGCGCGGGGTGCAGCGAATCGCGCGCGACGAGTTCGATGGTCGGTGCAACCGTGTGGATGTCGGCCGGCGGCAGGTTGCGGCCGAGATCGTAGACCCCCATCGGCAGCGTGATCGCGGTCAGGTACGGAAAGCGCCGCGCGTACGCCTCGGCCTGCGTGAACGAATACACGTGCACGCCCGGCGCGCGGAACAGCTTCGCCATCACCGGGATCTGCGTCGAGTCGCCGGACAGGAAGGCCGCGTCGATCTTGCCGTCGAGCAGCGCGGTGGCCGCGTCCTCGCCGGCGGTCGGCAGCAGTTCGGTCGAGCCGCCCGGCACGATGCCGTTCATCTTCAGCAGCGCGAGGCTCAGCTCGCGCGCGCCGCTGCCTTCCGCGCCGAGCGCGAGCCGCTTGCCCTTGAAGTCGGACAGGCGCGCGACGACCGGGCCGCGATACATGATCGCGAGCGGCACGTAGCCGATGCTGCCGAGCGACACGAGGTGTTCGTCGCGCTCCTTCGGGCCGATGCCGCTCTGCACGAAGCCGACGTCGACCGGCGCGTTCGGGTTCGACAGCCGCGCGAGGTTCTGGGCGGACCCTTCGGACGACTGGACGTCGAGCGTGACGCCGTTCTTCGCGAGGATCGTCTTGTATTTCTGCGCGGCGTTCCAGTATGTGCTGCCGGGCGGCCCGGCCGAGATCACGAGCGTGGACGGCGGTGCCGGCTGGATCAGCTTGACCGCGAGCCAGACGGCCGCGACCGCGAGCAGCACGGTGGGGCCGATCGACAGCGCGAGGTCGCGCCACGACACCGCGACGAAGCGGGCGAGGATGCGGCGGGGCGGGCGATGGCGGACTGGCTTCATGGGGGCGGCGGATGACGCTGGCGTGACGTATCGGCGACGGCCGGACGGTTGTCATGGACGATGCCGATGCTCGCGGCGATGGTACCCGGTTTCGCCGTGCGTGCGCGAGTGGGGCGGCCCGGCGCGGCCCTGCGGCGACAGCGGCGGGCGGCCCCGCGTCAAAAACTTTGCGCTTCCGCGGGCGCTGGATTACATTGTGCGACGCAGCCGCGCCCGATTTGCGCGCGACCCGGCACGCAATCAGACCGGGCGCGTCCGGCCGGCGGCTGTCCGGCCCGGCCGGCCCGCTTTCGCGTGCGCCGGCCGCCAGGCCGCCTTGCCTCTCTCGTATCGCCGTGGAAAACACCGGCTGTCCCGCCCGTTCGCGCGCGGGCCGGCTGTTTTTGGGGGTATTCGGCCGTACTGTGCACGGCCGTTCCGGAGTGATAAGGAGATAGCATGAAGTCGATCGTGTTGAGAGCGTTGGGCGTCGCCGCCGTGGCGGCCTGTCTGTCGGGCAGCGTGTATGCGCAGTCGAGCGATGCCGCGGCAATGGAAGCGCCCGCGGCCGCGACCAGCGCGCCGAAGGCCGCCGCGAAAACCGCGAAGAAGGCGAACCGCAAGCTCGGCTACGCGGTGCGCAAGGCGATTTCGAAGGAATCCGGCGTGAACGTGTCGAACCTCGTCGTGCGCTCGAAGGGTGGCGCGATCACGCTGGAAGGCACGATGCCGGCCCAGGATCAGATCGACAAGGCCGAAGCTGCAGCCAAGGGCGTGAAGGGCGTGACGTCGGTCACGAACAAGCTGACGGTTCAGCAGCAGTGATGCCGGGCAGCGGCGCGTGAGCGCCGCATGCGCCCGTTTTCAGGCGGGCCCCGGTACGCCGGGGCCCGTTTGCGCTTGAGAGGCCGCAAGCCGCACGAAGCGGTGGCGGACCGATAACGATATCGAGAGGGCGGCGATGACGAGGCTCGGGTGGGGCAGGCGGATGGTTTTCGGCGCGGCGCTGGCCGCGGTCGCGATACTCGGCGCCTGCAATGGCGACGAGTCGGCCGAGCGCAACCGGTTGCCCGGTTTCGTGTCCGGCAACGTGCGCACGACGGCCTATGACGGCACGAGCGACGACCTGCTGACGGCCGGCCTCGGCAAGACGGGCCTCGGCTCGGCGAGCGCCCCCGGCTTTGCGAATGCCGCCCGGCCGACGAGCGCCGAGCTGCGCCGTCTCGCGATCTGGTCGAACTACCGCGCGCTCGTCGACATGAGCGCGAACGGCGGCTACGGTCGCTTCTGGGGGCCGAACGTCGACCTCGACGGCAACGACACGCTCGGCGAAGGCAAGATCCCCGGCACCGAATATCTCGCGTATTCCGACGATGGCAGCGGCAGCAAGAACGTCACGCTGCTCGTGCAGGTGCCCGCCAGCTTCGATCCCGCGCAGCCGTGCATCGTCACCGCGACGTCGTCCGGCTCGCGCGGCGTGTACGGCGCGATTTCCGCGGCCGGCGAATGGGCGCTCAAGCGCGGCTGCGCGGTCGCATACAACGACAAGGGCGGCGGCAACGGCGCGCACGAACTCATGTCGGACACCATCACGCTGATCGACGGCACGCTCGCCAACGCGGTGCTGGCCGGCACCGCGAGCCTGTTCACCGCGAACGTCACCAGCGGCGATCTCGCCACGTTCAATGCCCGCTTCCCGAACCGCTACGCATTCAAGCACGCGCATTCGCAGCAGAATCCCGAGCAGGACTGGGGGCGCGTGACGCTGCAGTCGGTCGAGTTCGCGTACTGGGCGCTCAACGAGCAGTTCGGACCGCTGATCGACGGCTCGCATCGCGGCGTGCGCTATCACGTGGGCGACATCACGACGATCGCCGCGTCGGTCAGCAACGGCGGCGGCGCGTCGCTCGCGGCGGCCGAGCAGGACAACCGCGGCTGGATCACCGCGGTCGTGGTCGGCGAGCCGCAGATCAACGTGCGGATGGCGCCGAACGCGGTCGTGCGCTCGGGCGGCCAGCCGGTGCCGTCGTTCGGCCGGCCGCTGGCCGACTACGCGACGCTCGCGAACCTGCTGGAGCCGTGCGCGGCGGCATCGGCGTCGCTCGCCGGCGCGCCGTACCTGAGTGCGCTGCCGGCGGCGACCACGCAGTCGATCCGCACCCAGCGCTGCGCGACGCTCGCCGCGGCCGGGCTCGTGTCGGGCGCCGATACGCAAAGCCAGGCCGCCGACGCGCTCGCGCAGCTTCACGCGGCCGGCTACCTCGCCGATTCCGACCTGCTGCAGGCGCCGATGTGGGATTCGCAGGCGATTCCGGCGATCGCGGTGACCTATGCGAACGCGTACACGCGCTCGCGCGTGACCGACAACCTGTGCAATTTCAGCTTCGCGACGACGAACCCGGCGACGGGTGCCGTGGCCGCGCCCGCCACGTCGCCGATGCCGGCCGTGTTCGGCGTCGGCAACGGCGTGCCCCCGACGGCCGGCATCGACCTCGTGTTCAACACGGGCGCGGGTGTCGACCACCGGCTCGCGACGCCCGATGCGAGCTTTGCGGGTGCGCTGTGCCTGCGCCAGCTCTGGACGAACGGGATGCTCGGAATGCCCGCGAACGTCGACGCGGTGCGCGTGAACGCGAACCTGCAGGGCAAGCCGGCGATCATCGTGCAGGGCCGCAGCGACGCGCTCGTGCCCGTGAACCACGCTTCGCGCGCGTACGTCGCGCAGAATGGCATCAGCGAAGGCGGACGCAGCCAGCTCGTGTTCTACGAGGTGACGAACGGCCAGCACTTCGACGCGTTCCTGCCGGTGCCGGGCTTCGACACGCGCTTCGTGCCGGTTCACTACTACAACCTGCAGGCGCTGAACCTGATGTGGAAGCATCTGAAGAACGGCGCGCCGTTGCCGCCGTCGCAGGTGATCCGAACGGTGCCGCGCGGCGGCACGCCGGGCGCCGCGCCCGCGCTGACGAGCGCGAACCTGCCGTCGATCTCGGCCGCGCCGGGCGCGAACGCGATCACCGTCGGCGCCGGCGCGATCGACGTGCCGCTCTGACGGCACCCGCCGCGCCGCGCTCACGAAGCCGGACAGTCGTCCGGCTTTTTCTTTTGGGCGCCGTGGAATCGGTCCCGTGGCGCCTTCTTTCCGAATGGCGAGCGCTGTAACAAATTATTACTTTACGGCGGTAAATCAGGACCCTAATATGCGCCGGTATTTTCACTTAATTTAATAAATTCCAGATACGAGATATTCCTTTCCGTTTAGTTAATCGATCCTTTCGATTTTATTAAATCGGCTCGAGTCGCGATTGATCGTCGTTTTGCGATTAATCGGCATCTCGCCGAGGGGGATTGTTCGTCTGTTCGAAGCGAGGCGCCCTGGTCGGGCGGGCCTGGCGGGGCATGTTTTTGCCGTCGATTTTGTGCATATGCAAATTCGCGCAATGAATTCGTCTGGCTGCGGATTATTGAATTGTCGTTTGCAATGGAATTGATTCCATTGTGCGGTCGCAAAAAAATATGGGTGGGGTAAATCATGCCGATCGGTATTCGCCGATTCGGTAAAAAACTCGGAGTGCGTCGCATAACGAATGCATTCCTGGTGCGGAGCGTCGGCGCAAATGATCCTTTGCGGCCGGCGGAATTTATCGTTCTGTTCGAGAGGCAATAATGACGACACGGAAGTCCTTGAAAGACGGTTTCGCGCTATTCGGAACGACACTGAGCGTGCCGCTCGCTGCAGCCGCGGCTGCAGCGCTGCTCGTCACGGGGTGCGGCGGCGACGACGGGTCGAGCCCCGCCGCTTCGGCCGCAGCCGCGGCCGCGACATCGGCCGGCGCCAGCACGTCGGCCAACACCAGTACCACGGCCGCGGCGGCCGACCAGCCGTACGTCGATACCGACGTGTACGGCACCGGGCCGAACGACGCGGTCACGGATGCCACGGAAGGGGCAGCCGTCGTGCACCGTACGGTCACGATCGGCGGCAAGACCATCAAGTACACGGCCACCACGGGCCACCTGACGACGATCGACCCGACCACGTCGGCGCCGAACGCGAAGATGTTCTACGTCGCGTACACGCAGGACAATCCGGACCCGTCGAAGCCGCGCCCGGTCACGTTCTTCTACAACGGCGGCCCCGGCTCGTCGTCGGTCTACCTGCTGCTCGGCTCGTACGGGCCGAAGCGCCTGCAGTCGTCGTTCCCGAACTTCACGCCGCCCGCGCCGTACAAGCTGCTCGACAACCCGGACAGCCTGCTCGACCGCACCGACCTCGTGTTCATCAACCCGGTCGGCACCGGTTATTCGGCGGCGATCGCCCCGGCGAAGAACAAGGACTTCTGGGGCACCGACCAGGACGCCCGCTCGATCGACCGCTTCATCCAGCGCTACCTGACCAAGTACTCGCGCTGGAATTCGCCGAAGTTCCTGTACGGCGAGTCGTACGGCACCGCGCGCAGCGCGGTCGTGTCGTGGGTGCTGCATGAGGACGGCATCGACCTCAACGGGATCACGCTGCAGTCGTCGATCCTCGACTACGCGAATGCGCTGTCCGCGCCGGGCACGTTCCCGACGCTCGCGGCCGATGCGTTCTACTGGAAGAAGACGACGCTCAACCCGACGCCGACCGATCTCGACGCGTACATGGTCCAGGCCCGCAATTACGCGGACAACACGCTCGCGCCGCTGGCGCAGAAGCCGAACCCGCAGGACGGCGGTTTCGTGAACGTGCGTCTGAACCTGAACCTGCAGACCGCGCAGCAGATGGGTTCGTACATCGGCACGGATCCGACGTCGCTGATCCAGACCTTCGGCAACCCGGCGGCGCTCGGCAACGTGCCGTCGTCGGACGACAACCCGCCGTACACGTTCTTCCTGACGCTCGTGCCGGGTACGCAGATCGGCCAGTATGACGGTCGCGCGAACTTCACGGGCAAGGGCATCGCGCCGTACATCCTGCCGAACTCGGGCAGCAACGATCCGTCGATCACGAACGTCGGCGGCGCGTACACGGTGCTGTGGAACAGCTACATCAACACCGACCTCAAGTACACGTCGACGTCGTCGTTCGTGGACCTGAACGACCAGGTCTTCAACAACTGGGACTTCAGCCACACGGACCCGACCGGCGCGAACAAGGGCGGCGGCAATACGCTGTACACGGCCGGCGACCTGGCGTCGACGATGAGCGTGAACCCGGACCTGAAGGTGTTGTCGGCAAACGGCTATTTCGACGCCGTCACGCCGTTCCACCAGACGGAGCTGACGCTCGCGCAGATGCCGCTCGACCCGACGCTCAAGGCGCAGAACCTGACGATCAAGAACTACCCGTCGGGCCACATGATCTACCTGAACGACGCGTCGCGGACCGCGCTGAAGGGCGATCTCGCCAACTTCTACGACGGCATCCTGGCCAATCGCACTGCGCTGCAGCGCGTGCTGAAGCTGCAGATGCGCACGCAGCAGCTCAAGCAGCAGAAGTTGCAGCAGCAGGGGCAGTAAGCGCCGTGGGCGGCTTGCGCCGCCCCGGATGAACGACAGCCCGATCGGCGCAGGCCGGTCGGGCTGTTTTCATGAGTGGCGGGCGATGCGCCGGCGCGTCATGCGCCGGCAGCGAAATGGCGTCAAACCGTCGAGGACGCGGCGTTCGCGTCGCGTGTTACGCGAGCACGAGCCGGATGCCGACCGCGACGAGCGTCGCGGCGAGCAGGTTGCGCAGCAGCCGCTCGGGCGCGCGCGCCGACAACAGGCTGCCGAGCACGATGCCGGGCAGCGAGCCGAGCAGCAGCGACAGCAGCATCGACCAGTCGACCGAGCCGAGCAGCCAGTGGCCCATGCCCGCGACGAGCGTGAGCGGCACCGCGTGCGCGATGTCGGAGCCGACGATGCGGGTGGTCGCGAGCGCCGGATACAGCAGCAGGAGCACGGTCACGCCGATCGCGCCGGCGCCGACCGACGTCATCGACACGAGCACGCCGAGCACGGCGCCTGTCAGCACGGTCGACCACAGCGTGCGCGCGGGACTCGGTGCGAGCGGGTTGCGCGCGGCGAACGCGGCGAGCTGCGGCCGGAAGATCAGCGCGAGCGACGTGAGCAGCAGCGCGACGCCGAGCACGAGCTGGATCATGCGCGCGGTGCCCGGCGCGTTCATCCCGTGCGTATGCAGCCACCACAGCGTGACGGCCGCGGCCGGGACGCTGCCCGCCGCGAGCCGGCCCGTGATGCGCCAGTCGATCGAACCCTTCAGGCCGTGGACGAGCGTACCGGTGGCCTTGGTCGCGGCCGCGTACAGCAGGTCGGTACCGACCGCCGTTGCGGGGTGGACGCCGAACAGCAGCACGAGGATCGGCGTCATCAACGAACCACCGCCAACGCCCGTCAGGCCGACGAGGATGCCGACGAACAGGCCGGACAACGAGTACAGCAGATCGATATGGGGAAGCGACATCGGAAGCAGGCGGTTATGCGGCGTTCGGCGGCGGCGCGCGGCCGCTGCGCGCGCGTCAAAGTCCGCCATTGTCGCAAATGTGGCGGGTGGATGTACGACTGCGTTAAAAATCGGCCGCGAAGGCCCGTGCGGCCGGCGGCCGGCCTGACGTAAAACAGGCGTTTGAGCGGAGCGGGGCGGGGTAGCAGGCCTCCTCGCGGCGATCGGGCCGACACGCCTGATGGAACGGGCGCGCGTGCCGGCCCGGCACGCGTAAAAAAGGGCGCGACGGTGCGCGCCCCGGTTCGACGGTGGCGGTGGACGCCGCCGGCTGCCCGTCAGTGCATCGCGGGGCCGACGCCTTCAACCGCATCCAGCCGCCGGATGCGCAGCGCAAGGCCGATCAGCGCGGCCGCGGCGGCGAACGCCGCGCCGAACGCGAAGGCCGCATGGTAGCCGCCGTTCAGTGCGTCGAGCGGCGCGGCGCTCGCTGCCGCGAGCGCGTCGGTGCGGGCGGCCGCGAGGCTCGCGAGCACGGCCAGGCCGAGCGCCCCGCCCATCATGAACGCGGTGTTGACGATCCCCGACGCGAGCCCGGAATCGGCCGGATCGACGTCGTTCATCGCGGCGAGCAGCACCGGGTTGAACGCGATACCCGCACCGATGCCGAGCAGCGTCATGCCGGGCAGCACGTGCCAGACGAAGCCGCCGTCCGCCGGGGCACGCGAGAACAGCGCGAGGCCGCAGGCCGCGATCAGCAGGCCGGCCGCGATCGGGCCGCGGATCCCGAAGCGCAGCACGATCCGCGCGGACAGTCCGAGCGAGAACGCGGCCATGATCAGGTTCGCCGGCAGGAACGCGAGGCCAACCTGCAACGGCCCGTAGCCGAGCACACGCTGCATGTACAGCGCGGACAGGAAAAACCACGCGAACATCGCGGCCGCCCACAGCACGGCGATCACGTTCGCGAGCGCGACGTTGCGCGAGGCGAACAGCGAGAGCGGCATCAGCGGGTGCGCGGCGCGCGCCTCGATCGTGATGAACAGCGCGAGCAACGCGACGGCCGCGCCGATCAGCGCGACGGTCTGTGTCGACAGCCAGCCGGCTTCGTTGCCGCCGACGATCCCGTAGACGGCCAGCATCAGCGACGCCGTCACGGTGACCGCGCCCGCGACGTCGAGCCGCGCGGGGCCGGCCGGCGCGCGCACGCGCGGCAGCAGCGCGACGCACATCGCATAGACCGCGATGCCGATCGGCAGGTTGACGAGGAAGATCCAGTGCCACGACAGCGAGCTTGTCAGCAGGCCGCCGAGCAGCACGCCGATGCTGCCGCCGCCCGCGCAGACGAAGCCGTAGACGCCCATCGCACGCGCGCGCTCGCCGGGCTCGGTAAACAGGTTCATGATCAGCGACAGCGAAACGGCCGACACGACCGCACCGCCGAGCCCCTGCACCGCGCGCGCGGCAATCAGCATCGTCTGCGATGGCGCGAGGCCGCACGCGAGCGACGCGAGCGTGAACACGACGAGGCCGGCGAGGAACATGCGGCGCTGGCCGTACAGGTCGCCGAGCCGGCCGCCGAGCAGCAGGCAGCCGCCGAACGTCAGCAGGTACGCATTGACGACCCATACGAGGGCCGTTTCGGTGAAGTGGAGGTCGGTGCTGATCGACGGCAGCGCCACGTTCACGATCGTGCTGTCGAGCACGATCATCAGCACGCCGAGGCAGAGCACGATCAGCGCGTACCAGCGCTTCTCGCCGTGAATCCCGTGGGTCATGGGCTTGCAGCCTTCTGATGGTGATTCGAAGGGATGCATTGTAGACCTCGTCCGCGCGGGTTTCCTGCCGGTTTGTGGCAGTAGCGAAGCGTCGTCGCGCGTACGGTCGGCACGCGCGTGATGGATGCGGCGCGCGTTACGAGCGCGCCGGCAGTTCGCAGCCGTCAGGACCGCAGGCGGCCGCGTCGCTGCCGTCGAGTTCGACGATGCCGTCGCGCCACGCCTGGTCGAGCGCCTGCGCGAACGCGTCGGCCGGTTGCGCGCCCGACACCGCGTAGCGGCCGCCGAACACGAACAGCGGCACGCCACGGCCGCCGATCTGCGCGGCGCGCGCGGCGTCGGCTTCGACTTCGTCGCGGTACAAGTCACTGCGCAGCACGGCTTCGACGGCCGAGCGCTCGAGCCCCGCTTCGACCGCGAATTCGGTCAGCTCGGCGTGATCGAACAGCGAGCCATGCTCGCAGAAATACGCGCGGTACAGCCGCTCGGTCAGTGCGTGCGCGCGGCCGGTCGATTCCGCGAGCTTCACGAGCCGGTGGCCGTCGAGCGTATCGCCGACGAGCGTGCCGGGCAGGTCGTAGCGCAGCCCGACGCTCGCGGCCGCGTCGGTCACCTGGCGCAGCATCTGGTCGACCTGCGCGGGCGACATCCGGTATTTGCCGGCGAGCATCGCCTCGACCGGCTCGACGGGCTGGCCGGGCATCAGCCGGTACGCGCGCAGCGCGACGTCGACGCGGTCGGCGTGCGCGAACGCGGCGAGCGCTTCGTCGAAGCGGCGCTTGCCGATCCAGCACCACGGGCAGATCAGGTCGGACCAGATCTCGACGGCGAGGGTCGGGCGGGCAGTCGGGGCGGGAGCGGTCGTCATGGGCGATTCCGGGCAGCAAAAAGTGTAACCGGGACTATATCACTTTATGCATCGACGCTTGGTCTTGGCCGGACCCTGGCGGAACGGGCCCGCGCCCGATGTATCACGAAGCATAGACACGGACGGCACGGACCGATAGCGATTGCCGATGCCGGACGCGGCGAAAGGGTCCGGCGAACCGGTCCGCGGGGGCACGCCGCTTACCGCTTACGCGTCACCCTGCGTTTCCTTCAGGTGCTTGAGGTGCTTGTAGACGGTCGCGCGTCCCATCCCGAGCACGTTCGCAACGTAGTTCGCCGCGCTCTTGCCACGAAACGCGCCTTCCGCGTAAAGCGCTTCGACGAGCTCGCGCCGGTGCTCGCGCGTGAGCCCGTTCAGCCCGACCTGCCGCTCGCGCAGCCAGCCGTGCAGGAACGTGTTGATGCGCTCCTGCCAGTCGTCGCGGAACAGTTCGTCCGGCTGCGCGACGACGCCCGCGCCCTTGATGAACAGGTCGAGCGTCGCGCGCACCTCGTCGAACACCGCGATGTTGAAGTTGATGCACATCATCCCGGCCGGGCGGCCTTCGTCGTCGAACAGCACGTTACTCACGCAACGCATCCGCCGGCCGTCCCAGTTCAGTTTCTCGTACGGGCCGATCACGCGCTCGCGCGCCGAATGATCGATTTCCTCGAGCGCGGAATCGTCGCCGACCTCGCGCTTCGACAGGTTGTTCGCGAGATACAGCACGGTCTGGTCGTGCAGGTCGTGGATCACGACTTCCGCGTACGGGAAGAACAGTGCGGCGATACCGTCGGCGATCGGCGCATAGCGGGTGAGCAGCAGGTCTTTGACGGGGGATTTCTTCTTGCGCATCGGGTTCGCCATCTCGGGTGGGCGGGGGCCGGGCGGCGCATCGGGCCGGCGCGCCGGCGCACCGGTGGCCGGCATGCCCGTGCGCCCGCGCGCGGCCGCCGCGGCGGTTGCGCCATTGTATCGGCCCCGCGCGCGCGTGACGCTCATACGCGCGTCAGGTGCGTGTACAGCGCGTGCGCGATCGCAATGTCCTCGAGCCCGAGGCCGATCGAACGGAAGAAGGCGTGACGCGCGTACGACGGAGCCGGACAGGTGCCGGCGACGAGCGCGGGCAGGTCGCCGACGATCCGCGCAGGGGCCCAGCCGTGCTCGGCCGCGGCGATCTGCATCTCGCCGGCGCTCGTGGGCGTCGTGTGCCGGTAGTCGCAGTACACGTCCATGTCGGGCAGCCAGGCGGGCGGGATCTCGTGTGCGCGCGCGACGTTCGTGCTGATCGACGTGACGAGCGCGGGGCGCGTGAGTATCCCGTCGCCGAGCACGGGCGTGCCCGACGACGTGCACAGCATCACCACGTCCGCGTCGCGCACGCAGGCTTCGACGCTCGCCGCGGCCCGTGCGCGCGGATCGCGCTGCGCGAGCGTCGCCTGTTGCGCCGCGTCGCCGGCGAGCGCGGGCGAGTACACGCGGATCGTCTCCCAGTCGCGCAATCCCGCCGTGTGCCGCAGGTGCGCGAGGCCGACCGCGCCCGCGCCGACGATCGCGAGACGGCGCGCGTCGCGCGGCGCGAGGCAGTCGACCGCGAGTGCGGTCGTGCCAGCCGTGCGCTCGACGGTCAGCAGGCCCGCGTCGCACCACATCAGCGGTTGCCCCGTGCACATCGACATCAGCGTGGTCCACGCGGTGACGATCGGTCTCCCGTCGGGCTTGCCGCCCGTCACGACATACGGCGACAGCTTCGCGCCGAACACCTGCGCGTCGGCGAGCGCGCCGAGATACGTGATGAAGTCGCCGGCCTGGTCGGGAAACAGCGTGAGCGTTTGCGGCGGCTGCACCGCGCGCGCCTCGGCGAGCGACGCGAACATGCTGCGCAGCGTGCCGAGCACGTCGAGCGACGGCAGGGCCGCGCGCACCGCGGCTTCGTCGACGGTCAGCGGCAGGGTCGGGGCGGTTTGCGTCATGCGGACATCTCCGGTCGGGGCCGGACAGGACAGTCTCGATCGACGGTGCCCGGCAATGTTTGTGATGGACGAAAAGTCTAATATAGACAAACTGAATCGGGATAATTTTTCTTTTCGAGACTTCGTATCGTCGCGGGGTTCGGAAAAAATGCCGGTAAATCAAGGCCATTTCTGGCACGCGGCGAATTTTTTGACGTCGCGTATCGGGCGCGATTCTCGTATCCCCTATAGTCTATAGTAGACTTTGAGTCTATATTTCGCGTGCAGGACACGACGCGTCGCCGCGTGGCGGCCGCCTGCTTCGAATGCCGATCCGGCGCGCGGCCGGGGCCGTCGTGTACCGATCTTCATCGCCTCAATCCGGAACGGAAGGACCGTCATGAACTGGAAGCTCTCCCTTTGCGCCGCTGCGGCGCTTGCCTGCGCGGCCGTCACGGCCCATGCGGAACAGACCACGTTGCGCTTCGGGATCGAAGCCGCCTATCCGCCGTTCGAGAGCAAGACGCCGGCCGGCCAGTTGCAGGGTTTCGACGTCGACATCGGCAACGCGGTGTGCGCGAAGCTGAACATGAAATGCGTGTGGGTCGAGAATGCGTTCGACGGCCTGATCCCGGCGCTGCAGGCGCGCAAGTTCGACGCGATCGACTCGGCGATGAACATCACGTCGAAGCGCCGGCAGAGCATCGATTTCACGCCGGCGATCTACGTGGTGCCGATCGTGATGATCGCGAAGCACGGCTCGCCGCTGCGGCCCGACGTCGCGAGCCTGCGCGGCAAGCACGTCGGCGTGCTGCAGGGCTCGTCGCAGGAGGATTTCCTGAAGGCGCACTGGGCCGATGCGGGCGTGGCCGTCGTGTCGTACCAGGATCAGGACCAGATCTACGCCGATCTCGTCGCGGGGCGCCTCGACGCGGCCGTGCAGGAAGCGCAGACCGCGCAGGACGGTTTCCTCGACAAGCCGGCCGGCCGCGACTATCAGATCGTCGGCGAGCCGCTGAAGGATCCGGCGACGCTCGGCGAGGGCACGGGCTTCGGGATGCGCAAGAACGACAAGGCGCTGCAGGCGAGGATCGTCGGCGCGCTCGACGCGCTGAAGAAGGACGGCACGCTCAGCGCGCTGTCGCGGAAGTACTTCAAGCGCGACATCGTCGCGAAGTAATCACCGCCGCGCGCCGGCCGCCGCGCCGGCGCGTGTCGCATCGAATCTCGACGCAGTACGGGGAACCATGGATTTCGACGTCATCGTTCTGGGGGCCGGCATCGTCGGCGTGTCGTCGGCGCTGCATCTGCAGGATCGCGGGCTGCGCGTCGCGCTCGTCGACCGGCGCGCGCCCGGCGAGGAAACGAGCCACGGCAATGCGGGGCTGATCGAGCGCTCGTCGGTCGTGCCGTACGCGTTTCCGCGCCGGCTCGGCACGCTGCTGCGCTATGCGCGCAACCGCTCGGTCGATCTCTACTGGGACTACCGCGCGCTGCCCGCCTATGCGGGCTGGCTCGCGCGCTTCTGGCGCGAATCGTCGCCGCAGCGGCTCGCGGCCGCCGCGCGCGACCTGCTGCCGCTCGTCGCGGCGAGCGTCGTGGAGCACGACGCGCTGCTCGCGCGCACCGATGCCCAGCCGCTCGTGCACGACGGCGGGTGGATCGAGGCGTTCCGTTCGCCCGCGCTGTTCGATGCGGAAACCCGCGCTCAGCAGCGCGTGGCCGACGCGCACGGGCTGCGAATGACCGTGCTCGACGCCCATGCGTTGCGGGCACGCGAGCCTGGTATCAGTGACGCGTTCTGCGGCGCATTCCACTGGCAGGACCCGAAGACCGTGTCGAGCCCGGGCGGGCTGACCAAGGCCTACGCGCGGCTGTTCGAGCGCGACGGCGGCAGGTTCGCGCTGGGCGATGCCAGGACGCTCGTGCAGGTGGATGGCGGCTGGCAGGTCGGCACCGAACACGGGCCGATTTCGGCGCGCTCGGCCGTGGTTGCGCTCGGGCCGTGGTCCGATCACGTCTTCGCGCCGCTCGGCTACCGGATTCCGCTGCGCGCGAAGCGCGGCTACCACATGCATTACCGGCCGACGCGCGCGCCGTTGAACGTGCCCGTGTGCGATACCGAGGCAGGTTTCGTCGTCGCGCCGATGGAAGGCGGCCGCCTGCGGCTCACGACCGGCGTCGAGATCGCGCTGCGCGGCGCACCGTCGACCGGCGTGCAGCTCGCGCGCGCCGAGCCGCTGGCGCGCGCTGCGTTCGGCATCGGCGAGCGGCTCGATCCCGAGCCGTGGCTCGGGATGCGGCCGTGCACGCCCGACATGCGCCCGGTGATCGGGCCCGCGCCTCGCCATCGCCACCTGTGGTTCGCATTCGGCCATTGTCATCACGGGCTCACGCTCGGCCCCGCGACCGGGCGCCTGCTCGCCGAAATGATGACGGGCGCGCCGACTTATATCGATCCGCATCCGTACCGGCCCGCGCGCTTCAGCTGATCCGGCGGCGCGCGCTGCGTCACGTGCGCCGGTTTTCACAATGTTTCAATCTGCCATCCGAATGACCGGAAATCGCGCGATCGGAAATCATCTGCGTAATCGGCAGGAAAGATAATCGCGAAATAAAGAAAATAAGCAAATCAGCGATTTATCAATGCATTTTCATATTGCTGAAATGCGTAATGGGCGGCCGCTGATGACGGTGCGGCATGCCGTCGTGGCGGGTGTTCCGGTGTTACGCGGAATGTACCGGAACACGTTACCGCGGGGCTCGCAAACGTTACGTTACATCCGCGCTCCGTCGGCGTTTTTTCGTCAGATGATTGCGGTGTCCGGGCCGTGTATTTCGTCTGAAATCGATTAAAAAAGCGTTATTGCCCGCCAATAGGCAGACGAATCAATCCTGTTTTTTGAATTGGCACACTTCGTGCAATCCGTCCCCATGCTTTATCAACGTTGTGCCAACCGAGATGGGGAAAATAAAGATGGGACACAATCTGAAATTGACGGGTGTGGCGCTGTCGGTCGCGACGGTGTTCGGGGTGCTGGCTTCGGGTTCCGCGATGGCGGGGGCACTTGATTCGCTGCCGATTCCGCAAGTGATCGTCAACCCGCCGACGAACAGCGTGTCGGTCGGTTTGGTCGCGACGGGTACGTCGCCGCTGGGCTCGGTCACCGTGGCGGCAGGCGGGGCGGGCGCGATCCAGACGTCGCTTGGCGATCCCGGCCAGGTACTGTCGGGCGCAGTGGGGGCGGTGACGGGCGCACTCGGTGGTGGCGGCGGCACGGTGCAGCCGCTCGCGCCGGTCCAGGGCGTGCTGAATCAGGTGACGGGCGCGCTGAGCGGCGGCAACGCGGCGGGTGCGTTGACCGGTGCGCTGAATACGGCGACGGGGACGCTGAGCAATGCGGTTGGCACGGTAACGGGGGCACTGGGTGGTGTCGGCGGCGGGTCGAGCCCGCTGGCGCCGGTTCAAGGTGTCGTCAATCAAGTAACGGGTGCGTTGGGGGGCGGCAACCCGGCCGGCGCATTGACGGGCGCACTCGGCACGGTGACGGGTGCACTGGGCGGTATCGGCGGCGGCTCGAACCCGCTGGCGCCGGTTCAAGGTGTCGTCAATCAAGTGACGGGTGCGCTCGGTGGCGGCAACCCGGCAGGCGCGTTGACGGGTGCAGTCGGTACGGTGACGGGCGCACTGGGTGGCATCGGCGGTGGCTCGAACCTGCTGGCGCCGGTTCAAGGTGTCGTGAATCAAGTGACGGGCGCGCTCGGTGGCGGCAACCCGGCAGGCGCACTGACCGGCGCACTCGGCACGGTGACGGGCGCACTGGGCGGCATCGGCGGTGGCTCGAACCCGCTGGCGCCGGTTCAAGGCGTCGTCAATCAAGTGACGGGCGCGCTCGGTAGCGGCAACCCGGCAGGCGCGTTGACGGGTGCAGTCGGTACGGTGACGGGCGCACTGGGCGGTATCGGCGGTGGGTCGAACCCGTTGGCGCCGGTACAAGGCGTCGTCAATCAGGTGACTGGCGCGCTTGGTAGTGGCAACCCAGCGGGCGCGTTGACCGGTGCAGTCGGCACGGTGACGGGCGCACTGGGTGGCATCGGCGGTGGTTCGTACCCGCTGGGGGCGGTTCAAGGCGTCGTCAATCAAGTCACGACGGCCCTCAACAACGGCAACCCTGCTAGTGCATTGACGGGCGCACTCGGTACGGTGGCGGGTGAACTCGGTGCGGGCAATCCGGCAGGCACGGTGACCGGTGCGATCGGCAACGTGACGGGGGCACTGGGCGCATTGGGCGCTATCGGTGGCGGCGCGGATCCGCTGGCGCCGGTGCAGGGCGTCGTGAACCAAGTGACGGGCGCCCTGAGCGACGGCAATCCGGCGGGTGCGCTGACTGGTGCGCTGAACACGGCAACCGGGACGCTAAGCAATGCACTCGGTACCGCAACGGGCGCGCTTGGCGGTATCGGCGGCGGTTCGAATCCGCTGGCACCCGTACAAGGTGTCGTGAATCAGGTCACGGGTGCGCTCGGTGGTGGTAACCCGGCTGGCGCGTTGACGGGTGCACTCGGCACGGTGACGGGCGCACTGGGCGGCATCGGTGGTGGCTCGAACCCGTTGGCGCCGGTACAAGGCGTCGTCAATCAAGTGACGGGCGCGCTTGGTGGCGGCAATCCGGCAGGCGCACTGACCGGCGCACTCGGTACGGTGACGGGCGCGTTGGGCGGCATCGGTGGTGGTTCGAACCCGCTGGCGCCGGTCCAAGGCGTCGTGAATCAGGTCACGGGCGCGCTTGGTAGCGGCAACCCGGCAGGCGCACTGACCGGCGCACTCGGTACGGTGACGGGCGCGTTGGGCGGTATCGGCGGCGGTTCGAACCCGCTGGCACCGGTCCAAGGCGTCGTGAATCAGGTCACGGGCGCGCTCGGTGGCGGCAACCCGGCAGGCGCACTGACCGGCGCACTCGGCACGGTGACGGGCGCGCTGGGCGGCATCGGCGGTGGCTCGAACCCGCTGGCGCCGGTCCAAGGCGTCGTGAATCAGGTCACCGGCGCGCTCGGCGGTGGCAACCCGGCTGGCGCGTTGACCGGCGCACTCGGCACGGTGACGGGCGCGCTGGGCGGCATCGGCGGCGGCTCGAACCCGCTGGCGCCGATCCAGAACGTCGTCGACCAAGTCACGGGTACGCTCGGCAGCGGCAACCCGGCCGGCGCGCTGAGCAATGCCGTCAACACGATCACGGGCACGCTCGGCAACGTCGGCGGCGCGGGGAGCCCGCTCGCACCGGTGCAAGGCGTCGTCACGCAACTCGCGGGCACGCTCGGCAACGATCCGGCCGGTGGGCTGACGAACGCGCTGAACTCGGTGACGGGGGCACTCGGCGGCTCGAATCCGCTGGCGCCGGTGCAAGGCGTCGTGAACCAGGTGGTCGGCACGCTGTCCGGCGCCGGTGGCGGCAGCCCGATCACGCCGATCACGAACCTCGTCAACGGCCTGCAGAACGCGCTGCCGACGGGTGGCAACGCAGCCGGCGCGCTGACCGGCGCACTCGGCTCGGTGACGGGCGCACTCGGCAACCTTGGCGGCTCGAACCCGCTGGCGCCGGTGCAAGGCGTCGTGAACCAGGTCGTCGGCACGCTCGGCAACAGCAATGCGGTCGGCACGGCCACGAACGCACTGGGTAATGCGGTCGGCTCCGTCGTGGGCGCACTCGGCAACCTTGGCGGCTCGAATCCGCTGGCACCGGTGCAGGGCGTCGTGACCCAGGTTGTCGGTACGCTCGGCAACCTCGGCGGCTCGAACCCGCTGGCGCCGGTGCAAGGCGTCGTGAACCAGGTCGTCGGCACGTTGTCGGGCGCAGCGGGCAACAACCCGATCGCACCGATCACGAACCTCGTGAGCGGCCTGACGGGCGGCAGCAACCCGGCCGGCGCACTGACCGGTGCACTCGGTTCGGTGACGGGCGCACTCGCGAATGGTCCGGTGGCCCTCGGGCAGGCGGCTGGCGCGCTGTCGGGCGCGGCCGGTTCGACGGCAGCGGCGGGCGGCAGCCTGCTCGGCTCGGGCGCGAACGCGGCCGGCGGCACGGCGGGTGCAGCCGGCTCGCTGCTGACGACGGGCGCCAACGCGACGGCAACGGTCGTCAACGCGGTCGGCACGACGGTGGGCACGGCACTCGGCTCCGCGCCGAGCCTGTCGGTCACGCCGCACTCGGGCAACAGCGCGCCGGGCAACCCGCTCGCACCGGTGTCGTCGCTGCTCCAGTCGCTGACGGGCGCACTGCCGAGGTAACCGGCCGGACACGCACGGCGGCGCCGGATTGGCCGCCGTGCGCAACGGGTCGCGCAACGCGGCATGACAGGAATGTCATGCCGCGTTGTCTTTTTGGGGGGGCGGCTTTTCTTTCGTCGCACTACCGGACGCAGCGCGATGCACTGCAGGCGCTGTTCCCGCTGCCGGGCGCCGCGCCCGCGCTGTCGGCGGCAGCTATTTCTTCCGGCCGAACCACGTGATCGTGCATGCGCACGTGCCGGTCGAGCTGACCGTGTCGGCCGAGCCCGGCCTGCTGCCGCACAGCTTCGAAATCGATGCGCCGCAGGCCGGCATCGCGGTGCACACCGAACTCGGCGCGACGCCGAAGACGTTTCGCTTCATGCCGGCACAGCCGGGCCGGTTCGCCTACTATTGCACGCATCGGCTGCTATTTTTCAGGAGCCGTCGCGAGCGCGGGGTGGAAGGCGTGATCGATGTCGAGGCGGCGCCGTGATCGCCGCGTTGCTGGCCGCGAGCCTGATAGGAGCGAGCATGACCGCCGATCCCGTGACCGTTGCGCAGGCGCATTTCGACCACGTCCGCTCGTACCGCGCGACGATCCGCTCGTCCGCGCGCAGCGGCGAACGGACGGAAATCCGTTACGCGTACCTGAAACCGGGCTTCGTCCGGATGGATTTCGTGTCGCCGCATCACGGCGCGGTGCTCGCGTACGATCCCGGCGACGGCAAGGTGCGGCTGCGCCCGTTCGGCGCGCATGCGCCGCCCGCGCTGACGCTGTCGCCGTCCAATCCGCTCGTGCGCGACCGCAGTGGCCACCGGGTCGACCGGTCGGACGTCGGCGAACTGCTGCGCAACGTCCACGCGCTGCAGGAAGGCGGCGCGACGGTGACCGAAGGCGAGGAGGCCGTCGGCGGCCGGACCGCGCTGCGCGTGTTGGTCACGGGCGCGCCTGCGCATGCGGTCGACGGCGTGCATCGCTACCGGTTGTGGCTGGATACCGAGGACGGCTTTCCGCTGAAGGTCGTCAGCTTCGCGGACGATGACGACGTGCCGCTCGAAACCGTGACGCTCGACGACATCGAGATCGACGTCGCGTTTCCCGAACGCTTCTTCGCGCCCTGAACGGTGCGCTGACTCATGCCCCTGACGGGCATGCCGGAGGCTGCATGGCGGAATACCGGTTCTCGACGATCTGGCGCGTGGACGCGCCGCTCGCGGTGGTGTGGGACGCGATCTACCAGGTCGATCGCTGGCCCGACTGGTGGAAGGGTGCCGTGCGTACCGTCGAGATCGAGCCGGGCGATGCGCGCGGCGTCGGCGCGCTGCACCGGTACACGTGGAAGGGGGCGCTGCCGTACCGGCTGACCTTCGACATGCGCGTGCGACGCGTCGAGCCGCCGCATGCGCTCGAAGGCCGCGCGAGCGGCGCGATCGAAGGTGACGGATGCTGGTCGTTCGTTGCCGACGGCGCACGTACGATCGTGCGCTACGACTGGCACATCCGCACGCACGCGCGCTGGATGAACCGGCTGGAGCCGCTCGGCCGCCCGCTGTTCCGATGGAACCACGACGTCGTGATGCGCGCAGGTGCGAAGGGGCTCGCACGGCTGCTGGGCGCGACGGTCGAGACGGAGGGCCGGACGTTCCGGCCGTTGCCGGATGCGGGCTGCGCCGATGCCTGAACGCGTGTGAACGCGAGTAAAAGCGCTGAGCGGCGGGCCGCGCCGCTCAGCGCGCGTACGCCATCACCGCGCCATCCACCACCAATGCGACGCGTTCGCCGACGGCCGGGCACCGGTGTCCCGGCACGCGTACGCGCACGAGTCCATCGAGATCGGCATCGAGGCGCACGAGCACGTCGGCGTCCTGGCCCGCGAACTGTGCGGCTTCGACGCGCGCCGTATGGCCGCGCGCCGCGTCGGCGTGCGTGACGGGCACGATGCCGATCTGCTCGGGACGCAGCATCGCATCGGCCGGCCCGTCCGGCAGCGGCGCGACGAGCGGCAGTTCACCGAGCGCGCAGGCGATGTGCGTGCCGCGCACGTGACCGGCGAGCAGCACGGCCTGCCCGACGAACGACGCGACGTCGCGCGTGACGGGCTGCCGGTACAGCGTCTGCGGTGCGGCCGTCTGCACGAGCCGACCGTGCCACATCACCGCCACTTCGTCGCCGAGCGTCATCGCCTCGGGCTGGTCGTGCGTGACGAGCACCGATGTCGCGCCCGCTGCCGCGAGCGCATCCGCGACCGCGCTGCGGGTTTCGTGGCGCAACGACGTGTCGAGCGCGGAGAACGGTTCGTCGAGGATCACGAGCGACGGCTCGGGCGCGAGCGCGCGAGCCAGCGCGACGCGCTGCTGCTGTCCGCCGGACAGTTGCTGCGGCGCACGGCTCGCATACGACGCGGGCAGCCCGACCATCTCGAGCAGTTCGTCGACGCGATGATGGCGCCGCCGCGCCGCGCGCGGCAGACCGAACGCGATGTTGTCGGCCACCGACAGATGCGGAAACAGCGCGCCTTCCTGCGGCACGTAGCCGATCCGCCGCTGTTCGGGCGGCAGGTGCACGTCGGGCGCGGCCACGCGGCGGCCATCGATTTCGACGGTGCCGCGCTCGGCGCGCTCGAAGCCGCACAGCACGCGCAGCAGGGTGGTCTTGCCGCTGCCGGACGGGCCGAGCAGCGCGAGGCGCGAGCCGCGTCGCACCGTGAGGTCGATGTCGTGCAGGACGGTATGCGATCCGAACGATTTCGACAGGCCGTGGATGCGTAGTTCGCTCATGGGCGGTTCCGGGGAAAAAGGGCGGCGCTCAGTCGCGCACCGACGCGCGGCCGAGCAGCAGGAACAGCAGTCCCGATGCGCCGAGCGACAGCGCGACGAGCAGCGCCGCATAGGGTGCCGCGGCGGCGAACGCAAGCGTCGCCGTATCGCTCCACACCTGCGTCGCGAGCGTGCGGGTGCCGATCGGCGACAGCAGCAGCGTCGCGTTGAGTTCCGTCACGACCGAGATGAACACCATCGTCGCGGCCGCGCCGAGGCCGGGCGCCGCGAGCGGCAGCACCACGCGCGTGAGCGTCGCGCGCCAGTCGAGGCCCAGCGAGCGCGCGGTTTCCTCGAGCCGGACCTGCACGTGCGACAGCGCGGCGCGCACGCTGACGACAGCGAGCGGCAGGAACAGGATCGCGTAGGCGGCGACGAGCGCCGGTGCGCTCTGGTAGAGCGGCTGCAGCAGCCGCACCGTGATCGACACGATCGCCAGCGCGACGACGATGCCAGGCACGCCCTGCACGGTCATCGCGGTGCGCTCGAGGAGTGTCGCGACGCGGCCCGGATAACGGACCAGCAGGAACGCGAGCGGCAGCGCGAGCAGCGTCGTGACGGCCGCCGCCATCAGGCCATAGCCGGACGACGCAAGCGTGGCCTGCCACAGCAGCTCGGGCGACACGTCGGCCGGCGTGACGGCGGCCGCGCCCTGTTGCGTGAGCCAGTAGCCGATCATCGCGAGCGGCACGCCGAGCGTCGCCGCTGCGAGTGCGGCGAACGCGACGGTGACGGGGCCGCGCAGAGGGCCGAGCGGATAACGCATCGCGACGCGGCGCGCGGCGCGGTGCGTATGACCGTAGCGCGCATGGCCGCGAGCGCGTGCCTCGATCGCGAGGCACAGCAGGCACAGCGCGATCAGCACGCAGCCGAGCAGCGATGCGCCGCCGCCGTCGAACGCGGTGCGGTATTCCGCATAGATCTCGGTCGTGAACGTGCGAAAGCGCAGCAGCTGGAATGCGCCGAACTCGGACAGCACGCCGAGCGCGACGAGCAGCATCCCGCCGCACAGCGCGGGGCGCAACTGCGGCAGCACGACGCGAAAGAAGGTATGCCACGGCGAGCAGCCGAGCGTGCGCGCGCTTTCCTCCAGCGCGGGGTCGAGCTCGCGCAGCGCGGCGGCCACCGGCAGGTAGACGAGCGGGAAGTACGCGGAAGTCAGCACGATCAGCGCGCCGAGGAAATCCTGCAGGTCGAGGCTCAGCGACACCCACGCGTAGCTCGTGATGAATGGCGGCACCGCGAGGGGCGCGGCCGCGAGCGCGGTCCACAGCGGCCGGGCGGGCAGGTCGGTGCGCTCGATGAACCACGCGAGCGCCGTGCCGAGCAGCGCGCACGCGAGGGTCGCGGCGAGCGTGATCGACAGCGTGTTGACCAGCAGTTCGCCGACGAGCGGGCGCCACAGCAGCTCGATCGCATCGTCGATGCCGAAGGTGGCCGCTCGGTACAGCGTGAAGCCGAGCGGCAGCAGGATCGCGAGCGGCCCGCACGCGGCTGCGGCAACGAGCGCGCGCGACGGGCGCCGCCGTGTCGCGGTGCGCTCGCCGTCGCGCGCGGTGCTCGCCGTGCGGGACACGGCGTCGCTCATGGTCAGAGCAGGCCTGCCTGGCGCAGCAGCTTGCCGGCCTGACTGTCGTCGCCGAGTTGTTCGAACGTCAGCGCCGGCGGGTTCAGTTCGTTGAACGGCTTCAGGATCGGATCGGGAGCGACGCCCGGATGCAGCGGATACTCGAAGCTGATATGGCCGCCGGCCATCAGTTTCTGCGCACGCTCGCTGACGAGATACGCGACGAACTTCTGCGCTTCCGGCTGGTGCTTCGATGCCTTCAGCACCGCGGCGCCCGATACGTTGACGGCGCCGCCGACGTCGCCCTTGCCGAAATGGTAGATCGCGCTGCGGGTCGACTTGTCGCCGAGCTCGGCGTGCAGGCGGTCCCAGTAGTAGTTGTTGATGATGCCGGTCAGCACGCCGCCGCGGTTGACGGCCGCCGTCACGCCTTCGTCGTCGTCGAAGATCTGCGCGTTGGCCTTCAGGCCCTTCAGCCATTGCAGCGTCGCGGCTTCGCCGTGCAGCGCGAGCACCGCGCTCACGAGCGGCAGGAAGTCGGCATCGCTCGGCGCGACGCCGACCTTGCCCTTCCATTCGGGCTTCGCCAGATCGAGCAGCGATGCGGGCAGTTGCTGCGGCTGGATTTTCGCGGTGTTGTAGACGAGCACGTTCTCGCGCGCGAGCACGCCGACCCAGTTGCCGTCCGCCGGATTGAAGCGCGCGGGCACCGATTGCAGCGTGGCGCCGTCGGTCTTCGCGAACAGGCCCTTGCGGTCGAGCAGCACGAGTTCCGGCGAGTTCTCGGTGAAGTACACGTCGGCCGGCGTGCGATCGCCTTCCGCGACGAGCTGCGCGGCAAGCGCGGGACCCTCGCCCGAGCGCACCTTCACGGTGATGCCGCTTTGTGCTTCGAAGTCCTTGACGAGCTGGTTGACGACCTGTTCGTGCTGCGCGTTGTACAGCGTGAGCGTCGCGGCGTGTGCGCGCGCGGCGTGCAGTGCGCCGGTCAGCATCAGCGCGGCGGCCGCCGCGGAAATCAGGTGCCGCAGCGGGCGGCTAACGGGTGAAGTATTCATGTGGTTTCTGACAGGTTGCACCCGGACGCGCCGGGAAGATATGCGTTGGCTTGCGTTGTGCGTCGTCATGCCTCGAACAGCGCGGCGCCGATGTACGAACCCGGTTGCGCGCCCGGCGGGCACGCGAAGATCGCGCTGCCGACGTGCGTGGTGAACTGGTTCATGATGTCCATTTTCGAGAGCTTCTCGTTGATCGGAATGAAGCCCTTGCGCGGGTCGCGCTGGTGCGCGACGAACATCAGCCCCGCGTCGTACTCGGTCTGCTGGCGCCACGGCGGCCAGCGCTCGATGTAGAAGTTCGTGCTGTCGTTGTACGAGTACGCGCGGCGCAGGATCTGCGCGCCGTTGTTCAACTGCGGCGACGCGAGGCGCGCGTGCGAGTTGTCGGGGATCACCGGGTTGCCGTCCTTGTCGGTCGCATCGAGATCGAGTGCCTCGAACTCGTTCTTCTGGCCGAGCGGCGCGCCGCTGTACTTGTGACGGCCGACCACCTGCTCCTGGAAGCCGAGCTCCGTGTTGTCCCAATGCTCGAGCGTGATGCGGATCCGGCGCACGACCGTGTAGGTGCCGCCGTTCATCCATGCCGGGCCTTCGCTGCCGGCCCACACGAATTCGTTCATCGCCGCCGGATCGGACATCGGCGGATTCATCGTGCCGTCCTTGAAGCCCATCAGGTTGCGCGGCGTCTCGCCGGGCTTGCCCGACGTGAAGCCGGCCTGGCCCCAGCGCATCTGCGTCGCCTTCGCGCCGAGGCGCACGAGCTGGCGCACCGCGTGGAACGCGACCTGCGCGTCGTCCGCGCACGCCTGGATGAACAGGTCGCCGCCGGTCTTCTCGGGCAACAACTGATCGCCGTTGAAACGCGGCAGGTCGACGAGCGCGGCGGGGCGATGCTTCGCGAGGCCGTAGCGGTCCTTGCCGGCGAGCGCGAACAGGCCGGGGCCGAAGCCAAACGTCAGCGTCAGGCGCGCGGGGCCGAGGCCGAGCGCGTCGCCCCCGTCGGCCGGCGCGACTTCGTCGCCGCCCGTCGCGGCGAGCGGCAACGCGGTGTCGCCGCGCGTCATCCGCGCGGCGGCTTCGGTCCAGGTCTTCAGCAGCGCGATGACGTCCGCGCGCTGGGCCGTCGTCAGGTCGAGCGCCGCGAAATATGCGTGGCGCTGCTGCGGCGTCGCGATGCCGCTCTGGTGCTGGCCGTAGAACGGCTCGACGGCGTCGTGCGCGGATGCGGGTGCGGGTGCGGGTGCGGGTGCGGTGGCGGGCGCATCCGCGGCCTTCGCGGCCGGGATCGACGCCGCCGCGAGGCCGGCGGCCATCGCGGCGCCGCCCGCCTTCAGGAAGCCGCGCCGCGCGGGGCGTGGCGGCTGCTTGGAATCGTCTGACATGGTGGCCTCCGTTACTTCGCGAGCAACAGCGTGTTCACGTCGTCCGCGACGTAGTAGAAGCCGTCGCCTTCAGGCGTCATTGCGATGCCGAACAGGTTGCCGTTGCCGGGGGGCGTCTGCGCCTTGTCGGTATTGATCCAGCGCGCGTAGATCTGCTTGCCGGCGACCGGGTCGATCTCCACGACCTGGCCGTTCTGCGCGTTGGTCGCGAGCAGGTGGCCGTTCGGTGCGGTCGCGAGCGCGAGCGGGCGGCGCAGGAAGCCGTCGGCGGTGACCTGGCGGCCGACGCCCGCGCTGGTGTCGCGCGTGAGCGGGTCGTCGATCTCGACGATGCGGTTGCCGATCGCGTCCGACACGTACAGCTTCTTCTGGTCGCCGGACAGCGCGAGGCCGGTCGGGCCGACCAGGAACACGCCCTTGTCGGCCTGCGCGCCGAGGCCGCTCGCGACGACCGTTTCCTGCTTGATCACGGGCGGCTTGCCCGCCGGCACGTCGAGGTCGAGACGCAGCACGGTCGCCTGCTTGTAGACGGGCGGATTGCCGTCCGCGCCGCCGACGCCGAAGCCGGCCATGCTGACGAACAGCGTCGCGCTGTCGCCGCGGTCGACCACGGCCATGTTGCCCCACGGGTCGTTGATGTTCGGCGTCGACCACGTCGAGGCGACCTTGCCTTGCGGATCGAGCACGATCAGGCAGCCGGCGCCCTTGGTGTTGGTCGTGCCGTCGTTGCTCGGCGTGCTGCCGACGATCACCCAGCCGGATTTCAGCATCGTCATCGCCGTCGACAGGCCGACGCCGCCCGGGCACGCCTTCAGGTCGCGCGGGATCGACGCGAACAGGCTCATCTGCTTCGTCGACGGGCGGTAGTTGACGATCGTGCTGCCGGTGCCTTGCAGGTTCGCCGAGTTGTTGAAGTTGTCGACGAGCACGTCGCCCGCCTGGATCGTGCCGGCCGACACCGGCGCGACCGCGATCGCGTACGGGTTCTGGTCGCCGTTGTCAGGCACCGTGTTGACGAGCGTGATGTGGCGATGCAGCGTTTCGAGGAAACCTTGCGGCTCGGCCAGCGCGCCGGCGGCGGCCGTCAGTGCGGCGGCGGCCAGTGCGCCCGTCGCGAGGCGGCGAAGCGGGGCGGATGGATTCATGTGAGTCTCCTGGGGAGCGCGCCGTGCTGGCGGCGCGCGAAAAATGGGCAGCGTGGGCGCGTCGCTCAGAACGTGATCGTCGTACGCGCGCCGAGCACGAACGTGTTGCGCAGCGGCTGGGTCGCGTCGCTCGGGTTCTGGCCGGCGCCGGCGTTGAACGTGTACTGCGCGTCGGCTTGGACGATCCACCACGGGTTGACCTGGTACTGGTAGGTCGCCTCGAGCGTCGTCTCGCGGGTGCGCACGCCGTACGGGCCGGTCGCGAACATCCGCGCGGCCTGGTCGAGGTCGGTCACGTGGCTGCCGACCTGGATGTACGTGACGCCGAGGCCGACGCTGTCGTTGTCGCGGCCTTCGAACGGCGCCTTCAGCACGATCCCTGCGTTGGCCGAGAAGCTCACCAGGTTGCGGTCGCCCGGCGCACCCATCACGCGTGCGAACACGCCGAGGCTTTTCGCGCCGCTCGGGTCGGGGCGCCAGATCATCTGGTCGGCCACCGCGTAGAAGCTGTAGTTGCCGTGATGCTGCTGCGCGTCGCCGTTCGATGCGGGATCCGAGAGCGACAATCCGTCGGTGCCCACGTTCTGGTCCGCGAAGCGGCCGTTGTGATACCAGACGCCGATCTTGTAGGTGCCCGGCAGCCCGTTCGAGCGGCCGGTGTCCATTTCGCCGTCGGACGGCTGGTTCAGCGCGTACTGCAGCTCGCCGATGTAGAGCGCGCCGTTGTGCAGGTTGAAGTTTGTGCCGCTCAGGTTGCTCGGGTTGTTGCCGAGCGGATCGCCGTCGAACACGCCTGCGAGCGCGGTGAGCTTCGGCGTGATCTGCGCGCGCACGCGCACGCCGAGGCCCGCGAGCGGGTACGCAGGACCGCCGTTGGGCAGGTCGTACGAAGGCAGCGCGGGCCAGCCGAACATCGTGTTGACGAACGTGTTCGCATACGTGCTGACCATGAATTCCTGGTCCAGGCTCTGCTGGCCGATCTTCACGTCGACGCGCTTGTCGAGGAACGACTGCTGGTACCACAGCTCCCACAGGCGCGTCGTGCCCTGCGCCTCGATGCCGCTCGCGGTATTGAGCGTGCCGAGGTTCCGTGCACTCAGGTTGGTGCCGTGGATCTGCAGCGCGCTGACGTTGAAGGTGCCGCCGGCCAAGCCGATCGCTTTCTGCGTGTCGACCGTCAAGGTGGCCGTCGTCAGTCCGTCGTACGCGCCGCCACGGTTCAGGCCGCCGCGCAGGTTCGCGAGGTATTCGCTGGTTTCGGTGATCTGCAGCGTCGCGCCGTACTTGCCGAGCCACGGGCGGATGCCGCCCATGTCGCCGAGCAGGTTCTGGCGGGTCCAGACGCCGGTCCACATGTTGGTCGGCTTCGCCTGGATCGCCAGGTCGGCCTCGGGTGCTTCGGGCTGCGCGTCGACCGGCACTTCGGCGAAAGCCGTGCCGCTCGCGAACGACGCGCACGCGAGGATGGCCGCACAGGCGGCGGGGCGCATCCGGGCGCGGACGCTGTCTCCCTGGGACGACGCAAACTTCATATCAAATCCGTGGTTCTATTTAGTGTGGAATCCTGCTTGTCGGTCGCTGTCCGGACGCTCGGCGCCGATTGGCCGGAGCATGAAAATGAACGCAACGCGGCGCATCGTAGGAGTGTCAAATCGGAAAGTCAATGTAAACGAGAATGATTCGCATCTAAATTACTGAATGTAATCCAAGGGCTTACGGACAGCGGGTATTCCGTGTTTAGCAGAGAAGTTAAACGTAAATATCGGCGTAATGAAAATGAATGATTTGACGCGGATCGATAGATTCGCGAGGGGCGGCGCTAGAGACATCCGGCGCGCGCCAAATGGCGCGTTCCAGAGGACGGAATCGGCGTCGCTATTGAGGTTCATTATGCGATGTCACCGGCCGCACGAACTCCGTGCTTTCCCGATGCGCAAACAGGCCGTGTGAAATTCGCGAACCGTGCGAGCCCGCCGGCTGTGCGCGCGGCCGTTCGTCAGGGTTTGCGTTGTAAGGGTTTATTTGTCTTATTCGTGCGGGGTTCCGACGGTTGATGTTGAGGCTCGTTCAGATTCGGACGGACCTTGTTGCCGAAGCGAGGCTTCCGGACGATGCGCGCTTCCGTCGTTGAGCCGATCGTTCGCTTGCTTTTGAATGGCCGGTTCTTGCAGGCCGGTGACGATGATCGCCGAAGGCCGCAAATGATCCCTCTTTCTGAATGTGACAATCGTTCAAATCTCGCCGTGTGCGGACGCGTACCATCGTCACTGCTCTGTTACCGGAGCACTTCCCCTCGGATTTGACGCCAAGCTCGCGCTTGGCTTTTTTTGAGGCAACGAGTGATGTAACTGCGGATGTGTTCAAGGTTTGTCGAAAGATCTGGCTTGTTATCGAGGCTCGAGATCTTGCGCGACTTGTACGTCCCGTAGCGTCGGCGGCAACGTGCGCGCGACCGGCAGTACCAAGGTCGATGCGCCCATGACCGACGCGCGCGGCGTAGCCGCCTGTTCGGCAATCGAATCGCCTCGAGGCTTCCAGTCACATTTCAGTTGCCCGTGGGCGCGCCCTCGCCGAGGCAGGTCGATCGGGATATCGGGACTAACGATGCAGTGGCGGCGCCGAAATGAATAAAGCGATGCTCGGCATGTGCGGTCTGGTGATCTGCGCACTTGTCGTGACACTGGTGATCGTCCTGGAAACGGCGCCGACACCGCAGGAAAAAGTCGTGCATGCCGCGGTAAAACCGGCGAAGGTGAAGTGAGGATGCGTGTTTTGTTGATGCTGTGGGGAAGTGCCGCCGCACTGGTTATTTTCGTGGCCTGGCTTGTCTATCATCCCGCACACGGCCAGCCCGTGCCACTTGATGCTCGACTGATCCAGGGCTCGACGAAGTCGATCATCGGGCAGCAGCGCGAGCGGGCTCGGTAACGCCGGCTCGTGCAGCTTCGAGTATAGGTCGCGATCGTACCGATGCCCGAAACGATGTTTCCTGTTCGGCCCGGCACCCGGTTGGATTTCGGGCAGTTGAATCTGGGGGGATGGATGCGATCCGTGGCTTCCGATGTGAGATTGAGAAATGCAATATTCCCTGGATCGAATTCTGACCGTCACGGCGCTCGCATGGCAATTGACGGTACCGGCAGAGATGGAACCCATGGTCGATGGCTCGTCGATCACTGATGTCGACAAGCAGTTGTCTCTGAAAGACGGGTATGAGCCGGAATAGGTGACGAATGCGCAGGTGAAGGCTCGCCAGGATGAACTCATCGCACGGTGGTCAGTTCGGCGCGATCGTCTGACTGCAGGAACTCATCGTTACCGTGCAACTGAACGAGCAGCGACAGCGCCGGGATCACGAAGGGCCATCGCCCGCCCTGGTTACCCGGAACCCGCGGCGGTGTTCATCGCTCGCGGGTCGCGTCTTCAACACCGGTTCGTACACCCGTCAGGCGCGCGCTATGTCACGGCTCCTGACCGGATTCGACAGTGTGCCGCTCGAAACGCCGATGTCGTTGCCGCAACGACGTCGGCGCGCACGCGGTGCCGAGTGTTGACACGAAGGCGCGCCCTGACTATTCGGCATTGTTCGAGGGATTCGAATCGATCTGCTCCAGGCGGTAGCCGTGGTTGTAGACGGCGCGAAGCCGAACACCGTTTTCGGGCCCGATACGCAGCTTGGACCGCACACGATAGATATGGGTATCGAGCGTCCGGGAAATATGGTCGCTATGGCGCCCCCATATCGACTTGATCAGCGCTTCTCGCGGCATCGCGCGGCCACAATTTTGAAACAGTGCAACGGCAACGGTGAATTCCCTGGATGTCAGTTTGATCGGCTCATCGCTTAAGAATACGGTCTCGGTCGCGAGATCCAGACGGTAACGACCAATACAGATCGATGCGGGATTTGAATCGACTGGATAGGCCCGCCGCAGAAGAGCACGGACTCTTGCGATCAATTCATTGCGACGGATGGGCTTGACCATGTAGTCGTCGGCACCTGCCTCAAGTGCGACGACAAGATGGTCCTCGCGCACTCGATTCGTCAGGAACAGCACGGGGAGATCTCTGCCGATTCGTGTGCGAATCCAGGCGAGGACTTCCAGTCCGGAGATATCCGGCAAGTTCCAGTCAAGCACGACCAGATTGACAGTGTCCGTTTCGAGGAAGCGGATGGCCTCCGCGCCCGCGGTGGAACTCCGGACATCGTATCCCTCGGCGATCAGTGTGTCGCGGAGAAGCGCCGCCTGTGCTGGTTCGTCGTCAACAGCAAGAATTTTCATTGGCACCATTTTTCATCGTGTTGCTCGAATCCGCGCATGCCTGCTTGCATTGGAGCTGATTCACTTTTTTGAATGAATTGAAAGGGAATTGCAATGGTTTGATTTGATGCCTCGTGGTCTCGTGGCCGGGGGGCAGGTCTGATTTGCGTAATAGAGTGGCATTTCTCGACAGTCTTTTTGTCAACTTTTATGAACGGATTGGATCAATTGGGGAGCGATTGATGTGTGACAAATGTTGTCAATCGTTGCTCGTCGCAGATATACGATGCGTCATAGGGATTGTTGAAGCATGAGTAGGGTGCGATCCGGTTGTTTTTGTGTCTGGGATTGTGCGTAGGGCGGGGCAGCGAATAATGATTGGCTGTCGCTAGTGTTGCGATTCATCTGCGACAAATAACAAAAAATGGAACGAGTCGCATGATGTTTTAGGGTTGTCGACTCGATCGACATTTTTCTTGATGATGAATGGCGGTTGGTAATTATCTCAATGAGAAATCTGGATTCGTATCGACAGTATCTGGATAAAAAATTGAAGCTGGAGTCTCGTATTTCTGAAGAGCGCCGAGTCGCCATGGAGGCGATTTTGCTCGAGATCAGGTATTGCGTTCGAGAGTTCGGTTTTGCTCCAGAAGATATTTTTACTGTCGATGTCCTGCGGCAGGCGACCAAACGGCGGCCGCGCTACTTTGATCCTGTCAGCGGAGCGACATGGTCAGGGGTAGGGCGTGCGCCCGAGTGGATTCGCGACAAGGATCGCAAGCAGTTCGAGATATCCAGTTTTGATCGTGAAGATTGAGGCATTTGATCTTCGCAATGGAGCGAAGATTGGGTGTTTCATGCCTCCGGGTGTCTGTTTTGCTTAAGGTGTTTCAGACGGAATTTAAATATAAATTGGTTGTCGTGTTGATCGACACGGCAATTCGGGTGCTGTGGTGATCATGACTTATGTCGTGAACTGGGTGCCTGTTTTAATTTCATTGTGGCGGTTCAAACGGCTTAAATTCTCACGGATGTTCCGATCGTGATTCGCCTGATAGGAATGATGGTGCATCGATATAAGCCCCGAGGAAGCGCGCACTCGATAAATTTCGCGGAATCATATGTGCGGCACCTGCTTGAACATCGCGTGCTTGGCGAAATTACTCGTCAAGGCGATCGCTCAACGCCAAGCGCTATCGAAACAACTGGTGTGGCTTGCGGGTAATCGAAGTGGTACGTCTGCGGTAAGAGTTTAAAAATATTTTTTGTTGATGACATTTCATTAATCTCTTTGCGATCAAAATTAAATCAATTGTTATGAAGATCGTGAGGTTAATGAGTGTCCGGGTGAATAATGAGGCGGGGTGAGCAATGAATCGGATATTTCGATCGATCTGGAATGAGTCGCTGGGCGCGTGGATTGCGACGTCCGAGCTGACGCGCACGCGCGGTAAGGCTTCAAAGAGCGCTTGTTTGCAGGAAGGTGAGAATTCGTCTGACCAGAGCGCATTTCGCCCGCAGACGATGCGGTTTGGGCCTGGCGTCTCGGGAATTCTGGCTGCAACAGGAATCTTGGTGACAGCAGCGTTACCCCTTGATGCGTGGGCGGGTTCCATTGCAAATTGTAATGGCACTGCTACGACCACCACGAATCTTTCGGGGACGAACACTTCGTTACAAACCGGTCCTTTCACTGCGGACGAGGGAAACTGCGGAACCGGGACTGGCGTAATCATAGCGGAGAGCCCGAATGCTACCGGCGGCCTCAGTGGCACTAAAGCCTATATCTGGGTCGGGCAGACCGGAAACAATGCCACGGGTGCGATTACGCTGTACGGCCCAAGCGGGATAACGTTGTCAGGCGTGACATCGCTGAACAGCAACAAGATCACGAATTTGGCGGCGGGTACGAATCCGACCGACGCGGTGAATTTTTCCCAATTGACGTCGTTGTCCACGTCGACGTCGACGGGGCTGTCCTCGGCGAACAGCTCGATTACCTCGCTGTCCACCGGCCTGAGCTCGACTAACAGCACGGTGTCGTCGCTGTCGACGTCGACGTCGACCGGTTTATCGTCGGCCAACAGCTCGATTACGTCGTTGTCCAGCTCGACGTCGACGGGCTTGTCGTCGGCCAACAGCTCGATTACCTCATTGTCGACTTCGACCTCGACCGGTTTGTCATCGACCAATAGCTCGATCACGTCGCTGTCCACCTCGGCGTCGACAGGCATCAGCTCGCTGTCGACCGGCTTGAGCTCGACTGGCAGTACGGTGTTGTCCCTGTCGACGTCGACCTCGACGGGCCTGTCGTCGGCCAACAGCTCGATCACGTCGTTGTCGACCTCGACGTCGACGGGTTTGTCGTCGGCGAACAGCTCGATTACCTCGCTGTCCACCGGTCTGAGCTCGACTAACAGCACGGTGTCGTCGCTGTCGACCTCGACGTCGACCGGCCTGTCTACGGCGAACAGTTCGATTACGTCGTTGTCCACCTCGACCTCGACGGGGCTGTCGTCGGCGAACAGCTCGATCACCTCATTGTCGACCTCGACGTCGACCGGTTTGTCGTCGGCGAATAGCTCGATCACGTCGCTGTCCACGTCGACGTCGACCGGTCTGTCGTCGGCAAACAGCTCAATCAGTTCGCTGTCCACGTCGACTTCGACTGGTTTATCTTCGGCCAATAGCTCGATCACGTCGCTGTCGACCTCGACCTCGACCGGCTTGTCGTCGGCCAACAGTTCGATCTCCTCGTTGTCCACGTCGACTTCCACAGGCATCAATTCGCTGTCGACCGGCCTGAGCTCGACCGATAGCACGGTGTCGTCGCTGTCGACCTCGACGTCGACCGGTTTGTCGTCGGCCAACAGCTCGATTTCTTCGCTGTCCACCTCGACTTCAACAGGCATCGGCTCGCTGTCGACTGGCCTGAGTTCGACCGATAGCACGGTGTCGTCGCTGTCGACCTCCACGTCGACCGGTCTGTCGTCGGCCAACAGCTCGATTTCCTCGCTGTCCACCTCGACTTCCACAGGCATCAGCTCGCTGTCGACTGGCCTGAGTTCGACCGATAGCACGGTGTCGTCGTTGTCGACTTCGACGTCGACCGGCTTGTCGTCGGCGAACAGCTCGATCTCGTCGCTGTCCACGTCGACGTCGACGGGCATCAACTCGCTGTCGACCGGCCTGAGCTCGACCGATAGCACGGTGTCGTCGCTGTCGACGTCGACGTCGACCGGTTTGTCGTCGGCCAACAGCTCGATTTCTTCGCTGTCCACGTCGACGTCGACGGGCATCAACTCGCTGTCGACCGGCCTGAGCTCGACCGATAGCACGGTGTCGTCGTTGTCGACGTCGACGTCGACCGGCTTGTCGTCGGCGAACAGCTCGATCTCCTCGTTGTCGACGTCGACTTCGACGGGCATCAGCTCGCTGTCCACCGGTCTGAGCTCGACGGATAGCACGGTGTCGTCGCTGTCGACTTCGACGTCGACGGGCTTGTCGTCGGCCAACAGCTCGATCTCTTCGCTGTCCACGTCGACTTCCACAGGCATCAACTCGCTGTCGACCGGCCTGAGCTCGACCGATAGCACGGTGTCGTCGTTGTCGACCTCGACGTCGACCGGTTTGTCGTCGGCCAACAGCTCGATTTCTTCGCTGTCCACGTCGACTTCCACCGGCATCAATTCGCTGTCGACCGGCCTGAGTTCGACCGATAGCACGGTGTCGTCGTTGTCGACCTCCACGTCGACCGGTCTGTCGTCGGCCAACAGTTCGATCACGTCGCTGTCAACGTCAACCTCGACGGGCCTGTCGTCGGCCAACAGCTCGATCACGTCGTTGTCGACCTCGACGTCGACGGGTTTGTCGTCGGCGAATAGCTCGATCACGTCACTGTCGACCTCGACGTCGACCGGTTTGTCGTTGGCGAACAGCTCGATCACGTCGCTGTCGACCTCGACCTCGACCGGCTTGTCGTCGGCCAACAGTTCGATCTCCTCGTTGTCCACGTCGACTTCCACAGGTATCAATTCGCTGTCGACCGGCCTGAGTTCGACCGACAGCACGGTGTCGTCGCTGTCGACCTCGACCTCGACCGGTCTGTCGTCGGCCAACAGTTCGATCTCCTCGTTGTCCACGTCGACCTCAACGGGCATCAGCTCGCTGTCCACCGGCCTGAGCTCGACCGACAGCACGATCCTGTCCCTGTCCACCTCGACCTCGACCGGCATCGGCTCGCTTTCCACGGGCCTGAGCTCGACCAACAGTTCGATGACGTCGCTGTCCACGTCGACCTCGACTGCGATCGAAGCCGCGAAGACGCACTACTACAGCGTCAACGATGGCGGTACGGCAGGAGCGAACTACACGAACAGCGCCGCGACGGGTATCTACTCGCTGGCCGCCGGCGTAGCCGCAACTGCCGCGGGCGCCAGCAGCGTCGCGGTCGGTAACGGCTCGAACGCACAATCGGACGGCGCGGTCGCGATCGGTCAAAGCGCTTCGGCAACCGGCGGCAAGGCCGTGTCGATCGGCTCCGGCAATACCGCGAGCGGCGACGGCGCGGTCGCGATCGGCGATCCGAGCGTCGCGACGGGCACCGGCGCAGTCGCGATGGGGGCGAACGACACGGCGACGGGCACCGGCGCAGTGGCGCTCGGCAACGCGAGCACGGCAGCCGGCAACAGCGCGCTTGCATTCGGCAACTCGAGCCAGGCCACCGCGGACAACACGATCGCTCTCGGCAACCAGGCCACGGCAAGCGCCGTCGGCGCGCAGGCCTACGGTTCGAGCGCCACGGCCAGCGCCACCAACGCGCTCGCGTTCGGTTCGAACGCCACCGCGAACGTCGCCAACTCGATCGCGCTCGGCGCGAACTCGGTCACGGGCAATGCGGTCGGGGTGTCGAGCGTCATGGTCGGCGGTGTCACGTACTCGGTCTTCGGCACCAATCCGGTGGGCGTCCTGAGCGTCGGTTCGCCGGGCGCGGAACGCCAGATCACGAACGTCGCAGCTGGCCAGGTCTCGGCCACCAGCACGGACGCGATCAACGGCAGCCAGTTGAACGCGACGAACCAGGCGGTCAACAACCTGTCGACGTCGACCGCGACGAACGTCGCGTCGCTGTCGACGGGGATCAACTCGCTGTCGACGGGCCTGAGCGCGACCAACAGCAACGTGTCCTCGCTGTCCACATCGACGTCGACTGCGATCAACGCGCTGTCGACATCGACGGCGGCCGGCATCGGCTCGCTGTCCACCGGCCTGAGCACGACGAACAACAACGTGGCCTCGCTGTCGACCGGCGTAACGAACATCAACAACCAGTTGAGTCAGCTTTCCACGTTGATGACGACGAATACGACGAACGCCGCCGGCGTCGCCGCCGACATGAACGGCACCGGCAGCGACGCGCCGAAGGTCACCGCCGGCTCGAACTCGGTGGCGATCGGCGCGAATTCGACGGACGGCGGCCGCCAGAACGTCGTGTCGGTCGGCAGCGACACGCAGCAGCGCCAGATCATCAATGTGGCTCCGGGTACGCAGGGCACCGATGCGGTCAACGTGAACCAGCTCAATGCAGTGCAGTCGACGCTGTCGACGGCACTGTCGGGCCAGCAGGCGCAGATCAACTCGCTGGGTTCGCAACTGCAGCAGACCGACCAGATGGCGAAGCAGGGTATCGCGGCCGTCGGCGCGATGGCGTCGATCCCGCAGATCGATCGCGACGCCAACTTCGGGGTGGGGTTGGGTACGTCGACCTTCCTCGGCCAGAAAGCGATGGCGGTCAACATGCAGGCGCGCATCACCGACAACCTGAAGGCGTCGCTCAACGGCGGCTTCAGCGGCGGTCAGCGGGTGATCGGCGCCGGCATGCTGTACCAGTGGAAGTAGTCGCATGTTGACGCACGGCCGACGAATAGCACGGTGTGGGAGCGACGCTGTATCGGCAGGCACTGCGATGCCGAGCGTGTGCATGGGGGATCGCTGTGGATGCTATGGCCGTGCGTTGCAGTACTGATGATCTTGTCGAAGACGCGGAGCGTGGATTGGCTCGGAGAGAGTTCTTTTTCGTCTATCAGCCAAAGCTCCGTCTTCAATCGGGATTGCTGTCCGGATTCGAGTCGTTGATACGCTGGCATCATCCGGAGCGTGGTGTGTTGATGCCGGCGGCGTTCATTGACCTTGTCGAGAATTCGCATCTGACACGCCGATTTACCGATTACGTGATCGATGAGTCTGCGCGGGTGCTTGCTGGTTGGGCTGCACTCGGTTACGACACCTTGTCTCTGTCTGCAAATTTTCCTGCTCGTGAGATTACCCGGGAGGGGTTGGCAAAACGCTTGTCTTTTGTTCTGGATTCGCATGCTGTGTGTGCCGCGAATTTCCAAATTGAACTGACGGAATCCATCGATCCGGGTCCGATCGAAGCACTCGCAGCAGCTATCGCTTCGATTCGGAGGATGGGAGCGAGCGTTGCAATCGACGATTTCGGTTCGGGATGTTGGTCGCTGAGCAAGTTGCATCGTCTCGAAGCGGATACGCTCAAGCTGGACCGGTCTTTCATGCGCGACGTCCACGAGAACGTCGAATCGAGAACCATGGTCGAAACGCTCGTCGAGCTTGGGACCCGCTTGGGAAAGCATGTTGTCGTCGAGGGCGTTGAAACCGAGGCTCAATTTTCGTGGCTGCGAGCGATGCCTCAAATTGATTGTCAGGGCTACTATATTTCGAAACCCGTCCGAGAGGCGCAGGTGGAAGGGCTGATCGAGCGGTGTGGAATCGCACGTTGATGGCACGGCGACGCAATTGCGGGTTGCGACGGGCGTAATCCCATCAATATCAGAACAGGATCGTCGTCTTCACATCGCAGTCATCGCGTTGCACGCGCCAATCGTCAGTCGTGACGTCGAGGCGCTGCCGTATGTGCGGCGTTGAGTTTGCGCGGCATACGCCAGGCGTGGCGGCCTGCTCGCTTCATCGAGCGTGTGAAATAAGAATGCGATGTAAAGATAAGAAGGCGCCGCCCAGGTCAATGCGTTGAATGGCGGCAGCGGCGCATTGTCAGACCGCGATTCGCGGATGATTCGGCTCGAAATCGCGGGTGAAGCAGTCTCGCGTAAATGCGTCTATATAGTCCATCATCAAGTCTGATGAAACCCCGGCTTGCTGCTCGTCGCCGTCGGCTATCGCGCGTGCGACCCGCGTGTGCTGCCGGCTTGCGGTCGGCAAGTCATTCAATTGTTTGTGATACATGAAGTAAAAGCGGCGCGACAACGCATGTAATGGCGCAATGGCCTCGGCGGCGAAGCGATTTCGCGAAAACTGCGCGGTAAGTTGATTGGCCACATATACGCGCCTCAAGTAGGCGACGACGTCGCGCGATTCGCCTGCCACGTCGAGTTCGTCGGCGACGTCGCGGATCTGCGCGCGCTCTTCGGGCGAGGCGCGCCGCGCAGCGCGCTGCGCGATGAGGCGTTCCAGTTCACGGCGTGTTTCGAGCACGAGCAACTGGTCGTGAATGTTCGGCACGGTAATCATGATGCCGTGACGCGGAACGACCTGAACGAGATGCGAAGCAGCCAATCGTTGTACGGCCTCGCGAACGGGTGTTCTCCCGGTATTCAGCTTCTCCGCAAGCGACGCCTCCGACCAGACACTGCCGGGCGCGAGTTCCAGCGTCACGATGAGTTCTTCCAGTTTCTGGTGAGCCTGTTCGGCAAGGGTGTTACCCGTCAGTCCGTTCATGTGCCTAAGCGATCGCCAAAAGAATATTACTAACATATTAGAGCGGGCGTCCCCTGTTTTCAACTCGAGGCTAAAAGGGTCAAGGTTAGGGAACGGGTTTACCCCCTTTGATCTCGGGCAAGTGCTTCGATATTCTACTAATATGTCAGTAACATCTGACTGACATGCTGACGCGGGATGGGTCGCGTTGCATCCAGCGACGACGAATCGGTTCGACTCATTGCCGGCTCGAGGGCGGGATTGAAGGTCGTCAACAAGGGTGCCGGAGTGCTTGGCAGTTTCGCGATGAGACGCTTGCGACGTTCTGCCAACCGGTATCGCCCGCGCCGTTCGTTGGCGCCAGGTGCATAGCAGGGAGGCGTACTTTTGAAAATAGGGTGACGGATCAGGTCGGAAGGCTGTGGACTGATCGGGTTTTGAGGTTGGTGTTGAGGTGAGGCTGGTTTCAATCGATCGGCAGTGGTTAAAAATAAGACGTCAAGTTTGTACTGGTGTATCCGTGCGATCGATTTGGTGTGCGATGTAAATCATTCGGGTCGACGAAGGCTGGGGGTGTTATGAGTATCTTGTTGGTGGAAGGGGATCCGGGTCAGGCGTCAGCCTTTGAAAGGGCGCTGCGAGGGACGAATCGGGAAATTTTCCGGGTGAGCGATAGCGCGACAGCCGTCCGGTATCTAAAAAGGGAGATGGTCGAACTCATCGTGCTCGATTGGCGAATTCCGGATGCCGACGGCCTGAATTTGTTGCACTGGATTCGGGCTAACGTCGGCGACGAACCGGCCGTCTTGTTCCTGGCTGCGAGAACGCTTGAAGCAGATGTCGCTGCCGCGCTGGACGCGGGCGCCGACGAGTACATCGGTAAGCCGTTCCGCGAGATCGAGTTGGCCGCTCGCGTCAATGCGCTGTTGCGTCGAAAGGGCCGCAACAAAAAACTCGATGGCAGGGTCGAGATCGGCGCGTATGTTCTGAATCCGCTTGCGCGTACTATCACGCTGCACGGAAAAATCGTCGATTTGACGGCAAAGGAATTTGCGCTGGCAAATTTCTTGTTCAATAACATCGGGAACGTGCTTTCCCGGGATTTGTTGTCGACGCTGGCGTGGGGGCGGGCGCTGGATGGGACATCCCGGAGTCTCGACACCCACATCTATCGACTTCGACAAAAACTGGTGCTTCGTCCGGAAAACGGGCTTCAATTGTGTGCCGTATATACGCATGGCTACCGGCTCGATACGGTCGACAAAGGTTCGACGGTGGAACGTTTTGCGGTCCCTGGCCACGTGTCGCAGCGTGCCGTTTCCGAGCGTCCGGTGCCTGCGCTACTGTAGAAAATTCAGGTGGATTCGTCGGTCCAACGGGGCGAGGGGGCTGCCGCGCGTTCGCATCGCGAGCGCAACGGAGCGTCCGCGCCCCATTTAATTTGTTGGGATGCGGCTTGTTGTACGGGATTTCCCTGGGGTACTGTGGCCACCGGGGGGATCCGTGCCGACGGCTCGGGCAAGCGGCTCAACGCGTCTTCCCAGCTCACATCGGCTCTCGGATGCGGATCTCTGTAAGTTATTGTTTTCGCTGGATATATCTCCGCTTTTCCTGCCTCGTCCCGGTCGTCCCGGGCACGCGCCCAAGTGATCAAGGCTCAAAGCCGGGCGCGCCTCGCCGGCCCGAAAAAAAACCGCCACTCCCCCTTCTTGAATTTGTCAAAACCCGTCCATATAATTAGCACTCGCTGCACGAGAGTGCTAACAATTCTCTGCCAGGCGCCAAGCCGGGCAGATTCCCTAAGCGTTCTTCAATCTCAGTCAAGAGAGGAGTGAATATGAACCTTCGTCCTTTGCACGATCGCGTGATCGTCAAGCGCCTGGATCAAGAAACCAAGACCGCCTCGGGCATCGTGATCCCCGACGCCGCTGCTGAAAAGCCGGATCAGGGCGAAGTCCTGGCCGTCGGCCCGGGCAAGCGCGACGACAAGGGCGCGGCAATCGCGCTCGACGTGAAGGTCGGCGATCGCGTTCTGTTCGGCAAGTACGCAGGCCAGACCGTGAAGGTCGACGGCAACGAACTGCTGGTCATGCGCGAAGAAGACATCATGGCCGTGGTCAACGCCAAGTAAGCGTCCGCCGACGGTACATATTCCCAAGAATTCAAGGAGTTAGAAGATGGCAGCTAAAGACGTCGTATTCGGCGATTCCGCCCGTTCGAAGATGGTCGAAGGCGTGAACATTCTCGCCAACGCAGTCAAGGTCACGCTGGGTCCGAAGGGCCGCAACGTCGTGCTCGAGCGCAGCTTCGGCGGCCCGACGGTCACCAAGGACGGTGTGTCGGTCGCGAAGGAAATCGAGCTGAAGGACAAGCTCCAGAACATGGGCGCGCAAATGGTCAAGGAAGTGGCTTCCAAGACCAGCGACAACGCAGGCGACGGCACGACGACGGCAACCGTCCTCGCGCAATCGATCGTCCGCGAAGGCATGAAGTACGTCGCATCGGGCATGAACCCGATGGACCTGAAGCGCGGCATCGACAAGGCAGTTGCAGCGGCTGTCGAAGAGCTGAAGAAGATCAGCAAGCCGTGCACGACGAACAAGGAAATCGCACAGGTCGGCTCGATCTCGGCGAACAGCGACACGTCGATCGGCGATCGCATCGCTGAAGCGATGGACAAGGTCGGCAAGGAAGGTGTCATCACCGTCGAAGACGGCAAGTCGCTGGCCGACGAACTCGACGTCGTCGAGGGCATGCAGTTCGATCGCGGCTACCTGTCGCCGTACTTCATCAACAATCCGGAAAAGCAAGTCGCCGTCCTCGACAACCCGTTCGTGCTGCTGCACGACAAGAAGGTGTCGAACATCCGTGATCTGCTGCCGGTGCTCGAGCAAGTCGCGAAGGCAGGCCGTCCGCTGCTGATCATCGCTGAAGACATCGAAGGCGAAGCGCTCGCAACGCTGGTCGTCAACAACATCCGCGGCATCCTGAAGACCGTTGCGGTCAAGGCGCCGGGCTTCGGCGATCGTCGCAAGGCGATGCTGGAAGACATCGCGATCCTGACCGGCGGCCAGGTGATCGCGGAAGAAACCGGCCTGACGCTCGAGAAGGCAACGCTGGCAGAACTGGGCCAGGCGAAGCGCATCGAAGTGGGCAAGGAAAACACGACGATCATCGACGGCGCAGGCGAAGCCGCGAACATCGAAGCACGCGTGAAGCAAGTGCGCGCGCAAATCGAAGAAGCGACGTCGGACTACGACCGTGAAAAGCTGCAAGAGCGCGTGGCCAAGCTGGCCGGCGGTGTTGCAGTGATCAAGGTCGGCGCAGCGACCGAAGTCGAAATGAAGGAAAAGAAGGCACGTGTCGAAGACGCACTGCACGCAACGCGCGCAGCTGTGGAAGAAGGCATCGTGGCAGGCGGCGGCGTTGCGCTGATCCGCGCTCGCACCGCGATCGCAGGCCTGACCGGCGCTAACGCCGACCAGAATGCCGGCATCAAGATCGTGCTGCGCGCCATGGAAGAGCCGCTCCGCCAGATCGTCACGAACGGCGGCGAAGAAGCCAGCGTCGTGGTGGCGGCAGTTGCTGCAGGCCAGGGCAACTACGGCTACAACGCGGCGACGGGCGAGTACGTCGACATGGTCGAAGCCGGTGTTGTCGACCCGACCAAGGTCACGCGTACCGCACTGCAGAACGCAGCTTCGGTTGCAGGCCTGCTGCTGACGACGGACGCAGCTGTTGCCGAACTGCCGAAGGAAGACGCACCGATGCCGGGCGGCATGCCGGGCGGCATGGGCGGCATGGGCATGGACATGTAATCGACTTCGGTCGATGGTGTCCGGAGCGCGCAGCGATGCGCGTTCCAGCCAAAAGAAAAGACCCGCAGCGATGCGGGTCTTTTTTTATGTGCGCACGGATTTCGATGCGTGCGCAGGGTGGCCGAAGATGTCGCGCCCCAAGGCCGTGACATGGGCAGCGGCGGGGCAGCGGCGGGGCATGTCCCGCCGTGCTGACCTCAATGCCGGTGCGACGTCCTCGGCACCGTGTCGGCCTTCACGGCCGGCGGCGTGTCCGAGTCTTCGTTGCCGCGCGCCCAGAAGAACCGGTCGGGCAGGTACGCACCCATGCCGGGCCGGAACGCGTCACGCACGGACTGGTACAGGTATTCCTGCGCCTCGCGAACGGCTTCGGGCGGTTCCTGGCCGTTCGCGAGCAGTGCCGCGATGGCCGCGCCCAAGGTATCGGTGATGCCCATCAGCCGGTGCGGCGAGCGATCCCACATGTCCTCGCGGAGCTGGCCCTCCTCGCCGTACAGTGTGTTGACGAGCCGGTGCGAACCCGTCTCGGACGACAGGATGTACTCGCAGCCCTGCGACAGCAGGTGCGAGACGGCCGCGTCGAGATTCGGCGCCTCGGCGTCGCCGTCGGGCTGCGCGAGCGCGATCAGCGTCGCGTAGTCGGCGACCAGCAGCGTGGTTTGCGGCGCCAGCAGGTCGGCGATCGATTCGCGCAGGTCGTCGGCTGCGAGCACGTGTTCGTCGTCGAGCGTGAAGTCCGGCGCGAGCACGAGCGGCACGCCGTCGTAGTCGGCGACGACCTCGGCGATTGCGCTCACGACTTCCGCGCGCGTCGCCGCGCCGATCTTGAACGCTGCAACCGGCATGTCTTCGAGCAGCATGCGCGCCTGGGCAGCGACCACGTCGGGATCGAGGCCGGTCACTTCGTCGCAGGCGGCCGAGTCGCGCACGGTGTAGCCCGTCAGGACGGACACGCCGTGACAGCCCATGCTCGCCAAGGTCATCAGATCGGCTTGAATGCCGGAGCCGCCGGTGGGATCGGACAGGCCGAAGGTGAGGACGATCGGAGGGGCGTTGCTGGACATGTAAAAATGGGGCAAGAGAAAAACGGGAAAGCGACGGGCATGCGGACGGCGAGGCGAAATGGGCATTTTTGGCCCTGTGTTGCCCGGCAGGCCGCACTTTTCAGTCATTATGCGGCGGAATCCGGCCTGCACGATGGATTTTTTAGCGCGGCGCAACGTAGTTGCGTTACTCCAGCGCGATTGCTAGGCAGTCCGGCCCCGACACGGTACCATCATGGCTCCCGAATTTACCGACTTTCCCGACGCGGCTTAAGATGGAATACAAGAGCTGGATGTGCCTGATTTGTGGCTGGATTTACGACGAAGAAGCCGGGCTGCCGGAAGAGGGCATTGCCCCGGGCACGCGCTGGGAAGACGTCCCCATCAACTGGACGTGTCCTGAATGCGGCGCCCGCAAGGAAGACTTCGAGATGGTCCAGATCTGACCGGACCCTTGGCCCACGGACACACCGCTCAGGCCTCGCATCGGCCCGGCGCTCGCGCGTCGAGGTTCGCGCGAGCGACTTGACGATGACAGGCGTGCGTGTGCATGAGGCCCGAACCGGCGAACGTTCCCCACCCTGACGCACTGCCCAACCCGCGCGGCGGGGCCGTGCGTGCGGCCGACGCATGGCTTGCGGCGGCCGCCGACGCTTTCGAGCATCGCGACGACGCGGCCGCGCCGCTGTCCGCTGCGGCGGCCGTGCTGGCGGAAGCCGGCTGGCTGCCGGCCGCGCGTTTCGCGGGGCAGTTGTCGGCCGCCGTGCCGCTCGTCGCCGTCGAGCCGACTTCGGCCGGCTGGCGTGCCGCGCTGCGCGATTTCCGCGCGGCCGTCGCACGCCACAACCTGCGCGAGCTCGCCTGCTCACCCGTTCTCTTCGAACATTTCCGCGCATTGCGCGCGCAAAGCGCCGCCGACCTGCGCGCCAACGCGCCGCTCGACGCGCTCGCGCTCGTCGGCCGCGCGGTGCCGCCGGCCACCCTGCGCGCGCTGCCCGATGCGTTCGCGACCCGGATTCGCGCCCGCTACGAACAGGCGCTGCTTGGCGTGCTGCGTGCGGAACATCGCACGCCCGATGCGGCACTCGACGAACTCGATGCGGTGCTGGCCGCGCTCGCCGATGACGATCCATACGATTTCTGGCGGCTCGCGGCCGCGTGCGTGCGCGCGCTGCGTGCCAGCGGCGCGCCCGAGCTGAAGCGCTTTCTCGCGCGGATGAACCTGCTGCTCGGCGAGCACGCGCAGGGCCGGCGCAGTGCGCCGCCCGAACTCGTGCGCGAGACGGTGGCGCTGCTGTGGCGCGATTTCGCGCTGTTCGGCGCCGCGGCCGAGGATGTCGCGCTCGTCGACGTGCTGCACGACTACGGGCTGACGGTCGACTGGCACGTTGCCGGCACGCCCGCGTCCGAAGCGCTGTGGGAGGCCGATGCCGCCCGGGCCGAGCACGATGCGGTCGCCGCCGCGCCGACTCGCGCGCTCGGCGTCGTGACGGTCAATGCGCATGCCTATGAGGATTTCCTGCAGACGGCTGATGCGTCGATGGCCGACCTTGCGGCCGATCCGGCCGGGGCCGACGCGGGTGCCGCATGGCATGCGTCCGGCGCGGCCTACCGGGTCGGCGCGGCAGCATGTGCGCTCGGGCTCGGTCACGCGGCGCTTCTGGCCGACACGCTCGGCCTGGCGTGGCGGCGTGCGGCGCACGGCGTGCCGCTCGCCGACGGCGGCCTCGATGCACACGGCCACGCGTCCGACATGCTGCGCGCGGCGCTGCTGAAGATTGCCGCCGGCGTTGCGCCGCCGGACCTCACCGCGGCGTCCGGCGCGCTCGGCGCGGCGCTCGGCCGGGCCTGACGAACGAGGGGGCGAACACGCGGCGGCGGCCCTTGCCGCGCGGGCCCGCAACACGCTCCCGACAGCGCCCGCGCGCGTGTTAGAGTGCCGTGTGATTCGTGCGCGCCGTTGCCAGCGCGGTGCGGCGTTGCTTGTTGATCGCGGCCCGGTCAGGCCGCGGCGTCTTTGCTAAAATTCAAACCATGTCAAAGCCTTCCGATCGCATCAATCTCACCAACCAGTTCCTGATCGCCATGCCGAACATGGCCGATCCGACGTTCTCGGGAACGGTGGTCTATCTTTGCGATCACAGCGAGCGCGGTGCGCTCGGCCTCGTCATCAATCGTCCTACCGACATCGATCTCGAATCGCTGTTCAACCGCATCGACCTGAAGCTCGACATCGAGCCGCTGTTGCACATCCCGGTGTACTTCGGCGGCCCGGTCCAGACCGAGCGCGGTTTCGTGCTGCACGAGCCGGTGGAGGGCGCGAGCTACAACTCGTCGATGTCGGTCGAGGGCGGGCTGGAGATGACCACGTCGAAGGACGTGCTCGAGGCGGTCGCGACGGGCACCGGCCCGAAGCGCTTCCTGCTGACGCTCGGCCATGCGGGCTGGGGGGCAGGGCAGCTCGAGGAAGAAATTTCCCGCAACGGCTGGCTGACCGTGGCCGCCGATCCGCGCATCGTGTTCGATACGCCGGCCGAAGAGCGCTTCGAAGCCGCACTCGGCCTGCTCGGCGTCAGCTCGTCGATGCTGTCCGGCGAAGCAGGGCACGCATGAGTGGCGCGAGCGCGCGCGATGCGACGCTCCTCGCGTTCGACTACGGCGAAAAGCGTATCGGCGTCGCGATCGGCAATGCGCTGACGCGCTCGGCCCGTGCGCTCGTCGTGATCCAGAACCTGAACCGCGAACACCGCTTCAAGGCGGTCGGCGACCTGCTGGCCGAATGGCGGCCGGACGCGCTCGTCGTCGGCCTGCCGATGCACCCTGACGGCACGCCGCACGACATGACGCAGCAGGCGAAGCGCTTCGGCAATCAGCTGAACGGCCGCTTCGGGCTGCCCGTCACGTGGGTCGACGAGCGCTATTCGTCGGTCGAGGCCGAGGCCGGGCTGCGCGAGCGCAACGTGCGCGGCCGCGCCCGGGCCGAGATGCTCGATGCCGAGGCGGCGCGCGTCATCCTTCAACAGTATCTCGATCAATTGTCCGACCATGAGCACCATTGACGCCGAGGCGCTTTACCGCGTCCTGCTCGACCAGATCCGCGCCGCGTACGGCTCGGCTTTCGCCGAACCGGGTGGCCCGCGGCTCGCCGGCATTTACAGCGGCGGCGCATGGCTCGCCGAGCGCCTCGCGCGCGATCTTGGCGCGCCGGCGTTCGGCGTCGTGAACGTCGCGCTGCATCGCGACGATTACGCGAAGAAGGGGCTGCACAGCCAGGCCAGCCCGACGTCGCTGCCGTTCGAGGTCGACGGCGCGCGCATCGTGCTCGTCGACGACGTGCTGTACACCGGGCGCACCGTGCGCGCGGCGCTCAACGAGCTGTTCGACTACGGCCGTCCGGCCGCGGTCGAGCTCGCGGTGCTCGCCGATCGTGGCGGCCGCGAGCTGCCGGTCGCCGCGCGCTTCGCCGGCGGCGCGCTCGACGTGCCGGCCGGCGCGACGCTCGTGCTCGCGCGCGACGATGCACAGTTCACGCTGCGCGTCGAGGCGCACGGCGCCTGAACGACACGCGAACCGTATCCCGGGCCGCTGGTTTGCACCGCGGCCCGTTTGCATAGTTGGAATCACGCACATCATGACCACCGACACCACTGGCCGCACCGGCAATCCCGCTGCGGCCGCGAGCCCCGACCGGTTCCGCTACGGCTTCCTGAAGGGCAACCCGCAGCTCACGAAAAACGGCGAGCTGAAGCACCTGCTGTCGATCGAAGGCCTGCCGCGCTCGATCGTCAACCACATCCTCGATACGGCCGAGCAGTTCGTCAGCGTGACGGACCGTGAAGTGAAGAAGGTGCCGCTGCTGCGCGGCAAGTCCGTGTTCAACCTGTTCTTCGAGAACTCGACGCGCACGCGCACGACCTTCGAGATCGCCGCGACGCGCCTGTCGGCCGACGTGCTGAACCTGAACATCAACGCGTCGTCGACGAGCAAGGGCGAATCGCTGCTCGACACGATCAACAACCTGTCGGCGATGCATGCCGACCTGTTCGTCGTGCGTCACGCGTCGAGCGGCGCACCGTATCTGATCGCCGAGCACTGCGCGCCGCACGTGCACGTGATCAACGCCGGCGACGGCCGCCACGCGCACCCGACGCAGGGCCTGCTCGACATGTACACGATCCGTCACTACAAGCGCGACTTCACGAAGCTGCGCGTGGCGATCGTCGGCGACATCCTGCATTCGCGGGTCGCGCGCTCCGACATTCACGCGCTCACCACGCTCGGCGTGCCGGAAGTGCGCGCGATCGGCCCGCGCACGCTGCTGCCGGGCGGGCTCGAGCAGATGGGGGTGAAGGTGTTCCACAACCTCGACGAAGGGCTGAAGGGCGTCGACGTGATCATCATGCTGCGCCTGCAGAACGAACGGATGAGCGGCGCGCTGCTGCCGTCGGCGCAGGAATATTTCAAGACCTGGGGCCTGACGCCCGAGCGCCTCGCGCTCGCCGCGCCCGACGCGATCGTGATGCACCCGGGCCCGATGAACCGCGGCGTCGAGATCGATTCGCAGGTCGCCGATGGCCCGCAGTCGGTGATCCTCAACCAGGTCACGTTCGGCATCGCCGTGCGGATGGCCGTGATGGGCATCGTCGCCGGCAACAGCGACTGAGCCCGCTTTCGCGCATCCTTATTCACGCAATCAACGCATTTACAGACAGCGCATGAAGATTCATATCAAAGGCGGCACGCTGATCGACCCGGTCGCCGGCACCGAGCAGCAGGCCGACGTATTCGTTGCGGACGGCAAGATCGCCGCGCTCGGCACGGCGCCGGCCGGTTTCAACGCGGACCGGACGATCGACGCGTCGGGCCTGATCGTCGCGCCTGGCCTCGTCGACCTGTGCGCGCGGCTGCGCGAGCCCGGCTACGAGCACAAGGCGACGCTCGCGTCCGAGATGGCCGCGGCCGTCGCGGGCGGTGTCACGACCCTCGTGTGCCCGCCGGATACCGACCCCGTGCTCGACGAGCCGGGCCTCGTCGAGATGCTCAAGTTCCGCGCGCGCAACCTGCACCAGGCGAACGTGCATCCGCTTGGCGCGCTGACGGTCGGTCTCAAGGGTGAAGTGATCACCGAGATGGTCGCGCTGACCGAGTCCGGTTGCGTCGGCTTCACGCACGCCAACGTGCCGGTGCGCGATACGCAGGTGCTGCTGCGTGCGCTGCAGTACGCGAGCACCTACGGCTACACCACGTGGCTGCGCCCGCAAGACGCATTCATCGGCCGCGGCGGTGTCGCCGCGAGCGGTGCGCTGGCGTCGCGGCTCGGGCTGTCCGGCGTGCCGGTCGCGGCCGAGACGATCGCGCTGCACACGATTTTCGAACTGATGCGCGTGACGGGCGCACGCGTGCACCTCGCGCGGCTGTCGTCGGCGGCCGGGCTCGCGCTCGTGCGCGAGGCGAAGGCCGAGGGGCTGCCCGTGACCTGCGACGTCGGCGTCAATCACGTGCACCTGATCGACGTCGACATCGGCTACTTCGATTCGCAGTTCCGGCTCGATCCGCCGCTGCGCAGCGAGCGCGATCGCGAAGCGATTCGCGTGGCACTCGCCGACGGCACGATCGACGCGATCTGCTCCGACCACACGCCGGTCGACGACGACGAGAAGCTGCTGCCGTTCGGCGAAGCGACGCCGGGTGCGACGGGGCTCGAACTGCTGCTGTCGCTGACGCTGAAGTGGGCCGATGAAACGCGTACGCCGATTGCGCAGGCGCTGCGCCGCATCACGTCCGCGCCGGCCGACGTGCTGCAGCTGCCGGCCGGCCGCCTCACCGAAGGCGGCGCGGCCGACCTGTGCGTGTTCGACCCGCGCGCGCACTGGCGCGTCGAGCCGCGTGCGCTGAAGAGCCAGGGCCACAACTCGCCGTTCCTCGGCTACGAACTGCCCGCCTGCGTGCGCACGACGCTCGTCGCCGGGCAGATCGCGTTCGAGCGCCCCTGAACCACGCCGGACTTTCGCCATGATTGCCTTTCGCAAGCTGCGTCTCGTCTTTCACCTGTTGCGCGGCATGGTGATCGTCGCGCTGCGTTTTTCGCACGTCACGCCCGCGCGGCGTGCCGAGATGACGCGCCGCTGGTCGCTCAAGCTGCTGCGGATTTGCGGGATGCGCCTCGTCGTCCATAACGACGGCGCACGGCTCGACGCGAGCGCGCTCGTGGTCGGCAATCACGTGTCCTGGCTCGACATCTACACGGTCAACGCGTGGCGGCCGACGCCGTTCGTGTCGAAGGCCGAGGTGCGGCAGTGGCCGGTCGTCGGCTGGCTCGCCGAAAAGCTCGACACCGTGTTCCTGCAGCGCGAGAAGCGCACCGAGGCGATGCGGGTCATGCACGAGATGGCGGAGCGCCTGCGCAACGGCGGGCTGATGTGCGTATTTCCGGAAGGGACGACGACCGACGGGCAGGAGCTGCTGCCGTTCCATGCGAACCTGTTCCAGGCCGCGGTATCGGCTGGCTGTGCGGTGCAGCCGATCTGCCTGATGTACGAGGATGCGCAGCGGCGGCAGTCGGTCGCGCCGGCCTACACGGGCGAGTTGGCGCTCGGCAAGTCGCTCGACATGGTGTTGCGCGGCGGCCCGATCATCGCGCACCTGTACGTGTGCGAACCGATCGCGCCGGGCGGCGACCGGCGGGCGACGTCCGCCGCGGCGCGCGATGCGATCGCGGCTGCGCTCGCGACGCTGCAGGCCAAGGTCGGCAAGCCGACGGCCGAGTCGCTTGCGGAATTGCAGAAGCATGCGTATCCGGCGACCGAGGTTGGCACCGGCGCGGCAGGCGGCGACGCGGCCGATGCGCCCGTGCCGGGGCGCGAGGGTTGACGCGCTTCCCGGCGACGCGAATCAGCCTCTAATCACTCTCCGCCCGGCGCGCGGCACGCTTCGCATTGCACCTGCGTGACCGTGCGCTGCGCCGGATCGGCCGTCAGCCGTACGGCCGACAACTGGTTTCCCCACACACATCCCGAATCGAGCGCGACGACGTTCTCGCGCACCATCAGGCCGAGCGCGGCCCAGTGCCCGAACACGACCGTCACGTCCTCCGTACGGCGCCCCGGTACATCGAACCACGGCAGGTAGCCGGGCGGCGCGCTGTCGGGGCCGCCATTCGCCTTGAATTCCATCGCACCGTCGGGCGTGCAGAAGCGCACGCGCGTGAACGCGTTGAACGCGACGCGCATCCGGTCGCGTTTCTTTAGGTTCGGGTTCCATTGGTTCGGTTCGTTGCCGTATAGGCCTTGAAGCGTGTCGCGCCAGTCGGGGGCGCGCAGCGCGCGCTGGAGTTCGTCGGCGAGTTCGAGCGCGAGCGTGGTGTCCCATTGCGGCAGTACGCCTGCATGGACGAGCAGCATGCCGTGTTCGAAGTGCGCGAACGGGCGGTGGCGGACCCAGTCGAGCAATGCATCGGCGTCGGGTGCGTCCAGGATCTCGCCGATGGTGTCGCCCGGGCGTTCGGTGCGCAGGCCGGCCGAGACCGCAAGCAGGTGGAGGTCGTGATTGCCGAGCACGACGGTCGCGCGCGGGCCGAGGTCGACGAGTGCACGCAGCGCGGCGAGGGAGTCCGGGCCGCGGTTGACGACGTCGCCGGCGATCCAAAGGGGCGTGTCGGCGGGAGCTGAAAGCTTTTCGAGCAAAGCCTGGAAAGCGGAATGACAGCCTTGGATGTCGCCGATGGCGATGGGGGAGGGAAGCATGAGGGTTGGATCGTGACGAATCTGGATGAACTGAGAAAAAATCGTTCAATTACGCCTGTGGCGCAACGGACGTTCCCCATTGGGCCGCCCCCGTGGCATACGATTCTTCGTGGCGCAAAGGGCCGGGGCGCTGTATCAAGTTGTTAGCGGCATGGAACTGGTGTGCGCTGGATTCCTATAATTGACATTTTCGCTCCGAAATTAACGTCTCGTGACTTGGCCGGTCATGGCGACCGGTTAAAATGCCGGGCCTGATTGGCCGAGACTTGGCCACTGTGACATGACAAGAAATGCGATGCGCACCTGCCAGGCGCGCCGCATATTATTACTAGAGGACTTTCATGATCTTGGTTACCGGCGGCGCGGGTTTTATCGGTGCCAACTTTGTACTCGACTGGATGGGCACCTCCGGCGAGGCCGTGCTCAATGTCGACAAACTGACCTATGCGGGTAATCTGCGTACGCTGGCGCCGCTGGACGGGAATCCGGATCATATGTTTGCGCGCGTCGATATCTGCGATCGCGCGGCGCTCGATGCCCTGTTTGCCGAGCACAAGCCGCGCGCCGTTGTCCATTTCGCCGCTGAAAGCCACGTCGACCGCTCGATCCACGGGCCGGCTGATTTCGTGCAGACCAACGTCGTCGGCACGTTTACGCTGCTCGAAGCGGCGCGCACGTACTGGAACGGTCTGAACGACGCGGACAAGGCGGCATTCCGCTTCCTGCACGTGTCGACCGACGAAGTGTTCGGGTCGTTGTCCGCGGCCGACCCGCAGTTTTCGGAGACGACGCCTTACGCGCCGAACAGCCCCTATTCGGCGACGAAGGCTGGCTCCGATCACCTGGTGCGTGCATATCACCACACGTACGGCCTGCCGACGCTCACGACGAATTGCTCGAACAACTACGGCCCTTACCAGTTCCCAGAGAAACTGATCCCGCTGATGATCGCGAATGCGCTCGCGGGCAAGCCGCTGCCGGTCTACGGCGACGGCCAGAATGTACGCGACTGGCTGTACGTCGGCGACCACTGCAGCGCGATCCGCGAAGTGCTCGCGCGCGGCGTGCCGGGCGAGACATACAACATCGGCGGCTGGAACGAGAAGAAGAACCTTGACGTCGTGCATACGCTCTGCGATCTGCTCGACGCTGCACGGCCGAAGGCAACGGGCTCGTACCGCGATCTGATCACGTACGTGACGGACCGCCCGGGCCACGACCGCCGCTACGCGATCGATGCGCGCAAGCTCGAGCGGGAGCTCGGCTGGAAGCCCGCCGAAACGTTCGAGACCGGGCTCGCGAAGACGGTGCGCTGGTATCTTGACCACCAGGCGTGGGTGGGCGATGTCGCGTCCGGCGACTACCGCAAGTGGGTCGAAACGAATTACGCGCAACGCACGTGAGGATCTGATCGATGTCACGCAAAGGCATTATTCTCGCCGGTGGCTCGGGCACGCGGCTGTATCCGGTTACGCATGTCGTATCGAAGCAGCTTCTGCCTGTGTACGACAAGCCGATGATTTACTACCCGCTGTCGACGTTGATGTTGGCGGGGATCCGCGACGTACTCGTCATTTCTACGCCGCAGGATACGCCGCGCTTCGAGGCGATGCTCGGCGACGGCGGCCAGTGGGGGATGAATATTTGCTACGCGGTGCAGCCGTCACCAGACGGGCTTGCGCAGGCGTTCATCATCGGGAGGAGTTTCGTCGGCAACGATCCGTCGGCGCTGATTCTCGGCGACAACATTTTCTATGGGCACGATCTCGCGAAGCAACTGGAGCGTGCGCACGCGAAGGAGTCGGGCGCGACGGTATTCGCGTATCACGTGAACGATCCCGAGCGTTACGGCGTCGTTGAATTCGACAAGGAGTTCCACGCGTTGTCGATCGAGGAGAAGCCAGCCGCGCCGCGCTCGAACTATGCGGTGACCGGACTGTACTTCTACGACAACCGGGTATGCGACATCGCCGCCGATATCAAGCCGTCCGTGCGCGGCGAGCTCGAGATCACCGACGTGAATTCGCGTTATCTCGCCGATGGCAAGCTCGACGTGGAGATCATGGGGCGTGGCTATGCCTGGCTCGATACCGGCACGCACGATTCGCTGATCGATGCGGCGACGTTCATCGCAACGTTACAGAAGCGGCAGGGGCTCGTCGTCGCTTGCCCCGAGGAGATCGCCTATCGAAGGCAGTGGATCGACGCGGACCAGTTACGCAAGCTTGCTGTGCCTCTGGCAAAGAACAGCTACGGGCGCTATCTTGAGCTCATTCTTTCGGATCAGGTCGCATGGCTATCCAAGTAACTGCAACGGCTCTTCCCGAAGTCAAGCTCATCGAGCCGAAGGTGTTTGGCGACGCGCGCGGGTATTTCTACGAGAGCTTCAACGCGCGCGAGTTTGCGGAGCAGGTCGCTCCGGGCATCGAGTTCGTGCAGGACAATCACTCGCGATCCGCAAAAGGCGTGCTGCGCGGGCTGCACTACCAGATCGAACACACACAGGGCAAGCTGGTACGCGTGGTCGAGGGAGAGGTGTTCGACGTCGCAGTCGATGTGCGCCGCAGTTCGCCCAATTTCGGCAAGTGGGTCGGCGTGACGCTGTCCGCCGACAACCATCGGCAGCTTTGGGTTCCGCCGGGGTTCGCGCATGGCTTCCTTGTGGTGTCCGAGTCTGCTCAGTTCCTCTACAAGACGACCGATTATTGGTTTCCCGAGCACGAACGCAGCATTGTCTGGAACGATCCGGACATCGGGATCGCGTGGCCGCTGGATGGCGAGCCGCTGCTGGCCGTCAAGGATGCCGCGGGCATGCGGTTGATGGACGCTGATCTTTTTGAGTGAGGTCGTGATGAATTCCGAGTCGACGATCCTCGTAACCGGTGTCACGGGTCAGGTAGGTTTTGAACTGCTGCGCTCGCTGCAGGGGCTCGGCCGTGTGGTGGCGTGCGACCGCTCGATGCTCGATCTGTCTGATCTCGAGCGGATCCGTGCTGTCGTGCGGGCGTTGCAGCCGGCCTTCATCGTGAATCCGGCTGCCTATACGGCCGTTGACAATGCCGAGGACGACGTCGATGCGGCAAGACGCATAAATGCCGATGTGCCGCGGGTCCTGGCGGAAGAGGCTGCGCGCAGCGGTGCGGTGCTGATTCACTACTCGACCGATTACGTGTTCGACGGAGCCAAGGCGGGCGCGTATACCGAGACCGATGCAGTGAATCCGCTGAACGTGTACGGGACGACCAAGCTCGAGGGTGAGCGTGCGATCGAGAACGCAGGGTGCGCGTACCTGACCTTGCGAACCAGCTGGGTATACGGGCGACGTGGCAGGAATTTCTTGCGCACGATGCTCAAGCTGGGCGCGGAGCGACCCGAATTGCGTGTGGTTGCCGATCAGGTCGGCGCGCCGACCTGGTCGAAAACAATTGCAGCCGCGACTGCGCACATCCTCTCCAAAGGGCTGGCCGCCCATCATGAGGCCTGGTGGCAGGCGCGCTCCGGAACCTATCATCTGAGTGCGGCCGGCGAGACGTCCTGGCACGGTTTCGCCAAAGCGATTCTCGGCATCGCGATGGGTGACGACGCACCCGCTGTGGTGCCGATCTCCGCGAGCGAGTTTCCGGTGCGCGCAAGTCGCCCGGCGAATTCGCGCTTGTCCCACGGCAAACTCGCCGAGACGTTCGGCCTGCACCTGCCCGATTGGGAATACGCGCTGGGCCTCTGCATGACCGACTGAAAGGGATCGCCGGCGATCGGACCCCTGCATCGCTAGGTAGTGACCGGGCGCGTCAGGGTAACGGGCAGTCGCGCCAGCGGCGGATCCCGTCACTGAGCTTTCCCGTCTTGTCAGCCTTGCATGCCAAGCGAACCGCGATCGAGCAGGGATGGAACACTAGCCGAGAATGCCTGTTGCCGCGAAACGGGCGGCCCAGCTGTTTGCGCTCCGGATTCGCGATACCTCGTCGTGCGTCGTCCGGTATTCGAGTGCTTCGACAACGATCGAAGACAGGTTCTCGGATCCGCTCGAGAGGAATGTACCGGGTTCGTCGCACCGCGTTGCCATTTCTCCGAAAGGGGTCGAGATGACCGGTAATCCAAGCGCTCTGTACTCGTAATACTTGATCGGATCGACACCGTCCGTGAGCGGGTTGCGCAGGAACGGAATCAGGCCGACGTCGAAGTCCGACATCGCGGCGAGAGCGGCGGCGTGCTTCAGCGGCGGAAGAATCTGCACGTTCGCGGGCAGCGCGATTTGCGGGGGATGGAATAACGGCCCGATCAATCGAATCGTGTCCGCGGGGCGGCATTGCGCAAGCGCAGCGAGCCATTGCCAGTCGAACCACGGCCCCATGGTGCCCAGGTAACCCAGTACATGCGGCCCGGTATGATCCAACGTCTTTTCGCGGAACGCCGGAAGGACGGCTGGATCGAGCCCGTTGTGGACCAGCTTGGCGTCAGGCCGAACACTGCTCCAACTCGAGCGCAAGCCCGAAGACGATACGAAAACCGTGTCGACCTCGCGCGCGACAGCGAGTTCGGTGCGTTTCATCGCCGAGCGCGAAACGCCTCGATAGAACGACGGGAAGTCGTCCATCCTGTCGTAGAGCGACCGGGCGGGACGAGCCGCTCGTAACACGTCGAGCGCGAGCGCGGACGGCTTTCCGACCGCGAGAAGCGTGTTGCGCTCGGCGCAGAATTGCGTGACGCGACGCGTGATGTCACGCCATCCGAATCGATTGATTGCGGTGCCGAGGGGCAGTGGCTCGAGCGGAAGGCTGCGAATGCGGACGACGTCGAGCCAAGGCGGCGCGGCGGTATGCGCGTCGGACTTGCCTTCGCCGGATGGACGGCGCAAGTCTTGAAGCATGGGCAGGCGGGTTGGATACGGATCGATCCAGAGCACCCGGCAATGGGTTTCTTGATGAAACCACTCGACGAACTTGTGAGGTCGCTGTGCGAAGCTGCTCCATGGCACCGGAGACAGATAGACGAGTTGTTCGATCACACGCATTGTTCCCGGATGACGTCGAAAATCCGCTGAGCTGCCCTTCCGTCACCGTAGGGCGAGACGCCGCGTGCAACCTTGCTGTATTCGTCGGCGTTGTCGAGCATCAGCTGGACCGCATCGACGATCGTATCGGTTTGAGTGCCGACGAGCTTGACGACACCGGCTTCGACAGCTTCCGGGCGCTCGGTCTCGTCGCGCAACACCAGGACCGGTTTGCCCAGAGCGGGTGCTTCTTCCTGCACGCCGCCCGAGTCGCTGAGGATGAGGTACGAGCGCTGCATGGCGGCGACGAACGGTACATAGTCGAGCGGCGGGCAGAGTCGGATCCGGGCGTGGTGCGACAGTAGTTCGCGCGTCGTACGCTGGACGTGCGGATTGGGATGGACGGGAAACAGCACCTCGACGTCGTCGTTGGCGTCGACAATCTGGCGAATGGCATGGCAGATCCGTTCGAGCGGGGCGCCGAAATTCTCCCGGCGATGCGCGGTGACTAGAATCAGCCGTTTCGTGTCGTCGATATCGACGCCGCAGGACGGATGTGTCCGCAAGACAGTGTGAAGCGCGTCGATGACGGTGTTCCCGGTCACCCAGATCTGGTCGCTGGGGATGTTTTCATGCAGGAGGTTGTCGCGCGAACTCGCTGTCGGCGCGAAATGCAGTCTTGCAAGGCGCCCCGCGAAAACGCGGTTCATCTCTTCAGGAAACGGATTGCCGAGATCGCGGGTACGCAGGCCCGCTTCAATATGACCGAACGGTATATGCCGATAGAAGCATGCAAGCGCCGTGGCCATGACCGTCGTGGTGTCGCCTTGTCCCAGTACGAGATCGGGACGCTTGTCCACGAGCACGGCATCGATACCGTCAAGCAGACGCGACGTCAGGCTGGCAAGCCCCTGATTCGGACGCATGATGTCGAGATCGACATCCGGTTTGATATCGAAACAGGTCAGGATCTGGTCGAGCAGATCGCGGTGTTGCGCGGTCGCGAGCACGTGCACCTTGAATCCCGGATCCGCTCGCAAACGCAGGATGACCGGCGCCATCTTGATGGCCTCCGGTCGCGTGCCTACGACGCACAGTATGGTTCTAGACATGCTGTCGCTTCGAATCAATCGATGTAGTCCAGATAGAAATGCGGGTAATCGCGCCACTTCTCCTTGAAGTAGTTCGCGTTTCGAAGGAATAGCTTGCGATAGGCCTCGCTGCCGCTGTCGGCGCCGGTCGTTTGATGGGGCTGATGGCGGATTCCGGACAAATCCCGGTAAGTGACCTTCATTCCGAGTGCCTTGACCTGGAAGCACAGGTCCGTATCTTCAAAGCAGGTCGGGTCGTAGAAGGTATCGAATCCTTGCGTCGCATCGAACGTGCGCCGACGCATGAAGAAGCCGCTGGTGCCGAGGAAGCCGATGTCGGCACGATAGCCGTCGCGGATTGCCGCCGCGTTCATCGCCCGATTCGGACAATAGTCGGCAATCATGCCGCCGAGATCGGTGCGCGTGGCGTCGAACCAGCCTGCATTCCATCCGATGACGCCGACACTCGCGTCGTTTTCCAGGACGTGCAGCGCTTCTTCGAAACCCGACGCGCCCACAAACCACTGATCGCTGTCGAAGAAGACGATGTACTTGCCCGTGCTGTGCTGAACGCCGAGATTGCGTCCCGACGAGCAGCCATTCTCCGGGTTGCGGACCAGCCTGACGTTGGGAAATTCGCGCTCGACGAGTTCTGCGCCACCATCGGAACTTGCATTGTCGACGACAATCACTTCCGCTATGTACGGCGCAGCGTGCTGGAGCAGGGTCTGCAGGCAGCGTGCGATGATGCCCGCGTTGTTGTGAATCAGGATAACGACGCTGACGTCATGCCGGGGCTGCGGCGGGCACAGCTGCTCGATGCGGCCGAGCCAACTGTTGCCCGCAACGAAGATGTCGTCGTTTTGTGTGACGGGTTCTGCCGCAGCGAGTGCGCCGCATTGCGCCGCGAACGACGCAAGGTCCGTGCGAACGTGCAACAGCGGGGTGGCTGTCACGCCAAGTTCCATCGAACACACGACCGGCTTGCGCTGAAGCAGCGCCGCATAAATACCTGCGGTGGAGTCGGCGCAGCGCAGGCTCCGCGCCGCAAGCGGGAAGAACATGAAATCCGCATGGGCGATGTAGGCCGGCACTTCGCTCGTGTGCCGCATGCCAAGCATGACGACGTTATCCGGCAGGCCCGGCGTCAATTGCCCATCGGCGATCACGCAGAACATGACGTTGACGTTGCGCTCCGCGGTTTCCTTGAACCACTGGTAATCCACCGAGTCGAGTCCGTCGACCGAGTAGAACAGTGCGACGCTGCGGCGCTTGGACGGCATGTCGCCCGGACGGTTGTACTGCTTGTAGACGTCGAAGACCGTATGAACCGCGGCACCGGGCAGCAGCTCGATTTTTCCCCGGGCACGCTGCGGGATGGTGTCTGCAAGTGCCGGCATGCCGACGGTGCATCGATCGGCATCGACGGCGATCGACTCGAGGATGCGCATGGCCTGGCCATCGTGGCTCCAGTCCTGTGCGACGTCGAGGATCGTTTCGAGCCCGCGATTGCGCGCGAACTCGAAAAAGGGTGTGACCCGGGAGTCGGGCACGCCGATGATCAATTTCGCGCTTTCCGATACCTGACCGAAAATGTCCTTGATCTTCGTCGGATCGATATATTCGTGAATCAATCCGGGAATGCGGGGCGTGAGCGGCGCGTGCGTCGATCCCGTATCCGGAGGCACGACCAGATAGACAACGCGATGGCCCGCGGCGAGCGCCGTCGTGGTCAGTTGTGCGTAGCGATGCCCGGAACCCGCCCAGTCGTACGCGTGAGTGGCGATGACGATGATTTCTTCGCGTTGCAGCTTGGCTGCTGCGCGGAACGAGAGGCGTTGATCTTCCGCAGTCGGACTGCTGCTTGCCACTTCGATGGCGGCCTGCTGGATCTGCTGCTGTGCTTGCTGATACCGGTAATGGCGTCGTGCAGCAGACACGAGCGCGCGTACGCCGCCATTGCGCAGAATATAGGCAGCACGGCTCATGTAGGTGAGAGGGGCGGACATGTACCGGCGAAAAAGCATAGAGGATCCCGAAGTGGAGTGAATTGCGGCTGCGGCCACATTGGGTTGCGTGAGTGCCTCGGATTCGGCGTGACCCTGCTCGAATTGCCGGATCGTTGCCTCCAGGCTTGAAATTTTATCAGCTTGATCCTCCGCGACTTTTCGAGCGGAGTCCTTGAGTGTCGTCGTTTGTGCGGCATGCATCTGTGACGCGTGCTTGACGAACGCTTCCGCCGCGAGCAGTTTATGGTTCGCCAGTTCCAGTCTGTTCTGAAGCTCGGCGACCTGTTCTTCCTGTCGCGCAAGCTGTGCGTCGCGGAAATGCAGCAAACCCACTGTTTTCCCGAGTTCCGTCTCAAGCTGGCCGACCCGTGCGTCTTTCTCGGCGAGTTGTGAATCGCGGTAGCGCAGCAGGTCGAGCGCCTTCTCGCTCATGCGAGCGGCGCCATTCTTTTGCCAGATGAGCTGCTCGAGCCATGTGCTCATCCAGTCTAGCTGCTGGCTGCTCCAGCGACGCGGGGCTCTGCCCGACGCGGAGCGAACGGCCGCAAAAGCGTCGTCCAGGACGGTTGAATGTACGCAGGCCGAAGCGTTTAGCGCGTCGAGCTTTTCCTGCGCGATGATCCAGGGCGCGCCATCCGGGTGTGTCAGCCTGCGCACTGCGGAGGTGAAGTCCGCTACGTCGTCGTTCAACTGAAGGCGCAGCGACGCCGGAAGGCCCGCCATATCGTGCGCATGCGCCATCTTGGCGTCATATTCCAGCGCCGCGACCGGGATCGATTTTCCGAGTGCGAGGATGCTTCCGTGCAGGCGCATCGAGAACGCGGCGTCGCACTCGCCGATAACCGCGAATGCCTCGTCGGGCGTGATCCGGTCAATGATGACGCTTTCGATATGGGGCGACACCGCGAGCTTGAGGTGTTCGAGAAAGGATCGATCGGTGAGACGCTCTTGGTCGCCGACGCTCCATTGAAAGCCGAGCCACACGATCGACCAGCTGTCGTCCAGCGCTTCATTCAACGCGGCGACGAGTTTTTCTTCCCAGTTCCGGTTGAACTCCCACGATCGGGCGATGACCGCCAGCTTCTTCTTTGTCCCCAACGGGGCGAGCTTGCCGGAAATGTCGACTCCGGCGGGCGGGCGGCTGACGAATGCCCAGCCCGGATCGGCGCCGACGGGAATGTTCCGACGTACGCCGATATCGTGCAGAAGCGCCTCGGAGTCCGTGTCGCGCAGCGAAACGTGATCTGCATGCGTGAACACGTCGCGCGTGATGTCGCGGCTGGCCGGGTTGACCAGCGGTCCGACACCGTGTGCCCAGATGACCGTGCGGACCCCGAACTGCCGAGCCATGTAAAAAATCCGCGCATAGCCCGCGATATCGTTTTGGGTCGGGTCGTAAAGTGCCTCGACGTTGAACGGATGATGATCCTGAAAGATGCCGCCACCGCCGAATACCAGCAGATCGGCGTCGGACAGCGCGCGGCCGACGGCACCGAGATTGAAATAGTCGACGGCGGCGATGCCGTGGGCATGCGTCGTATATTCGGGGTTGATGCTCAGTGCGACGAGCTCGCCGCCGCGCTCCCGAACCTGGCGAGCGAGCAGGCCCAGCAACAATTCGTCACCGACGTTGGGTGCGCCGTAATAGCCGACCGCGACGACCTTGATGCTGCGCACTTGCATGGTGTCGTTCTCCGTCATCATTCGAACTCGAATACCGGACACGGCGCGAGCCACCCCGATCCACTGTTGTTTTCCGGAAGCACGTCGATGTGGCCACCATAGGGCAGGCGCGCGTGCCGTTTGTATTCGCCGGAGGCGATATCGCCGACGCCGACCGCCAGCACATAGCGGTTGCCAGAGAAGCTCGCGCGCATCTTCCAGGTGAACTGGTATGTTCCCGCGGACAGGGGCGGGAGCGCAATATTCATATGCTGGGTGGTCGCGCTCCACAGCACGATATCGTCGATGCTTTTGATCTGAAGTCCGAAGCAAGGCTTCGGGTTCGGCTCGGACACGCTGATCGATACGACGACGCGGAACGCTTCATTGAACGAGAAGGTCGTGCGTTCCTTGCCGTTCGCATCCTCGATCTTCACGTCGAGAATCGACGTCCGGTCCGACAAGGCCGTCATGGCATCGCTCACCGCCGGGCTGGCGGGGGAATCGGTGTCGGTGTGCTGTGTCGGCACCTCGATGTCGATCGCGCTCCCGCCTTCTTCGTCGACGAGGTCGTTCGCATAGAGCTTGACCACGTCGCGGCACGGACCGTCCTTTACCAGCCGGCCCCGCTTCAGGTAGATGGCCCGGTCGCAGTACTCGACGAGGGTGTTGGTGGAGTGTGTTACCAGCAGGATCGTGACGCCTTCCTTCTGCATCTTCCGGATCCGCGTCAGGCATTTGGTCTGAAACGCGGTATCGCCGACCGCAAGCGCCTCGTCGACCACCAGGATATCGGGGGAGACGTGAATGGCTACCGCGAATGCGAGCCGGACGTACATGCCCGACGAGTAGGTCTTGACGGGCTGGTCGATGAATTCGCCGATGTCGGCGAACGCTTCGATTTCGTGAAAACGCGCGCGGATTTCTTCCGACGTGATGCCCATGATCCGGGCAGACAGCATCACATTCTCGCGGCCGCTGAATTCCGGATTGAACCCGGCGCCGAGTTCCAGCAGTGCGGAGATCCGGCCGTTGACCGTGACCGAGCCGTCGCTCGGCGACAGCGTGCCGGCAATGATTTGCAGCAATGTCGACTTTCCGGAACCGTTTCTGCCGATGATTCCAATGGTTTCGCCCCGCCGGACGGGGAAAGAGACGTCGTGCAGCGCCCAGAAATCGCGACCGTATTGCCGGGAATTGCTCCCAGGGAGCTTGATGCGAGTCGCGAGCGAGTGCCGCAGCCGGTCCGCCGGTTTGTCGTAGATACGGAAGCACTTGGAGAGGTGCTCGACGTTGACGAGCAGCTGTTCCGTTTGGCTTGTAGGTTCAGGCTCGCGAGTTTGCATGAGAGGGAGCGAGTTAGCTTTCACGTGTTCAGCGCAGGCGGAAAAAAGACGATCGCACAGTGGACCCAGGGGTCGGATGCCGACTTGCCTCGCGGCCACCGCGGTGGCACGGCAAGGTCAGCATTCGTTCGGTTACCGCGAATGCATCAGCCTATTGTAGAGGTCCCGTTTGGTGCGAACGCACGCATCGAGATCATACTTGTCCTTCAGGAGCTGACGGGCGTTCGTGGACAGCGTCGCCAGCATCTCGCGATTCTGGGCGAGCTCGATGATTGCGTCGGCAAATTCAGCCGGCGTATCGCAAATGACGATATCCCGACGGTTGACGGCGCCCAGTCCCTCGCAGCCCTTTGCCGTGCTGAGAACGGGAATGCCGTTGCTCATCGCTTCCAGGATCTTGACGCGCACGCCGCCGCCTGAAAGCAGCGGAACAAACAGTAGATGTGCATCCGCCAGAATCGGGTCGAGCGACGGCACGAAGCCGTGAACGAAGATGTGTCGTCCGTCGTGCAGCGCCTTGAGATCGTCCGGCGGGTTGCCTCCGGTGAAATGGAGCTTGATGTTGTGCGTATCGAGCTTGTCGCGTACCAGTGGGAGAATGTCGCGGACAAACCACGCAACGCCTTCCGCATTCGGATACCACCAGAAGCCACCCATCCAGAGCAGGTTGACCTCGTTGGTCGGCTTCGCTCGGTAGTCGGTGTCCTTGATCGGGAAGCACAGCGGCAGATAGTGCTTTTCCACGGGCGCCTTCACGCGATCCATGTCTTCGCGTGAAATGAACGTCATGGCGTTGAAGCGCCAGACGTTGTCGATTTCGACGCGTCGGGCGTTGCGGCGGCTGATCTCGGCGATGCGCGCGACCGCTGCTTTTTTCCAGCCCGTCAGCTGCGCGGGAATCCAGAACGGGAAGAGGTCGGATTCGATGTTGTGACTGACCAGGACGGCCGGCAAGGCCGGGAAGAACTTGCGGAAAAAGGCCAGATGACTGCTGTGCACCTCAAGCATGTCGATCTTCTTTTCCTTGACGATCCGGCGGGCACTGCGAATTGCCGCAGGGCTGAAGTAGCTCGCATCCATGAACGGAAGCCCATGGAAGCAGTGGACCAGTGAATGCCATGCTCGTCCGGGCGTACCCATGTCGGCAGGCATGGCCGCCCGCGGCTCCACGTGGACCGATTTGAAATGTCGTTCATATAGTGAACGATTTTCCTCGATCTTCTTCTTTTCCTCGTCTCCACCGATGGTGAACAGATGGAAATCGTACTCGTCGACCAGCGGCGCGAGCGTATTCATCACGTAGATCGGGCCACCCGCGCTGGCAGGAAGCGGCGGGGACAGCGTAAAAACGAGGATGCTCTTTTTCTGCATATTAGCCACGGGATTCGTCAAACACGTCGGTGTCGAAGAAAGGGGAAAAGTCGGTCAGATAGGCAATGTCGGGATTGCGTTGGCCGATGATTTTTGCAGGCACGCCACCGACCACGGTGAAATCCGGGACGTCCTTCGTGACGACCGCGCCGGCCGCGACGACCGCGCCTTTGCCGATCGTTACGCCTGGCAGGATAATGGCGCGCGCTCCCAGCCATGCGTGGTCGTGGATGGTCACGGTGCCGCCGATCGACATGAAACCAGGGTGGTTGTGATCGTGATGCAGGCTGAGAAGGCAGCACTGGAACGAGATGTTGACGTTGTTTCCGATCTCGATGCCCGTGCGACCGTCCAGGTAGATCTCACGATTGAGCACGCAGTTGTCGCCGATGCGCACGTTGCAGCGTGTGTGGTACCCGGTGAAGAACTGCCGCATGCTGACGTGCGTTCGTTGGCCGATGACGATACCCAGCACGCGTCGATAGTAGAAGTTGCGGACTCTTTCAATCGGCATGCGCGCAATGAAGTTGTTGCCGATGTAGTACTTGAGCGCGGCCAGAAAAAAATACGTCGACGACGCTAGCAGACGAGCCTTGATCCTGCTTTTCATGCGGCCTCGGAAGCTTGCATTGGTCATGATGTGAGGGAGCGGTTAATCAGGCAGTTGCTGTCGTCGTGCGCCGGAAAGGACGACGACTGCAACCGCCTTTGCGCGATGGCCGAGGGCTAGCTTCGACCGTAGTTGTCGTCGAAGCGGACGATGTCGTCTTCGCCGAGGTAGTCGCCGCTCTGGACTTCGATCATCACGAGATCGACGACGCCCGGATTGGTCAGACGGTGCTTGTGTCCGGCCGGGATATAGGTCGATTCATTGGTGCGCAGGTAAAACTCCTCATCGTTGTTGACGACGAGGGCCATGCCGCTCACCACGATCCAGTGTTCGCTGCGATGATGATGCAACTGCAGGCTGAGGCTTGCGCCCGGTTTGACCTCGATTCGCTTGATCTTGAAGCGGGTGCTTTCTTCGAGAACCGTATACATGCCCCACGGACGGCCTACCGTTCGATGTACCCGGAATGTCTCGTGGCCTTGCGACTTGAGGGCCGCGTAGACGTGCCGAACGTCTTGCGCGCGATTGCGATCGGCAATGAGGAGTGCGTCGGGGGTGTCGACGACCAGGAGGTCCTTGACGCCTACGGCGCCGACCAGCCGGTTGTCGCTACGGATGTAGCAATTGCTGACATCGTGGAGCAGCGCTTCGCCGTCCACACGATTGCCGTGGTCGTCCGGCTTCAACAGGTCGCCGAGCGCATTCCACGAACCGATATCGCTCCAGCCGATATCGCAGCGCACTACCGCAACCTTGTCGGAGCGCTCCATCAGCGCGTAGTCGATCGAAATATCGGGCGTGCGATTCAGCTGGTCACCATTCAGTTCGACCAATGAAACGCCACCGCCTTCCGACTGACGAGACTGCGCGATGCATGCACGCGTGGCTTCGAGCACGTCGGGGCAATGTTTTGCCATTTCCGCCAGCAGGAATGCGGCGGTAAAGCAGAACATGCCGGAGTTCCACAGGAACGATCCCGACTCAACGTATTGCCTGGCCACATCCACCGTCGGCTTTTCCACGAATCGCTTGACCCGCGTGCCGTCTGCCTCGATGTATCCGTATGCGGTTTCCGCAAACGTCGGCGTGATGCCGAAGGTGACCAGCGCACCCTTGAGCGCCAAGGCGGCAGCTTCCTGGACGGCGGTCGCGAAGGCGGCATCGTCTGTCACGAGGTGGTCCGCGGGAAGCACCAGCAGGATTGCATTTTCGCCGAGCGTTGCGGCAACACGCAGCGCGGCGGCGGCGATCGCGACGGCCGTATTGCGTCCGAACGGCTCGAGGATGAACGACGTCGACAGATGCCCGGTATTGACGGTGCTGAATTCGTCGCTTGTCTTGAAGTACAACTCGCGGTTCGTGACGGTCACGACTTCGGTGACGCCCGGAAGCTGGGCGCCGCGCTTGAATGCCTTTTGCAGCAGGCTCTCGCCATCTTCGAGGCGGATGAACGGCTTCGGATGGGATTCGCGCGAAACGGGCCACAGGCGAGAACCTGCGCCGCCACACAGGATGGTGGGAACTATTTGGGGCTGCGTCGACATGTGCAGAATATCTCCGGTGATTGCTCTATCGCGTCATGATCCGATCGGTCAGCGATCTATCCGCGTGCACGGCAACTGCCACTGATGCGAGGCGGCGTGCGAGCGCGCTGGCATGGATTACAGGACGTCTGCGAATCCCTTTCGGGTCCGCTGGAACCACCAGAATCCGAACCACGCGAGAAGCAGGGATGCGATCATGCATGTTAGCCAGTTCGTCCAGTCGGGGGTGTGCCCGAAGATCAGCGTGTTGCGTCCCTCTTCGATGATGAAAGTAAGGGGGTTGAGTTCGATCCAGGACCGATACTGTGGCGGCAGATTCGACACAGGGTAGAAAACCGGCGACAGGAACATCAGCACTGACGTTATGACACCGGTAATCTGCGAAATGTCTCGAATGTAGACGCCCAGAGCCGACAGAAACCATGCGAGCCCCAGTGAGCCGACGATCAGAGGCAGCATGACGACGGGGAACAGGATGGCGGTCCAGGGCAGCGAGTGGATAAGGATGCACTCGGCGATGATCAGGACCAGCAGGCTGATCGCGCTGTGGAACAGCGCTGACGCGAGCGCGACCACCGGCAGTATCTCGAGCGGGAAAATAACCTTCTTGACGTAGTTGACGTTTGCGAGAATCAATGTCGGCGCCCGGTTGATGCACTCTGCCAGCAGGCTGTGGAGGATCAGGCCGACGAACAGGACGATCGCGAAGCTTGCCTTGTCGTCGTTCGTGGCACCCCATCGCGACTTGAATATGACGGAGAAGAAGAAGGTGTAGACGACGAGCATCAGCACGGGATTGAAGAACGACCACGCAAGACCCATTGCTGACCCGCGATAGCGCCCGACGACCTCGCGTTGAGTCATTTGCAGAATCAGTCCGCGATTACGGTAAATGCTACGGGCGATCGCCATTGGCGATGCCGGGTGCTTCGAGTTCGGATTCATCAAGTTGCGTGTCGTTGCATTCGGATCGGTGATGGAGCCCCCAACCCCTCGCCCACGTGGCGCTGCCATTGTTGCGGGGTGTCGTGAGTCTGAAAAATGCGGCAATCCAACTGGCCGCGACGTTTCAATGTGCTCCCGACTTCAATCCCGAGCGATCGGGCAAATATCGTGCCATCGCCTGCAACGTATTCTAATGCAGGTTATCCGTCCAGCCTTGGACTGAAGCGCTCTCCGCCTTGATTGACGGTGCTAGCAGCGCTGGATGTCGACCGGATCAGTGCCGGTTGACGACTACTTGCCCATGGAAACCAAGTATCATCGCTGGAATACCGATGGCATGCAATAGATGTTAATGTTTTCACATCTTTTAACAACTAGGCGTTCGGCGGGGGATTGACATGCTCAGGCCTCCTGGTGTTTATGAGATGCGGCATTCGGCACCGCGAGAGAGGCGCCCCCTGGAAGGAGCGCGTATCTCGTGCCGGAGCCGGTCCGGCCGTGGCTCGCCTGGGTCGCCGATCAGGGCGCGAACGCGCCGGGCCGGCACGGGCTGAGGGCAACGGCATGGCACGGCGTCCCGGGACGGGCGCGTCCGGCAAGGGTGCGAGCAGTTAGAATTGCACCCGTATCGAGAGCACGCGGCAGGCATTCCCTGCACGCCTGACAAATGAGTAAGCCCGCTGTCTCCCAGACGGGCTAGCCAACCCATCGCGCTTGCTGCAGTCAAGCGCTTAGCCGAACTCCGGATGAATGTCATAAGCGCCCCACAACGTCAATCCGATGACGTCGATGGTCTCTCCATTTCCCTGGTCGTATACCGCCCCGATATCGCGCAACTGCGGCAGACGCTCGACAGCCTCGGCGCAGCGTGCGAGAACCTGCGGGTGGTTTCACCTGAATACCCCGTCGAGCTGTTCCTGGTCGACAACGGCGGACTCTGTGACATTTCGGGGGCGGTCGACCGGCTCAGCGCGCAAGGCGTGGCATGCCGAATATTGACGGGGCATGGCAACGTCGGTTACGGGCGTGGCCACAATCTGGCGATCGAGCATTCCACCGGGTCGTTGCACTTGATCCTGAATCCGGATATCGATCTGGATCCGCAAGCATTTGTGTTGGCCCGAGCGTTTTTCAATTCGCACGCCGACACGGGCTTGATCGCTCCTTGGGTCGGGGATGAAACAGGCGGGTTTCAGTATCTCTGTCGCCGGTTTCCGTCGATCGTCGATCTGCTGGTTCGCGGCTTCTTGCCGACCTGGGCCAGACGGCCATTCCGGAAGCGACTTGCCCGCTATGAAATGCGCGATACCATCGACGGCAAGTCCGTCGTCTGGGATCCCCCCATCGTCAGCGGTTGTTTCATGCTGTTTCGAACGAACGTGCTGAAGACGCTAGGGGGCTTTAACCCTCGATATTTCCTGTATTTCGAGGACTATGACCTGAGCTTGCGCACCCACGATGTCGCGCGTGTCGCCTATGTCCCGTCCATCCGCGTGATTCATCACGGCGGAGGCGCTTCGCGCAAGGGTTTCGCGCACATTCGGATGTTCGCAGTGTCCGCGCTGAAGTTCTATAGCCGGTTCGGCTGGAGGTGGTGGTGAGCCGCATTGTCATAACCGGTGCGAACGGTTTCGTTGGCCGCGCCGTGTGCCGACTTGCGCTGGCGGCGGGGCATACCGTCACGGCGCTGGTGCGCCGGCCGGGTGGGTGTGTCGAGGGCGTGCGAGAGTGGGTGCACGATGCACCTGACTTCGAGGGAGTCGCTAGTGCGTGGCCCGAAGATTTGCAGGCCGATTGCGTGATCCATCTGGCCGCGCGGGTACACGTGATGCACGACAAATCCCCCGATCCGGACGCCGCTTTCGATGCGACCAACGTAGCGGGCACGTTGCGGATTGCCGATGCAGCGCGCATGCATGATGTGCGCCGGTTCGTCTTCGCGAGCAGCATCAAGGTGGTGGGCGAGGGCGATGCGGGCGTGCCGCTCGCGGAGGATTCTGTCCCAGACCCGCAAGATGCATATGGGCGCTCGAAGCTGCGTGCCGAGCAGCAGCTCGCCCGGCTCGGTGAGGCCGGTCTGGAAGTCGTCGTCGTCCGTCCGCCGCTCGTCTACGGGCCGGGGGTACGCGCCAATTTCCTCCGGATGATGGATGCAGTATTCAGCGGTACGCCGTTGCCATTGGCCGCCATTCCTGCTCGTCGCAGCGTTGTCTATGTCGACAACCTTGCCGACGCCCTGTTGCACTGCGCAATCGATCCGCGTGCGGCAGGCGAGTGCTTCCACGTCGCTGATGACGATGCGCCCTCAGTTGCCGGATTGCTGCGGATGGTCGGTGATGCGCTCGGCAAGCCGGCAAGGCTGTTCCCGGTGCCGGTCGGTGCGTTGCGTGTGCTCGGTCAGCTGACCGGTCGAAGTGCTGTTGTCGATCGCCTGACGGGCAGCCTGCAGCTCGACACGGGGCGCATGAGGCGGGTACTGAATTGGCATCCCCCATATACGACGCGACAGGGCCTCGAGGCAACGGCCGCGTGGTATCGTTTGCGCCACATACAGAAATAGGCAACATGCACTTCACGAGTACCCTATGGTTTGCCGCAGTAGCGGTGGCAACGGGCGCGGCCGTCGTCACGACTACGATCCTGCGCGTGCTGCTCGCCACCGGCCTGGCGTGGCGACTTGCCACCGACGTCCCAAATGAACGCTCGCTGCATACGCGCCCGACGCCGCGTGTCGGTGGCTGGGGCATCGTGCCAGTCTGTGTTGTTACATTGCTGTGGCTCGCGCCGCAGATGTGGTTCATCGCCGTGGCGGCGGCGGGGCTGGCGGCCTTGTCGCAGCTCGACGACCGGCGCGGGCTACCCGCTCGCGTGCGGTTTGCGGCGCATTTGGCCGCGGTCGTGGCGCTGATCGTCATCTATCCGGCCGCCGCCCCATGGTGGCTTCTCGTGGGGATTGGTTTCGTGATGGTCTGGCTGACCAATCTCTACAATTTCATGGACGGAGCGGACGGCCTCGCCGGCGGCATGGCGCTGTTCGGCTTCGGAGCCTACACCGTTGCCGCACTGGTCGGCGCGCAACCGTCCCTGAATCTCGTCGTCGCGGGCGCGGCGATCGCGGGGGCCGCGTTCGGCTTTTTGCTGCTGAACTTTCATCCGGCGCGCCTGTTTCTTGGCGACGCAGGTTCGATCCCTCTCGGATTCATGGCCGGCGCGCTCGGCTATTGGGGCTGGCACGGCGGTATTTGGCCGATCTGGTTTCCGGCCGTGGTGTTTGCCCCGTTTATTGCCGATGCATCTGTAACGCTTCTGAGACGTTTGTTACGTGGAGAAAAGTTCTGGCAAGCGCACCGGGAGCATTATTATCAGAGGATGGTGCGTTCCGGCATGAGTCATGAGCGTACTGCCGTTTATTGGTACCTCATCATGCTCCTGGGCATCGTCATCGCATTCTGGGCGCTCGGTCGTCCTGCTCTACTGCAATGGTTGGTGTTCCTGGCGTGGTATGGCGTGCTGATGTGTATCGGTGTGGCGATCGACATGCGCTGGCGCCGGCTGCAGACGGTCATTGATAACAATTCGTGAGGTCTCGCCGATGTTGCGATCCAAAGCATCGTGGTTGTCATTCAGTGCTTTCCTGTTCGATCTGCTGGCGGTTGTCGTCGCGTGGTTGTTCGCCTATCTCGTTCGCTTCAACGGTAGCGTTCCGCCTGATTTCCTGAGGGGCTCACTGACTGCGCTTGTCTGGGTGCTTCCCGTCTATGCGCTGATGTTCCACCTGTTCGGTTTGTATCGCGGACTGTGGGTGTTCGCGAGCCTGCCGGACCTGGTGCGGATTTCGAAGGCGCTTGCGGGCGGCGGCGTGATTGTGATGATCGGCGCCGTGATGCTCCAGCCGTCGCCGATCATCCCGCGTTCCGTGCTGCTGGTCTCCCCGCTGATGCTGTTCCTGATGATGGGCGGTGCTCGTGCGTTGTATCGCGCGTTGAAGGAGTTTTACCTGTACGGCGGCCTAGTCGGGCAGGGCAAGCCTGTGCTCGTAATCGGCGCGGGCACGGCAGGCGCGAACCTGGCGCGCGAATTGTCGCGCTCGGGCGAATGGCGTCTCGTCGGCCTGCTGGATGACGACAAGACGAAGCAGGGCCGCGAGATCTACGGCTACAAGGTGCTCGGCTCGCTCGACGACGTCGTGCACTGGACCGAGGCACTGAAGATCGAATACGCGATCGTGGCGATTCCGTCCGCGTCGGTCGAGGTGCAGCGCCGGACGGCAACGCTCTGCGTGCGCGCCGGCTTGAAAGTGATGGTGCTGCCGTCGCTCACCGCATTGATGCCGGGGCAAGGCTTCTTGTCCCAGATCCGCGAGATCGATCTCGAGGACTTACTCGGTCGCGACGCTGTGACGATCGATACGCCGCACGTCGAGGCGCTGCTTCGCGGTCGTGTCGTGATGGTGACGGGTGCTGGCGGCTCGATCGGCTCCGAACTGTGCCGGCAGATCCTGCGTTTCGCACCAGCGCAACTCGTCGCATTCGACCTGTCCGAGTACGCGATGTATCGCCTCACCGAGGAACTGCGCGAGCGCTTCCCCGGCCAGCCGGTCGTGCCGATCATTGGTGACGCGAAGGATTCTCTGCTGCTCGATCAGGTGATGTCCCGCCACGTACCGCACATCGTGTTCCATGCAGCCGCCTACAAACACGTGCCGCTGATGGAGGAGCACAACGCGTGGCAGGCGCTGCGCAACAACGTGCTCGGCACGTATCGCGTCGCCCGCGCGGCGATCCGCCACGACGTGCGCCATTTCGTGCTGATCTCGACCGACAAGGCCGTCAATCCGACCAACGTGATGGGCGCGAGCAAGCGCCTCGCCGAGATGGCCTGCCAGGCGTTGCAGCAGACGAGTGGGCGCACGCAGTTCGAGACGGTGCGGTTCGGCAACGTGCTCGGCAGCGCGGGTAGCGTGATTCCGAAGTTCCAGCAGCAGATCGCGAAGGGCGGCCCGGTCACGGTCACGCACCCGGAGATCACACGATTCTTCATGACGATCCCGGAAGCGTCGCAGCTCGTGCTGCAGGCGTCGAGCATGGGACAGGGCGGCGAGATCTTCATTCTCGACATGGGCGAGCCGGTGAAGATCGTCGATCTCGCATGCGACCTGATCCGCCTGTACGGCTTCTCGGAAGAGCAGATCCGCATCGAGTTCACCGGGCTGCGGCCGGGCGAAAAGCTCTACGAGGAGTTGCTCGCGGACGACGAGGCGACGACGCGCACCCCGCATCCGAAGCTGCGGATCGCGCGGGCGCGGGAAGTGCCGGACAATTTCCTCGACGAGTTGCTGCCGTGGCTGATGCAGCATCGTGTGCTGTCCGACGACGAAGTGCGGCGCGACTTGCGGCGCTGGGTGCCCGAGTATCAGACGGCCGCCGTTCCGGCGCTGAAGAGCGTTCGGGTCGCGTCGAACCGCTGACGCCGAGGTTGTTGCGTCGCCACGCGGCGGCCAGCCGGTCCAAAAGAAAAGCGCCCCGAGGGGCGCTTTTTTCATGTGCGGCTGCGGACGGTTCAGCGACTGTGCCGATGCTTCCTCACCACCATCCACCTCGGCGCCCTGAACCGCACGATGCTGAGATACAGCCAGACGTAGGTGAACGCGAACAGCACGACGAACACGAACAGATGCACCGTGTGCCGCCAGAACAGCGTCGCGGGTATCACCGCGACGAGGCACAGCAGCCACAGGTACGGCGACGTCAGCGAATTGCGGCGCGTCAGGTCGTGCGCGTGCTTCGTGCCGACGGCCCAGCGCATCAGCCGCTTGTACACGAGCATGTGCAGGTGCACGCCGTCCGGAATGCCGGGTGACATTCCGCGGATGAATTTCTTCCGGTAGATCGAGAAGCACGTCTCGAAGATCGGGTACATGAACAGCAGCACCGGGTACCACGCGGATACCTCGCGGTTGCGCATCACGAGCATGATCGCGAGTTCGGCCAGCATGAAGCCGATGAAGTACGCGCCGCCGTCGCCGAGGAAGATCAGCCCGGCCGGGAAGTTCCACAGGAAGAAGCCGAGCACGGCGCCCATCATGATGATCGACGCGGACATCACGACCGGGTCATTGACGTGGAACGCGACATACGCAAGCGACGCGAACATCATGAAGCTGACCATCGATGCGAGCCCGTTGAACCCGTCGATGATGTTGATCGCATTCGCCAAGGCCGCCACCGCGAGCACCGTGATGAACGCCGAGATGGCCACGTAGCCGAGCAGGAAATCGAGCGGCGGCACGCTGATGCGCTTGACCGCGATCCCCATCAGCCAGAACGCCAGCGCGGCCGCGCCCATCGTGCAGAGCAGCCGCGCGCGCGGCGACACGCGCTTGGTCAGGTCCTCGACGAGGCCGGACAGGAACGCCGGCAGCCCGCAGGCGGCGATGCCGAGTATGCTGCCGGCGATCGTCGGATAGCGCCGGGACAGGATCAGCGCGGCAATGACCACGCCCGCGAGGATCCCGATGCCCCCGACCCGCGGCACGGGCCGCACGTGGAATTTCTGCACGCCGGCCAGATCGCTGTCGATCGAGAATTTCTCGTGAAGGTGCGAGTAGCGCACGATGAACAGCGTGACGAGCAGGGAGACGATAAAGCCGGACGCGAAGCTGAGCATGGGATCGCTCGAAAAATGGACAGCGGATTATACAAAACCGCGCGGGTTCCCCTCCTGCCATCGCCAGTGATCGGCACACATTTCCTCGATGCCGAGCGCGGCGCGCCAGCCGATGATGTCGGCCGCGGCCTGCGGGTTCGCGTAGCACTCGGCGATGTCGCCCGGGCGGCGTGCGACGAGCTCGTACGGCACCGGGCGGCCCGATGCCTTCTCGAACGCGCGTACGACTTCCAGCACGCTGTAGCCCTGGCCGGTGCCGAGGTTCACGACGAAACTCGCGTCGCGCTTCGCCAGCGCGTCGAGCGCAGCGATGTGGCCCTTCGCGAGATCGACGACGTGGATGTAGTCGCGCACGCCCGTGCCGTCCGGCGTCGGGTAGTCGGAGCCGAACACGCGCAGCTTTTCCAGCTTGCCGACGGCGACCTGCGCGACATACGGCATCAGGTTGTTCGGGATGCCGGCCGGGTCCTCGCCGATCAGCCCGCTCGCGTGCGCGCCGACGGGGTTGAAGTAGCGCAGCGTGGCGATTCGCCACGACGGGTCGGAAACCTCGAGATCGCGCAGGATCTGCTCGGCGATCAGCTTCGACTGGCCGTACGGGTTCGTTGCGGACAGCGGGAACGACTCGTCGATCGGTGAGCGCTCGGGCACGCCGTACACGGTCGCGGACGAGCTGAACACGAACTGCTTGACGTTGCGCTCGCGCATCACCTTGAGCACGGCAAGCAGGCCGCCGAGGTTGTTCTGGTAGTACTCGAGCGGCTTCGCGACCGATTCGCCGACGGCCTTGAGCGCCGCGAAATGGATCGTGCCGGTGATCGGGTGCGCGTCGAACACCTTCGCGAGCGCGGCTTCGTCGCACACGTCGACTTGGTGGAACGCGGGCGTCTTGCCCGTGATCCGCTCGATGCGGCGCACGGATTCGGCCTTGCTGTTGACGAGATTGTCGACGATCACGACGTCGTAGCCGTTGTCGAGCAGCTCGACGGCGGTGTGCGAGCCGATGTAGCCCGCACCGCCGGTCACGAGGATGGTGCCTTTGGCGGTCATTGTTGATGCGCTCCTTCAGAATGTGAATCCGGTCAACGAGTGGATGGTCTGCCTGTAGCGCTCGACGACCTGCTGTTCGTCGAATTCCGCCGCGACCTTGTGCCGGCCGCGTGCGCCCATCGCCGCCCGGCCTTGCGGGCCGAGCGCGATCATGCGATCCAGTTGTTCCGCGAGACTCCCGCTGTCGCGCACGCGGCACAGGAACCCCGTGTCGCCGTCGGTGACGACGTCGCGGCAGCCCGGCACGTCGGTCGCGACGATCGGGCGGCCCATCGCCGACGCTTCCATCAGCGTGCGCGGCACGCCTTCGCGGTAGGACGGCAGCACGACGCAGTCGGCCGCCGCGATATGCGGGCGCACGTCGTGCGCCTCGCCGAGATATTCGATCACGCCTTCGCCGATCCACGCATCGACGTCCGCTTGGCCGATCGCGCTCGGATTATCGACGCCGAGCGGCCCGAGCAGCTGGAAACGCGCGTTCGGGAAGCGTGTGCGCACGATGCGCGCGGCCTCCACGTATTCGCGCACGCCTTTGTCCCACAGCAGCCGGCCGATCAGGATGAAGACGGGCGCGTCGCCAGCGGGCAGCGGCACGGGCGCGAACTGTTCGAGATCGACGCCTTCGCCGTGCAGCAGCCGCGCGCGTTCGGGGTGTGCGAGCAGCCGCTCGTCGGTGAAGGTCGCGAGATCGTCGCGGTTCAGGAACCACACTTCACGCGGGAAGCGGAATGCGAACCGGTACAGGCGCTTCGCGACGCTTGCCGCGCGGCTCTTCTGGATGAAGACGTAGCCGAGCCCTGTCGTCACCGCGATCGACGGCACGCGCGCGAGCCACGCGGCGACCGAGCCGTAGATGTTCGGCTTGATCGTGTAATGGAACACGAGATCGGGCTTCAGCGCGCGGTAGTGACGCAGCAGCGCGACGAGCGTGCCGAGATCCTCGCGCGGGCTCGTGCCTTTCGACGCGACCGCGAGCGCCACGTAGCGGCAGCCCATCTGCTCGAGCAAGGGCACCGTGCGATCGTGCGGCGCAATGACGATGACCTCGGCGCCGCGCGCGACGAGCGCACGGATCAGCCCGTGGCGATACGTGTAGATCGCCCAGGCCGTGTTGCAGACGAGCGCAATGCGCAGCGGGGAGGTGGCGGCCATGAAAAAAAGAATAAATAAAGCGTCGTAAATGCCGGATACGCCGAATGGGCGTCACGCGGACGGCCGCGCGGCGAACAGCGTCTGCTTGATCCGCTGCAGCGTGCGGTACGGCGTCACGAAATGCAGCAGGTTCTTGGCGAGGCCGGCCCAGTCGTACGGGTTCAGCACGTTGAAGTGGCTCAGCAGCAGCGTGAGCGTCGACACCAGCTGGCGCCGGCGCTTGGTCGCACTGATCCCGCCCTCGTTCAACTCGTAATAGAGGCCGAGTTCCGGCAGGTTCGCGCAATCGTAGCGTTGCATTAACCGTAAAAAAAGATCGAGATCCTCGGCCGCGCGGTACTTTGCACGATAGTTGCCCACTTCGCGCACGGCGTCGATGCGCAACATCACAGAAGGATGCACGAGCGGCGAGCGCAGGAAGCGCGTGCGGCGCAACGTCTGCGGATCGGCGGGCGGCGTCAGCATGAAGCGCGGCTCGCCGGCGCGCGACACGACCTGCGTCCACATGCCGACACAGGCCACGCGCGGGTGGGCGGCGAGATACGCGCGCTCCTTCGCGAGGCGCTGCGGCGCGGCGAGATCGCCCGCGTCGATGCGCGCCGCATAGCGGAAACCGCGCGCGGCGAGCGCGTCGATGCCGGCCGCGAGCGCACGCTCGATGCCGCCGTTCACCGGCATGCGCAGCACGTCGATCGTGAGGCCGGGCAGGTCGGGCGCGACGATCGGCGGCGTGCTGCCGTCATCGACGATCAGCACGTGCACGGGCGTGTCCTCGCGAAACGATGCGAGGGTCCGAACGACGTCGTCGTGCCCGTTGTAGGCCGGCATCAGCACGGCCACGTCGTCGAGCGGGGTCGGGCAATCAGGGGACGTCATGGTCGCAGCTTGAAACGGATGTAATAAAAATTGACGGCGGCGGCGGCCAGATAGCCGGCCGCCAGCCCGACGAGCGCGCCGTACAGGCCGAGCCGCGGGATCGCGAACAGGTTGACGAGCGCGGCGATCGCGAGCGCGAGCAGCCATTTCGACAGCAACACGAATTTTGCTTGATATTTGAGAACGATAAGATTGCCTATCGCCTCGATGCCGGCGGGCACCGACAGCCAGACCGCCCAGCGGAAGATGTCGACCGACGCCTCGTAGCCGTGGCCGAACACCTTGCCGACGATCAGCGGGGCGGCGGCGTCGAGCACGAGCGCGCCGGCCGTCATCAGGCAGGCCGTCATCGCGATCAGCCGGACGATGTTGCGGCGCAGCCGCGCGACGTCCTGCACGCGGTAGACGAAGGCGGGCGCGATCGTCTGCGCGAGCATCAGCGCGAGCGTGATCCAGTTCTCGTTCAACTGCTGCGCGGCCGAGTAGCGGCCGAGATCGGCGAACGATACGTGACGCTCGAGCATCAGGCGGTCGAGCTTCAGGAACAGGTACATGCAGATGAGGCCGAGCCAGAACACGGTGCCGGCCGTCGCAAAGTGCCTGAACAGCGGTTTGTCGAACGTCCAGCCGAGCGCGCCGCCGTTACGATGCCGGTAGTACAGCAGCAGCGCGAAGCCGATTGCGGCGGCCTCGAGCGCCCATAGCCACGCGAAGCGGGCGGGGCCCGCGGCCGCGCGGACCAGCAGCCAGACGAGCAGCGCCTTCGCCAGCGCGGTGACCATGCTGGTCACGAGCTGCGGCTTGCTGTAGGTCATGCTCTGCAGCCACGCGTTGATGACGCCGACGAAAGGCTCGCGGAACACCATCGTGACCGCGAGGCCCGCGAGCATCGCGCCGACCAGCGGATCGAAGGCGCCCGCGGCGATCGCGATCCAGGTCGCGACGAGCGCGGCGGCGGAGACGGCGATGCGCAGTGCGAATGCGCTGCCGAGCACCGCGCCGAGCTGGGCGGGCGGGTGCTGGACGATGGTCGGGACGAGGATTTCCGCGCCGCACACCCAGGTGAGCGGCGCCAGTACCAGGAGGAGCGTATTCGCATACTGCCATTTGCCGAACACATCTGGCCCGAAATAACGGGCCAGCAGGCCGCTGATCGCGATCGCGACGCCGATCTGCGTGAGCCGTTCGAGCCCCAGCCAGACGAGATTCGCGACGGCCTTCGCGACATCCGGGTTGCCGAAGCGCTTCAGCATGCGCGGCAGCGGCGTGTGCGCAAGGCAGCCGGCAGGGCGCCCGGGGGCTGCAGGTTGGCGGCGGCGGGACGGCTAGGCATTAAAATGGGCGGCATGCGCGTCATCGAAACCCGCGATTATAAGTGGGATCGGGGTCGCTCCCGCCGTTGCGTACCTGCGGTTTCGCTCCGTGCCGGCCAGGCATGTATCATGCGCGGCACCGGCGAGAGGCCGCCACGCAGGCCAGACAATTTTCCATGCACGCAACTGAGAGAGAAGAGAATCGATGATCTCCCAATCCATCTTCAAGGCATATGACATTCGTGGCGTGGTCGGTAAGACGCTCGACACCGACACCGCGCGCGGGATCGGCCGGGCATTCGGCAGCGAAGTGCGCGCGCAGGGCGGCGATGCGGTCGTCGTCGCGCGCGACGGCCGCCTGTCGGGGCCGGACCTCGTCGGCGCGCTGGCCGACGGCCTGCGTGCGGCGGGCGTCGATGTCGTCGACGTCGGCATGGTGCCCACTCCGGTCGGCTATTTCGCGGCGAACGTCCCGCTCGCGCTGAAGGGCGGCGAGCGTCGCGTCGATTCGTGCATCGTCGTCACGGGCAGCCACAACCCGCCCGACTACAACGGCTTCAAGATGGTGCTGCGCGGCGCCGCGATCTACGGCGAGCAGATCCAGGCGCTGTACCAACGCATCGTCGACGAGCGTTTCGAGACGGGCAACGGCTCGTACGAACAGTTCGACGTGGCCGACCAATACATCGCGCGCATCGTCGGCGACATCAAGCCGGCCCGCCCGATGAAGCTCGTCGTCGACGCCGGCAACGGCGTGGCCGGCCCGCTCGCGACGCGCCTGTTCAAGGCGCTCGGCTGCGAGCTCGTCGAGCGCTTCACCGACATCGACGGCACGTTCCCGAACCACCACCCCGATCCCGCGCACCCGGAAAACCTGCAGGACGTGATCCAGGCGCTGAAGGACACCGACGCCGAGATCGGCTTCGCGTTCGACGGGGACGGCGACCGCCTCGGCGTCGTCACGAAGGACGGCCAGATCATCTATCCGGACCGCCAGCTGATGCTGTTCGCGGAAGAAGTGCTGTCGCGCAACCCGGGCGCGCAGATCATCTATGACGTGAAGTGCACGCGCCACCTCGCGCAATGGGTGAAGTCGAAGGGCGGCGAGCCGCTGATGTGGAAGACGGGCCACTCGCTCGTGAAGGCGAAGCTGCGTGAGACGGGTGCGCCGCTCGCCGGCGAAATGAGCGGCCACGTGTTCTTCAAGGATCGCTGGTACGGCTTCGACGACGGTCTCTACACGGGCGCGCGCCTGCTCGAGATCCTCGCGAAGACGGCCGATCCGAGCGCGCTGCTCAACGGCCTGCCGAATGCGATGAGCACGCCCGAATTGCAGCTCTGGCTCGACGAAGGCGAGAACTTCCGCCTGATCGACAAGCTGCAGAAAGAGGCGAAATTCGACGGCGCCGAGGAAGTCGTGACGATCGACGGCCTGCGCGTCGAGTACCTGGACGGCTTCGGCCTCGCGCGTTCGTCGAACACGACGCCGGTGGTCGTGATGCGATTCGAGTCGGAGACGCAGGAAGGGCTCCAGCGCATCAAGGAAGACTTCCGCCGCGTGCTGACGGCCGCGAAGCCGGACGTCAAGCTGCCGTTCTGAGTGCCGGTGGCGGCGCGGCCGCCACTGGTGCTAAACGCCCCCAGGGCCGGGTCCGAAAAGCTGCGCACGCGCATCGCGTGAGACCGCTTTTCGCACTGTGTGCGGCTAGACTGCAATTCCAGTCGCAACGGGGCGGGTTTGTCCCTGTGCCGCAAGCATTCGATGTGATTTTGAGGCCCCGGGTTCTGTCTACGACCACGCCTGCCTGATCAGATCGAGCGCGTTGCGTTGGGCGGGGTGGCAATGTCGAAGTCGAGTGCAGCTTCGCATGGACCTCGCAATTTCAACTCCTCGCGCGCGGCGGTGAACGCTTGCCCCAAACGCTGACCGAATTTCGTTTCCTCGCCTTCGCCTGCCTGATTCACACCCGAATCATCGACTTTATTTATATAGGTTCATATCGGATCCGGAATCCAGGCGGGTCAGATAGCGCGCAAATACGGGAATATCTGGGTATTCGACGAGTCTAAAGGCTCCCGGGCTGGCATTCATGGCTATTCCGAATATCTGACTCATTCGATCGATGTGGAGTATGCCGACAAGGCGGCTAACACAGAGACGGGTTTGCGCCCTGTCATCACTGCGTTGGTTGGCGCAAGTCAGAAATGGCGGAGGATGCTACACAATGTCCAGTCCGAACATCCCCACCAGCTGTCAACAGAGCATTGACATATGGAAACGATTGCCGCAGGAGCGAGGTTCGATTCACCATATATAAATCAGGAGACAATCACCGAAGCGACGAGGCGCGTCGACGAGGAGGGCCGACGTCTCGGCGTCGGCGGCGGAGGTCTTCATTTCGATACAAGGCGTTTCGCGTTGACGGTCGAATACATGAAAGCGTTCGAGCTTCACCGAGGGTATTGTGTCGAAATCGGTAGCCTCGAATACTTGAGCTCCAAAGTGATATGGTCGTTCTTTCCAGGCTCAACCGTCCACGGCACCGAAAGCGACCTGCGATATGATCCGCTTCCTTTTGCTGACAATTCAGTCGACAACATAATCTGTACCGAGGTCATTGAACATATTTCGGATATTTCTTATCGGCAGGCGACGACGCTGAACGGAATATTCTTTTTCCTCGATGAGGTCTACAGGGTTCTTCGCGTTGGGGGGCGTGCGCTAATATCAACTCCGAATGCGGCCAGCCTATGGGCAATTCAGCGGGCGATGATGCAACAAGTGCCATTGATGTATGACTGGCACTTCCGTGAGTTCACGAAACACGAAATGCGTCAGATCGTTGAATATGCCGGATTTGAGATCGTTGAACATAACGCCGAGTTTGTATGGCATTTATGGGATTTCAGTCCGGTTGAAGAGTTCATGAGGAACTCAAGCTATGAATTGTCCGACCGGGGGGATGATCAGTTCATGATCATCGAGAAGCCGGCCCGGCGAATCCGGAGGCCGCACGATCTCAATCTGCCGTCCAAGAAAATCTGGAAAGAAGGTGGCCTGCGGCGGGTCAAGAATCAAATTCGACGAAAGCTATATAACCTCGACCTTAGGCTAAAGCTTGCGGCGAGGCGATTCGCCGGGCGTAATTAATTTACGAAACCAAATGTTCCCGCGGGGAGAAATCGGCGTAAGCATCCCCGCCGCTCGCCAGTGTCTAATCCGGCCCCTTGATGCGGCCACGTCTCGAGATCCTGCACGCAACCGAGTGAGACGGTATGCTGAACCGGTTCTGCGGCCGATTGTGATCAGCGCACGATGAGTGGACCGGGGGCGATTCGTGGTGTGAGAAAATTGGCGCAACCCGCAACATGCGCTTGCGCCCCTTCCCGATTCGACCCGTCAACATGCTCGGAGCACTCCGCACCTTTCTTGCGCTGATCGTCATGGCCGCCCATCTAGGGCGATGGACTGATCTCACGGCAACATATGCCGTGTCGACGTTCTTTGTGATCAGTGGCTATCTGATGACCGCAACGCTCCATCGCAATTATGGGTTCGGATCATCGGGATTCTTTCGATTCTTCCTGAACCGATTCCTGAGGCTCTATCCGATGTACTGGATTGCAGCTGGCATGTCGGTTTTGCTGATTGCCCTTGAGCCCACGCTTGCGGAGGCATATCACCGAAATTTTCTGTTGCCCGACTCACTGCGATCGTGGGCTCGCTTGGTCATGAACTGGTACTGGCGCCCGGATTTTCCCCTGCCCGGCAAGCCGAGCGTATCGCACATCGTGCCGCCGGCATGGGCGCTAGCCGTTGAATTTGCGATGTACGTGATGCTCGCATTGGGTGCTGCGCGCAACATCAAAACCGGCGTGCTGTGCCTGCTTGTCGGCGTGTTGTTCCATGTTGCGATGGCTCATGACGTGAACGAGCGGATATATGCGATACCTGCGGCTGCACTTCCGTACGGCATCGGAATATGCCTCTATTTCGCAGTCAAGGCATGTCGGGCTTCCGTCACTACGCATGCCTCGGTTACCGCTACGCTCCTGTACGCAGGATTTATATGTGCGCTGCATTTCCTCCCGCTCGATGCTGCAGGAATCCCTTACTACATGAATCTGGCGGGATTCGCGGTGGCATTCTTCTTCATCGCGTCCGCGACGGAAGGGCGCTATTTCAGATGGATCGATCGAAATATCGGAGGCCTGTCTTACCCGATCTATCTCATCCACTATCAGGCTGCCTTCGCCATCCAGCTCATTCTTTCTACGAAGGCAACTGGCTGGACGTTGTTCTGGTTCACGCTCCCCTTGGCGGTGGCTTTATCGGCGGCGCTCGAATATTTGAACAGGCAGATAGTTGATCCTTGCAGGAATGTAGTTCGCGCAAAAGGTGGCGTCCTGTCTGGCGGCGCACCGGACATGAGCCAATCAGGCACCAGGTGAATTCAAGGTGTCTAGCGGAAACCGAGCAGCGTAAGACGTCCATCGTGGATCAGCTTGCGCAGCATCATCCGCAGGTTGTGCGTGGCGCCGTACAGCACTGCGTGGATTGCGTCACCCAGCGCGCCCTTGAGTCAGTTCCGATCGAGTTTGCCGTCGATCGCAACGTCGTTGTAGTCGCCTTGTAAAGAGTTGCAGGTTTTACGCGCCAATATGCCCGTTCCCTGCAACTCCCGTATCGTTTCGACCTTGCAGCCTGGCTGTACATGCTTTCAAGGATTGTTCAGGGTCGACTACTTTCTCGGTTGAGTCGGTGAAGGCGACCAAGAATTCCATCGGGAACCTCGGAAAGTACAAGCAGCCATGCTGTCCCGTCGGCGTCATCTGTTCGCCAACACCGCACCTTCGTTCACCAGTATCGCGGACAGCTTTGCATAGTCGATGTTTTGAACATCGCTTCGCGAATCAATGGCGAGCGCTGCGGCGGCACCGGCCGCCTGACCGGTAATCATGAAGGTCGGCTCGACGCGTATCGATGAATACGCGACGTGCGACGCGGACAGTGCAACCGGCACGAGCAAATTCCGAATCTCGCTGTACTTGGGGGTGATCGATCGATACGAGATCGGGTACGGACGCGGCAGTGGCTGCCAAATGGCGCCTTCGGTACCGACCTGTCCGTCTACCGCAATACGATTGACCGTATGCTGATCGATTGGGAACGCACCGAGACCAATGGGATCCGGGATCCTGGTTTCCGTGTACAGATCGTGCTGTGTCATCACGTAGCTACCGACCATCCGGCGACTCTCCCGTACATAAAGGCGCCATGGGAACCCGCCGTTATCCTGGAACTCGTCCTTGCAGAACCCCCACGAGCGAACGTCTTCGCGTACGTTAGGCGGAATGCGGGGATCCGTCGCGAGAAACGTCAGGAGCGCCAGCGTATAACGCTTGTGCTCCGCCTCGATTTGACGACGACCGTTCGCATTCGCATTGGCATACTCCGCGCTTCCCTCGATCTCGTCCGTAGATAGCAGGCCGAGGCTATTGACGTCGAACTTGTTGTTGGGAATCGGAACGTTGGCGATGTAGTTGAACGTCTTGACGATTTCCGGGTGAGCCACGGCGACGCGCCCCAGCAGTTCGAATTCCTTGGGATCGTAGTTGGCCGGTTTGACGACGGGAATCTGGTTTCCCTTATCCGCAGTGAGGCAAAGTCGATAGCCATATGCCTGCACGGCCGAGTCTGCCGTGCCCGGCGCGCCGAGATTGTTGGGCGCCACATGCGGAAGCAATCCGCTGTCCGGGTGACCTGGCACAACGTAGGGATCCACGCGCGCCCCGTCCTTGATGGAAATGGGGCCAACGCCGGCGAGGGGTTCGCCATATTGTGATTTCGCTTCGCGCCCGAGCGTATGGTCGACGCCGGCCTTCTCGAGCAAATCGCCTTCGTAGCTCGCATCGATGAATATCTTCGCCGCGTAACTATGTCCGTTGCTCGTCTGGACGACCTTGATCTCGTGATTATCGGTTTGAACGCTCGCCAGTTCGGCACCGTATTCGACGGAAACGGACGGGGCGTCGGCAAGCATCTTCAGCAGAATGCTCTCGGCGACATGCGGCTCGTGAAATATGCCGCCCATCGTCCAGGTCTTCCCGTAGCGCGTGTTTACCGTGTCGACGAAACGATGCGCGAAACCGCCCATTGCCCATAGACGATCCTGGGGATAAGCGTCTGTCACGCCGATCCCGCTCGTCGTCATGCCACCGACGTGTTTCGTCGGTTCCAGAATGACGACCCGCTTTTTCAATTTCGCGGCTTCCAGTGCCGCGGATATACCGCCAGGCGTCGCACCGTAGACGAGAACATCGGCAGGGTCGGATCCTGGCGCCGGAACGGGCATGGCGACGGGCGGAGCGGGCGTCCCCTGTGTTTCATCGTCGGTACCGTGGCCGCATGCCGCGAGAATGAGCACCGAACCGACCAGCAGCAATCTGCTTGCAACACTATCGAATACTACGAACATGTGACTGCGCGAGTGTTAGAGAAATAGGTTTAGATGAATCGAGCGACGAGGAGCCGGGCTCGGCGAGCGCCTTTAATATTACGACGTATTAAAAAAGTTACGATGTATTACGAAAGGTGCGCGGAGTTTATCACTTGCGGATGACACAAAACTATCGCCTGAAACCCTGCGGATCCTTGCCGCGCGAGGAGTGGTGAAACGGGGCAGGAGAGGGTGAGGGGCAGATCAAGATGCTGGCAAACCGGGGGCGGGGGGCGACGAAGGCCGGCAAGCTGAAAGATGTCGTCGACCGACACCGGAAGCCACTGACAGAAATGGAGGCCGAGCTGGCACAGGTCAAGCGTTAGCTGGTCGAGGTCAGAACGGAGCGCGATCTCCTCAAAAGGTTCGAGACGTACTTCGCGAAGGCGTCGAGGTGAGGTGCGGATTGAACAAATGCGACGAGACTACCCCGTGCCGCCAGTGTGCCGAGTGCTGGGCGTACCGGTGAGCGGCCACCATGTATGGCTCAAGCGCAAGTCGCCCGAAAGAACGTAGCAGGAACTTCGCCCTGGAAGCGGAGGTGCTCACGGTCCACCGGCGAATCCGGGAAAGTTTTAGGCCCGAGCGCCTGCGGTGACATCTGGAGGAACGTGACGTGCGAATCGGCTTGCCCCGGGTCAAGAGGCTGCGCAGAAAACCGGGACAGCGCTGCCAAGCAGAAGCGCCGGTTCAAGGCCACGACGAATTCGAAGCACGGCCTGCCTGTCGCGTCGAATCCGCTGAACCAAGATGTCTCGGTGACGATGCCCAATCAAGTCTGGTGACATCACCTCTATCGCGATCGATGAGGGTTGGTTGTGTCCTGCCGGCCTGAGGGACCCGCACCGCGGTGAAATCGCCGGTTACGCGATGAGCGAACGGGTGACGAAACATCTGGTCACGCAGGACGTGTTTCGCGCTGTCGCGACTCGCCGGCCGCCTGCAGGTCTGATTCGCCACACTGATCGCGGGTCGTAACACTGTGCGTTGACCTATCAACTGCTCGTGAACCGGGTGACCGCTACTAATTCAGTCCGACCTCAGTTTTTCGCCTGATCGGCCCCCCGGGCGCGATAAAATCGCGTCTTTCTGCCTGTCGCCGGCTGCCTGCCGGCGTTTTTTCAGCGTGCAAAAGATCCTGATCGTACGCGTGTCGTCGCTGGGCGACGTCGTGCACAACATGCCGGTGATCGCCGATATCCGGCGCCGCCACCCCGATGCGCAGATCGACTGGCTCGTCGAGGAAAGCTTCGTCGACCTGGTCAAGCTCGTCGACGGCGTGCGCAACGTGCTGCCGTTCTCGCTGCGCCGCTGGCGCAAGAAGCCGTTCTCCGGCGCCACGTGGCGCGAGATTCGCACGTTCCGCCGGCGCCTTGCGGCCGAGCAATACGACCTCGTGATCGACTGCCAGGGCCTCATCAAGACGGCCTGGGTCGCCAGCTGGGCGCGCGGCCCGCTCGTCGGGCTCGGCAATCGTACCGACGGCGCCGGCTACGAGTGGCCGGTGCGCTTCATCTATCGCAAGCGCGTGCCGATCGCGCCGCGCACGCATGTCGTCGAGCGCTCGCGGCAACTCGTCGCCGCCGCGCTGGGCGACCCGGCGCCAACGCCGGCCGATCCGGTCGACTTCGGCCTCGATACGCGCGCGGCGGCGCTCGCGGTGGCCGCGCTCGGCCTGAACCTGCCGGTGCCGTACGTGGTGTTCGTCCATGCGACGTCGCGTGCCGACAAGCAGTGGCCGGACGCCGCGTGGATCGAACTCGGCCAGGCGCTCGTACGGCGCGGCGCGTCGCTCGTGCTGCCGTGGGGCAACGACGCGGAGCGCGCGACCAGCGAGCGGCTCGCGAAGGAGTTCGGCGCGGCGGCGATCGTGCCGCCGCGGCTGTCGCTGCCGGCGGTGGTCGGGCTGATCGACGGCGCGGCCGCGACCGTCGGGGTTGATACAGGTCTGGTTCACATCGCGGCCGCGCTGAAGCGTCCGACGGTCGAACTGTACAATTTCGCGACGGCCTGGCGGACCGGCGGCTACTGGTCGCCGAACGTCGTCAATCTCGGCACGGCGGGGCAACCCCCGTCGATCGCGCAGGTGAAGTCGGCGCTCGCGGGCTTCGGTCTCCTGTAACGCTGTCACACGCGCGAACCCACGCGAACCGAACATGAGCGAATCCCAGATCATCGAAGTCCCGTCCGCCGACTGGAGCGGACACAACCTGTCGGCGCCGCGCGAGCAGCTGCTGGCCGCCGTCGAGGAAGGCAAGGTGCTGTATTTCCCGCACCTGCGCTTCGCGATCGAAGGCGGCGAGGAAGCGCTGCTCGATCCGGCGCTCGCCGACCCGAAACGCAAGAACATCAGCCTCGCGCCGAACGGCGGCGCGCTTGCCGGCGTGCTCGGCGACAGCGTCACGCAGTCGGCGGTGCGCGCGCTCGTCGCGCGTTTCCAGCAGCAGGCCGGCACGCTCGTCGACGGCCTCTTTCCCGAATACCGCGGCAAGCTGCGCGTCGCGCCGACGAGCCTGCGGCTGATGCAGGTCGAGACGCGCCAGACGTCGTGGCGCAAGGACGACAGCCGGCTGCACGTCGACGCGTTCCCGTCGCGACCGAACTACGGCGAGCGCATCCTGCGCGTGTTCACGAACGTGAACCCGGCCGGCGTGCCGCGCGTGTGGCGCGTCGGCGAGCCGTTCGAGGATGTCGCGAAGCGCTTCCTGCCGCACATCAAGCCGCAGTTGCCGGGCGCTGCGTGGCTGCTGAACCTGCTGCACGTGACGAAGTCGCCGCGCAGCGCGTACGACCACCTGATGCTGAACCTGCACGACAGCATGAAGGCCGATCTCGACTACCAGAAAACCTGCCCGCAGCAGACGATGCCGTTCCCGCCGGGCAGCGTGTGGATATGTTTCTCCGATCAGACTTCGCACGCTGTGATGTCCGGCCAGTTCATGCTCGAACAGACCTTCTTCCTGCCGGTCGACGCGATGGTCCGCCGCGAATGCGCGCCGCTCGGCATTCTCGAACGCCTGAAGGGCAGGGCGCTGGTTTGAGCGCGCATCTTCTCCGAAGCAAGACAAGGGCTGTTACATGCTGAGGGCGATCTATCGCGCGTTGTGGTGGCTCGTCGCACCGATCGCCGTGATCCGGCTTTGCGTGCGCTCGCGCAAGGAGCGCGGCTATCGCGAGCACATCGGCGAACGGTTCGGTTACGTGGCGGGCCGCTCGCGCGACGACCGCGCGCCGCTGATCTGGGTGCATGCGGTATCGGTCGGCGAGACGCGCGCGGCGCAGCCGCTGATCGACGCGCTGATGCACGCACGCCCCGATGCGCGCATCCTGCTCACGCACATGACGCCGAGCGGCCGCGCGACCGGCGAACAGATCTTCGGCGACCGCGTGCTGCGCTGCTACCTGCCGTACGACATGCCCGGCGCGGTACGGCGTTTCCTGCGCGCGTGGCGGCCGACGCTCGGCCTCGTGATGGAAACCGAGGTGTGGCCCACGCTGATCGACGAGTGCCGCCGTGCGGACGTGCCGCTGGTGCTCACCAATGCGCGCATGTCCGCGCGTTCTTTCCGGCGTGCATCGAAGTTCGGCGCGGCGACGCACGACGTGTTCGGCGGCTTCTCGCGCGTGCTCGCGCAGAGCCCGGCCGACGCGGAGCGGCTGACGTCGCTCGGCGCACGCAACGTGACCGTGCTCGGCAACCTCAAGTTCGACATGGCGACGCCGCCCGAACTCGCGGCGCGCGGCCATGCGTGGCGCGACGCGATTGGCGCGCGGCCCGTGTGGGTTGCCGCGAGCACGCGCGAGAACGAAGAAGCGCTGGTGCTCGACGCCTTCGCGGCGATGCGCACGCCCGGTGCGCTGCTGGTGCTCGTGCCGCGTCATCCGCAGCGCTTCGCGGAGGTCGAGGCGCTCGTCGAGCGCAGCGGGCCCAAGTGCGTGCGGCGCTCCGTCTGGGCGGCCGACAAGGTGGCGCTCGCATCCGGCAGGCCGGCTGCCGAGCCGCTGCCGGACGACGTGACGGTGCTGCTCGGCGATTCGATGGGCGAGCTCGGCGCGTATTACGCGGCGGCCGACATCGCGTTCATCGGCGGCAGCCTGCTGCCGCTCGGCGGCCAGAACCTGATCGAAGCATGCGCGGTCGGCGTGCCGGTGCTGATCGGGAAGCACGTGTTCAACTTCACGCAGGCGACCGCCGACGCGGTCGCCGCCGGTGCGGCGCTGCAGGTCGAGGATCCGCTCGATCTCGCGCACGTGCTCGATGCGCTGTTCGCCGACAAGGCGCGGCGCATCGCGATGGGCGCGGCCGGCGCGGCGTTCGCGTCGCGCCACCGCGGCGCGACCGCACGCACGGTCGACGTGCTCGCGGCACTGCTGCCGCCCGCCGAGCGTGGCGGGCGCGCGCTGCAGGATGCGCAGGACACGTCCGACGAGTAGGGAAAGGCGGCGCAATGCCGCCGTGGGCATGCGTGGCGGCACCGTATCGCGCCGCCGCGCTGCTCAGACCGTCAGCAGGCCTTTCTTCTCGATGAACGCGATGACGTCCGCGACGCCTTCGAGCGCTTTCAGGTTCGTCATCACGTAAGGCCGCTCGCCGCGCATCTTCTTCGTGTCGGACGCCATCACGTCGAGGTTCGCGCCGACCAGCGGCGCGAGATCCGTCTTGTTGATCACGAGCAGGTCGGACTTCGTGATGCCGGGGCCGCCCTTGCGCGGAATCTTCTCGCCGCCCGCGACGTCGATCACGTAGATCGTCAGGTCCGACAGCTCGGGGCTGAAGGTCGCCGCGAGATTGTCGCCGCCCGATTCGATGAACACGATGTCGGTATCGGGAAAGCGCGACAGCATCCGGTCGACGGCCTCGAGATTGATCGACGCATCCTCGCGGATCGCCGTGTGCGGGCAGCCGCCCGTCTCGACGCCCATGATGCGTTCCTCGGGCAGCGCGCCCGCGACCGTCAGCAGCCGCTGGTCTTCCTTCGTATAGATGTCGTTGGTGATCGCGACGAGGTCGTACTGGTCGCGCATCGCCTTGCACAGCATTTCGAGCAGCGTGGTCTTGCCGGAGCCGACGGGGCCGCCGATGCCGACGCGCAGCGGCGGCAGTTTCTTCGTGCGGCGGGCGGGGGAGGGAGCAGGTGCGTTCATGGCGTGGGGCGTCGTGGTTCAGGAGCGGAACAACCGCGAATACTGGGTTTCGTGCCGCGCGGACAGGATGCCGAGCTGCGGCGCGAACGTGTTGACGGCGTCGGGCGGCGTCGCGAGCGCGCGGCGTACGGCCGCGTCGATCGCGCCGCGCAGCGCGACGATGATGCGTTGCCCGGCGAGCTGGCCGAGCGGCACGGCCTTCAGCGCGGCGGACGTCTGGTTCTCGACCCAGCCGAATGCGTACGCGGCGAGTACCGCTTCGGCGCTCGCGTCGTGCGCGGCGGCTGCGTATGCGAATGCAGTGGGCAGCGCGATTGGCGTCATCGCGGCGAGCGTCATGCGGCGCGCGGCATCGCCCCATTCGAGCGACGCGCAGAGCTGCGCGAGCGACCAGCCCATCTGTTCGGTCTCGCGGCGCAGTTCGGACGATTCGCGGCTCGCGATGAACCACGCATTCTCGGCGACGAGCGCCGCCGCGTCGTGCGCGTGCCAGCGCGCGAGCTGGTGCGCGAGGAACGGCAGCTCGCCGTGCGCGAGCACGTCGGTCAGGCCGCTCGCGATCCAGTCGCGCGCGGTATCCGCGTCGTGGATCAGGTTTGCGTCGAGCGCCGCTTCGAGCCCCTGCGAATAGCTGAACGCGCCGATCGGCAGCGCCGGCGACGCAAGGTGCAGCAGCGCGACGAGTTCAGTGGTGGTCATGGCCGTGGCCGTGCGCGCAACCGGGACCATGTTGATGGTCGTGGTCGTGGTCGTGGTCGTGGTCGTGCGAATGCGAGTGGCCGTGATGCTCGCCGAACACTTGCTGCGCGAGCGCGTAATCCTCGGCGAACGTCGCATCGTGCCCGTGCTTGTGGCCGCCGCCGTACGCGCCGGCTTCCGGCTGGAACGGCGCAAGGATCTCCTCGACCTGCGAGCCGAGCCGGCGCAGCATGTCCGCGAGCACCGGGTCGGCTTCGAGCTTCAGGTAGCCGTCGCCGATCTCGACCGGCGTGTGACGGTTGCCGAGGTGGTACGCGGCGCGCATCAGCGTGAGCGGATCGGCCGCGCGCACGCGCAGCACGGCTTCGGGCGCCGCGGCAATGCGCACGAGCGCGCCGTCGTCGGCGACGAGCACGTCGCCGTCGCGCAGGATCGTGCCGCGCGGCAGCAGGACCGCAACGTCCTCGCCGGTGTCGAGCGTCGCCGCGAGGCGGCTCTTGCAGCGGGCGTCGTAGGCGAGCGTGAGCGTCGGCGCGCGCGCGACGAGCGACGCGGCGAGTTTCACGTTCGGGGCAATGCGTTTGTCGAGGGTGCGCATGAAACGAAAAACCGGATATCAGAACAGGAAATAACGCTGCGCCATCGGCAGTACCGTGGCCGGCTCGCAGGTGAGCAACTGGCCGTCGGCGATCACGTCGTAGGTTTCGGGATCGACGCTGATCGACGGGCGCCATGCGTTGTGGATCATGTCGGCCTTCGTCACGTTGCGGCAGTTGCGCACCGGCACGATCCGCTTCGCGAGGCCGTAGCGTTCCGCGATGCCCGCATCGGCGGCCATCTGCGACACGAAGGTCAGCGACGTGCGCGCGAGCGCCCCGCCGCGGGTGGCGAACATCTCGCGATAGTGGACCGGCTGCGGCGTGGGAATCGACGCGTTCGGGTCGCCCATCTGCGCCATCGCGATCATCCCGCCCTTGAGGATCATCGACGGCTTGATCCCGAAGAACGCCGGCTCCCACAGCACGAGGTCGGCCCACTTGCCGGGCTCGATCGAGCCGACTTCGTGCGCGATGCCGTGCGTGAGCGCCGGGTTGATCGTGTACTTCGCGACGTAGCGCTTCGCGCGGAAGTTGTCGTTGCGTGCGTTGTCTTCCGGCAGCGCGCCGCGCTGCACCTTCATCTTGTGCGCGGTCTGCCAGGTGCGGATGATCACCTCGCCGACGCGGCCCATCGCCTGCGAATCGGACGACAGCATCGACAGCGCGCCGAGATCGTGCAGGATGTCCTCGGCCGCGATCGTCTCGCGGCGGATCCGCGATTCGGCGAACGCGAGATCCTCGGCGATCGACGGATCGAGGTGATGGCACACCATCAGCATGTCGAGATGCTCGTCGAGCGTGTTGATCGTGTACGGGCGCGTCGGATTGGTCGACGACGGCAGCACGTTCGATTCGCCGCACACCTTCAGGATGTCGGGCGCATGGCCGCCGCCCGCGCCTTCGGTGTGGTACGTGTGGATCGTGCGGCCCTTGAACGCGGCGACCGTCGATTCGACGAAGCCGCCTTCGTTGAGCGTGTCGGTGTGGATCGCGACCTGCGTGTCGGTGTCGTCGGCGACGGAAAGACAGTTGTCGATCGCGGCGGGTGTCGTGCCCCAGTCCTCGTGCAGCTTCAGCCCGATCGCGCCGGCCGCGATCTGTTCGACGAGCGGCTGCGGCAGGCTCGCGTTGCCCTTGCCGAGAAAGCCGAGGTTGATCGGCCAGCCGTCGGCGGCCTGCAGCATCCGCTCCATGTGCCACGGGCCCGGCGTGCAGGTCGTCGCGTTGGTGCCGGTGGCGGGCCCCGTGCCGCCGCCGAGCATCGTCGTGACGCCCGATGCGAGCGCCTCGTCGATCTGCTGCGGGCTGATGAAGTGGATGTGCGTGTCGATGCCGCCCGCGGTCACGATCAGCCCTTCGCCGGCGATCACTTCGGTCGCGGCGCCGATCGCGATCGTCACGCCCGGTTGAATGTCCGGATTGCCGGCCTTGCCGATCGCGGCGATGCGGCCGTGCTTGATCGCGATGTCGGCCTTCACGATGCCCCAGTGATCGAGGATCACCGCGTTCGTGATGATCGTGTCGGGCACGTCGGCGGCCACGCGCTGCGACTGCCCCATCCCGTCGCGGATCACTTTCCCGCCGCCGAATTTCACTTCCTCGCCGTAGGTCGTGAAGTCGCGTTCGATCTCGATCAGCAGTTCGGTATCGGCGAGCCGGACGCGGTCGCCCGTCGTCGGCCCGAACATTTCCGCGTACGCGCGGCGGCTCAAGCGTAGTGTCATGTCGTGCTGTTCCTGAAGAGAAGCGCGGGAGCGGCTCAGAGCGGCCCCATCACCTTGCCCTGAAAACCGTAGACGGCGCGCTCGCCCGCCAGCGCAACCAGCTCGACGGTGCGCGTCTGGCCCGGCTCGAAGCGCACGGCCGTGCCGGCCGCGATGTTCAGGCGAAAGCCGCGCGCGGCCGTGCGATCGAACGACAGCGCGTCGTTGACTTCGAAGAAGTGGTAGTGCGAGCCGACCTGGACCGGGCGGTCGCCCGTGTTCGCGACCGTCAGCGTGAGCGTTTCGCGGCCCGCGTTCAGTTCGTGCTCGCCGTCGTCGGTGAGGATTTCGCCGGGGATCATGCGGGGTGCCTCACGGAATCGGATGGTGGACGGTCACGAGCTTCGTGCCGTCGGGGAAGGTCGCCTCGACCTGGATGTCGGGAATCATCTCGGGCACGCCGTCCATCACGTCGTCGCGCGTGAGCAGCGTCGTGCCGTAATGCATGACCTCGGCGACCGTCTTGCCGTCGCGCGCGGCTTCCATCAGCGCGGCGGTGATGAAGGCGACCGCCTCCGGATAGTTGAGCTTCAGGCCGCGCGCGCGACGGCGCTCTGCCAGCAGCGCCGCCGTGAAGATCAGCAGCTTGTCCTTCTCTCGGGGAGTCAGTTTCATGAAAGAAAACGTTCAGGAAAGCGTAATTTTTATCGGTGCGCACGCACCGGGTGGACGCGCGGATCATCGTAGCACCGCGCTGTTTTGCGTGCGTCGTGTATCAGTTATGTAAGGAGCAAGGCGCGTGCCATGTGCATGGAACGCAGTGCGATGCGCGTTCGTGGTGCGCGATGCATGAACAACGTGCGGCGCTCGCCGCGACGCCGCGCCGAAACGGTGCGTGGCGCGACCACGCTCAGGTTTGCCAGAGGCGCAGCGGTCGTGCGTCGACGCCGTGCACGACAGGCCGCAGATGCAGCCAGCAGTCGGTGAAGTAGCGTTGCAGCGCTTCCATCGAGGTCGACAGCGCGCGCACCAGCACGACGCCCGGCGTCACGCAGGTGGCGCCCGCGCGCAGCGTGGCGTCGAACGGCATCCGCGCGGCGAGCGATTCGGCGAGCGCGGCGTCGCACGCGGCGCCGGCGGCCCACAGCGTGCCGTATGCCGGAAAGCCGGCGAGACCCTGCAGCGCGCCGCGCAGCGGGTCGCGTGCATCGAGCAGCGCGCGTTCGGTCCATAGCAGCCGGCCGCCGGCGTCGACGAGCGCCGAAGTCGACGCGATGCGGCCCGTCGACCAGGTTTCGCCGGCCGCCTGCCGGCCGAGCTGCGACGCGTCCCAGCCGATCGCACTGGCGCCCGCACCGAGCTTGACCGTGAAGTCGAGCGACGCGTGCGCCGCGTCGAAGAACAGGTTGTTCTGCGGCAGCCAGTCGAGTTTCGCGTGTTCGCCGACCGTGATGCCGATGCGCTGTGTCGCGTCCAGCCCGTTCGACTTGTACCACTTGGTCGCGCCGGGCGTCGTCAGCACCGCATGCGTGCCGTCGCCGAGCGCGATGTCGATGTCGAGCCGGTCGCCGCCCGCGACGCCGCCCGGCGGGTGGACGATCACCGCATGGCAGATCGCGTCGCCTTCCGGGTACAGCGGCCGCTGCACGCGCAGCGGGCCGTCGTGCAGCCGGTGCGCGAGTGTCGTGCGCGCGCCGTGCCGCTCGAAGCCGAGTTCGAGGCGGCCGCGCCACGATTTGGCGACGGCGGGGCGGGACAGCGAGGCGTGGGAATCGGAGGCGGACATCGGCGGCGAGCGGGAAACGACGGAAACGGGCGCGAAGAACGTGGATGCTACCGGAACAATAATGCAGATGCCGCGTTCGTTGAAAGCGCCGCGTGCGGCCGCACCGCGAACCGGTCGCCCGTGCCCGCTGCCGTGCCGGGCGTCACACCGCGATCAACTCCCGCACGCCGTTCGTTTCCATGTCGCGCCCGTCTCCGCCCGCGACGATCTCGCCGCGGCTCATCACCCAGTAACGGTCCGCGATCGAGCGCGCGAAATCGTAATACTGCTCGACGAGCAGCACCGTCAGGTTCGATTCGTCGACGAGCTGGCGCAGCGTGCGGCCGATGTCCTGGATGATCGACGGCTGGATGCCCTCGGTCGGCTCGTCGAGGATCAGCAGCTGCGGCTCGCTCATCAGCGCGCGGCCGATCGCGAGCTGCTGCTGCTGGCCGCCCGACAGGTCGCCGCCGCGCCGCGCGCGCATGTCCTTGAGCACCGGGAACAGGTCGTAGATGCGGTCGGGCACCTTCGACGGCGCCTTGCGGCTCGCCGCGCCGACGAGCAGGTTTTCCTCGACGGTCAGACGCGGAAAGATGTCGCGGCCCTGCGGCACGTACGCGAGCCCGGCCGCGACGCGCGCATACGGCGGCAACGCGCCGAGCGCCGTGCCGCGCCACGACACGCTGCCGCTCTTCGCGGCGACGACGCCCATCACGCAGCGCAGCAGCGTGCTCTTGCCGACGCCGTTGCGGCCGAGCAGCACGGTGAGCTTGCCGTCGTCGGCGGCGAGGTTCACGTTGCGCAGGATATGGCTGCCGCCGTAGTACTGATTCAGTGCTTCGATCTTCAGCATCGCATCATCGTCCGAGATAAGACTCGATCACCGCGTCGTCGCGCTTGACCTGGTCGAGCGTGCCCTGCGCGAGCACCGCGCCTTCGGCCATCACCGTCACGCGGCCGGTGTCGCCCGCGAGCGCCGCGACGAATTCCATGTCGTGCTCGACGACCATCATCGAGCAGGTGCCGCGCAGCGTGTTCAGCAGCTCGGCGAGCTCCATCGTCTCGTGGTCGGTCATCCCGGCCGCCGGCTCGTCGAGCAGCAGCAGCGCGGGGCGCTGCATCAGCAGCATGCCGATCTCGAGCCGCTGCTTCTGCCCGTGCGACAGTTCGCCGGCCGCGCGGAATGCGTGGCTTTCGAGGCCGATCAGTACGAGCGTCTCCTCGATCTTCGCCTGCGCGGATCGGTCGAGCCGGGCCCGCAGCGACGCGAGCCAGCCCTTGTCGGTCTGCATCGCGAGCTCGAGGTTCTCCCACACCGGATGCTGCTCGAACACGGTCGGCTTCTGGAACTTGCGGCCGATGCCCGCGCGCGCGATCTCGGGCTCGTTCATCCGCGCGAGGTCGAGCGTCTGGCCGAGAAACACTTTGCCTGCGTCGGGGCGCGTCTTGCCGGTGATGACGTCCATCATCGTCGTCTTGCCGGCGCCGTTCGGGCCGATCACGCAGCGCAGCTCGCCTGCGTCGATCGCGAGCGACAGCTTCTTCAGCGCACGGAAGCCGTCGAAGCTCACCTCGATGTCCTCGAGGTAGAGGATCGTGCCGTGCGACGTGTCGATGCCGGGCGGCACCACGCGCCCCATCGATGCGGTGCCGCTGACGGCCAGCAGTTCGTCCTCGGGCGGCGGCGTGAATTGGTAGAGGGCCGTTCCGTTCATGCGCGTTTCCCCTTCGCGAGCACGGTTTCGACGAGGCCCATGATCCCGCGCGGCAGCAGCAGCGGCACGAGCACGAAGATCAGGCCGAGGAAGAACAGCCAGTATTCGGCGAAGTACGCGGTAAACAGGCTCTTCGCGCCGTTCACCGCGAACGCGCCGACGATCGGACCGATCAGCGTGCCGCGCCCGCCCACCGCGACCCAGATCGCCATCTCGATCGAGTTGCCCGGCGACATCTCGCCGGGGTTGATGATGCCGACCTGCGGCACATACAGCGCGCCCGCGATGCCGCACAGCACGGCCGACACGGTCCACACGAACAGCTTGTACGCGAGCGGGCTGTAGCCGAGGAACATCAGCCGCGTCTCACCGTCGCGCACCGCGGTGACAACACGCCCGAGCTTACTCGTGACGATCGCGCGCGCGGCGATGAACGCGAGCACCAGCGTCGCGAACGTCAGCAGCAACAGCACCGTGCGCGTGCCGGGCGACGTGATCGCGAAGCCCGCGATGCGCTTGAAGTCGGTGAAGCCGTTGTTGCCGCCGAAGCCCGTCTCGTTGCGATAGAACAGCAGCATCGCGGCGAACGTCATGGCCTGCGTGATGATCGACAGGTACACGCCCTTCACGCGCGAGCGGAACGTGAAGAAGCCGAACACCCAGGCGAGCACGGCCGGCACGAGCACGACCAGCAGCAGCGCCCATGCGAGATGCTGCGTGCCGCTCCAGTACCACGGCAACTGGTGCCAGTCGAGGAACACCATGAAGTCGGGCAGGTCGCTGCCGTACTTGCCGTCGCGGCCGATCTCGCGCATCAGGTACATGCCGATCGCATAGCCGCCGAGCGCGAAGAAGAGGCCATGGCCGAGGCTCAGGATCCCGCAGTAGCCCCACACGAGATCGAGCGCGAGCGCGGCGATCGCGTAGCACATCAGCTTGCCGGTGAGCGTCATCGCGTACGCGGACAGATGGAACGCGCTCGACTCGGGCGCGACGAGCGCGGCGAGCGGCACGCCGATGCCGATTGCGACACACAGCGCGATCAGCGCGAGCCACGCGCGCCGCGACAGCAGCGCGGGGCGGGGCGGCAAGCCGAGCGCGAAACCGTCGGCCGCGCGTGCGGCGGCAGCCGGCGTCGACGCATCAGCGGCCGGGTTCGACAACGAGTGGGTGAATGAAGTCACGTCAAGCCTCCGCGCTGCGGCCCTTCAGGGCGAACATGCCCTGAGGACGTTTCTGGATGAACAGCACGATCATCACGAGCACCGCGATCTTCGCGAGCACGGCGCCCCAGAACGGCTCGATCGCCTTGCTCGCGAGGCCGAGCCCGAAGCCGCCGAGCACGGTGCCGGCGATCTGGCCGACACCGCCGAGCACGACCGCCATGAACGAATCGATGATGTAGTTCTGGCCGAGGTCGGGGCCCACGTTGCCGATCTGCGACAGCGCGCAGCCGCCGAGGCCCGCGATGCCGGCGCCGAATGCGAACGCGTACATGTCGACGCGCGCGGTCTTCACGCCGACGCACGCGGCCATCCGGCGGTTCTGCGTGACGGCACGCACGAACAGGCCGAGCCGCGTCTTCGTCAGCACGGCCCACGCGACGAACACCACCGCGAGTGCGAACGCGAGGATCGCGAGCCGGTTGTACGGCAGGATCAGGTTCTGCATCACGGTCACGCCGCCGCTCATCCACGACGGGTTCACGACCTGCACGTTCTGCGCGCCGAACAGCATCCGCGTCGCCTGGATCAGGATCAGGCTCACGCCGAAGGTCGCGAGCAGTGTCTCGAGCGGGCGGCCGTACAGGTGTCGCAGCACGAGCCGTTCGAGCACGATGCCGACGAGCGCGGCCGCCGCGAACGACGCGGGCACCGCGACGAGCGGATACCAGTCGAACGCGCCGGGCGCGTAGCGCTGGATCAGCGTCTGCACGACATAGGTTGCGTACGCACCGATCATCAGGAATTCGCCGTGCGCCATGTTGATCACGCCGATCAGCCCGTACGTGATCGCGAGGCCGAGCGCGGCGAGCAGCAACACGCTGCCGAGCGACAGGCCGGCGAACAGGGTGCCGACGATCTCGCCGCGGCGCTGCAGCGTGTGCAGTGCATCGAGCCCTTGCTGCGCGGCGTCGCGTACGCGCGCGTCGGGCTCCGCATAGCTGCCGTCCGCGTTCTTCGCGACGAGCGGGCGGAGTTGTTCGATCATGTCGAGGTCGCGGCGCGCCGCCACCACCTGCACGGCTTCCAGGCGCTTCGCCGGATCGGCGTCGTGCAGCGCGGCGATCGCCCACAGGGCGTCGAGGCGGCGCTTCAGCGCGGGATCGGTTTCCTTTGCGCGCGCGCGATCGATCATCGGCTTGAGCGCCGGGTCGGGCGTCTTCAGCAGCGCGTCGATCGCGTCGCGCCGCGCGGCGACGTCGGGCGACGCGAGCGCGAGGCCCGACAGTGCGCCCGCGATCTTCGTGCGCAGCAGGTTGTTCAGCATCACCGGCTGCGCATCGCCGGCCGGCGTCGCGGCTTGCGTGAGCGCATCGTGCGCGGTGTCGCCGGTCTGGATCAGCAGGCGGCCGTCGCCGGTCGCGAGCGCGTCGCCGGTCGACAGCGCGTTGAGCAGCGCGACGGCGCGCGGATCGGAGTCGGCGGCGAGCCGTTCGATCGCGGCCGTCTTCGCGTCGAAATCGTCGCCGGCGAGCGCGGCGGTATCGGTAGCCGTCAGCGCGAACGCGGCGCGTGGCAGCCCGCCCGCGAGGGCGGCGCACGCGACGATTGCGACGGCGGCTCGGCGAAAGCGTGTAGGCATCGGGAAATCCTGTCGGGCGAGGGGAAGCGGATGCCGGCGGCGATGCGCGGGCGCGGGCGGTTCATCACGGCAAGCGCGACCGGTGCTTCGATATCGGCATCGGTGTGCGAGCGGCACGTCGCGCGTGAAGCGCGACGCGCCACCCTGCATCAGGCCAGCGCCGCGCGCTGCCGGCGCAGGAACGCCGGGATCGAGCTGACGACGTCCGGCTTGCCCTGGTTGCCCGCGATGTACGGGCTCCACGGCTGCGCACGCACCGCGGTCTTGGTTTTCCACACGACGTTGAACTGCCCGTCGCCGCGGATCTCGCCGATCATCACCGGCTTGTGCAGGTGATGATTGCCGTCCATCGTGAGCGTGAAGCCCGACGGCGCGGCGACGGTCTGGCCGATCATCGCGACGCGCACCTTGTCGACGTCGGTGCTCTTCGCCTTCTCGACGGCCTGCTTCCACATGTGGATACCGACATAGGTCGCTTCCATCGGGTCATTGGTTACGCGCTTCGCGCCGCCCGGCAGGTTGTTCGCCTTCACCCACGCGGCGAACTGGTCCTTGAACTTCGTGTTGGTCGGGTTCTTCACCGACATGAAGTAATTCCACGCGGCGAGGTGGCCGACGAGCGGCTTCGTGTCGATCCCGCGCAGCTCTTCCTCGCCGACCGAGAACGCGACGACCGGCACGTCGGTCGCCTTGATCCCCTGGTTGCCGAGCTCCTTGTAGAACGGCACGTTCGAGTCGCCGTTGATCGTCGAGATCACGGTCGTCTTGCCGCCTTGCGAGAAGGTCTTGATGTTCGCGACGATGGTCTGGTAGTCGCTGTGGCCGAACGGCGTGTAGACCTCCTGAATATCGGCGTCCTTCACGCCCTTCGATTTCAGGAACGCGCGCAGGATCTTGTTGGTCGTGCGCGGATACACGTAGTCCGTGCCGAGCAGGAAGAAGCGCTTCGCGCCGCCGCCTTCCGCGCTCATCAGGTACTCGACGGCCGGGATCGCCTGCTGGTTGGGTGCCGCGCCCGTGTAGAACACGTTGCGCGACATTTCCTCGCCTTCGTACTGCACCGGGTAGTAGAGGAGGCCGTTCAGTTCCTCGAACACCGGCAGCACCGACTTGCGCGACACCGACGTCCAGCAACCGAACACGCACGCGACCTTGTCCTGCGTGAGCAGCTGGCGCGCCTTCTCCGCGAACAGCGGCCAGTTCGACGCGGGATCGACCACCACCGGCTCGAGCTTGCGGCCCATCACGCCGCCGCTCTTGTTGATGTCGGCGATCGTCATCAGCGCGGTGTCCTTCAGCGACGTCTCCGAGATCGCCATCGTGCCCGACAGCGAATGCAGGATGCCGACCTTGATCGGGCCGGTGCCGGCATCGGCCGCGTGTACGAACGGGCTCTTGCCCGCGAGCGCGAGTGCGCCGGCCATCGAACCGAACTTCAACAGACTGCGACGTTTCATCGGGTTCCCCTTGACGTGTTGGATATGCGTGCGCCGTGAAGGCGTCGGCCAAGGAGTAACGCAAGGCATGTGCCAGTCGTGCGGATGCACGTCCGGCGTGCCTGCGCGGGGCGGTACGTGGCGTCGGGACGGTGCGCATGACGCGTCGTGCAGCATGCCCGGTCCGTCGCGGTGCAGGTTCGCGGGCGTAAATGGTGCACGGTCTGGGTTCCCCGTTCCGGTGCCTGCGCCTGCACGTCGTGCGGGAACGGCCGTGCACCATGACTTCGCGCCACGAGCGACGATGCCGAAGCAAACCGGAGCGGGAAAGAGAAACGGGCGCGCCATGCGCGCCCGTTCGGCGGATCAGTGTGACCGTCGGCAGGGTGCCGGCCGGTGCGGCGGCGCGTGATGCGCCGCCGGCGGGATCAGTAACTCAGTAACGCGGCACGGACGGATCGACGTCGCGCGACCACGCGTCGATCCCGCCTTGCAGGTTGTACAGCTTCGTGAAGCCGCGCGATTCGAGGAACATGGCGACCTGCGCGCTGCGCATCCCGTGATGGCACACGCAGACGATTTCCGCTTCGTCGTCGAGCTCTTCGCTGCGCGCGGGAATCTGCTGCATCGGGATCGACATGCTGCCGGCGATGTGCGCGGTCGCGATTTCCCACGGTTCGCGCACGTCGAGCACGACCGGCGCGGGGCGCGCCTTGTCGCCGAGCCATTCCGCGAGCATCGCGGCCGTCAGGATCTGCATGGTGGCTCCGTCGCTCAGAACTTGAAGCGCGACGGCTCGATCGCGTTGACGAGGTGGTCGATGTACGTTTCGAACACGTCCGCGACGCGGTACTGCTTGTCGTCGATGCGCGTGATGATCTGCGCCTTCATCACCGGACGGCCGCCGACGAATGCCGCGAGGCGGCCGCCGACCTTCAGTTGTTCGAGCATTTCCTGCGGCACGGCGGGCAGGCCGCCCGCGACGCAGATCACGTCGTACGGCGCCTTGCCGGCCCAGCCGCGCGAACCGTCGCCGAGCACGACTTCCGCGTTGGTCACGCCGTCGTTGCGCAGGTTGTCTTCCGCGAATTTCGCGTTGGTCGGATCGATCTCGACGGCCGTCACGTGCTGCGCGCGGTGCGCGAACAGCGCAGCCAGGTAGCCCGAGCCGGCGCCGATGATGAGCACGTTCTCGTGCTTCTTGACCGTCAGCTCCTGCAGCACGCGCGCTTCGACGCGCGGGAACAGCATCTTGCTGCCGCCCGGCAGCGGGAGTTCGAGGTCGGCGAACGCGAGATCGCGGTATTCGGCCGGCACATAGTTTTCACGCTTGACGATCGACAGCAGGCCCAGGACGTCGAGATCCAGCACGTCCCACGGCCGGATCTGTTGTTCGATCATGTTGAAACGCGCGTTTTCGATATTCATGGTGTGGTCACGCAGCCAGGTCGGCCATCAGCGGGGATAGAGAAACTTCGTGATTGTACCAAACGGGGCGGCCGGGGAGCCTTCGGGCGGCCTGCAACAGACCTTTACCCCTTGCTCTTCTTGATCTGCGCCTCGAACGCGAGGTCGAGCTTGCTCGCCTTGCGCGGCTTTTGGGGGCCGAATTGGTCGACGAACTTGACGAACTCGTCGAGCGGCAGCGGCTCGCAGCGCTTCTCGGAGGCGCCGCCGGAGCGGTCGACGAGATAGAACAGGCCGCCCGCCGTCGCGACGGCCGCGAATTGCGGGTTGCCGGAGCGGGTCTTCAGGCGTTCGACCGCGTGGGTCGCTTTGGTGGTGCGCATCGTGCGGATTCTGGCGGGGCGTAAGCCCCATACTGTATCAAACCGGCCGCCCGCGTGCGGCCGGCCGGGGCCGTCGAATTCAGACCGTGCGCGAATAGCGCTGCTGCGTCTGCGCCTGGCCGAGATACGCGTCGAATGCCATCGCGATGTTGCGTACGACCATCCGGCCGGCCGGATGGATCGTCAGGCGGTCGGCCGCGATCGTCAGCAGCCCGTCGCGCTCGAACGGGCGCAGTGCGTCGAGTTCGCGCGCGAAATGATCGGCGAAGCGGATGCCGTGCGCGGCCTCGACGTGCGAGAACGGCAGGTCGAGGTTGCACATCAGTTGCGTGATCACGTCGCGGCGCAGCCGGTCGTCGGGCGTGAGCCGTACGCCGCGCGCGATCGGCAGCCGGCCCGCGTCGAGCGCGGCGCCGTACGCGGGCAGGTCTTTCGCGTTCTGCGCGTAGACGTCGCCGACCTTGCCGATCGACGACACGCCGAACCCGACGAGGTCGGTATCCGCACGCGTGCTGTAGCCCTGGAAATTGCGCTGCAGCGTGCCGTTGCGCTGCGCGCGCACGAGCTCGTCGGACGGCCGCGCGAAGTGGTCCATCCCGATGTACACGTAGCCGGCCGACGTCAGCATGTCGATCGCGAGGCCGAGCAGCGCGATGCGCGTTTCCGGCGGCGGCAGCGTCGCGTCGTCGATCTGACGCTGCATCTTGAACAGGTGCGGCATGTGCGCGTAGCCGAACACCGACAGGCGGTCGGGCGCGAGTTCGATGATCGTTTCCAGCGTGCGTGCGAACACGGAGACGGTCTGGTGCGGTAGCCCGTAGATCAGGTCGACGCTCACCGAATGAAAGCCCGTCGTGCGCGCGGTGGAGAGCAGGTCGGCCGTCATCGCGAGCGGCTGGATGCGGTTGATCGCCTGCTGCACGACCGGATCGAAATCCTGCACGCCGAGGCTCAGCCGGTTGAAGCCGATGTTGCGCAGGTGGACGAGCGTCGCGGGCGTGACCGTGCGCGGGTCGATTTCGATCGAGAATTCGGCGTCGGCGTCCGGCGCGAGCGCGAAGTGCTCACGGGTGGCCGCCATCAGCTCGGCCGTTTCGTCGTCCGACAGGAAGGTCGGCGTGCCGCCGCCCCAGTGCAGTTGCGTGACCGGGCGCGCGGGATCGAACAGCGCGGCCTGCAGCGCCATCTCGCGCTTGAGCTGGTCGAGATACGGGCGCGCACGGCGGCGGTTGTTGGTCGCGATCTTGTTGCAGCCGCAGTAGAAGCACGCGGTGTTGCAGAACGGGATGTGGAAGTACAGCGACAGCTCGCTCGACGACGCGCCGGGGTCGCTGGCCGCGCGGACATAGTCGGCTGGGTCGAAATCGTCGCGGAACTGCAGCGCGGTGGGGTACGACGTATAGCGCGGCCCGTTCGCGCCGTACTTCGCGAGCAAATCGGGACGGAACATTGTGTCGGCAGAACCGGAACGCATGGTGGTCTCGCGCTTTTTAGATGCTTTCGAGTATATAAACGCGCGATTGGACTGCATTGTGTAATAACGTCGCAGCCGGCGATGGCACAATGCGGGGTGGGGCTGCCGGCACCGCGTCCGGTTGCCGCACCGTTTTTTGTTGTTCGTTCGAGAGAGCCGAGTGTCCGTCGAAATGCCTGTCCGCCCGGCGCCTGCCGATGTCCCGCCGCCGCATGCGTGTCGCGAGGGCTGCGGCGCGTGCTGCATCGCGCCGTCGATTTCCAGCCCGATACCGGGCATGCCCGACGGCAAGCCGGCCGGCGTGCGCTGCGTGCAGCTCGGCGACGACCTGCGCTGCCGGATCTTCGGCCGCCCCGAGCGGCCCGCGTGCTGTTCCGGGTTGCAGCCGGCAGCGGACATGTGCGGCGCGTCGCGCGACGACGCGCTCGCGTGGCTTACGCGTCTCGAGGCCGCGACGCGGCCGTCGCAACCAGGAGAGTGTCCAGCATGACCGTACCTTGCGCGCCCGGCCGGCGCCGTTTTCTCGCCGCAACCGTCGGTGCCATCGGCGTGACGCTCTCGCTCGCCGCGTGCGCGTCGACGTTCCCGTTCATCCCCGATCACTACACGTTCTCGCGCGGCGACGTGCAGAAAGCCGTCGCGCGCAAGTTCCCGTACCAGAAGACGGTCGCGCAGGTTGTCGACGTGTCGCTCGCGAACCCGGCCGTCAACCTGCTGCCCGACCAGAACCGCGTGGCCGTGCAGCTCGACGCGCATTTCGCGAGCCCGTTCCTGCGTGCGCCCGTCAGCGGCAAGTTCACGGTGTCGGGCCAGCTGGCTTACGACGCGCCGAGCCGCTCGGTCGTGCTGAAGTCGCCGGCCGTCGACAGCCTCGCGCTCGACGGCGACGCGCAGATGTACGCGCAACAGGTCGGCGCGGCCGCCGGCCTGCTCGCGACGCAGTTGCTGACCAACTATCCGATCTACACGTTCAAGCCCGAGCAACTGCAATTTGCCGGGGTGAACTACGAACCCGGTACAATTACGATTCTTACAAACGGCATACGCGTGGCGATCGTCGAAAAATGACGACGAACCGCGCTCGGCCGTAGGGGGTCGCGCGCGAGTGAGTGGCCCATTCATTCGACCATTTCGGAGTTGGGCCACGGATGGACTGGATCCTGATCTGCAAGGCTTTGATCCTCGGCGTCGTCGAGGGGCTGACGGAATTCCTGCCGGTGTCGAGCACCGGCCACCTGATCGTCGCGGGCAGTTTCCTGAATTTCAACGATTCACACGCGAAGACGTTCGACGTCGTGATCCAGTTCGGTGCGATCCTCGCGGTCTGCTGGGAATACCGGCAGCGGATCGCGTCCATCGTGTCCGGGCTGCCGAGCCGGCCCGACGCGCGGCGCTTCACGCTGAACGTCGTGATCGCAACGATTCCCGCGATCGCGCTCGGCCTCCTGTTCGAGAAGAAGATCAAGGCCGTGCTGTTCTCGCCGGTGCCTGTCGCGTTCGCGCTCGTCGTGGGCGGCGCGATCATCCTGTGGGCCGAGGCGCGGCAGCGCGAGCGCAGCGAACCGCCGCGCGTGGTGTCGGTCGATGCGCTGACGCCGCTCGATGCGTTGAAGGTCGGCATCGCGCAGTGTTTTGCGCTGATTCCCGGCATGTCGCGCTCGGGTTCGACGATCATCGGCGGGATGCTGTTCGGCCTCGACCGGCGCGTCGCCACCGAATTCTCGTTCTTCCTCGCGATCCCGATCATCTTCGGCGCAACGCTCTATGAAACCGTCAAGGACTGGCAGGCGTTCACCGTCGATTCGCTCGGCCTGTTCGCGCTTGGCCTCGTCGCGGCGTTCGTCAGCGCGTTCGTGTGCGTGCGCTGGTTGCTGCGCTATGTCGCGACGCACGATTTCACGGTGTTCGCGTGGTACCGGATCGGGTTCGGGCTTTTCGTGCTGCTGGTCGGGTACAGCGGCTGGCTGAACTGGGCGTGACGCGGGCGCCGGTGTCCGGCGCGCTTTCATAAGCAAACGGCCCGATCGGCAGATGCCGGTCGGGCCGTTTTGTCTTTCGGAGCGGTGCGACGTGCGCCGCCTCGGCGGAAGGGCTCAGCCTGCGCGCTTGCGGAACACCAGGTCCCACACGCCGTGGCCGAGCCGCAGCCCGCGCCGTTCGAACTTCGTCACCGGGCGGTAGTCGGGGCGCGGCGCATAGTCGGCGGCCGTGTTTTCGAGCGTCGGCTCCGCGCCGAGCACTTCGAGCATCTGTTCCGCGTAGTTCTGCCAGTCGGTCGCACAGTGGAAGTACGCGCCGGGTTTCAGGCGCGACGCGAGATGCGCGACGAGCGGCGGCTGGATCAGGCGGCGCTTGTGGTGGCGCGCCTTGTGCCACGGATCGGGGAAGAAGATGTGCACGCCGTCGAGGCTTTCCGGCGCGAGCATGTGCTCGAGCACTTCGACCGCGTCGTGCTGGATGATGCGGATGTTCGTCAGATCCTGCTCGCCGATCAGCTTCAGCAGCGCGCCGACGCCCGGCTCATGCACCTCGACGCCGAGGAAGTCGTCGCCCGGGCGGTTCGCGGCGATTTCCGCGGTCGATGCGCCCATCCCGAAGCCGATCTCGAGGATGCGCGGCGCGCTGCGGCCGAACACCGCGTTCCAGTCGGGCAACGCCGGCGAGTACGGCACCACGAAGCGCGGGCCGAGTTCGTCGAGCGCGCGGCGCTGGCCGGTCGACACGCGGCCGGCGCGCGTCACGAAGCTGCGGATGCGGCGGTGGTGCAGCGGATTGACTGCGTCGGTGCCTTCGGCGGCTTCGTCGGGAATGGCGTCGTCGTGCGGCGGCAGGCCGGCTTCGTTCGGATCGTCGTGCATCATCGGTGACAGAGAAAAGCTTTGTTGCGGGCGAGGGCCCGTTGCGCGCGGCAGTGCGCCGGGGGAACCGGCATATGGTACAAAAAAGCCGCCTTCGACGAGGCGGCTCATGCGCAGGCTGCGATGCAGCCGGAAAGTGGAGCGGGCGATGGGAATCGAACCCACGTCATCAGCTTGGGAAGCTGAGGTAATGGCCATTATACGACGCCCGCAGAACGCGCAATTCTACAGGGGTTGGGGCGGGGATGGCAAGCGGGAGGTTTCGGGCGGTGGCAGCGAGACTGGCATGGCTTGATGCTGGAGCGGTGGTGTCGCTGGCAGTGCCGGGTTTGCGGGATCGACCATCCACGCCGAGGGCACCCGCTTCGGCGCGCTGTAATCGGAGCGGAATTTCAACGGCCCAACGGATGGGTCGAATACGCGTCTCGAGCGATTCGCTTTCGAACGCCTGATTCGATATATGGCTGGCCTCGGCGGATGACATTCTCATGACTTGTCGACCCCGCTACGATTTCGGCGATATAACCGGGGAGCCGTTCCATTGAGAGCGCGAGCCACCGTGGGCTTGCAACAAATAAGAAGATGGATAACGCATGAACATGACTGAATGAGCTCAGGCAATTCGCGGTGGCCTGATCCAACAAGATCGCTTGCTCAAGACAGACATTCCGCCGCTGCCGGACAATGCGCTCATACCGTGCCGGGCCGTGACCTATTCCGAGTTCGGTCGCGACTTCAGCGTCACGCTCGACATGGTATCCACGGCAGGCAATATCGAACCCAAGACGTTGATCGCTCAAACGATGACGCTGTGGATTCAGCCGGCGAGCAAGTCTTATCTGCCAGTCAACGGATATATCCATACGGCGCTCATGCTGGCCGAGCGCAAGCGACCGGCCAAGATCAGACACGAAGGTTACGCGCGGAGAGCGCTACCCGATGGCGGCAAACAATCGACGGACGAACAGGTTCCATGATGTTGAATATTTTGACCATGACCCCCGAGCAGGAACAGGATGCGCGAGCAAAGGCGTTTTATCTGCTCAAGAAATGGACGAGTTTCACGTTCCTGGAATACGCCGTTGGACTCTATCGGGACTTTCTCGGTGCGTACGCAAAACAACTGGACACACCGAGCCCAAATCAGGTGGAGCTCGAGGAAGCCTACTCACATGATTTCTCGGGGGCACTGGTGCGCATGGATCTGGGCATCGATGCATTGCGCCGAGGTCTTGACAAACGAGCAGCATACGACGCGTTGGTTACAGGAAGCCGGCAAGGTGGTGACCTGTTGTTTGGACGGAGTGCGCTTGAAATAGGTCGTAAATACGATCCGTTTTTTCATTCACTGGGACTGAAGGACACCAACTTTTCGGATCCGGTGTACGCCACCGGGTTCGCGGAGGGCGTGTGGATCGAGAGATTGATTTGCTACGCGCTCAAGTGCACGGTCGGATTCGATTTTTCCGAATACCTCACCTATGGCAAGCGTGCCGACGGCGGCACTCGCGTGTTCACGCATTGGACGTATGAATCGTTGTTCCAGGATCCGTTATTTCCTGCCTGGCGATATTGGCCGCCCGGTCGCAGCTATCCCGCAGAGCTTCCTCCCTGTCCGCCGAAGAACGAATCCGCAAGCGGCGAGATTGACAGCGATCAGGAGATTCCTGTCGAGGGTATCTGGGAGCCGTGGTTTCCGGCCGGCAAGGTGGGCTGTCCGAGTTACTTCCTCAAAGGCAGTATTGCCCACAAGTACCTGTTGGAAGGTACCAACGACGAACATGTGGTGCGCTGGCGGCTTCTATGGGAAGACAAGCGCTACCGAGATGGCAGCATTCCGGCGGAGGAGGGAGCTTACCTCCCCAAGCCCGTCGCGTAACCGAGGCTACGGGTGCTGCCCGGAGAGCCTTGTCCGCGCACCGGTTTCCGTTGTTCATGAGGGGACAAGTCGTGTCGATCCCATCCGTGACCTCGGGCGGCTTGCGGAGGTCGAGATGGAGCCAGTTGCAGGGATGTGGAACGCTCGAACCGAGGGTTGCCTGGCCGTTGTGGGATGGCCTGTATCGCGGGGATAGTCGTCGCATGGACGGCATCACATGCCCCAACGATTTCCCACCGCTGACCATTGATCAGATTCGCGATCTGGCTACGGCAGTTCGCGAAGATTTCGGCGGCAGGTCAGGGGATGCGGATAAAAACGCGGTTAGTCAACGCAATTTTCCCGATTGGTTGAATCCGCAAACCAGGGGCCATTCCACCCGAGCCAGAGGGAAGCGCGCTTGGAGACGAGTCGGTGTCGAAAATAGACGAGTCGGTGTCGGAAGCATACAAGCCCCAGCACCGCTTCCGAACTAACGTGACGGATCACTTACCCGATCGTTTGGAGCTGACATGTCCGATTTCATCACCGTTTTGCGCGAAACCTGCCCGACGCCGGTCCTGGATGCGACCAAGTGGAAGCGCATCGGCGGCGATCCGCACACCGTGAACCTCAACGCCTACGTCTCGAAGGACGGCAGCAAGATCATGGGCACCTGGATCTGCACACCGGGCAAGTTCGAGGTGAACTACGAGAAATGGGAGTACTGCCATTTCCTCGACGGCTACTGCATCATCACGCCGGAAGGCGAGGATGCGGTGCACCTGAAGGCCGGCGACGTATTCGTGATCGAGCCCGGCATGAAAGGGACATGGGAAGTGGTGGAAACGGTGCGCAAGTACTTCGTTTTTGCCTGAGCGGGTTGATCGGTTCGGCCTGCGCAAAAGGCGCCGGTCGTTCCGGCGCATTGAACCGCACCCTTCGGCCGATACCAACGAATAGGGATTGCTGTCGGGATGACCCGCGAGGAATTTCGGCTCAATAGCACTCGTTCCGGTTCGGAAGCAACGCGTCGAGCGCGGTCGCATGCTCGGCCGGTCGGCCATCCCGCCGCTCGCGCCCTCGATCGACAGCATCGTGACGCGGCGTTGCTTGGGGCCTGTCGTCAGGCCCGTCTCGCGACCATTCAGGCTCCAGTGCCGGGCGTGCTGTTCGACGAACCGCGCGTCGCAGGCAGCGATCGCATCCGTACGCCGATACGATGCGGCGCGATTCGGACGCTGCCGGTCGGATGGCAGGACGGTCGCGAGCCTGCGTGACTTCGCGCATGCGCCTATGATGCAGCGATTCGGCAGTCGCGCCGGCCGCCATGCGAGCATGACCCGCGCACACCGAACGTTTCCCGGAACCCCGCCCATGCGCATCACCGCGATCCACGAACAAGCGATTCCCGTGTCCCGCTATGCCGATCCGGCGATCCCGTCCGGCGGGCTGACGACGAGTGTCGTCGCGGTCGTCACCGACGTCGTGCGCGATGGCCGCCCGGTGACGGGCTATGGCTACGCGTCGATCGGCCGTTTCGCGCAGGGCGGCCTGATCCGCGAACGGTTCGCGCCGCGCCTGCTGGCCGCCGCCGACACGCTCGCCGACGAAGCCGGCACGAACCTCGATCCGTTTCGCGCATGGCGCGCGATGATGGCCGGCGAGAAGCCTGGCGGACATGGCGAACGATGCGTCGCGGTTGGCACGCTCGACATGGCGATCTGGGATGCCGCCGCGAAAATCGCCGACCTGCCGCTCCATCGCTTTCTCGCCGAGCGGCTTGAACGCACGGCCGCACCACGCGTGCGCGTGTACGCGGGCGGCGGCTACAGCTATCCGCATGACGACCTCGCGCGTCTGTCGGACGAGATACGCCGCATCGCCGATCTGGGCTACACGCACGCGAAGATCAAGATCGGAGGCGCGGATCCTGATCAGGACCGCAGGCGCATCGAAGCGGCTGCCACGCAACTGGCTGGCAGTTCGCATCTCGCGGTCGACGCGATGAACACGTACGATGCGACGACCGTCGAAGCTGCCGCCGCGATGCTCGCGCCGTTCGATCTCTGGTGGTTCGAGGACATTTGCGATCCGCTCGACCTGCCGCTCCAGGCGGATCTCGCCACGCGCTACGCAGCGCCGATCGCGGCCGGCGAAGCGCTGTTCTCGCTCGCGGAAGCCAAGCTGCTCGAACGCTTCGGCGGCCTGCGTCCCGAGCGCGACGTGCTCGTGTTCGATCCGGTACATTGCTACGGGCTGCCGGGCTATCTGCAGATCGTGGATCACTTCGCATCGCGCGGCTGGCGGCGCGACGCATTCTGGCCGCACGGCGGCCACCTGTTCTCGCTGCACGTCGTCGCGGCGCTCGGGCTCGGCGGCGCGGAAGTCAGTCCGTTCGCGTTTCATCCATTCAGCGGACTGGCCGATGGCGCAAGCGTCGACGCCGGATACACACGGGTACCGCAGGCACCGGGCATCGGCTTCGAACTGCATGCCGGCGCAAACGACCTGTTTCGCAGGTTATCGAGCCGCTGATGCCTGAAGCGCGTCGATCGCGAAACGCACCGCGAAGCCGAGCATCATCGCCGCGACGAAGAAATCGAGCACGCGCCATGCGAGCGTACGGGTGAACCACGCACGGCACGCGCGTGCGCCATAGGCGAGCATCAGGAACCACACGAGCGAAGCCGCCATCGCACCGAACGCAAACGGTGCCCGTGCGGCCGGCGTGTGACTCACGATCATCGTGCCGAGCAGCAGCACGGTGTCGATCCACGCATACGGGTTGAGCAACGAGACGGCGGCGGTTGCGAGCACCGTGCGCAAGAGCGTGTGTTCATTACCCGAGTGTGGGGCATCGACGTGCCCGGGTTGTGGCCGCCAGATCGCCGAGCGCAGCGCGACCAGGCCATAGCGGGCGAGATACGCGATGCCGGCCCACAGCGCGGCCGACACCGCGCCGGGATGTCGCGACAGCAGCGATGACAACCCATGTGCGCCGAGCGCGATCAGCAACGCGTCGCTGCCTGCGCAGACGAGGGCAATGGAAAGCAGATGGGGGCTCGAGAACGAGCGCTTGATGACGAACGCGTCCTTGGGGCCGACCGACGTGAACAGTCCGGCGCCAAGCAGCAGGCCTTCGACGAAGGCAGAGGTGTCGAGCACGAGCGGGCCGACAACCTCTTAAGCTGAACCGGTGATGGTTACGATGCGAGCAACGTTAAGGGGCGCCGGGGGAGGTTGTCAATGCCCCCGGTGCCCGCGTGCCGGCAACCGGCGGTGATCGCGGTCAGCGCGTCGCCGCTTCGCCGAGGTTGAGCGCGACGAGCGCGCAAACGGTCAGCGCGATGCCGGCGAGCTTCAGCGACGACACCGATTCATCGAAGCAGACGATACCGATCACGGCCGTGGCCGCGGTGCTGGCGGCGGCCCAGCTCGCGTACGCGAGTCCCATTTCGAGCCGCTTCGTCGCGAGTGCCATCAGCCAGACCGCGCATGCGTAACAGACGATAGTGAGCGCGGAGGGGAGCGGGCGGGAAAAGCCGGCCGAATATTTCAGGCCGACGGAGCCAAGTACTTCGGCGAGGACACTGGCGCCCAGCAGAAGCCAGGCAGACTGGAACGGGGACACGAACGGCCTCCTTCCCCCGACGCTTATACCGAGCGGCGAGGAGGAGTGGAGGTGTCAGCGGTACCCAGGATGAACGGAGCTTAGTACGCGCGGCTTCGCAGCACAAGGCACAACGCACGCGGCGCTCCGGTCACGCACGGCCGGCCTGCCCGGCCGCCCACTCAGGCCGCTGCCCGAGCGTGTCGAACAGCCGGACGATCTCCGCCTTCACCTTCTGCACCGCGTTGCTGACGAGCGCCGTATCGTGCCAGCACAGCGACAGGTCGCGCGCGAACAGCCGGTGCGCGACCGTCGACAGCTTGAGCTTACGCTCCTCGATCTCGATGTGTGCAGCCGTCCACGGCAGGATCGTCACGCCGAGCTGCGCCATCACGGCCGCGAACAGCAGCCCGGTCGAGCTTGCCTCGAAGCTGATTTCGTACGACAGCCCGGCCTCGCGCATCGCCCAGTCGACGCGGTTGCGGATCGTATTCGGCGCGCTCGGCAGCACGAGCGGCATCTGCGCGATCGCGTCGAGCGGCACGGGATCGTCCGGCACCTGGAACCCGGGCCACGTGATCAGGTACAGCGTTTCCGTCAGCAGCCGGTGGATCGCGATGCCGCGCGTGTCGACCGCGTCGACGACGATCGCGAGATCGAGCCGCGCGCGTTCGAGCAGCGTGTCGAGATCGGCGCTCGGCGCCTCGATCAGTTCCAGCATGATGCCCGGGTAGCGGTCGCGCACGGCGCGGGCGAGTGGAATGGCCAGCACGCGCGCGGTGCTCGACGGCATGCCGACCGTCACGCGGCCCTGCGGCGTGTCGGCATCGCGGCGCAGCAGCTCGCGCGTGCCGTCGGCCTGGCGCAGCAGTTCGAGCGCGTGCTGATACAGCGTGCGGCCGGCGGCGGTCGGCGCGACGCCGCGCACGCTGCGTTCGAGCAGCTGCATCCCGAGATCCTGTTCGAGATTGCGCATCTGCTGGCTGACCGCCGGCTGCGCGACATGCAGCGCCTCGCTCGCATGCGTGACGTTGCCGCATTCGACGACCTTCACGAAATAGCGCAACTGCCTCAAGTCCATCGCCGCCCCTCCCGATTCGAGTCATAAGCGAATCCGATCGAGCAAGATGAATATCATATTTTTCCGCGATCGATGGTGTTTCTATACTCGTCTCACACAAGAGCCAGCGTGCCGGCCATTCCGGACCGGACGCGGCAAAAGCGCCGGTCCCGCCGGCAAGGAGACGAAGATGTTCAAGGCGATCGACGCGCCGGCGGCCGGCGCGAAGCCGCGGCGCACGCCGCTCACGCGCGAGCAGGTCAAGGGCTTCTGGGCCGTGTATGCGGGCTGGGTGCTCGACGGCGTGGATTCGGTGATCTATGCGCTGGTGCTGATTCCCGCGCTGACCGAGCTGCTGCCGGCGTCCGGCATCGCGGCGACGCCCGCGAATCTCGGGATGTACGGCTCGATCCTGTTCGCGCTGTTCCTGATCGGCTGGGGGCTGTCGTTCATCTGGGGGCCGCTCGCCGACCGCTTCGGCCGCGTCCGCACGCTCGCCGCGAGCATCCTGATCTACTCGGTGTTCACCGGCGCGGCCGCGTTCGTGCACGACGTGTGGGCGCTGGCCGCGTGCCGGCTGATCGCCGGGATCGGCGTCGGCGGCGAATGGGCGCTCGCGGGCACCTACGTCGCCGAGAGCTGGCCGGAGGACCGCCGCAAGATGGGCGCCGGCTATCTGCAGACGGGCTACTACTTCGGCTTCTTCATCGCGGCGTGCCTGAACTACACGATCGGCGCGACCTACGGCTGGCGTGCGATGTTCCTGTGCGGCCTCGCGCCGGCGCTGCTCGCGGTGTTCACCGTGATGCGGGTGAAGGAGCCCGGCCAGTGGCGCCGGCATGACGCACGCGACGGCGACGTGGCCGACGCACGGCGCGCACATCCGCTGCGCGAGATCTTCGCGCCGGCCTTCCTGCGCCGCACGCTGACGAGCGCGAGCCTCGTCGGCGTCGCGATCGTCGGGCTGTGGGCCGGCTCCGTCTACGAGGCGAGCGCGGTCAGCACGCTGGCGGCGCGTGCGGGCATCGATCACATCGGTGCAATGCGGCTCGCATCGATCGGCGCGGCGATCCTGTCGTGCGCGACGATCGCCGGCTGCCTGGTGGCGCCGTGGCTGTCCGAACGGCTCGGCCGGCGCACGGCGCTCGGCGTGTATTTCGCGGGCATGGCCGCATCGATCGTGTTCGCGTTCGGCTGGGCGTTCTACCAGCCGAACGGGCTTGCGGCGTTCATGGTGTCGCTCGTGTTCCTCGGCTTCTTCGGCGGCAATTTCGCGATCTTCTCGCTATGGCTGCCCGAGCAGTACCCGACGCGCGTGCGTGCCACCGCGTTCGCATTCAACGCGTCGGTCGGCCGCTTCATCGGCGCGGGCGTGAACTTCCTGCTCGGCGCCGCGATTCACGGTTACGGATCGCTCGGCGTGCCGGTCGCATGGACCGCGGCCGTGTTCGGGCTCGGCATCCTGATCCTGCCGTTCGCGGTCGAAACGCGCCACCAGACGCTGCCCGAATGAGCGGCACGCCGCGAACGCCCGGCAACCAGCCACACCCAGTCATCAATATCAGGAGTCCGGAATGCAGGCATTACAAGGAATCAGGGTCGTCGATCTGAGCCGCGCGCTGTCGGGGCCGTTCTGCTCGATGGTGCTCGCCGATCTCGGCGCCGACGTGATCAAGGTCGAATCGGGGCCGCACGGCGACATGAGCCGCGCATGGGGGCCGTTCGATCGCGGCGTGAGCACGTACTACCTGTCCTGCAACCGCAACAAGCGCGGCATCTGCGTGGATTTCCGGCAGCCGGCAGGACTCGACGTCGTGCGGCGGCTGATCGCGCAGGCCGACGTCGTGATCGAGAATTTCAAGGCCGGCACGATGGACGCGATGGGGCTCGGCTATTCGGCGCTGAGTGCGCGCGACCCGCGGCTCGTGATGGGCAGCGTCACCGCGTTCGGCCCGCGCGGTCCGTTGCGCGACTGGCCGGGCTTCGACCAGATCGCGCAGGGCTATGCGGGGTTGATGAGCCTCACCGGTTTTCCCGACGGCGAGCCGACTCGCACGGGCACCGCGATCGGCGATCTCAGCTCGGGGATGTGGGTCGCGACCGGCGTGATGGCCGCGTTGTATGAGCGCGAGCGCACGGGGCGCGGCCAGCATGTCGGCACGTCGCTGCTCGAAAGCCTGGTTTCGCTGCTGAGCGTGCACGGGCAACGCTACCTGAGCCTCGGCGACGTGCCGCGCCGCACCGGCAATGCGCACGCGGTGATCGCGCCGTACGGCGTGTTCGAGACGGCAGACGGGCCGCTCAACCTCGCGCCGATCACGACCGACATGTGGCTGCGGCTGTGCCAGTTGCTGGATCTGCCCGAGCTGCCGAACGATCCGCGCTTCGCGACCAACGACGCGCGCGTCGCGCACCGCGACGAACTGAAAGCGTTGCTCGAAAGCCGGTTGCGCACGCGCGGCAAGCGCGAATGGACGCGGCGTTTCGTCGACGCCGGGCTGCCGGCCGGGCCGATCAACACGCTCGATGAAGTGTTCGACGATCCGCAACTCGCGCATTGCGGGCTGGTCGAGCCGGTTGCGCATCCGACGCTCGGCACGCTGCGCCAGGTCGTCACGCCGCTCGGCGGGATGGGAGACGCCGTGCCGGCGCCGCGCACGCGCCATGCGCCGCCGCTGCTGGGTGAGCATACGATCGACGTGCTGCGCGAAGCGGGCTATGGCGACGACGCGATCGACGCGCTGCTGGCCGAGCGCGCGATCTTCCAGGCGGAAGCAGTGACGGAGGCCGTGCAATGAGCGACACGACGAAACACGACAGCGCGTCGCGCGTGACGGTCGACATGGTCGGCGAGCGGATCGCGCGGGTGCGGTTCGCGAATCCGGTGCGACGGCATGCGCTCGACGCGCCATTGCTCGATGCGCTCGTCGCGCGCCTCGACGCGCTGGCCGGACACAGTCCGCCACCCGTCGTGATCCTGTCGAACGACGGCAGCGGCGACGTGTGGAGCGCGGGGCACGACCTGCGCGAACTGGCCGACGATCGCGATCCGCTCGCGTACGGCAAGCCGCTCGAACGGGCGCTGCGGCGCGTGCGGACCTATCCGGGCGCGGTGATCGCGGCGGTGTCGGGCTCGGCATGGGGCGGGGCGGTCGATCTCGTGATGAGCTGCGACCTGGTGGTCGCGGCGCGCGACGCGCGTTTCGCGATGACGCCCGCGAACATCGGTCTGCCGTATTCGACGAGCGGCCTGCTGCGCTTCTACGACAATCTGCCGATCCACGTGCTGAAGGAGATGTTCTTCTGCGCGCAGCCGCTCGATGCGGAGCGCGCCGCGCATCACGGGCTCGTGAACCGGCTGGTTGACGCGGGTGGGGTCGACGATGCGGCGCTCGACGTCGCACGTACGATTGCCGCGAAGGCGCCGCTCGCGGTGCACGCGGTGAAGGAGCAGTTGCGCGTGCTGCAGGACGCGCGGCCATTGCCGGCCGACGCGTTCGAACGGATTGCCGAGCTGCGCCGGCAAGCGTGCGAAGGCGCGGATTTCGACGAAGGGCTGCGTGCGTTCGCGGAACGCCGCGCCCCGGTGTTTCGCGGCGTCTAGTCGATGGGGTGCACGAGCCGGGCGAACCGGCGGCGAGAAGTGCGCGGACGTGCTCGCGTCGCCGCGCGGGTATCGGAAGCTTGGTTCGCCGCCGCCTTCGCGAGCGCGTCGCCGCGTCTCACATGCCGAGCGCGTGCACGCCGACGAGCAGCAGCGCGCCGATCGCGATCAGCAGCAGCGCGTGAACGCGCGTATACATCACGCACAGCGTCGACGCGACCGCGATCGCGCGCGCGGCCCAGCCGCCGTCGAGCGCCTGCAGTAGCACCCACACCGACGCGAGGATCATGCCGGCCGCGACCGGGCGCAGGCCGGCCTCGAGCGCGATCTGCCAGCGCGCACCCTGGTGCCGCCGCCACAGATGCGCGACGCCGTAGATCAGGAACGCGGTCGGGCCGAACAGCGCGAGCGTCGCGATCACCGCCCCCCAGAAGCCGGCCACCTGCCAGCCGATCAGTGTCGCCAGCAGCGAGCCGGGGCCCGGCGCCATCCGCGCGATCGCGAAATCGTTCACGAATTGCGTGGCGGTCATCCAGTGATGCACGTCGACCACTTGCCGCTGGATGTCGGCGATGATCGCCTGTCCGCCGCCGATCGTCGCGATCGACAGCGGCGCGAACACACCGAACAGCGCGGCGTAGCGTTGCGATGCGCTCATGGCGAGTCGCTCCCGGCCGGCGTCGCGGCCGCGCGGCGATATTCGAGCGCGACGCTCAGCGTGCCGCCGGCCAGCACGGTCCACACGAGCGGCCAGTGCAGTACCGCAACCGATACGAAGGTGAGCGCCATCACTGCGAACGGCAGCGCGCGGCGCGGCAACCTGCGCACGGCGGTGATCGCCATCGAGATCGACAGCCCGATCGCCGCGGCCGCTGCGCCGGCGAGCGCGACATGCGTGAGCGGAAAGCGCGTGAGGGTCGAGAACGCGATGCCGAACAGCACGATCAGCACGGCCGGCGGCGCGATGATGCCGGTGAAGCCGGCCACCGCGCCGCGCCATCCGGCGAGCCGGTAGCCGATCCAGATCGCGAGGTTCTTCACGTTGACGCCCGGCAGCGCCTGCGACAGCGCGAGGCCGTTGAGGAACGCTTCCTCGTCGAGCCAGCGTCGCTCGTACACGAAGTCGCGCATCATCCGCCCGCTGAGCCCGCCGCCGAAGCTGGTCAGGCCGATCTGCGAGAACGCGATGAACAGCGCGAGGACGCCGGGCGGCGGTGCGTCGCCTGCTGGCGGTGCAGGTGAGGTGGCGGCGGAGGGCGGGGGCATCGGGTGGGCGGCGCGTGGCGGTTGGGCGATCGCCCATGTTAGCAAGCGGACCCTGTCAGCACGCTGACATGGGCGCGGCGGCGACGCGATGAAAGGGCGTGGCCGAGTCGACGGGCGCGTTCCGGCACATCCGGCACATCCGGCACATCCGCAAATCCCTCATGGGCGCATCCCGTCGCCGCTACGCGCGCACGACCGTCACCCCTGCCGCCTCGATCGGCTTCGTCAACGCGGCGTCGGTTTCCTTTTCGACCACCACGGTATGCGCCAGCGTGATTTCGCCGATCACGAACTGCGACGCCGCGCGCAGTTTCGACTGCGACGCGAGCACGACCGTCTCGGCCGCGCGTTCGGCCAGCGCGCGCTTGATCGCCGCTTCCTCGAAATCGCCGGTGCTGAGCCCCGCGACCGGATGCACGCCGGTGACGCCCATGAAGTACAGGTCCGCATGGATGCGCGCAATGCCTTCCATCGCCGCCGCGCCGACGGCGACGATCGAATGCTTGTAAAGCCGCCCGCCGATCAGGATCACGTCGATCGACGGATGCGCGGCGAGCGCCACCGCGACACTCGGGCTGTGCGTGACGATGGTCGCGCGCAGGTCGGCCGGCAACTGGCTGACGAGGAGTGCCGAGGTCGTGCCGCCGTCGACGATCGCCACCTGCCCGGGCGCGATCATTTCCGCGGCCCGCCGTGCGATAGGCCGTTTTTCGGCCGGCTCGAGCGCCTCGCGCTGCGCGAACGGCGCAATGGCCGGCGACGCCGGCAGCGCGCCGCCATGCACGCGCTGCAGCAGGCCTTCGGCCGCGAGCTCGCGCAGGTCGCGGCGGACCGTGTCTTCGGACACGCCGAATTGCGCGCTCAGCTCGACCGCCAGCACCTGGCCGTCGCGCGCGAGTGCGTCGAGGATCGCTTTCTTGCGTTGTGTCGTCAGCATCGTGATTGCACGAATTTTCTTGAAGTTGCACGAATATGCACGTTACCATGGGCGCCGTCTTTTGTCGAACCGGAGGCTGGGATGGCTGCAACGCGGGACCGTGTCCGCATCGTCGATACGACGGTGCTGTCCGATGACTGGTATGTGCTGAAGAAGGTGACGTTCGATTTCCTGCGCCGCGACGGAACGTGGCAGCGCCTGAGCCGCGAGACCTACGATCGCGGCAATGGCGCGACGATCCTGCTGCGCAAGGCCGGGACGGGCGATGTGCTGCTGACGCGGCAGTTCCGGATGCCGGCGTTCGTCAGCGGGCACGACGGCATGCTGATCGAGGCCGCTGCCGGCCTGCTCGACGACGCGACGCCCGAAGCGCGCATCCGCGCCGAGGCCGAGGAGGAAACCGGCTTTCGCGTGCGCGGCGTGCGCAAGGTGTTCGAGGCGTTCATGAGCCCGGGTTCGGTGACGGAGAAGCTGCATTTCTTCGTCGGCGAATACGATGCGTCGCTGCGCACCGGCGACGGCGGCGGAGTCGCGGAAGAGGGCGAGGATCTCGAGGTCGTCGAGATGCCGCTGCAGGCGGCGCTGGACGCGGTCGAGCGCGGCGAGATCGTCGATGCGAAGACGATCATGCTGCTCCAGTACGTCGCGCTGCGGGAAACCGCCGGCGTGGGCCCGGCATGACGCCGCTGCTCGTGCTGGTCGCCGGCCCCTATCGCAGCGGCACGGACGGCGACCCCGCGCGTATCGCCGCGAACCTGCGCCGGCTGGAGGAGGCGGCGCTCGCCGTGTATCGTCGCGGGCACGTGCCGATGATCGGCGAGTGGGTGTCGCTGCCGCTCGCCGTCGCGGCCGGGTCGCGACAGGTCGGCGACGCGATCAGCGAGGCGTTCCTGTACCCGGCCGCGCACCGGCTGCTGTGCCGCTGCGACGCGGTGCTGCGTATCGACGGTGCGTCGCGCGGGGCGGACGCGGATGTCGCCCTCGCGCGGCAGCTTGGCAAGGCTGTCTATTTTGCGGTCGACGACATTCCGGTCGCACAGGACGATTCGGATAGCTGAGCAGGCGGGCGGCACCCGGTCGTGGCGCCCCAGGCTGCATCCTGCATCGCCCGGCCGCCTGCATCGCTCGCGGCCGGGCGAGCATCGCGTCGTGCCGTTGCATCGCGCACGCCGCGCTGCACGCGATCCGGCGTATGATCGCGACGCCACCCGCGCACCGCTCGACACTACCGCTGCATCATCATGCCGTTTTCCGATTCCGCTGACTCCACTGCTGCTGCCGCGCAACTGCCCGACGATCTCGTCGCCTCCGCCGTTGCCGCGCTCGCGCGCGCCGACGCGTTGCTCGTGACGGCCGGCGCCGGTATCGGCGTCGATTCCGGGCTACCCGATTTTCGCGGCACGGACGGGTTCTGGCGCGCGTATCCGGCGCTGCACCACGAGCGTTTCGAATTCCACGAGATCGCATCGCCGCACGCGTTCCGTGCGCGCGCGCCGCTCGCGTGGGGCTTCTACGGGCACCGTCTCGCGCTCTACCGCGCGACGGTGCCGCATGAGGGCTTTGCGATCCTGCGCCGCTGGATCGACGCGATGCCGAACGGCGGCTTCGTCCTGACGAGCAACGTCGACGGCCAGTTCCAGAAAGCCGGCTTCGATCCGGCGCGGATCGTCGAGATCCACGGCTCGATCCACGCGATGCAGTGCCTGCGCCCCTGTTCGGACGACACGTGGGACGCGGCGCCGTTCGTGCCGGACGTCGACGAAGCCACCTGCCGCCTCGTCGGCGACATGCCGCGCTGTCCGCACTGCGGCGGCCTCGCGCGGCCGAACATCCTGATGTTCGGCGACACCGGCTGGCTCGGTGCGCGCTACGACGCGCAGGAGCGCGCGCTGGAGGACTGGATCGCGCAAGCCGGGCGGGTCGCGGTGGTCGAGATCGGCGCGGGCACCGCGATCCCGACCGTCCGCCTGCTGAGCGAACGGCTCGGCGCCGACGTGATCCGCATCAACGCGCGCGAAGCACATGCGCGCCGTGCGGACGTGATCAGCTTGAAGGGCAGCGCGCTGGCGACGCTGAGCGCACTCGACGCAGCCTGGCAACGCGCGTGAGCCCGCGGGCGGGCGAGACGACCTGAGCGAGCGGGCATCCCGCCAGCGGTCGCCGTTGCGGGGTCGCGGCGAATCCGCATACAGTTCAGCGTATGCCGCCCGCGCCCGCGCAGTAAGCGTCCGGGATCGGACATCGCCCGGGCAACCGGGGGCCGGCGGCTGACTCCAGCCGCCTCATCGACCGGGAGCGCCCTTGTTCTATTCGATCGTCGCGATCTTCGTCGGCGCCGGGCTCGGCGCGTTGCTGCGCTGGTTCCTGAGCCTCGCGCTCAACGCATTCTTTCCCGCCGTGCCGCTCGGCACGCTTGCCGCGAACCTGATCGGCGGCTACGTGATCGGCATCGCCGCCGTCGTGTTCACGACCCGCGTCGGGCTGCCGCCCGAGTGGCGGCTGTTCGTGATCACGGGCTTTCTCGGCGGCCTCACGACGTTCTCGACCTATTCGGTCGAAGTGATGACGCATGCGGTGCAGGGCGAATTCGGATGGGCGTTTGCGGTGGCTGCCCTACACTTGACTGGATCGTTCGCGCTGACGGCGCTCGGCATGTGGACCGCGCGCGTATGGCTCGCGGCGGCCTGAGCGTGCCGCCATCGGAGGGTGCGATGGACAAGATCTTCCTGCGCTTCTACGTGCACGAGAAGCATCGGCTGCACTGGAAACCGCTGTGGGAATGGCTGCTGGAGGAGGCGAACCGGATGGGCGTCGCGGGCGGTTCCGCGTTTCGCGCGATGGCCGGGTTCGGCCAGCATCGCGTGCTGCACGAGGACCGCTTCTTCGAACTGCAGGGATCGCTCGCGATCGAGATCGAATTCATCGTCACCGAGGACGAGGCGCAGCGCCTGCTCGACCGGCTGTCGCACGAGAAGGTGCGCGTGTGCTACGCGATGATGCCGGCGCGCTTCGGCGTGATCGACACGCTCGGCGCACCGCCGGCGCAAGAGCCGGCGGCGTAGGGGTGCGGCGTCAGATGCCGAATATCGTCAGCGACACGGCGGCGCGCGTGACGATCATCAGCAGCACCTGCACGATCACGAACAGCAGGATCGGCGACAGGTCGATGCCGCCGAGGTTCGGGATGACGCGGCGCAGCGGGTTCAGGAACGGCGCGGTGAGCTGGTAGAGGATCGGCATCGCCGGCGAGCGCGGGTTAAGCCACGACAGCAGCGCCATCAGGATCGTCATCCAGATCACGAGATTGAGCGCCCACTTCACGACGGTGAGCAGCGCGACCACGACGAGCGTCGCGATCACCGACGCCGGGTCGAAGCCGGCCATCACGACCATCAGCACGACATAGACGAGCGCGGTGAGCAGCGCGGCGACGACGCTGGCCCAGTCGATGCCGCGCACGCCCGAGATCACGCGGCGCAGCGGCAGCACGAGCCAGTTGGTCGCCTGCAGCACGGCCTGCGTGACGGGGTTGTACGGTGGCACGCGGACGGCCTGCATCCAGACGCGCAGGATCAGCGCGGCGCCGAACAGCGTGAAGACGGTATTGAGCAGAAAACGGGCGATCTCGCCGAACATCGTTGGCATCCTTTTTATACAGTCGAGTAGCGTGCGGCCGCCAACGCCGGATGGCGGCGCATCGGCCGACACCTTATCACGCCTCGTCTCGCGACGGGGAGGGGGGCGCGGCGGTGCGCGCGAGCGACGTTTCGACGGCTTCGGCGAGCGCCGCCAGCGACGCCGGCGGCGTGGCCCGCTGCGCCGCGAGCGCGACCGCGCGGCGCGTCAGCAGCGCGTACAGCGTCGCGTGATCGCCGCCGCGCGCTTCGAGCAGTGCCAACTGGCGTTCGACGATACCCGTATCGCCGCGCGACACCGGGCCGGAGAGCGCGTTCGCGAGCCCCTTGTCGCGTGCGGTTTCAATCGTGCCGGCCAGCATCGGCAGCAGCGCGCGCAGCGCGGCGTCCTCGTCGAAGCCGAGGCCGCGCCACAGCTCGACCGCTTCCGCCAGCCCGCACAGCGCGAAGCTCGCCGCGTAGTGCGCGGCCGCGTGATAGAGCATCCGGCCGCCGGCCGGAATCGACAGCGGATGGCAGCCGAGTGCGGCAGCAAGTCGCATCAGCGTCGCGTGCAACGCGCCTTCGGCTTCGATCGTGACCGAGCAGCCGTCGATGCGGGTAAGGTCGGCGTCAGCGCCGCCGAACAGATAGAGCGGATGGAAGCCGCCGGTGGCCGCGCCTTGCTGCTTCGCCGGATCGAGCAGTGCGACCGCCGATGCGCCGCTGCAGTGAACGACGGCCTGCCGCGCCGCGCGCGAAGCATCGAAGTGCAGCGCCGCGGCGGTCGACGCGAGATGGTCGTCGGGCACCGTCAGGAAGATCAGGTCCGCGGCGTCGGCGACCTGCTGCGGCGTGTCGACCGCCTGGCAGCCGTCGATGCGCGCGGCGAGCGCCGCGGCGGACGCGGGCGTGCGGCTCGCGATCGCGACGACCGGAAAGCCGGCCCGTGCGAAGCGCTGCGCGACGCAGCGCGCGAGACGGCCGGCGCCGATGAAGCCGAGGCGGGGTGTGTCGGGGAGGGACATGGCAGCGGGCGTAAGCGAAAACGAAGCAAGCGCCAGTATCGCAGGAATGACGGCGGGGCCGCGCAACGGCTGGTTCCGTGCCAGCAAGTGCCTGGCTTACCGGTACGCGGCGCGATATCGAGCGTGTATCGGCGCCGGGCGTCGCGGTCGATTCACGATCCTGGAATCCGACCCCGGAATATGTCGCACCCGTATCCGGCTTGAAATGTCGGCATCTTGTCTCGAATTTGTAATCGTTCATTACGGTTGCGCGCCTGCCGCGCGCGCCGTATCCGGTAAGACTGACCGGCCATGATGTTGCGACCCGACTCGTCGGACGGAATCGCGCGGCCCGCAAGGATCGCCGCAGGCGCTGCAAGCCACGCCGCACGGCGGCGCCGGCCGCGCGCAATTGCAATTTGCAACAAATGCACGACACGTGAGGGGCGGGTTTTCGCTACATTGCTTCCATGCGACGTGCATGCCCGCCGTTGCCGACAGGGGCGCATAAAATACCGCTCCAGCAGGAGAATCGAAGTGAAAAAGCTCATTCCGTTCATCGCCGCCGCCGCGCTGGGCCTGGGTGCCGCAAGCGCTGCGCAAGCTCACGTGTCGATCGGGGTCGGCATCGGTATCCCGGTCGCGCCCGCGTACCCCGTCTATGCACCGCCGCCGCCCGTGTACTACGCGCCGCCGCCTCCGCCGGTCTATTACGCACCGGCGCCGGCCTACTACGCGCCGCCGCCCGCCGTGGTCGTCGGGGGCTACTATGGCCGTCCGTACTGGCGTCATGGTTACGGCGGCTGGGGCCATCACGGCTACTGGCGTCGCTGATTCGCGCCGCGCGGCCAGATCGCGCATGGCAAAACGGCGCAACGTCCCGAATGGGGCGCTGCGCCGTTTTTCTTTTGGGGCCGCCTGACATCGTCGCGCGGCCCATGCAGGCCGGCCTCGATTACACCGCCCGCACGATCAGGTCGCGGTAGCCGCCGACGATCACGCTGTACGAGAAATACGCGAACAGCAGCGCCGACGCGATGTGACACGCGCGCATCAGCCCGGCGCCCGCGCGCTTGCGGCCCTGGCTCGCGAGCGTGCACATGAAGAGCGTCCACGCGAGGCCGCCGAGAAAAAAGCCCGACAGGAACACCGACGCGGTGGCCGGCGTGGTCGCGCCGGCTTTCGCGATCAGCGCGCCGCCGACCGCCGCGAACCACAGGATCGCGCTCGGCGACGACATCGCGAGCAACATTCCGCGCAGGAAACTGCGCCGTGCGCTGGCGCGCGGCTGCGGCGGGTCGTCGGCATCGTCGCCGGTCGCCTTGGCCGGCGTGAGCGCTTCGCGCGCCATCTTCCACGTGAGGAACAGCAGTACCGCACCGCCACCGATCCACACGACCCAGCGCACCGGCTCGAACTGCAGCAGCACGGCCATCCCCGCGAGCGCGAGCGCCGCGTAGACGAGATCGCCGACGCACGAGCCGATGCCGAGCCAGAAGCCGGGCCGGAAGCCGTGCGACAGCGTCAGCGACAGCATCGCGACGTTCACGAGGCCGATGTCGAGACACAGCGACAGCGACAGAAAGAAACCGTCGGACAGCATGGAGGCGGGCGGAAAGGTCATCTGCGTTGTTCTTGTGGCGATTTGTGGCAGTGGCATGCCATGGGCCGGCAGGCGCCGGCCGCATGGCGTCAGAGGCCGATCTCCTGCCAGAGCCGGTCGACGCGCGCTTTCACGGCCGCATCCATCTCGATCGGGCGGCCCCATTCGCGGCTGGTCTCGCCGGGCCACTTGTTGGTCGCGTCGAGCCCCATCTTCGAGCCGAGGCCGGCAACCGGCGACGCGAAGTCGAGATAGTCGATCGGCGTGCTGTCGACCATCACGGTGTCGCGCACGGGGTCGACGCGCGTCGTGATCGCCCAGATCACTTCCTTCCAGTCGCGGATGTTCACGTCCTCGTCGACGACCACGATGAACTTCGTATACATGAACTGCCGCAGGAAGCTCCACACGCCGAACATCACGCGCTTCGCGTGGCCCGCGTAGCTCTTCTTCATCTGGACGATGGCCATCCGGTAGCTGCAGCCTTCGGGCGGCAGGTAGAAGTCGGTGATCTCGGTGAACTGCTTCTGCAGCAGCGGCACGAACACCTCGTTGAGCGCGACGCCGAGCACTGCAGGTTCGTCGGGCGGCTTGCCCGTGTAGGTCGAATGGTAGATCGCGTCGCGCCGCATCGTGATGCGCTCGACGGTGAACACCGGGAACCACTCCTGCTCGTTGTAATAGCCGGTGTGGTCGCCGTACGGGCCTTCGAGCGCATGCTCGTACGCGGCCGAAGCATTGCCGGCCGGGCGCGGCGGTGCGCCGGCCGGAGCGGGGGCGGGCGCGCCTTCCTGCGGATAGATGAAGCCTTCGAGCACGATCTCCGCGCGCGCCGGCACCTGCAGCGTGTCGACGCCGGGCGTCAGGCACTTCGCGAGCTCCGTGCGGCTGCCCCGCAGCAGGCCGGCGAACTGGTACTCGGACAGCGAATCGGGCACGGGCGTCACCGCGCCGAGCGTCGTGGCCGGATCGGCGCCGAGCACGACCGCGACCGGATAAGGCTTGCCGGGGTTTTGCAGCGCGAATTCGCGGAAGTCGAGTGCGCCGCCGCGATGCGCGAGCCAGCGCATGATCAGCTTGTTGCGGCCGATCAGCTGCTGGCGGTAGATCCCGAGGTTCTGCCGCGACTTGTTCGGCCCGCGCGTGACCGTCAGGCCCCACGTGACGAGCGGCCCCGCGTCGCCGGGCCAGCAGGTCTGGATCGGCAGCCTGTTCAGGTCGACGTCGGCGCCTTCCCAGACGATCTCCTGGCACGGCGGCGACGACACCGACTTTGGCGCCATGTCCCACACGGCCTTCGCGAGCGACAGCAGCTTGCCGGCGTCCTTCAGGCTCTTCGGTGGATCGGGTTCCTTCAACGCGGACAGCAGGCGCCCGAGATCGCGCAGCGAATCGAGCGCGGCGTCGTCGCCCGCGTCGACGCCCATCCCGAGCGCGACGCGGCGCGGTGTGCCGAACAGGTTGCCGAGCACCGGGAAGTCGTAGCCGGTCGGAGCATTGAACAGCAGCGCAGGGCCGCCGGCGCGCAGCACGCGGTCGCACAGCTCGGTCATTTCGAGCACGGGCGACACGGGCTGCGTGACGCGCCGCAGTTCGCCGAGCGCCTCGAGGCGCTGGATGAAATCGCGTAAGTCTTTGTATTTCATGAAGAAGGTCCGGGCCACCCGCAAGGCGGGCAGCGATGGGCGGGCGCAGCGGCCGGCTGCGACCCCGAATCGACCGACGATTTTACCCGCGCCGCCGCATGCCCGCCCGGCGGAGAAAAAAGTCGACCGCGCGCAAACCCCTTACGGCACGGGGATTGCGATCTGAAGAGTGCTGGTAAATTACTTTTTGTTATGATTTCAATGTTTTATAGTGTTGACGATCTATAAAACCCTGCTAGAATCCGCTCACATTGGCTGCAGGGTAAAAGGCTTCGAGCCGCCAATCACCGATCTTTGACGCAGCGCGTCACCGTCCGCCGAATCCTGCACGGCGTATTCGACGGCTTTAGTCGTAGTCTCAGCCAGCGCCACCAGACGCTGGTTTTTTGCGTGGGTGCCACCGCGTATGCCCGCCTCGCCCAGTGTGCGAAGGTGCCGGCCCTCTTACACCGTGGCCTCGAACGGTACTTATACCGTTTCCCCGATGCCTGCACGCCCCAACCAAAGCGTGCAGCGTCGTGATTCCGCGGCGCGTTACCTGTCTCGCCTTCGAGCTGAGCGAGCCGCACGAGTCATGTTCATGGGAGATGATCTGAATGAACGCTTGGTTATCGTGGCGTCCTAGTGAGCAGCATGCGCAATTCATGCGCAGCATGCTGCGTCGCGGGACGCGTGTCAGTCACCATCTATTCAGCGTTGTCGGCTGTCTCGCTGTCGCAGTTGCGCTCGCACTGTGGCTGCTGCCAACCGTCCGCGGCACGCTCGCCGCGAAGCTGATGCCGGTCGTATCCGCGGCCGTGCAAGCCGGTCCGGCCCGCCTGCTGACCGGCCATCCGCTGCCGAACTTCGCGCCCGCCGGCGCGCAGCCGCAGCAGGAAGACAGCCCCGAAACGGACGCGCTTGCGGTCGGCCTCGACGTCGCACCGGAAGCCGCCGCGCAGCAGGGCGATGCGTCCGATCCGGCCCGCAACGGCCCGTCGCCCGTCGCGCTCGCCAAACTGATTCCGACCCAGCGCGTGGCGGCCGATGCGCGTGACGACCGTGCGCTCGCATCGAATCGCGAGCAGGCGCTCGTCGCGACCTACCTGTCGCGCCGTTACCGCGTCGCACAGGAGCCGCTCGGCCAGCTCGTCAAGGCTGCGTTCCAGACCGGCCGTGACGTCGGCCTCGATCCGCTGCTGCTGCTGTCCGTGATGGCGATCGAGTCGGGCTTCAACCCGTACGCCGAAAGCGGCGTCGGCGCGAAGGGCCTGATGCAGGTCATGTCGAAGGTCCATTCCGACAAGTTCGAGTATTTCGGCGGCACCGATACCGCACTGCAGCCGCTCGCGAACCTCCAGGTCGGCGCACTCGTCCTGAAGGACTGCATCGCACGTGGCGGCTCGCTGGCGAACGGCCTGCGCTTGTACAACGGCTCGACGAACCCCGACGACACCGCTTACGGTGCGAAGGTGATGGCCGAGCGCGGCCGCCTGCGCGACGTGGCGCACGGCCGCAGCGTGCCGGTCAACGCGCCGCAGGCGCCGGCGAAGCCGATCGTCACGGCTGCAGCGATGACGGCAGCCGCGGGCGGCGCAAAGCGCGTACATGCGACGCTCGAAACGTCGCCGAAATCGACGGCATCGAAGGACGCCACGTCGCAGGACGACGCGAGCGTCGATACCGCGAAGCAGTCGCACGGCGACCATTCGGAGCTTGGCGCGTAACGTGCGGCGGTAACGTACCGCACGGCTGCAGCCGGCAGGCAATGAAAAAGGCACCCAATCCGGGTGCCTTTTCGTTTTTGCCGTGCGCGGAACGGCCGCCGCACCGGCCGCGTGTCAGTGCTGCCCGAACAGTGTCGCGAGTCGGTCGACCGCCTCCTCGAGCCGGGAGTAGGCCGTCGCATAGGACAGGCGGATATAGTCACGCGGTGCATGGACGCCGAAGTCCATGCCGGGCACCAGCACGACCCCCGCGTCGTGCAGCATTGCCGTCGTGAGCGCGGCGCTGTCGCCGGCCGCCGGGTGGGCGACGCTGCCGCAGCGCGCATACACGTAGAACGCGCCGTCCGGCATCACGGGCACCGTGAAGCCGAGCCGTTCGAGCGCCGGTGCGATGAAGTCGCGGCGGCGCTTGAATTCGAGCCGGCGTGCTTCGTAGATGTCGAGCGCGGCCGGTTCGAAGCACGCGAGCGCCGCGTGCTGCGCGAGCGCGGACGGGCAGATGAACAGGTTCTGCGCCAGCTTTTCGAACGTGCCGACCAGTGCGGGCGGCACGACCAGCCAGCCGAGCCGCCAGCCCGTCATGCTGAAATACTTGGAGAAGCTGTTCACGGTGACGACGTCGTCGCCGAACGACAGCGCCGACACGGGCGCCGCGTCGTAGCTGAGCCCCTGGTAGATCTCGTCGACGATCGTGAAGCCGCCGCGTGCGCGCACGGCCTCGACGATCCGCTTCAGCTCGTCGGGTTCGAGCGACGTGCCGGTCGGGTTCGACGGCGACGCGAGCAGCACGCCGCGGGTGCGATCGCCCCAGCGCGTGCGGACGTCGTCCTCGGTGAGCTGGAAGCGCGCGTCCGGGCCGCTCGGCACGAGCACCGGGCGGCCCTCGGCCGCCGCGACGAAGTGCCGGTTGCACGGATACGACGGGTCGGGCATCAGCACCTCGTCGTCACGCCCGACGAGCGCGAGGCACGCGAGCAGCAGCGCCGCCGATGCGCCGGCTGTCACGACGATCCGTTCCGGACTGATCGTGAGGCCGTAGGCGCGCGCGTAGTGCGCGGCGATCGCCTCGCGCAGCGGTGCAATGCCGAGCGCGCTCGTATATTGCGTGACGCCGCGGCGCAGCGCGGCCGCGGCCGCTTCGACGACCGGCTCCGGCGCAGTGAAATCCGGCTCGCCGATGCCCATGTGGATAACGTCGCGCCCGGACGACTCGAGACGCTGTGCCTCCTTCATCAGTTCCATCACGTAGAAGGGCTGGATCGCATCGACGCGTGCGGCGAGTCTGACGAGCGAATCGGTGGCAGTATTCATCGGGCGGGCAGGGCGAGGGGGCGGGGCAAAAGAAAAAACGGGCGCATGCGCGCCCGTTCCGGATCAACGGTATCAGCCGTTGCGGCGCGCCTGCGTTTCGGCGGGGCGCAGCTTCGCGGCGAGCTTGTCGAGCACGCCGTTCACGTACTTGTAGCCGTCGGAGCCGCCGAACGTCTTCGCGAGTTCGACAGCTTCGTTGATGATCACGCGGTACGGCGTTTCGACGTGGTGCGTGAGCTCGAACGTCGCGATCAGCAGCACGGCGCGTTCGACCGGCGACAACTGGTCGATCGGACGGTCGAGCGACGGCGTCAGCGCTTCGACGAGCGTGGCGTGCTCGCGGATCACACCGTGCAGGATCGCGTCGAGCAGCTCCTTGTCAGCCTTGTCGTAACCGAGCGCGCCGCGCAGTTGCGCGTCGATCTCGCCGGAGGACGCGTTCGACAGCAGCCACTGGTACAGCCCCTGCGTCGCCAGCTCGCGCGATTGTCGGCGGGCGCTCTTCTTCATGCGCGCTCCTCTTCGCCGTCTTCGTCTTCCTCTTCGTCCTCGTCGTCATCGCCGAGCTGGTCGAGGGCCATCGTCAGGTTGGCCATCTCGACGGCGACGCGCGCGGCGTCACGACCCTTTTCGGTCATGCGCGCGACGGCCTGCTCGTCGTTTTCGGTCGTCAGGACCGCGTTCGCGATCGGCAGGTTGAAGTCGAGGCCGATGCGGGTGATGCCCGCGCCGCTTTCGTTCGACACGAGTTCGAAGTGGTAGGTCTCGCCGCGGATCACCGCGCCGAGTGCGATCAGCGCGTCGAACTGGCCGCTTTCCGCGAGCTTCTGCAGCGCGAGCGGGATTTCCAGCGCGCCGGGCACCGACACGAGCAGCACGTCTTCACCGGTGACGCCGAGGCGTTCCAGTTCCTCGACGCACGCGTCGGCGAGGCCGTTGCACACCGGCTCGTTGAAGCGCGATTGCACGATGCCGATACGCAGGCCGTCGCCTTCGAGATTCGGTTGGTATTGTCCGATTTCCATGATCTTGTCCGTGGTGTGGATGAACGGTTATAGGGCGAAAGCGCCGTGGCGGGTTACGCGTGGGACGCCGGGCAGGACTTGGCTTCGGCGCCGGGCATCGGGACGAAGCCCGTGACTTCCAGGCCGTAGCCGGACATGCTGCCCAGCTTGCGCGGGTTCGACAGCACCTGCATCTTGCCGACGCCGACATCGCGCAGGATCTGTGCGCCGATGCCGAACGTCTTGAAATCAACCGGCCGGCGCTTGAGCGCAGCGGCCTTTTCTTCCTCGTCGAACGCCTTGAAGACGTCGATCAGGTGTTCCTTCGTGTCGCCGCAGTTGAGCAGCACGATCACGCCGAGGTCGCGCTCCGCGATCTCGCGCATCGCGGCGTCGAGCGTCCACGAGTGCGTCGACACGCCCGTTTCGAGCAGGTCGAGCACCGACAGCGGCTCGTGCACGCGCACCGGCGTATCGACGTCGGGCGACGGCGCACCGCGCACCAGCGCGATGTGCGGCGAGCCGCTCGGCTGGTCGCGGTACAGCACCGCGCGGAACGTGCCGTGCGCGGTCTGCATCGTGCGCTCGGCGATCCGCTCGATGATCGATTCGGTGCGGCTGCGGTACTGGATCAGGTCGGCGATCGTGCCGATCTTCAGGTTGTGTTCCTGCGCGAACTCGATCAGGTCGGGCAGGCGCGCCATCGTGCCGTCGTCCTTGATGATCTCGCAGATCACCGCGGCCGGCGTGAGGCCCGCGAGCGCGGTGAAGTCGCAACCGGCCTCGGTATGGCCGGCACGCACGAGCACGCCGCCCGGCTGCGCCATGATCGGGAACACGTGACCCGGCTGCACGATGTGCTCGGGGCGTACGTCGTGCGCGACGGCCGTGGCGATCGTGTGCGCACGGTCGGCAGCCGAGATGCCGGTCGTCACGCCTTCTGCCGCTTCGATGCTGACCGTGAAGGCGGTGCCGTACTGCGTGCCGTTGCGGTAGGTCATCAGCGGCAGGTGCAACTGCTTGCAGCGTTCCTGCGTCAACGTCAGGCAAACCAGGCCGCGGCCGTACTTGGCCATGAAGTTGATCGCTTCCGGCGTGACGAATTCGGCGGCGATCACGAGGTCGCCCTCGTTTTCGCGGTCTTCTTCGTCGACCAGGATCACCATCCGGCCGGCTTTCAGCTCGGCGATGATGTCGAGCGTGGAGGCGAGCGTCATAAGGGGGCGAGAAAGAGGAAAGTGCGTATTTTACGCCAGCCGGACGGCGTTTCGGCTGGCATGGGGCGCGCGCCGCCGGCAAGCGCTCCGGAAAGCGCTGCGGCCGGCTTGCGCGGCAGGCCTGGCGCCGGCGCCGTGCGTTGCCTGCACGCGGGTGCCGGCGGCGGCGGGCCGGGCATTGCCCGGCCGCGCGTCAGGCGTGCTGGTCGCGCCCGCCCAGGTAGTCGAGCTTGCCGAGCTCGACGCCGCTGTGGCGCAGGATGTCGTACGCGGTCGTCACATGGAAGAAGAAATTGGGCAGCACGAAATTCAGCAGGTACGACTGGCCGCTGAACTCGATCGGGCCGACGCGCATCTTCAGCACGATCTGGCGCGCCTCGCTGCCGTCGATCTGCGCGGCGTCGAAGCTTTTCAGGTAGTCGATCGTCTTCTGGATGCGTGCGTGCAGTTCGTCGAAGGTCTGCTCGACGTCCGGGAAGCTCGGGATCTCGACATCGGCGAGGCGCGCGGCGCAGCCCTTGGCCGTGTCCGTCGCGATGTAGACCTGGCGGACGAGCGGCAGCATGTCCGGGTACAGGCGGGCGCCGACGAACACCGACGGATCGATTTGCTTTTCGGCCGCGTGCGCCTGAGCCTTGCCGAGGATGTGCTGCAGGTTGGTCAGGCCACGGATCAGGACAGGCACCGAGGCCTGGTACATCGAAATGGACATGGGTTGCTTCCTCGAAAGGGGACAGTGTGCACGACGGCGCGTGCGGCAATGGCGCGGCGTGATCGCCGTTGCAACATCATAGCGCGGGCGCGTCGCGCGGTGCGCGACCGGCGGCTATACCGTTCGGCCAGTCCCCGGCCGGGCGCGTGGGCCGGTCAGGCGCTGCACCACATGTGCCGGTACGCCGCCTCCATCTCGCGTGCGAAACGCGCGCCGTCCATCAGCGGCGAGCGCGCGACGCGCGCACGCAGTTCGCCGCGCAGTGCGGCCAGCGCGGGCAGGTCGCGGGCGAGGCCGGCGGCAATGTCGACGAACGCGGCGTCGCTGCCGGCGGCAAGCGCCTGGAGCCCGAGGTTCGCGAGCTGGGACAGCCCGCCCCGGCCGACGGCGGTGCGCCCGACGCGCGACACGACCGGCACGCCCATCCACAGTGCATCGAGCGTCGTCGTGTGGCCGTTGTAAGGGAACGTGTCGAGTGCGATGTCGATGCCGCGATAGGTGGCGAGATAGTCGGCGCGTGGCCGGTACGGCACGCAGTCGACGCGTGCCGGCTCGATGCCGTGCGCGCGCAGCCGCTCGACCAGCCGGACCTGCCCCGCGCCCTGTGGCGCCATCACGACCAGCCGTGCATCTGGCAGACGTGCGAACAGCCCGGCCCACAGGCGCAGCGTGCGGTCGGTCAGCTTGCACGGATTGTTCAGGCAGCCGAACGTCACGTGGCCGGTGGCGAGCGCGGGCGGCGGCCCGACCGGCGGCGTGTCGGTCAGCGGGTCGTAGCACCAGAAGGTATCCGCGAGCCGGATCGAGCGTTCGCGATAGAAATCGTCATGCCCGGGAGGATCGAGATGGGGATCGGTCAGCCGGAAGTCGATCGACGCCAGGCCGCTCGTGCCCGGGTACGCGAGCCAGATCGCCTGGATCGGCGCGGGCCGGTGCGCGAACAGGCCCGGCCGGCCTTCCGCCATGTGCATGGTCAGGTCGACGAGGATGTCGATGCCGTCGTCGCGGATGCGCTGCGCGAGGGCGTCGTCGTCGAGCCCAGGCACGTCGCGCCAGCGATCCGCGTAGCCGGCGAGCCGTGCGGTGAGCGCGTCCGGCCGCGCGACGCTCGCGTAGCAGGTGATCTCGAACGAGCGGCGGTCGTGATGCGACAGCAGCGGCACGAGGAACAGCGCCTGGCAGTGCTCGCGGAAATCCGCGCCGACATAACCGATCCGCAGCCGCGCGTCCGGCGCCCGTGCGCGCTCCGGGGGTGTCGCAACCGCGCCGCGGGGCGTCTCGTGCCGTGCAGACCAGTTCAGCGCTTCCGCGAGCACCGCCTCCGGGTGTTCCGACTGGAAATTCAGTGCATAGACGAGGTTGCTGTGCGCGACTGCGTTGCCCGGATCGTCGGCAAGCGCGCGCCGGTAGCTGTCGACGGCGGCGTCGAGCGCACCGTCGTCCTTCAGCACGTTGCCGAGGTGGTTGTGTGTGGCCGAGTGGCCGGGGACGCTGGCCAGTGCGGCGCGCAGGTGCGCGATCGCGTCGTCGTGCCGGCCGAGCCGCCGCAGCAGGTTCGCGGCGTTGTTGTGCGCCGAGACGAAGCCGGGCCGCGCGTGCAGTGCGGCGTCGAACGCGCGGGCGGCCGCCGCGGTATCGCCGAGGCGCTCGCACACGGTGCCGAGATTGTTCAGCGCGTCGGCGTGACCGGGCCGCAGCGCAATCGCGCGCCGGTACTGGTCGGCGGCCTGCGCGTGGCGGCCGAGCCCCAGCAGCGCGTTGCCGAGGTTGTAGGCCGCGTCGGCGTCGTGCGGCGCGAGCGCCGCCGCGTGCGCGAGATGCGTGGCCGCCGCGGCGAACGCACGCTGGGCGCACAGCGCCGCGCCGAGGTTGATCAGGCCGGCGGGTGCGTCCGGCGCGGCGCGTACGGCTTCGTGCAGCAGCATGAGCGCGTCGTCGTGCAGGCCGCGCGCGTCAAGCAGCGTGCCGAGGTTGGTCAGCGCGAGCGCGTGGGCGGGCTGCGCGGCGAGCGCGGTGCGGTACGCGCGTTCGGCCGCGTCGGTCGCGCCGAGCTGCCGGTGGCTGTTGCCGAGGTTGTTCGCGACATCCGCGTTCGACGCGTCGAGCGCGAGCGTGTGACCGTATGCATCGATCGCACCCGCGTGATCGCCGAGCGCCTGCAGCGCGTTGCCGAGCGCGGCGTACGTGTCCGCGTTCAGGGGATCGATCGCGAGCGCGGCGCGCAGCGCATCCGCCGCGCCGGCATGCCGGCCGAGCGTGTGCAGGACGTGACCGCGCGCCACATGGTGGCGGGCGTCGTGCGGTGCAAGCGCGACCGCGCGGTCGAGCTGTGCGAGCGCACCGGCGGCGTTGCCGCATTGCAGTTCGAGGATGCCGAGCCGCATCCGAAGTTCGTCGTTGCCGGGATCGTCGGCGAGCAGCGCTTCGTAGAGCGTGCGGGCGCCGGACAGGTTGCCGGCGAGATGCTGCTCCCTGGCGTGTGCGAGCGTCGGGGCGGGTGTCATGGCTGGTCGGGTGCCGGATGGGAAGGGGGCGTGCCACAGCGCGCGTCGAGCATGCGCACGAATGCGTGCGCGATCCGCTCGATGTGCGGGTTCTTGTGCGCGAGCGGCCCGTCGGCCGCTTCGCGGTGGACGAGCATCGTCGCGTTCGCTTCGAAGACGACCACGCGGCCGTCGTCGGTCAGTGCGAAGTCGACGCCGCCGTAGTCGAGATCCAGACGCCGGCCGATCGCGGCGAGCGCGCGCAGTGCCGTATCGCCGAGCGCCGCACGCGGATCGTCGAGGAAGCGGCGCTCCTCGTCGAGCTTCCACCGCGCCGAGGTCATGTCGGCCGAGAAGTAGTGGACGAGCCAGTGCGAAGAAATCGCGAGGTGGTACGGGTAAGGCACGCGATCGACGAAGATCGCGCGGTACTTGCGGAAGTAGCCGTCGGGGTTGCGGGTGTCGCGGTAGGCGGTCGCGTAGGCCGGGCCGTCAAGCCGCGCGAGCGCGGCGGCGAGCGTGTCGGGCGCCACGTGCCGCGTCACGCCGTCGCCGCCATGCGCGCCGGCGGGCCGCAGCAGCAGCGGAAACGCGACGCCTTCCCGCGCGAGGCGGCGCAGCAGCACGTCGAGCGGCGCGCGTGGGTCCGCGATGCGCACGCACGGCGGCACCCGCACGTTCGGCAACGCCGCGAGGCGTGCGGCGATGCGGTCGCGATGCGTGTGCGCGATCGCGCCGGGCGGGTTCAGCACGGGCACCGCGCTGCGGCTCGCGAAACGGGCGAGACGAGCGGCGAGCGGCGCGGCGATGTCCGGATCGCCGATCGCGTTGAATGCGAGATCGTGGGGCGGCAACAGCGCATCCTCGGCGTCGGCCGCATAGTCGATCGCGTACTTGATGCGGGTCGTCGTGCGGAACGGCAGCAGCGCATCGAGCGGGACGTTGCCCGTGCCGCCGCCGACGCCGACGATCAGCAACCGCCGCGTGTCGCCATCGCCGTCGAGCGCCGGTTCGACGAACACGCGCTGCAGCCGGTACGCCTGTTCGCGATGCGCGCGTGCTTCGGTCGCGCGCCCGAGCGTCGCGTACAGCGCGGCGAGGTTCTGGTGCGCGCTCGCGAGTGCCGGGTTCACGGCGAGCGTGTGCCGGTACCAGCGCACCGCGTCGTCGTGGCGGCCTTTCATCGCATAGACGGTCGCGAGGTTGTACAGCGCAAGCGCCCGGGTGGCGGGCGGCGTGCCGTCGAGCACATCGAACGCGGCGACCGCTAGCTGGTGCGCGGTGAAGCCGTCATGGTCGCCGGCCGTCTGCAGCGCGTCGCGCATCCGCGCGTGCAGCGCGACGTCGAGCGGCGCCGCGTCGAGTGCGCGTGCCAGCGGCGCCAGCCGGATCGGCACGCCGGGAAAGGGCGATGACATCGGCGTGGCGGGGCGGCCGGCAGCGCGGTTCATGCGTGCGCGACGGCGAATTCGGTCAGCGCGTCGCACAGCGTGTCCACGGCGGCGGGCGTGACGGCGTTGTAAAGCGACGCGCGCAGCCCGCCGAGCGAGCGATGGCCGTCGAGCCCGATGATTCCGCGCTGCGCGGCAGCGGTGGCGAACGCATGGTCGAGCCGTGCATCGCCGAACGTGAACGCGGCGTTCATCCGCGAGCGCCACGGCCGCTCCGCGTGCACGGTGACGGCATCGCCCAGCGCGTCGAGCGTGCCGTACAGGCGCCGTGCCTTGCGATCGTTGATGCGCTGCATCGCCGCGAGCCCGCCGATCTCGTCGCGCAGCCAGCGCGTGACCAGCGTCAGCACGTAGATCGCGAACACCGGCGGCGTGTTGTAGTTCGAGCCGTGCGCGACGTGCGTGCGGAAGTCGAGGATGCCGGGCAGGTTGTCCGGAATCCGCTCGAGCAGCGCGCGGTCGATCAGTGCAACCGTGACGCCGGCTGGCCCGAGGTTCTTCTGCGCGTGCGCGTAGATCATCGCGAAACGGCTCGCATCGAGCGGCCGCGACAGGAAATCGGACGACATGTCGACGACGAGCGGCACATCGTGCGGCGCGGCCGCCGGCGGGTCGAACTGCAGCCCCTCGACGGTTTCGTTAGACACATAGTGCAGGTACGCGGCGTCGGGCGCGAGGGCGAGCTGCTCGAGCGCGGGCAGCCGGCGAAAGCCGCCGTTCTGTCCGCTCCATGCCACGCGCGCGGCGCCGACGCGGGCCGCCTCGGCGCTTGCGCGACTGCTCCAGTAGCCGGAATTCACATACTCGGGCGGCGCATGGCGGCGCGTCGCGAAGTTCATCGGGATCGTCGCGAACAGCAGGCTGCTGCCACCCTGCAGGAAGATCAGCGCATGGCGATCCGACACGCCGAGCAACGCGCGCAGGTTGCGCTCGGCTTCGTCGAGCAGCGCCTGGAACCAGTCGGAGCGATGGCTCATGCCGAGCACCGACACGCCGGTTTCCGGCAACGCGACGATCGCTTCATGCGCGTGGCGCAGCACGGCCTCGGGCAGGGCGCCCGGGCCGCCCGAGAAGTTCAGGGCATTGGGTGTCATCGATGGCATTCCGTTGTCAGCAGGTTTCGGCGGCGTCCAGCAAGGCCCGCGCCGCCGGTTCGAGCGTGCGGATCCGCCATGCGTCGCCGGCGGTTTCGGCCGCGGCGAGGAAACCCGTCGCCCACAGGCCCGCATAGAAGTACATCGCGCGGCGCGCATCGCCGGACGGCGACCAGCAGTCGACCAGCGCATCTCCGTACGCGCGGCCTGCGTCGCCGACATCGGCAGCCAGGTACGCGAGCGTCGTGCCGACCTGCAGCAGCGGATCGCCGTAGCAGACGAAATCGAGGTCGATGAAGCCGCTCAATGCGCCGTTGTCGACGATCACGTTGCGGGTCGTGAGGTCGTCGAGAAAGCACACCGGCGTGCGGGCTGCGAAGTAGGGCTCGAGTGTCGCCCGCATCGCGCGCAACCGCGCACGCAGGTGATTCAGCGGGGTGGCCTCGAAGGCGGCGGGCGCACTGGCCGGTGCGCCGAACAGGTCGGTCCAGCGCGCATGCGCTGCATCCCGGCCGATCGGCGCCCAGCCGAAGCCGCGGCTCGCAGGCAGGCCGGCGACGCGTTGCTGGCAGTCGGTCACGCGCTCGGCGACGGCGGCCATCTGATCCGGGCGCATGGCCGGCAGCGCGAACTTCAGGTCGAACCCGTCGAGCCAGTTCAGGATCACGAACGTTTGGCCCGGCGCGGCGGGGCCGGCTGCCAGCACCTGCTGGACCGGCAGGCCCAGCACGCGCAGCGCGTCGAGGTTGGACGCGGTGTGCGCGAACGCGGCGGGCTGCGGGCTGACGCGCAGCACCACCGTTCGACCGTCCGCGAGTTCGACACGATGAATCGTGTTGCCGCTTTGCGTCAGCAGTTGCGGCACGAGGGCGACGGGTTCGATTTGCAGTGCGCGCCAGACCAGCGCCGCGGCGGTGTCGGCGCCGTCGGCGCGCATGTGTGGCGACGCGTCGTCGCGCGCCGTCGTTGCTGTCTGAATGGCCATGCCCCGATTTCCCCGTGCGTTTCAAGTGTCGCACCCGCCCGGCATCGCACCGGCGAGTGGCGCTGCATCGTGACAGCGCGTGGCGTCGGACTATAGGTCGCGCGGCTTTGGATCACCTTTCTGCCTGAATTACACGTATTACCGGCGATGACACGATGCGGGCCGGCGCGGTCGTCCGCATGCACGGCGTGACGGTGCATCACGCCTGACGACGAGGTGTCCGTGAAGGGCGCTCGGGCCCGCCGGATCTGGCTGGCCGGGTCGGGTACGCGTGCGTGCCGCCGGGCTCGCAGGGTGCCGGCCCCGGTCGTGCCCGCCGGCCGTGCGTGTTACGTCGGTAATACGTCCGTATCGGTTCGTTACGCAGCGCGCGGGGAATTTCCCGATACTGCGGCCCTTTGACGGCCCGCCGTCGTCGCAGCGAATGACGACGCGGCCGCGTACCGGATTGAAAGGGGATCCCACATGAACGCAACCACAGTCTGGCGCGCCGGCGCACACGATGGCCCGCGCGCGCGGGCGATGCGCAAGCGCGGCCGCGCATGAGCGCGCCGGCCGATTCGCGCGATGCCGTGCGTGCCGCTGCGCTCGCGAGTGCGCAGGCGGCGCTTGCGCAGACGCCGGATGATGCGCAGGCGTGGCATCGGCTCGGGATGGCGTGGGAAGAAGACCACGCGTTCGCCGAGGCCGTGGATTGCTACCGCCGCGCGACCGAGCTCGATCCCCACGCCGACGGTTCGTACAACAATCTCGGCAACTGCCTGAACGTGCTCGGCGAGCTCGGCGGCGCGCTGGCCGCGTGGCGCACCGCGATCGAACTGATGCCGGACAGCGCGGCGTACTACCGCAATCTGGTCCAGTTCACGACGCTCGCGGCCGACGATCCCTGTTTCGTGCTGCTCGAGCAGCAGGTCGCGCAGTCGGAGCAATGGCCGGCCGCCCGGCAGGCCGACCTGCATTTTGCATACGGGCAAGCGCTCACGGGAATCGGCGAGCCGGTGCGCGGCTTTACGTTCCTGTCGCGCGCGAATGCGCTCTACCGGTCGCTGACCCACTACGACGAAGCGGCGATGCTCGGCCTGCTCAAGCAGGTGAGCGGCGCGTTTGGTGCGGAACTGTTGCGTGCGAAAGGCGGCCTGGGCGATCCATCGGCGTCGCCGGTGTTCGTGTTCGGCATGCCGCGTTCGGGCACGACACTGGTCGAGCAGATTCTCGCGAGCCATCCGCGCGTATTCGGCGCGGGCGAAAGCGACGCGTTCGCGCAATGTCTCGTGCAGGCGGTGACGTCGGGCGCGGGCGCGCTGGCGCTCGATGCGCTCGACGCTGCGACGCCGGCGTCACTGCGCGCGCTCGGCGCGGCGTATCTGCAGCGTGTCGCGCGCAACGCGCAGGGTGGCCCGTATGCGCGGATCGTCGACAAGTATCTGTTCAACTTCATCAGCGCCGGCTACATTCATCTCGCGCTGCCGAACGCGCGCCTCATCCATGTGCGGCGCGACCCGGTCGACACCTGCCTGTCGGTCTTCGCGCGGCGTTTTCACGACGTGCCGTTCAGCTATGACCTCGGCGAGCTCGGCCGTTTCTATCGCGCCTATGACGCCCTGGTCGCGCACTGGCGCGCGGTATTGCCGCCAGGGGTGTTGCTGGAGGTTCGGTACGAGGATCTGGTCGAGGATTTCGACGTCCAGGTGCGGCGGATGCTCGCGCATTGCGGGCTGGACTGGAGCGACCGGTGCATGGCGTTTCACGAGACCCGGCGACAGGTGACGACGGCGAGTGCTGCCCAGGTGCGCCGGCCGCTCTACCGTGACGCGCTGCACCCCTGGCGTCCCGATGCGGATACGTTGCGGCCGCTGCTCGACGCGTTGGGGCCGGCGCTGGCCGGCGGCGGCTGACCGGACGCGCCGTGCGCCGGCGAGCCTGCGGTGCATCGGCCGTGACGCCGGGTCGGCCGCACCGGGTCCGGTCAGAAGTCTATTGGAAAGCGGCTTTGAGAAACGCCGCGACCTCGGCCGGGGATTTCGCCTGCGCGTCGGGATCGCCGCCGAGCGTGACGCCCGTGGACAGGCAACGCTTCGACTCCGCCACGGCTGAAGCGCCCGAGAGCGTCTGGCCATTTTGAATCATCGTGAACGTCCGGCTGTCGAGATCATACGAGCCGTGACAATCTCGCGCGCTCGTCGCAAGCGGTATCGTGTGCACCCGTGTCGGTCGGTCGAATCCGTGCCAGGCATCCGGATATTCCTTCACGGCGACCCGGGCGCCTTCCGACCGGAGCTTGTCGGCATAGGCAATGCAGGGGGCTGCCGGCGTATAGTCGTCCTTGCCGCCTACCAGCATCAGGATGGGAGAACCGTCGAGATGCGCCGACTCGTAGGAGATGCCGCAGGACGGATAGAAAGCGACATGGGCGGCGAAGCGCAGGTTGCCTTCCATTGCGGCCAGGCGGAACGGCTCCAACACCGAGTACAGCGCCGCGACGCCGCCGCGCGAGAAGCCCATGACCGCGATTCGGTTCTGGTCGATACGCGGATCGGTCGCCAGCAAACGCAAGGCGGCGTACGCATCGGCGATATCGGCGGTCATCGCAAGCTGCGTCTGATCCTTTTCGGTGTTCCTGATACCGCGTCCGGTAAAGCTGTCCACGACGAAGCTCGCATAACCGAGCGCATTCATGCGCCGGGCCCAGACCCGTTCACCCTGATTCACGCCGCTGCTTCCGTGCAGGATGATCACGGCGGGCACGATGTGCGGCCCGTCGGCGGGCATGCTCAGCTCTCCGGTGACGACGGCCTTTTCACTCGTGGCATGGTGCGAGAGATAGTCGCCGGTACTTCTGGGCGTGACCGACGCGAACGTGACGAGGCCGCTGCGACCGTCATCGAGGGACGTCGTGATCGCGGAGTCGACCGTAGCAGGCGAACTGCACGCCGCCATCATGCCCGCGGCGAAAGCGGGCAACAGACGTAGCGCGGCGCGGTGAACAGTCGTTGTATGCATGCGTGGCGCGTTGGCCGCAGATAGGGTTGGCGGGACGACAGTCGATAGTCGAGTCGTGAAAATAGCGCTATTTCAACGGCTTGTGGTCGTCCCTGGGCGAAGTGGTCATCCGCTCCACATACCGCGCAATCATGTCGACTTCGAGATTGACCTTGTCGACTCGATGCAGCCGCCGGCCGCGACAATCCCGGCAAACATCGTGACGATCCCGTTCAGTGAGCGACGTCGGGCGGCATGAAGCGCGCGAGGATCCGCAGATCGTCGCCGACCCGCTCGAACCCGTGGAACGACAGCCGCGTACGTGCCGCGAGGTTCGCCGGCGCGGCGAGGTCGAACATGCCGGCCGCATCGGCGCCCAGCAGGCTCGGCGCGAGGTAGACGAGCAATTCGTCGACGCACTGCTCGCGCAGCAGCGAGCCGTTCAGCTTGTGGCCGGCCTCGACGTGCAGCTCGTTGACACCGCGCGCGCCGAGCGCCGCCAGCATCGCGGGCAGGTCGACCTTGCCTTGCGCATTCGCGATCGGCACGATTTCCGCGCCACGCGCCTTCAGCACGTTCGCGCGCATTTCGCCGGCGGCGTCGAGCCGGCCGCAGAAGATCAGCAGCGGCGCGCCTTCGAGCAGCCGTGCGTCGAGCGGCAGGTCGAGGCGGCTGTCCACCAGGATGCGCTGCGGCTGGCGCGGCGTGTCGATGCCGCGCACGGTCAGCAGCGGATTGTCTTCGCGTACGGTGCCGATGCCGGTCAGTATCGCGCAGGCGCGTGCACGCCACGCGTGCCCGTCGAGGCGCGCGGCCTCGCCGGTGATCCACTGGCTTTCGCCGGACGGCAGCGCGGTGCGGCCGTCGAGCGACGCGGCGGTCTTCATCCGCACCCACGGGCGGCCGCGCGTCATCCGCGACACGAAGCCGATGTTCAGTTCGCCCGCTTCATGCGCGAGCAGCCCGCAGCGCACGTCGATGCCCGCATCGCGCAGCATGCCGAGGCCGCGCCCCGACACCTGCGGGTTCGGGTCTTCCATCGCGGCGACGACCTTCGCGACGCGCGCGTCGATCAGCGCGTTCGCGCACGGCGGCGTGCGGCCGAAATGGCTGCACGGTTCGAGCGTCACGTAGACGGTCGAGCCCGCGACGTCGTAGCCGCGCGAGCGCGCGTCCTTCAGCGCCTGCACTTCCGCGTGATCCTGGCCGGCCGGCTGCGTGAAGCCTTCGCCGATCACGTCGCCGTCCTTGACGATCACGCAACCGACACGCGGGTTCGGTGCCGTCGTATACATGCCGCGCGCGGCGAGCGCGAGCGCACGCTGCATGTGGGCGAAATCGATATCGGAAAACATGCGCGCGGACCCGGGTCAGGCGGCGAGTGCCGCGAATGCGCGGCGCGCGGCCGCGAGCGTCGCGTCGATCACCGCGTCGTCGTGCGTGCTCGACACGAAGCCGGCCTCGTACGCGGACGGCGCGAAGTACACGCCTTCGTCGAGCATCAGGTGGAAGAAGCGGTTGAAGCGCTCGGTGTCGCTCTTCGTGACTTCCGCGAAGCTGGTCGGCACGCGTTCGGCGAAGTAGAGGCCGAACATCGCACCGATCGAGTCGGCCGCGAACGGCACGCCGGCCGCGCGCGCTTCGGCCGCGAGGCCGTCGGCGAGGCGCTTGGTCTGCGCGGTGAGCGCGTCGTAGAAGCCGGGCGCCTGGATCAGTTGCAGCGTCTTCAGACCCGCGGCGACCGCGATCGGGTTGCCCGACAGCGTGCCGGCCTGGTAGACGCCGCCGAGCGGCGCGAGGTGGGCCATGATGTCGCGGCGGCCGCCGAACGCGGCAGCCGGCATCCCGCCGCCGATCACCTTGCCGAGGCAGGTGAGGTCGGCCGTGATCCCGTAGTAAGCCTGCGCGCCGCCGAGCGCGACGCGGAACCCGCACATCACTTCGTCGAAGATCAGCACGGCGCCGTGCTTCGTGCACAGCGCGCGCAGCGCGTTCAGGAATTCGGGCGTGCCGCGCACGAGGTTCATGTTGCCCGCGACCGGCTCGACGATCACGGCGGCGATCTCGTCGCCGAACGCGCCGAACGCTTCTTCGAGCGCGGCGACGTTGTTGTATTCGAGGACGGTCGTGTGCTTCGCGATGTCGGCAGGCACGCCGGCCGACGTCGGGTTGCCGAACGTCAGCAGGCCCGAGCCGGCCTTCACGAGCAGGCTGTCCGCGTGGCCGTGGTAGCAGCCTTCGAACTTGACGATGCGGCTGCGGCCCGTGAAGCCGCGCGCGAGACGCAGCGCGCTCATCGTGGCCTCGGTGCCGCTCGACACCATCCGCACCTGCTCGATCGACGGCACGAGCTTGCAGATTTCCTCGGCGATCTCGATCTCGGCTTCGGTCGGCGCGCCGAACGAGAAGCCGTCGGCGAGCACGTTCTGCACGGCCGACAGGACTTCCGGATGGACGTGGCCGACGATCATCGGGCCCCACGAGCCGATGTAGTCGATGTACTGCTTGCCGTCGGCATCCCAGAAATACGGGCCTTGCGCGCGCGCGACGAAGCGCGGCGTGCCGCCGACCGAACGGAATGCGCGCACCGGCGAGTTGACGCCGCCGGGAATGGTCTTCTGGGCGCGTTCGAAGAGGATCTGATTGTTGGACATGGACGAAACCTGCGAGAGAAGGGCGCGGGGGCCTGTGCACGGGCCGCGGCGCCTGGGCGGAACGATCCGTCCGATTGTACCGGAGACGCGCGCGGCGGGCCCGCGGCGCGGTCTGCGGCCTTTCGGCGCGTGAGGGAGCGCGCAGACCGGGACGGAAGGCGGCGTGATTCGGCCCCGTTATCGACCCGGCAGGGGTGGCGGCTTGCGCTTGCCGGTCAGCTCGGCCCAGCGCTTCTCGAGCGGGCCTTCGACCATCGGCTTGATCACCGTGCCGGAACTCTGCGCATCCCAGGTCTGCACCGAGTACGGATGGACGCGCAGCGCGTCGCGCGCGATCACCACGTCCTGGTGCGCATCGACCAGCCAGTCGTACACGAAGTCGATGCACAGCCGGTAGCCGCGCTTCGTCGACGGATCGGGCACCTCGTACGGCGCGCGCGTCACGTAGCCGGAGCCGAATACGCCCTTGGGCGCTTTCGCGACGCGATGCAGGAACACGCGGTCGCCGGCCAGGATGCCGCGCGCGAAGCCGCAGCCCCACACGTCATGCACGGCCTCGCCGGCCTTCACGCGCGCGGCGACGTCGGGCAGCTCGGGCCATGGCCATTTCTTGGGGCTCCAGATCAACAGGAAAGCGGTCATCGGTTCGGTCGTGCGTCGAATGGGTCAGACAAGAGGGGGAGGCGCTGCAAGCTTAATCGAATCCCGGCGCGCGATCCCGCGCGGCGGGCGTCGCGTCGGGGTTTTCCCGCCAGCCGCGCACTGGGCCGCCAGCGCGTAAAAAAGTTGCGCGTACAATCATGGGCCTGGGCGCGCCGTTCGCGGCGCGGCTTGCCGTCTTCACCGCCACGCGCGCCCTGATGCGCGCGGGCTCCAATCCGGATACCCATGTCTCACGTCATCCGACGCCGGCCCGATGCCCGGCTGATCCTGTTGCTCGGCGCGCTCGCCGCCTGCGGGCCGATCGCTACCGACATGTACCTGCCGAGCCTGCCGTCGATCGCCGACGGCTTCTCCGTCAGCCCCGGCGCCGCGCAGCGCACGCTGACGAGCTTCATGGCCGGTTTCTCGGTCGGCATGCTGCTGTACGGCCCGCTGTCCGACACGTGGGGCCGACGCCCCGTGCTGCTCGGCGGCATCGCGTTGTTCACGCTTGCGAGCATCGGCTGCTTCGTGTCGACTTCGATCGACATGCTGATCCTCGTGCGTTTCCTGCAGGCGCTCGGCGCCGGCGCGGCGTCGGTGCTGTCGCGTGCGATCGCGCGTGATGCGCACGAGCCGACCGATGCGGCAAAGGTGCTGTCGATGGTCGCGATCGTCACAGCGGTCGGGCCGTTGCTCGCGCCGCTGATCGGCGGGCAGATCCTGCGCTTCTCCGGTTGGCGCGGCGTATTCGTCGTGCTGGCCGTGTTCGGCGCGGTGTGCGCGGCGACCGCGTACCTGCGCGTGCCCGAAACCTGGCCGAAGGAGCGGCGCAAGAGCGCGGCCGTGCTCGCGTCGTTTGCGTCGTACGGGCGCATCCTGTCCGATCCCGTCGCCTGGGGACACATGCTGTGCGGCGGGATGGCGTTCGCGTCGATGTTCTCGTACATCACCGCCACACCATTCGTGTACATCGAGTATTTCCACGTGTCGCCGCAGCATTATGGGCTGCTGTTCGGCCTGAATGTCGTCGGGATCATGATCGGCAACTTCACGAACACGCGGCTCGTCGGCCGCATCGGTTCACTGCGCATCATTGCGGCCGCGTCGCTCGTGAGCTGCATCGCGTCGCTCGCGGTCGCGCTCGTCGCGCTGACCGGGTGGGGCGGGCTGTGGTCGATCGTCGTGTGCCTGTTCTTCGTGGTCGGCGTGGTCGGGATCCTGTCCGCGAACTGCACGACCGACCTCATGCATCGCTATCCGCACAACGCGGGCGCGTCGGCCGCCGTGTTCGGCGCGATGCAGCTCGCGCTCGGCGCGCTTGCGAGCGTCGCAATCGGCGCACTCGCGGACGGCACGCCGTTCGCGATGGGCGTGACGATCGGCGTCACGGGCGTGCTGTGTTTCGCCGGCCGATACCTCGTGTTGCGCTGGCACGGGCGGCCCGTCAAAGCGGGCGCGTGAACCGCGGCCTGACGGCAGAATGAAAAACGCCACCGCGCGCTTGAGCCGGTGGCGTTTTTGTTTCGAGCGTGGAAAGCGGCTGCCGCCGCGCGGTGTCAGTCGCGCGCGACGTCCTTCGCCGCCGGCGATGCGCCGTGGCTCAGCCAGTCGAGCACGTCGGCCGTATCGTCGTCGCTCGCGCGTGCCTTCGCCTGCGCGACGGCCTCGGGCAGTTCGCCGTTCGTCGACGCACGGCGGATCGCGACGCCGACCGCGAGGATGTCGATCATCAGCAGGTGCAGGATCCGCGAGATCATCGACAGCTGCGATTCACGCATCTCGATGTGGTCGGTTTCGAGCGCGACGGTCGCGCGCTTCGCGAGCGGCGTGTTGCTCGACGTGATCGCGATCACCTTCGCGCCGGCCTGCATCGCGACGTCGAGCACGCGCAGCAGCTCGGGCGCGCGCCCCGACTTCGACACCGCGACGATCACGTCGCCCTTGCCGAGCAGCGCGGCCGACGCGGCCTGCATGTACAGGTCGCCGTACGCGATCGTCGGGATCCCGAAGCGGAAGAACTTGTAATGCGCGTCCTGCGCGACGATGTTCGAGTTGCCGAGCCCGTAGAACTCGATGCGCCGCGCGCCGTTCAGGATCTCGATCGCGTTCTCGACGTGCTCGAAGTTCAGGTGCTCGCGCAACTGCAGGATCGCCGACACCGTGTTGTCGAGCACCTTCGCGCCGAAGTCGGTGGCCGTGTCGCCGAGATGCACCTGGCTGTGGCTCATCGGGATCGTGCCGGTGAGGCCGGTGGCGAGTTTCAGCTTGAAGTCGGACAGCCCCTGGCAGCCGAGCGAGCGGCAGAAGCGGATTACCGTCGGCTGGCTTACGTCGGCCTTGCGCGCGATGTCGACGATCGGATCGTTGATGATCGAGCGCGGATGGTTCAGCGCGAGATCGGCGACGCGGCGCTCGGCCGGGGTCAATGCGTCACGCATCTGGCGGATCCGCTCGAACACGGCCGACGACGCACCGCCCGAGCGGTTCGACAGCTGCTCCGCGAGGATTGCCGACACGCCGAGGAACGCCGGGTATTCGGCGGTGATCAGGTAGGTCGGGATGTTCTCGAGGTAGTGCGTGAAACGGCCCTTCGCCTCGAAGCGTGCGCGAAACGACGAGCGCGTGAACAGTTCGCCGAGCTTCAGCGCGACACCGCCGCCGATGTATACGCCACCGAGTGCGCCGAGCGTCAGCGCGACGCTGCCCGCGAACGCGCCGAGAATCCCGCAGAAGCATTCGACCGTCTCGAGCGCGAGTGCGTCGCCCGCATGCGCGCGTTCGACGATCTCGACCGTGTCGACGGTCGCGGCGACGCGCTTCTTGTCGCGCGCGGCGAGCGCGCGATAGATGATCTCCATGCCGGGGCCCGCACAAACGCGTTCGAACGACACGTGCGGAAACTTCTTGCGCGCGTACTGCAGCACCAGGTCCTCGCGCTCATCCTGCGGCGCGAACGATGCGTGGCCGCCTTCGCTGCCGAGCGCGATCCAGCGGTCGTCGGCCGGAATCAGTCCCGACACGCCGAGCCCGGTGCCGGGCCCGAGCAGCCCGATCACACTGTTCTGGCGGCGCGTGCCGCCGCCGACCTGCACGCGCTGCGCGTCGGTCAGGCCCGGCAGCGCCATGGCCAGCGCGGTGAAATCGTTGACGACGAGCAGCGTGTCGAAGCCGAGCGCGCGGCGCGTCGCCTCGATCGAGAAGCTCCAGTCGTGGTTGGTCATCGTGACCTGGTCGCCGTCGACCGGATTGGCGATCGCGATCGCCGCGTGGTTCACGCGGCTGATCTTCACGTCCTTCAGGTACTTGCGGATCGCGTCGGTGATCGTCGGATAGTCGGCGCCGGGATACACGCGAATCTGCGTGATCTCGCCCGGGCCGGTTTCCAGCGCGAAGCGCGCGTTGGTGCCGCCGACGTCCGCGAGCAGGCGCGGGCCGTCGGCATGCTGACCCGCGACGACCGCCTTACTTTGCGCACCAGTAGACATCGAGCTGGGTCCCCTTGTCGTTGGCCAGTTGGGAAATCGCGTTCTTCTGCAGCGACGCGGCCGCGGCGTCGAGCACCGCGCGCTTGCGTTCGCCCGCGATCAGCAGGAACAGGCGGTCGACGCGCTTGAGCGCATCGAGCGAGAAGCTCACGCGCGCATGCGGCGCGGCGCCCGGATGCACGGCGACGAAACGCTCGGGCGTCGTGATCGCATGATCCCATTCGGGCGCATCGGCGAAGATCGACGCGGTATGGCCGTCTTCGCCCATACCGAGCACCGCGACGCTCGGCACGCGGTAGTCGGCGTTCGCGTTCAGCGCGGCGACGTGCGCATCGAGCGCGGCGCGCGTGTCGACGAGCGGCAGGAAGCGGGCGGGGGCGGCTGCATGCTGCAGCAGCGTGTCGCGCACGAGGTGCGCGTTGCTGGCTGCGTCGTCCTCCGGCACCCAGCGGTCGTCGACCAGCGTCACGTCGACGCCGGCCCAGTCGAGCGCCGCGTGCGACAGCGTTTGCAGGAACGGGCGCGGGCTCGTGCCGCCGGACACCGCGAGCGTCGGGCGCGCGGGGCCGGCGAGCGCGGCGCGCAGCGCATCGCCGACGGCGCGCGCGAGCGCTTCGCTTTGCGCTTCCTGGGTGTCGAAAGCGTGGATCTCGATCACATCTCCTCCGGACTGCTTTGTCTGTTCAAATCGTACGAATCGTGGGGCACGTTGCCGCGTACGGTGGCGTGCGCGGCAACGGCTTGCATCAGTTTTCTTCTTCGAGCCAGCAGGTGTCGTGCTGCGCGAGCATCGCGCTCGCCGCGGCCGGCCCCCAGGTGCCCGCCGCGTACGGCTTCGGCGGTTTCAGCGAGCGCGCCCATTCGTTCAGGATCGGCTCGACCCAGCGCCATGCGGCTTCCTGTTCGTCGCGACGCACGAACAGCGCGAGCCGGCCGTTGATCACGTCGAGCAGCAGGCGCTGGTACGCCTCCATCTGGCCTTCCTTGAAGAACCGGTCGAACGCGAGGTCGAGGTGCACGCTCGCGAGGTTCATCCCTTCGCCGGGCTGCTTCGCGAGGCAATACAGGCGGATCGTCTCGTTCGGCTGCAGCCGGATCACGAGGCGGTTCGAGCCGGGACGCAGCGCGGTGGGGCCGAGTGCCGAATGCGGCACCGGGCGGAAATTGACGACGATCTCCGCGACGCGGTCGGCAAGCCGCTTGCCGGTGCGCAGGAAGAACGGCACGCCGGCCCAGCGCCAGTTCTCGATCTCGACCTTCAGCGCGACGAAGGTTTCGGTCTGGCTGTCGGGTTTCACGCCCGGCTCGGTCGCATAGGCCGGCACCTGCGCGCCCTTGATCACGCCGGCATGATACTGGCCGCGCACGGCAACCTTGCCGATGTCGCGCGGATCGACCGGCTTCAGCGCGCGCAGCACGCGCAGCTTCTCGTCGCGCACCGAATCCGAATCCATCGAATGCGGCGGCTCCATCGCGACGATCGACAGCAGTTGCAGCAGGTGGTTCTGCACCATGTCGCGCAGTGCGCCGGTATTGTCGTAGAAATCGCCGCGCGCCTCGACGCCGAGCTCCTCGGCGATCGTGATCTGGATGCTCTCGACCCATTCGCGGCGCCACAGCGGCTCGAACAGCGCATTGCCGAAGCGCAGCGCGAGCAGGTTCTGCACGGGTTCCTTGCCGAGGTAGTGGTCGATCCGGTAGATCTGGCCTTCCGCGAAGATCTCGCCGACCGCGTCGTTGATCGCGTTCGACGACTTCAGGTCGTAGCCGAGCGGCTTCTCGAGCACGATGCGCGAGCCTTCGCTCAGGCCGACCGACGCGAGCGCATTGCAGATCGGCACGAACAGCGACGGGCCCGTCGCGAGATAGAACACGCGGATGCCGGGCAGCGATGCGATCGCGTCGCGCAGCACGGCGTAGTCTTCCGCGCGGCCGAGGTCGAGCTTCACATACTCGATGCGCTGGAGAAAGGACTTCCACGCGGCTTCGTCGAAGGCCTTGCCGGCCGCCTTGACCGCGTGCGGCTTCACATGCGTGTCGACCCACTCGAGATAACCCGCCTGATCCGATTCGTGCCGCGCCACGGCGACGATCCGGCCGCTCTCCGCCAGCATGTTCGCACGGTGCGCCTCGAACAGCGCGGGCAGGATCTTGCGCATCGACAGATCGCCGGTGCCGCCGAAAAGTACGAAGGTAAAGCTGGAATCGGTATGCATGTGTCTCCGCCGGTTTTGGGGTGCTGGGAAGCGATCCGTAGTGCGATAAAAATATTTTTGACACTGAATTGTAGTTTAACTACAATCCGCCGCAAGGGGTAGCACCTGGGTGAAGAAAAAAAGAAGTGCGGTCGACGAACTGCGCGAGCTTCGCCTTCGGGAACGCCATGTGCCGAATGTTATCGGACATTGACGGCGCGCATCGTCAGCGCGACGTCTACCCCGGGCTCGCGCCGCATCATCGCGGCGGGCCAGAAACACAAAGAGGAGACACGCCGTTGAATCTCGATTCACGCTTTCTGTAAGAGCCCGGCCGGTCATCGGCCCCGTACGCTGCATGCGTCCCGCGGCTCGATTTCCCCGTCGTTATCAAGAAGCCGGTTCCCGGTCAGGGAACCTCACGAGTTGATTCAGTCTGGAGGAGATAAGTAATGAAAGTTCGCTCGATCATGGGCGCGCTCTGCGCCGCAGGCCTGATGGCTGGCGCCGTGGCGGCGCAGGCAGCCGAGAATGTGACGGTGCTGCACTGGTGGACCTCGGGCGGCGAGTCGAAGGCCGTCGGCGTGCTGAAGGACGACTTGCAGAAGCAGGGCTACGTGTGGAAGGATTTCGCGGTCGCGGGCGGCGCCGGCGCCGCGGCGATGACCGCACTGAAGACCAAGGTGATCAGCGGCGACGCACCGTCGGCCGCGCAGATCAAGGGTCCGCTGATCCAGGACTGGGCCGACCAGGGCGTGCTCGTCAACATCGATTCCGCTGCCGGCGACTGGAAGCAGAACCTGCCGCCGGAAATCGACAAGATCATCAAGTACAAGGGCCACACCGTCGCGGCGCCGTTCTCGGTGCACCGCGTGAACTGGCTGTACATCAACAAGGCCGCGCTCGACAAGGTCGGCGCGAAGGTGCCGACCACCTGGCCTGAATTCTTCGCGGTGGCCGACAAGCTGAAGGCCGCGGGCATCCAGCCGGTCGCGATGGGCGGCCAGCCGTGGCAGGACCTGACGCTGTGGGAAGACGTCGTGCTGTCGCAGGGCCCGGCGTTCTACAAGAAGGCGCTGGTCGACCTCGACCAGGCGACGCTGACGTCGCCGCAGATGCTGTCCGTGTTCGACACGGTGCGCAAGATCCAGGGTTACTTCGATACCGGCCGTAACGGCCGCGACTGGAACCTCGCGACCGCGATGGTGATCAACGGCAAGGCCGGCATGCAGTTCATGGGCGACTGGGCGAAGGGCGAGTTCGAGAACGCCGGCAAGAAGGCGGGCAAGGACTACATCTGCGCGGCGGTGCCGGGCACGGCGAATTCGTACACGTTCAACGTCGATTCGTTCGTGTTCTTCCAGCAGAAGGGCCAGAAGGCCGCGACGCCGGGTCAGCTCGCGCTCGCGAAGACGATCATGACGCCGGACTTCCAGGAGCAGTTCAGCCTGCTGAAGGGGTCGGTGCCGGTACGTCTCGGCGTGAAGATGGACAAGTTCGACGACTGCGCGAAGAAGTCGTATGCCGACGAGCAGACCGCGATCAAGTCGGGCGGGTTCGTGCCGTCGCTCGCGCACGGGATGGCGCAGAGCGATGCGACCGCCGGCGCGATCACGGACGTCGTGACGAAGTTCATGAACTCGCAGCAGGATTCGAAGAGCGCGGTCGCCGCGCTCGCGAAGGCCGCGAAGGTCAAGTAACGCGCGGCAGGCGCCCGGCCGGACACGCTTCATCGGCCGGGCGTTTTCGCATGTGCAGCAAACGGGCTCGCCCGCGGGCTCGTGCCGTACCCGGCGCCGGCCCGGCCTGCGTCGCCCTCGTTCCAGGAGTCGAATCAAGTGGCTGCCCCTCTTAGCGGAAACGGATCCGGCGCTGCCGCCGCACGGCGTACGTCGCCGATGTCGGCCTTCGCCGATCGCTGGATCCCGAAGCTCGTGCTTGCGCCGAGCGTCGCGATCGCCGTGGTGTTCATCTACGGCTTCATCCTGATTACCGGCTATCTGTCGCTGACCAATTCGCGACTGCTGCCGAACTACGAATTCGACGGCTTCGGCCGTTACACGGACCTGTTCCAGAACGACGTGTGGTGGACCTCCGCCGCGAACCTCGGCTGGTTCGGGATTCCGTTCATCGCGATCTGCGTCGCGCTCGGGCTGTTCCTCGCGATCCTGCTCGACCAGCGGATCCGCAACGAAGGCGCACTGCGCGCGATCTTCCTGTACCCGATGGCGCTGTCGTTCATCGTGACCGGCACCGCGTGGCAGTGGATCCTGAACCCGGGCCTCGGCCTCGAGAAGGTGATGCACGACTGGGGCTGGACGAGCTTCTCGTTCGGCTGGCTCGACGATCCGGACAAGGCGATCTTCTGCGTGGTGATCGCGGCCGTGTGGCAGTCGACCGGCTTCGTGATGGCGCTGTTCCTGGCAGGGCTGCGCGGTGTCGACGCCGAGATCTTCAAGGCCGCGCAGGTGGACGGCGCGACGCTGCCGACCATCTACCGCAAGATCGTGATCCCGAGCATGCGCCCGGTGTTCTTCTCGGTGCTGCTGATCCTCTGCCACATCACGATCAAGACCTTCGACCTCGTCGTCGCGCTGACGGCAGGCGGCCCGGGCACGTCGTCGTCGCTGCCGGCCATGTTCATGTACACGTTTTCGTTCAACCGCGGCCAGCTCGGGCTCGGCGCGGCGTCGTCGGTGATGATGCTCGCGACCGTGGTCGCGGTGCTGGTGCCGCTGATGTATATGGAATCGAGGAGCACCCGCAATGCAGCCTAAGATGACGATCAGCCGGGCAGTGATCTACGCGGCGCTGATCCTGTTCGCGCTGTATTTCCTGTTCCCGATCTACGTGATGCTGTCGACATCGTTCAAGGATCTCGACCAGTTGCGCACCGGCAACCTGCTGACGCCGCCCACCACGTGGACCGTCGACCCGTGGGTGAAGGCCTGGAGCGGGGCGTGCACCGGCGTGCGCTGCGACGGCATGAAGCCGTTCTTCCTGAACTCGCTGCAGATGGTGATCCCGGCCGTGCTGATCTCGTCGCTGATCGGCGCGTTCAACGGCTACGTGCTCACGCACTGGCGCTTTCGCGGCGCCGACGCGCTGTTCACGATGATGCTGGTCGGCTGCTTCATCCCGTTCCAGGTGATCCTGCTGCCGATGGCGCGCCTGCAGGGGATGCTCGGCCTCGCCAATACGATTCCGGGCCTCGTGTTCGTGCACGTCGTGTACGGCATCGCGTTCACGACGATGTTCTTCCGCAACTTCTACGTGAGCGTGCCGGCCGAACTGGTGAAGGCCGCGCGCATCGACGGCGCGGGCTTCTTCACGATCTTCACGAAGATCCTGCTGCCGGTGTCGCTGCCGATCTTCATGGTGTGCCTGATCTGGCAGTTCACGCAGATCTGGAACGACTTCCTGTTCGGGATCGTGTTCTCCGGCGTCGACTCGATGCCGATCACGGTTGCGCTGAACAACCTCGTCAACACGTCGACGGGCGTGAAGGAATACAACGTCGACATGGCCGGCGCGATCATCGCCGCGCTGCCGACGCTGCTCGTCTACATCGTCGCCGGCCGCTACTTCGTGCGCGGGCTGACGGCGGGCGCGGTGAAGGGGTAAGCGCGGCTTCATCCGATACGACGAACCGGCCGCGCTTCGCGCGCGGCGCATCGAAACGAACCCGACGCGGCGCCGGAGTGCGCCGCGCGAGACGAGACAGAGGATTCACAGCATGGCAAGCCTTTCCATCCGTGACGTGTACAAGACCTACCCGAACGGGGTGCCGGTCCTGAAGGGTGTCGACATCGAGATCGAGGACGGACAGTTCCTGATCCTGGTCGGCGGGTCGGGCTGCGGGAAGTCGACGCTGCTCAACATGATTGCCGGGCTCGAAACCGTGACGAGCGGCGAGATCTGCATCGACGGCAAGGTCGTCAACGACCTGTCGCCGAAGGATCGCGACATCGCGATGGTGTTCCAGTCGTACGCGCTGTATCCGTCGATGACGGTGCGCGAGAACATCTCGTTCGGCCTGAACATCCGCAAGGTGCCGAAGAGCGAACAGCAGCAGATCGTCGACCGCGTGTCGCAGATGCTGCAGATCCAGCACCTGCTCGACCGCAAGCCGGGCCAGCTGTCGGGCGGCCAGCGCCAGCGTGTCGCGATGGGCCGTGCGCTCGCGCGCGATCCGTCGCTGTTCCTGTTCGACGAGCCGTTGTCGAACCTCGACGCGAAGCTGCGCATCGAGATGCGCGCGGAAATCAAGCTGCTGCACCAGCGCCTCGGCACGACGATCGTCTACGTGACGCACGACCAGATCGAGGCAATGACGCTCGGCGACCGGATCGCGGTGATGAAGGACGGCGTGGTTCAGCAGTTCGGCGCGCCGCAGGACATCTACGATTCGCCGTCGAACCTGTTCGTCGCGGGCTTCATCGGCGCGCCGCCGATGAACTTCATCAACGGCAAGCTGGTCGAGCAGGGCAGCGGGATCGCGCTCGAAGTCGACACGGGCGTCAAGCGCGGTGCGCTGAACCTGCCGTTCGATGCGGCGAAGCTGAAGTCGCACGTCGGCCGCGAGGTGATCCTCGGCCTGCGTCCGGAGCGCATCACCGACGTGCGCCACGCGCACAACGGCGACGCGTCGCACCTGCAGCCGTTCGACGTGCGCGTCGACGTGACCGAGCCGACCGGGCCGGACACGCACGTGTTCGCGCAGGTGAACGGCAAGCGGATCGTGAGCCGCGTGCATCCGGCCGCGAACCCGCAGCCCGAACAGACGCTGTCGCTGCTGTTCGACGTATCGAAGGCGGTGCTGTTCGATCCGGCGTCGGAAGAGCGGATCGCGTAACGGTGCGCGCGCGCTGAATGAAGCAAGGAGGGGCCGTCTTCGGACGGCCCCTTTGTTTTTGCGCTGCGACTGTCGCTGGGTTGGCCGTCAGTGCGGCAGCCGCACGTCGAACTTGAACGTCGCGAGCCGTGCGACGAGGATGAAGCCGGTCGCGAGCAGCACGCTGTACACCGAGTCGAACTGCAGCCACGCGAGCAGCAGGTAGAACCAGCAGCCGACGAACGCGCAGGTCGCGTACGGCCGCGAATCGCGCAGGATCAGCGGGATGTCGTTGCACAGCACGTCGCGGACGATCCCGCCGACCACGCCCGTGATCACGCCCATCATCACCGCGATGAAGCGCGGCATCTCGGCATCGAGCGCGATCGCCGTACCCGAAATGCTGAAGATCCCGAGCCCGATCGCATCGGCGACGAGCAGCAACCGTTCGGCCGACAGCCGCGACAACATTCGCAGCACGAACGGCGCGAACAGCGCGAGCACGAAGATCGCGATCACGTAGTCGTCGTGCACGACCCAGTAGAACGGCCGGCGCTCGAGCAGGATGTCGCGCAGCGTGCCGCCGCCGAACGCGGTGGCGAGCGCGACGACGAACGTGCCGACCGAGTCGAGGCGGTTCTTGCGCGCCTCGATGAAGCCCGAGATCGCAAAGGCCAGCGTGGCGATCGCCTCCAGTATCGCGATCGCGAGCGTCAGCCTAGGATGCGGCACGCGGCCCCCGGTCGCCAGGCGCCGCGAACGGCTGCAGCAGCACCAGCACCGCGCCCGCGCCGCCGTCGTGGCCGCGCGCCTCGCAGAATGCGATCACTTCTTCCTTCTGCACGAGCCACGCGCGCACCTTGCCTTTCAGCACGGGTTCCTTGCCGATCGAGCCGAGCCCCTTGCCGTGGATCACGCGCAGGCAGCGCAGCCCTTTCTTGCCGGCTTCGCGGATGAATTCGGCGAGCGCATCGCGCGCCTCGTCGCGCCGCATCCCGTGCAGGTCGATCTGGGCCTGCACGATCCAGGCGCCGCTGCGCAGCTTGCGCACGACGTCGCGGCTGATGCCGGGACGGTGGTAGTACAGCGAATCGTCGCTGTCGAGCAGCGTCTCGGGATCGAATTCGTCGGACAGCGTCGCGTTCAGCACGGCTTCCTCGTCGCGCTGCGTCTGCTTCGGCACCGGGTCGGGCGGCGTGCGGCCGGCCGCCGCGCGCGGCGGCGCCTTCAGCGGCTGGATCGCGCCGATCTCGTTGCGGAACAGGTTCGCGTCGGCTTCCGCCTTGCGCTCGGCCTTGGCCGTTTCGATGCGCTCGCGGTCGCGGCGATCGGCTGCGCCTTGCAGCGACTTGCGCAGCGCGCCGAGGCCGGCGAGCCCCTGGCCGCGCAACGCGGCGGGATCGGGCGCGGGCACCGGTGCAGCGGGTGCGGGGTTTGCGGGACGGGCGGCGATCTGCCGCTTCGCGGGATCGCTCGGATGGGGCTGGTTCTTCGCCATGATTCGGTACGCAGGGCAGGCGCGTTCGGGCGCGCGGGCAAAAAAAAGCCGCTGCACGGCGGCAGCGGCTTGTCCGGCCAGACCCGCTTCGCGGCAGCGGACGCCATTGTAGCGCCCGGCGCGACAGGTCTCGCGGCTTACTTCTTGTCGTGCAGGCTTTCGAGGTAGCGCTGCGCGTCGAGCGCGGCCATGCAGCCCGTGCCGGCGCTGGTGATCGCCTGGCGATACACGTTGTCCTGCACGTCGCCCGCGGCGAACACGCCCGCGACGCTCGTCGACGTCGCGTTGCCGTGCAGGCCGCTCTTCGTCAGGATGTAGCCGTCCTTCATCTCGAGCTGGCCCTGGAACAGGTCGGTGTTCGGCTTGTGGCCGATCGCGACGAACACGCCCTGCACGTTGAGGTCTTCCGTTGCGCCGGTCTTCACGTTCTTGATGCGCAGGCCGGTGACGCCCGAATCCTCGCCGGTCACTTCGTCGAGCACGTGATCCCACTTGATCACGACGGCGCCTTCCTTTTCCTTCTCCAGCAGGCGGTCGATCAGGATCGGTTCCGCGCGGAACTTGTCGCGGCGGTGGATCACCGTGACCTTCTTCGCGATGCCCGTCAGGTAGAGCGCTTCCTCGACGGCCGTGTTGCCGCCGCCGATCACCGCGACTTCCTGGCCGCGATAGAAGAAGCCGTCGCAGGTCGCGCAGGCCGAGACGCCCTTGCCCATGAACGCTTCTTCGGACGGCAGGCCGAGATACTGCGCGGACGCGCCGGTCGCGATGATCAGCGAATCACACGTGTATTCGCCCGAGTCGCCGATCAGGCGGATCGGCTTTTCGTGCAGTTTCGCGGTGTGGATGTGGTCGAACACGATTTCGGTGTTGAAGCGCTCGGCGTGCTCGAGGAAGCGCGCCATCAGCTCCGGACCCTGCACGCCTTTCGCGTCTGCCGGCCAGTTTTCGACGTCGGTCGTGGTCATCAGTTGGCCGCCCTGCGCGATGCCGGTGATCAGCACCGGGGACAGGTTGGCGCGTGCCGCGTAGACGGCAGCCGTGTAGCCGGCGGGGCCGGAACCGAGAATCAGGACTTTGGCGTGTTTGGGCGTGGACATGTGCGAATCCGTAAAAGGCGGCCGCGGCGGGCGGGGTAGGGCTCGCCGTACGATCCGGGTTGACCGGGATGCCGTCATAGATGGGTATCAGACGCGCATTATAAAGGTCCCGTTGCTGCGTTGCCGAACGAGAGTTTCAATCGACGCGATAGTGTCGCGCGGCGCAACGGCCGCGCACGCGGGGCGGGCGGGGCGCGCGGCGGTGCGTTGTCGCACGGGGGCTGCGGGGCGGGACGCCGGCTCGAGGCGGCGCGGCAGCGGTGCCCGGCGGGGAGCCGGACCGGCGCAAAAGGGCCGCTGAGGCGCACTTGCGCCGGGCCGGCCGTACCCCAGCCCCGTTATGTAACCGTCATTTACACTTGGCGGCCCGGTGCAGCGTTTACAATACGCGGGATCGAACGACAGGCGGGCGCACGGCCCGTCCTCTTTATACGGATTCATGGCAAAAGCTCCTTATTCCGCCCAGGCACAGGCGTTGCCGCACCGGATGTCGAAGCTCCTCACGGAGATCCGCTGGATTCTCCAGGTCGCGCTCTGCGCATTTCTGGTGATGGCCCTGCTGAGCTACAGCCGGCGCGATCCGAGCTGGACGCACGCGGCCCAGGTGGACCACATCACGAACTGGGCCGGCCGCGTCGGCGCCTGGACGGCCGACATCATCCTGCTGCTGTTCGGCCTGTCGGCCTACTGGCTGATCGTGCCGCTCGCGCGACGCATTGCCGTCAACTATCGCCGCATCACGCGCCACGAGGCGGTCTCGGAGGAATCCGAGCGGCCGATCGGCTGGCTTACCGAAATCCTTGCGTTCATGCTCGTCGTGCTGGCGTGCGACGGCATCGAGGCGCTGCGCATGTGGTCGCTGAAGGTGCAGTTGCCGCGTGCGCCCGGCGGCGTCGTCGGCGAGGCCGTGGCGGGCGCGATGTCGCATGCGTTCGGCTTCACGGGCGGCACGCTGCTGCTGCTGATCGCGCTGGCGATCGGCCTGTCGCTGTATTTCCGCTTCTCGTGGCTGTCGGTGGCCGAGCGTGTCGGCGGCGCGATCCTGTCCGCCGTCAACGTCGCGAAGCTGCGCCGCGAGGCCGAGCGCGACCGCAAGCTCGGCGAGGCCGCGGCGGTGCGCCGCGAAGGCAAGGTCGAAGAGGAGCGCGTGCGCATCGAGGATCACGAGCCGGTGACCATCGTGCCGCCGGTCGTGACGCCCGTGAAGTCCGAGCGCGTCGAGCGCGAGCGTCAGGTGCCGCTGTTCACCGACCTGCCGGGCGATTCGACGCTGCCGGCGGTGTCGCTGCTCGATCCCGCGCCGAAGGCCCAGGAGGCGATCTCCGCGGACACGCTGGAATTCACGTCGCGCCTGATCGAGAAGAAGCTGAAGGACTTCGGCGTCGAGGCGAGCGTCGTCGCCGCGTATCCGGGCCCGGTCGTCACGCGCTACGAGATCGAGCCGGCCACCGGCGTGAAGGGCAGCCAGATCGTCAACCTCGCGAAGGATCTCGCGCGCTCGCTGTCGCTCGTGTCGATCCGCGTCGTCGAGACGATTCCCGGCAAGAACTACATGGCGCTCGAGCTGCCGAACCAGCGCCGCCAGACGGTGCACCTGTCCGAGATCATCGGTTCCGAGGTGTACGCGGCCGCATCGTCGGCGCTGACGCTGAGCCTCGGCAAGGACATCGGCGGCAAGCCGGTGTGCGCGGATCTCGCGAAGATGCCGCACCTGCTGGTCGCCGGCACGACTGGTTCCGGCAAGTCGGTCGGGATCAACGCGATGATCCTGTCGCTGCTGTACAAGGCGACGGCTGACCAGGTGCGCCTGATCCTGATCGATCCGAAGATGCTCGAAATGAGCGTCTACGAAGGCATTCCGCACCTGCTGTGCCCGGTCGTCACCGACATGCGCCAGGCCGGTCACGCGCTGAACTGGACGGTCGCGGAAATGGAGCGCCGCTACAAGCTGATGAGCAAGCTCGGCGTGCGCAACCTCGCGGGCTACAACAACAAGATCGACGAGGCCGCGAAGCGCGAGGAGAAGCTGCCGAATCCGTTCAGCCTGACGCCGGAGGATCCGGAGCCGCTCGGCCGCCTGCCGAACATCGTCGTGGTGATCGACGAATTGGCCGACCTGATGATGGTCGTCGGCAAGAAGGTCGAGGAACTGATTGCACGGATCGCGCAGAAGGCGCGCGCGGCCGGCATCCACCTGATCCTCGCGACGCAGCGTCCGTCGGTCGACGTGATCACGGGCCTCATCAAGGCCAACGTGCCGACCCGGATCGCGTTCCAGGTGTCGTCGAAGATCGACTCGCGCACGATCCTCGACCAGATGGGCGCCGAATCGCTGCTCGGGATGGGAGACATGCTGTACCTGCCGCCGGGCTCCGGGCTGCCGGTGCGCGTGCACGGCGCGTTCGTTGGCGACGATGAAGTCCATCGCGTCGTCGAGAAGCTCAAGGAGCACGGCGAGCCGAACTACGTCGAGGGCCTGCTCGAAGGCGGCACCGCCGACGGCGACGAGGGCTCGGCCGGCGCGGGAACCGGTGAGGGCGGCGGCGAGTCTGATCCGCTGTACGACCAGGCGGTCGAGATCGTCATCAAGAACCGCCGCGCGTCGATCTCGCTCGTGCAGCGCCATCTGCGCATCGGCTACAACCGCGCGGCGCGCCTGCTCGAGCAGATGGAGCAGTCGGGGCTCGTGTCGGCGATGTCGTCGAGCGGCAACCGCGAAATTCTTGTGCCGGCGCGCGACGCGGAATGAGTCCGCGGCGTTCGCAGCGCCGGCCACCCAGGGAGAAAACCGCAATATGCAGCAACATTCGTTCGCAATGTCCCTTCGTTTGACGCGGCGCTGGCTCGGCGCGGCGCTTGCCGGCGCATCGCTGATGCTCGCGGCGACGCACGCGTTCGCGGGCGGCACCGAGCAACTGAAGGCGTTCGTGTCGCAGGTGCGTTCGGCGAAGGGCGACTTCACGCAGCAGATCGTCAAGGCCCCGGCCAAGGGGGCCAGCGCCGCGCAAGCCGTGCCGAAGCCCACCGACAATTCCAGCGGCACGTTCGTGTTCGCGCGCCCGGGCAAGTTCATCTGGACGTACCAGAAGCCTTACCAGCAGGTGCTGCAGGCCGACGGCGAGAAGCTCTACGTGTACGACCGCGACCTGAACCAGGTCACCGAGCGCAAGCTGAACGGCGCGCTGGGCGCGAGCCCGGCCGCGATCCTGTTCGGCAGCAACGATCTCGACAAGAACTACACGCTGCGCGATGCCGGCGAGAAGGGCGGCATCGAGTGGCTCGAGATGCTGCCGAAGGCGCAGGACACGCAGTTCCAGCGGATCGGCATCGGCTTCAAGAACGGCACGCTCGCCGCGATGGAACTGCACGACGTGTTCGGCAACGTCACGCTGCTGACGTTTACGAACATCCAGACGAATCCGCCGCTGAAGGGTGATACGTTCAAGTTCGTCGTGCCGAAGGGCGCCGACGTGATTACCGGCTGACCGGCGCCGCGCGCTGCTGTTTCCCCGACGGGCCTGCCGGTGACGGCAGGCCCGTGTCGTTTCCGGGGTTTGCGGGCACGGGCGCCCGGTGCGGCGGTGCTTTCGCGCGGCTGTCATAATGGCGGGTCCGGCGGCCGGTTCGGCCGCCATTGTTTGATGTGGAGCGAGGGTTCATGTCCGACCTGTTTCAAGTCGAGCCGCGCCGCCCGCTTGCCGAGGCGCTGCGGCCGAAGACGCTCGCCGAGGTGATCGGCCAGACGCATTTGCTGGGCGAAGGCAAGCCGCTGCGGCTCGCGTTCGAATCGGGCAAGCCGCATTCGATGATCCTGTGGGGGCCGCCCGGCGTCGGCAAGACGACGCTCGCACGGCTTACCGCGCTCGCGTTCGACTGCGAGTTCATCGCGCTGTCCGCGGTGCTCGGCGGCGTGAAGGACATCCGCGAGTCGATGGAGCAGGCCAAGGACACGCTGAACCGCACCGGCCGCCACACGATCCTGTTCGTCGACGAGATCCACCGCTTCAACAAGGGGCAGCAGGACGCGTTGCTGCCGTTCGTCGAGTCGGGGCTCGTGACCTTCATTGGCGCGACGACCGAGAATCCGAGCTTCGAGGTCAACTCGGCCTTGCTGTCGCGTGCGCAGGTGTACGTGCTGAAGTCGCTGGACGACGACGAGATGCGCCAGTTGCTGAAGCGCGCGCAGGAAATCGCGCTCGACGGCCTTTCGTTCGACGACAAGGCGATCGACACGCTGGTCGGCTATGCGGACGGCGACGCGCGGCGCTTCCTGAACCTGCTCGAGCAGGCGCAGACGGCGGCCACCTCGGCCGGCACCGCGACGATCGACGCCGAGTTCGTCAGCAGCGCGATGACGCTGAACGCGCGGCGCTTCGACAAGGGCGGCGACAACTTCTACGACCAGATCTCGGCGCTGCACAAGTCGGTGCGCGGTTCGAGCCCGGACGGCGCGCTGTACTGGTTCTGCCGGATGATCGACGGCGGCGCGGATCCGAAGTATCTCGCGCGGCGGATCGTGCGGATGGCGTGGGAAGACATCGGCCTCGCCGATCCGCGCGCGCTGCAGATGGCGAACGACGCGGCCGAAACCTACGAGCGGCTCGGCTCGCCTGAAGGCGAGCTTGCGCTCGGGCAGGCGGTGATCTATCTCGCGTGCGCGGCGAAGAGCAATGCGGGCTACAACGCATTCAACCAGGCGATGGCGTTCGTGAAGCAGGACAAGTCTCGCGAGGTGCCCGTGCATCTGCGCAACGCGCCGACCAAGCTGATGAAGGAACTCGGCTACGGTCACGCTTATCGTTACGCTCACGACGAGCCGAATGCGTATGCGGCCGGCGAGACGTACCTGCCGGACGGGATGCGCGAACCGCGCTGGTACAAGCCGGTGCCGCGCGGGCTCGAATCGAAGATCGCCGACAAGCTCGCGTGGCTGCGCGAACTCGACCGCGAGGCCGGCAAGAAGGACTGACGGGCCGGCGCGCGGTGCGGTCCGGCCGGCGCCGTTGCGAACGCGTCAGCGCTTGCGGCCCGGCTGCTTCTTCCAGTAGTCGAACGGCTCCTCGTGGCATTCGATGTCGAGCTCGGCGACCCGCGCATGCAGGCGCTCCTGCGCATCGGCGATCGCGAGGTTGTAGATCGCGGGTGCGATCTCCTCGACGAAGAAGTGCAGCAGCGCGCCGGCCTGGATATTGCCGATCGGCTCGTCCATGTTTTCTGTGAAATAGCGTTGCAGCGACGCGATCGCGCGGTCGCGTACGTCCTTGTCCAGTTCGATGGCCATCGGGTTCCTTGAGTAGCGGTGACGTGTGGCGGGTGTCTCGTTCGATGCGCTGCCGCAGGCGCGCACGGGTGTTTCGCGATCCGCGGCGCGCCGATGCCGCGCGATTTCGCGGGGGCTGGCGGGCGGACCGGCAATGCGATACTGCCATGGCCGTCGCGCCACGGTCATCGCTCGTTTGCAGCATTGTCCGTTCGGCCAGTGCCGTGGCGGCCCCGCGGTGCGTTAGAATTCCCGTCTTACACAACGATTCTCCAAGTCCTCCCATGCTCGACATCCAGTTGCTGCGCAAAGACCTCGACGGCGTCGCCCAGCGCCTCGCCGATCGCGGCTACACCCTCGACATCGCCGCGTTCTCCGCCCTCGAAGCGGAACGCCGCGCGATCCAGACCCGTACCGAAGAGCTCCAGGCGCGCCGCAACAGCCTGTCGAAGCAGATCGGCGCGATGAAGGGGAAGGGCGAGGACACGTCGGCCGTGATGGCCGAGGTCGGCGGGATCGGCGACGAAATGAAGGCGTCGGAAGCCAAGCTCGGCGAGATCCAGGCGCGCCTGTCCGACCTGATGCTGGGCATGCCGAACATCGCGCATGAAAGCGTGCCGGTCGGCAAGGACGAAGCCGACAACGTCGAGGTGCGCCGCTGGGGCACGCCGCGCCAGTTCGATTTCGAGGTGAAGGATCACGTCGACGTCGGCACGCCGCTCGGCCTCGATTTCGAGACCGGCGCGAAGCTCGCCGGCGCACGCTTCACGATGCTGCGCGGCTCGATCGCGCGCCTGCACCGCGCGCTCGCGCAGTTCATGATCGACACGCACACGCAGCAGCACGGCTACACCGAGACGTATACGCCGTACATCGTGAACCCCGAGATCCTGTACGGCACGGGCCAGCTGCCGAAGTTCGCGGACGACATGTTCCGCGTCGAGAAGGGCGGCGAGGAGAACAAGGTCACGCAATACCTGATCTCCACGTCGGAAATTTCGCTGACGAACACCGTGCGCGAGTCGATCGTCGACGCGTCCGCACTGCCGATCAAGCTGACCGCGCATTCCCCGTGCTTCCGCTCGGAAGCCGGTTCGTACGGCCGCGACACGCGCGGGATGATCCGCCAGCACCAGTTCGACAAGGTCGAGATGGTGCAGGTCGTCGCGCCGGAAGCGTCGTACGCGGCGCTCGACGAGATGGTCGGTCATGCGGAAGCGATCCTGCAGAAGCTCGGCCTGCCGTACCGCGTAATCACGCTGTGCACGGGCGACATGGGCTTCTCGGCCGCGAAGACGTTCGACCTCGAGGTGTGGCTGCCCGCGCAGAACACCTATCGCGAGATCTCGAGCTGCTCGAACACCGAAGCGTTCCAGGCGCGCCGGATGCAGGCGCGTTTCCGCAACGCGCAGGGCAAGCCGGAGCTCGTGCATACGCTGAACGGTTCGGGTCTCGCGGTCGGCCGCACGCTCGTCGCGGTGCTGGAGAACTACCAGAACGCGGACGGCTCGGTCACCGTGCCGGAAGTGCTGCGTCCGTACATGGGCGGCATCGAGCGCATCGACGCGCCGGCACAGGCGTCGTAAGCGCGCGCTTCGGCAAGCGCTTGGAGTCCTCGCAAGAAATTTTGCAAAAAGGGCTTGTGCGTTTCGAAGAGATCGTTCTATAATCTTTTCTTTCGCGGAAACGACCAAACGCGAAATGCAGTAAAGCAGCAAGGAAGGAGAGGTGGCAGAGTGGTCGAATGTACCTGACTCGAAATCAGGCGTACGGTTTCCCCGTACCGTGGGTTCGAATCCCACCCTCTCCGCCAAAATACGAAGCCCCTTGATCCGGAAGGATCAAGGGGTTTTTCGTTTGGGGCTTGCGGTGCGTGTGTCGTATCGCAAGCCATTGCAGTGGCAACGGCTCGACCGTCGGCACATCGGATCGTGCTGATACGATGCGCTTCACTGCGTGCATGATCGTGCCGCGTCCTCGATACAGTTGCGCTGAACGGCAACCACCCCAATCCGATGACGAACCGAGTGTCGAAAGTCCTGACGGGCATAACGCTGCTGACTGCCGTCATTGCCGTCGTGGACATCCTCGGCGCGCACGGCATCGGCATGGCGCTGGCGCTCGGTAACGCGGCGTATTTCGCGGGGCTGGCAGGATGCGTGGCCATCGCAGTTGCGGCGGTATTGATCGTGCTGTCGCACACGTCGCGCTACCGCGAGCGCGCGCTGGCCTGGCGATGGCGTGAGTTGGCGCTCGCGTTGCTTTGCATCGTGACGATCGCCGCCTTCAGCCAGGCGATCGTGGTACTCGACTACTTGTGCGTGGCGCTCGCCCCGCCGTCGATCGAAGCCGATCTCGTCCGGTTCGATGCGTTGCTCGGGTTTCACTGGCCCGACCTGTATCGCTGGGTGAGGGCCCATGCCGAGTGGCAGAGCGTGCTGGCGTTCGCGTATCACGGCAGCATCGTGCAGCTGATCGCCGTCCCGTTCATTCTCTCGACCGCACGGCGACATGACGACCTTGCCGAATTCATGGCGCTGTTCGCATTTGCGTTGCTCGTCGTTGTCGTCGTCTCGACGCCGTTTCCCGCGCAAAGCGCATTCGTCCATTTCGGTATCGCGGATGCCAACACCGCGTCGACCGTGTCTCACTACGACCTGCTGCGCGGCGGGCAGCTTCGGCAGTTCAGCCTGACCGAATCGCAGGGGCTCGTGTCGTTGCCGTCGTTCCACGTGATGCTGGCGCTGCTGTTCGCGTATGCGCTCCGACACGTCCGCTACGTGTTTCCCGTATCGATCGTGCTGAATGCCGCGATGATCGTGTCGACGCCGACGCAGGGCGGCCATTACCTGGCCGACGTGATCGCCGGGATCGCATTCGGCGTGCTGTCGATCGTTGTCGTGCGCCGCTGGATGGCGGGCCCGCGCAGGGCCGCGACCACCGGGCCGCGCGCGACGCATCCGACCTGATGACCGGATGCGCGGCCGGCCTTTTCGCACGCGTCCGGTCTTTACCGATTTCTTCAGCTTTAAGCGCGCGCTTCCGGCGCCGTTAACACGGTGCGGCGGCCGGCGCTCGTGCCGAGCCGCATCGCTCCCCGTCGATTCAAGGTCCCATGAAGCTGAGCTACAAGATTCCCCTTGCATTCGCCGTCGCGCTGCTGCTGATGTTCTGTGGCGCGCTGTACGGTATCCATATTCTCAATCGGTCGATCGATACGTTCGCCGAAGACGTGCAGACGAACGTCGGCGACGAACGGCTCGTGTCGGCCACGCTCGTGCAGTTCAAGCTGCAAGTGCAGGAGTGGAAGGACACGTTGTTGCGCGGCAAGCAGCCCGACAAGCTCGACCAGTATTGGCAGGCGTTCCAGACGCGCGAGCGGACGGTCGATACGCTCGCCGCGCAACTCGTTCACCAGTTGCCTCCCGGCGAGAGCCGCTCGCTCGTCGAGCAGTTCATGCGCGCGCACACGGCGATGGGTGAAGGTTACCGGCGCGGCTTCGACGCGTTCAAGGCCGCAGGCTTCGAGCCGTCGGCCGGCGATGCCGCGGTGGCGGGCGTGGACCGCGAACCGGCGGCGCTGCTGGAGCGGGCCGCGAAGTCGATCGCCGACGAGAGCGCCGCTGTGTCGGCGCAGGCGAGCCGCGACGCGCAGCACGCCACCACCGCGAGCCTCGTGCTGATGCTGGTCGTGCTCGGCGTCGCGATGGTCGGCGCATTCCTGTTCAGCCGCGCGATCCTGCGTCCGCTCGACCGTGCGGTGGCGTGCGCGCAGGCCGTCGCCGAAGGCGACCTGACCCGTGACGTCGAAGCGGCCGGCCGCGATGAGATCGCCGATCTGCTACGCGCGTTGCAGACGATGCAGGCGAGCCTGTCGGGCGTCGTACTCGAAGTGCGTACGCACGCCGAAGCCGTCGCGACGGCGAGCGCACAGATCGCATCGGGCAATCATGACCTGTCGGCGCGTACCGAGGCACAGGCTGCGTCGCTCGAGGAGACAGCCGCCAGCATGACCGAACTCACGGGCATCGTCCGCCAGTCGGCCGAGCACGCGCAGCACGCGGCGCAGCTTGCGCGCGACGCGTCGAATATCGCGTCCGCGGGCGGCGGCGTGATGACGGATGCCGTCCACACGATGAACGGCATCGCCGACAGCGCGGCAAAGGTCGGCGAAATCATCGCGGTGATCGACGGCATCGCGTTCCAGACCAACATCCTCGCGCTGAACGCGGCGGTCGAGGCGGCGCGCGCGGGCGAACAGGGGCGTGGTTTCGCGGTCGTCGCGGCGGAAGTGCGTACGCTCGCGCAGCGGAGCGCCGCCGCCGCCAAGGAGATCAAGGGGCTCATCGAGCAGTCGACGAAGCGGGTCGACGAGGGCGCCGTGCTGATCGGCCGCGCGGGCGAATCGATTCACGAGATCGTTGGCGCGGTACAGCGCGTCACGACGATTGTCGGTGAGATCTCGTCGGCGTCGCAGGAGCAGAGCGGCGGCATCCAGCAGGTGAACGTCGCAGTCACGCAGATGGACGAAGCGACGCAGCGCAACGCGGCACTCGTCGAGCAGGCCACGGCCGCGACGCAGGCGCTGGCCGAGCAGGCGAGCGCGCTGCGGCATGCGGTGGCAGTGTTCAGGCTGCCGGAAATGGCGTGACGGCTGCGCCGCCGCGCCGGACTTCGACGGAGCCGGGGTGCGCCGCGCCGCCGGCTTTCAGCGGCGCGTCGGCGCCAGTCTCCACCGGCCCGTCCGCCGCGATCAGGCCGCGGCCGGATATTGCGCGAGCACCCGCGCGCGGATCGACGGCTTGATGTTCGATTGCGCCATGTTGCCGCCGTAGTGCGCGACGACGCGCGGATTCATCACGCGATACCAGAGCGGCGGCACATAGGCGAACAGGATCATCGTCGCGTAGCCGGCCGGCAGTTGCGGCGCATCGTCGAAGTGGCGCAGCGCCTGATACGAGCGCGTCGGATTCGCGTGATGGTCGGCGTGCCGCTGCAACTGGTACAGGAACAGGTTGGTGACGACGTGATTGCTGTTCCACGAATGCTGCGGCGTGCAGCGTTCGTAGCGGCCGCTCGGCAGCTTGCGGCGGCCGAGCCCGTAATGTTCGACGTAGTTCACGACTTCGAGCAGCGACGCGCCGTAGACGGCCTGGATCACGAGGAACGGAATCACGACCTTGCCGGCCATCGCGATCGCGATGGCCCACACGACGACGGTCATCGCCCAGGCGTGCAGCACCTCGTTGCGCCAGGTCCACGGCGAATGCCCGAGCCGTTCGAGGCGGGCTTTCTCCAGCCGCCACGCCGAGCGGATGCTGCCGGTCACGGTGCGCGGCAGGAATGCCCAGAACGATTCGCCGTAGCGCGCGCTTGCCGGATCCTCGGCCGTCGCGACGCGCACGTGGTGCCCGCGGTTGTGCTCGACGTAGAAGTGGCCGTATGCGACCGGCGCGAGCGTGATCTTCGCGAGCCAGCGCTCGAAGCGGTTGGTCTTGTGCCCGAGTTCGTGCGCGGTATTGATCGAGATGCCCGTCGCGGCGCCGAGCGACAGCGCGAAGCCGACGTAGTCGTACCATGCGAGCGCGTGCGTGCCGACGATCCACACGCACATGAAGAACGCGACGTACTCGACGAGGGTCGCGAGATAGACGATCAACCGGTAGTAGCGCTCCCGTTCGAGGTGCGGCACGACGTCCTCGGGCGGGTTGTCGCGATCGTCGCCGATCAGCGTGTCGAGGACCGGGATCACGCCGAACGCGAACAGCGGGCCGAACCACCAGAACACGTGCAGGCCCGTCGACAGCGCGAGCTGGGCGGCGAGGATCGGCAGCGTGATCGTCAGCGCGCCAAGCAGCCACAGGTAACGCTTGCCATCCGACCAGCCCGAAGCCGATCCGTCGGTGATTGCCATTGTCTCCCTCCTGTCGGCCGGCCCGCGGGCGGCCGCCTGTATGGTTGTTCGAATTCTCGTCGGTCCGCGACGCACGCGCGGTAGTGCCGGATCGTTGCCCGCTTCTGCCTGTTATACGACCCATGTGCACGCTTGCCAAACTCCGGCACTAGGCGCGCGGCTCCAAACGGAGGGGCGCGTGCGGCGCAGGCAGGGAAGGGCCCGCGCAAGCTGATTGAAACATGCCGGAATCGCCGGATCGACCCGCAGGGGCGGCCGGTTCGTCAGACGGATGGCGCGCCGTGACGCGTGCGGGTGTCGATGCCGCCGGTTCGCAACGAATGGTGCGACGCAATATGAGGAAGGCGGCAGGTTCCCGCGAGACATGTTTTCGGGTTGCCAATCTTACGGATCGTGACGACTTCCACGCTGAATTCCGGAGCGCCCGACGGGCAACTGCCTCATGTCGCAAGGCGACAGGCGCCACGCGTCGAATGAAGCCGCCGCAACCGCCTTTCGGCGGCAGGCATCGACATGGCGATGCTGCACCTGCACACCAGCTGGGCGCATGGCCGCGGGCGGTGCATGCTGCCTTTCGATTCGCGCCGCCATTTGAAAATAACGATTTGACTCATGCCCCGCTTTCGGTTGAAGCTAGTAGCTTGCTGTCCGAAGGGGGCTGTGCCTGCATGAGTTCGACCTTGACCGTTCGTCGTATCGTTGCCGACCAGGGCGGCGTGTATCGCGAACTCCGCGCCGCATCGCTGCGCGAGCCCTACGCGCCCGGCGAAGCGCCGGAAGCCGAATTGCTGAACGTCGAAACGGACGCAGCGTCGGCGATTGCCGCGCAGCGCGCCGTATCCGACGAGTCGACGACTTTCCTGCTGTATACCGAAGGCCATCCGGCCGGCATGATCGGCGCGTATTTCGACAATACGCCCGATCGGCGCGCGTTCGTCAGCGAGCTGTGGGTGGCGCACGCGGTGCGTCATCTGCGCGGCGGCGTGCTGCTGCTGGAGACGGCCACTGCGTGGCTCGCCGAGCGCGGCGCCCAGGACGTCTACGCCTGGATTGCCGATGCGAACCGCAACGCGATCCGCTTCTACGAGCGTGCGGGTTTCGGCAACACTGGCGAACACGCACCGATCGCGCGGATGCCCGGCGCGATGAAATCGCTGTACGTGTCGCAGATGAAGCGCTAACGTGACGTCGGAGCGCGGGTTGCGTGGCGCGTAAGGATCCGGTCGCCGCTTGTCTGCCCCCCTGCCGGTTGCGCGCCCGCCCGGGCCGCCGCTACCCGGTTTCCCAAAAATAATGGCCGCGCGCGTGGACGCCTGTAAAATACGCAAAAAATTTTTGCAGAGTGTCCATGTCGCTTAAAAAATCGCCATTCTTCGAGCTGCGCAGCGGATCGGTCGATACGTTGCTGTTCACCGTGAAGACGACCGATCTCGATGCGTTGCGTACCGAACTGGTCAAGCGCTTCGAAGCGACTCCCGAGTTTTTCGCCGACGATGTCGTCGTGATCGACGTCCGCCGCCTGGCTGACGGCGAACGCGTCGCGCTGGCGGACATCCGCCAGATGCTGAACGACGTGCGGATGCGCCCGGTGGGCGTGGTCGCGCTGGCAACGCAGGGCTGGGCTGGGGAAGCCGGCCTGCCGCTGCTCGAGGCGCGCGATCGCCGCGCGCCGGCCGCGAAGCATGCCGACGAAGCGGAACCGGCGCCGGCGCCCGTCGCCGAAGCTGCCGCCGCTCCGGCAGCCGAAGCGGCGCAGGAGCCCGCACCGACGCTGTTGCACTCGGGTGGCCAGACGCTCGTGATCGACCGGCCGTTGCGCTCGGGGCAGCAGATTTACGCGAAAGGAGACCTCGTGGTGCTCGCGCCGGTCAGTCACGGCGCGGAGATCATCGCGGAAGGCAATATCCACATCTACGCGCCGTTGCGCGGCCGCGCACTCGCGGGCGTGCACGGCAATCACGACGCGCGCATTTTCTGCACGTGTCTCGAGCCGGAACTGATTTCGATCGCGGGTATCTATCGAACAACCGAGAACCCGTTGCCCGCCGAAGTACTGGGCAAATCGGTGCAGATCCGGCTCGAAGAGGAAAAACTGATGATCGAACCGCTGCGGCTGACGTAATACACGTGGTGCGCTCCGGATCGATCGGCTCTCATTGACGAACACAGGGTATTGGGTAAATGGCAAAAATCATCGTGGTGACCTCGGGCAAGGGCGGCGTGGGCAAGACGACGACGAGCGCGAGCTTTGCGTCCGGTCTCGCGCTGCGCGGCCACAAGACGGCCGTCATCGACTTCGACGTCGGCCTGCGCAACCTCGATCTCATCATGGGCTGCGAGCGCCGCGTGGTGTACGACCTCGTGAACGTGATCCAGGGCGAAGCGAACCTGAACCAGGCGCTGATCAAGGACAAGAAGTGCGAGAACTTGTTCATCCTGCCGGCATCGCAGACGCGCGACAAGGATGCGCTGACCCGCGAAGGTGTCGAGAAGGTGCTGAACGACCTCGCCGCGATGGATTTCGAATACATCGTCTGCGATTCGCCGGCCGGTATCGAGGCAGGTGCGCTGCACGCGATGTACTTCGCGGATGAAGCGCTGATCGTCACGAACCCGGAAGTGTCGTCGGTGCGTGACTCGGATCGCATTCTCGGCATCCTGTCGTCGAAGACGAAGCGCGCGACCGAAGGCAAGGATCCGATCAAGGAGCACCTGCTGATCACGCGCTACAGCCCGAAGCGCGTCAGCGAAGGCGAGATGCTGTCGCTCGAGGACATCAGCGAGATCCTGCGCATCAAGCTGATCGGCGTGGTGCCCGAGTCGGAAGCCGTGCTGCATGCATCGAACCAGGGTCTGCCGGCCGTGCATATCGACGGCACCGACGTTGCGGAAGCGTACAAGGACGTCGTCGCGCGTTTCCTCGGCGAAGACAAGCCGCTGCGCTTCACCGATTACCAGAAGCCGGGCCTGCTGCAGCGCCTCTTCGGCAGCAAGTAACGGAGGCCGCCCATGTCCATCCTTTCGTTTCTCCTCGGCGAGAAGAAGAAGTCCGCATCGGTCGCGAAGGAGCGCCTGCAGCTCATCATCGCGCACGAGCGCGTCGGCGGCCGGCCGCCGGCCGATTACCTGCCGGCGCTGCAGAAGGAGCTGGTCGCGGTCATCTCGAAGTACGTTCAAATTTCGAACGATGACATCCGCGTGAGCCTCGAGCGCCAGGACGATCTCGAAGTCCTCGAAGTGAAGATCGAGATCCCGCAAGCCTGACCATTGCCCGTATCCCACCGCACGGCGGCACGCGCCGCCGTGCGCGTCTTACGCCCTGTTGCACTTTCGGGCATGCCGTAACACGGTGTCTGTCGGCCGTTACCGCGTCTCCCGCATTGAACGAATACGCTCGCGTAACTTGTTCAACCAGGAGGTTGTGATGGCTGTCTCTACTGCTCAACGTCGTATCGTTTCGCTCGCACTGATTGCTGCGAGCCTGTCAGCCGTCGTCGCGCCGCTTGCCGCGCATGCAGACGAGATCCTCGTCGGCGCGCCCATGATCGTGCCGCAGGGCCGCGTGGTCGTCGCCGAGCCGGTCGCCGTGCGCACCGAGGAAGTTGTCGTCGTCGCGCCGAATGCGCCGCCGCCGGTGCGCTACGAGGTCGTGCCGGCCTCGCGCGTGGGCTACGTGTGGGATCGTGGGCACTGGCACTGGGATCATGGCCGCTACGTGTGGATCGGCGGCCACTGGGAAGCCGAGCGCGTCGGCATGCAATGGGTGCCGGGCCATTGGGACCAGCGCGGTCCGAACTGGTTCTGGACCCGTGGCCACTGGGCCTGATGGAGGCGGGCGATGAAAAGAACCGCAATCGCCATCGCGCTTGTCGCGATCACGCTGGCCGGGTGCATCGTCGTGCCGGCGCGGCCCGTGTACTACCGGCCGGCACCCGTCGTGATCTACTGAGCGTCGCGCGGGCCGGGCTGTGCCGGGCCGTTCGTCCCGGCTGCGGCCGGCTCGTCGTCGTGCGGTGCCGGTGCATGCGCTGCGCCTTCGACCGGCGCGGCGGCGACCGGCGCTTCGCTGCCTTCGTCGCGCAGCGTGTCGAGCGGATCGGCGGGCGCTGCGGCCGCATCCTGCGGCTCGGTGACGCCGGTTGCCACCGTCGCGCTCGCCGCGGTTGCAGCGGCCGGTTCCGCGGCCGCGACGGGCGGCGCGAGATAGCGCAGGGCGAGTGTTTCGTAGAGCGGCGGCGCGAAGAAGCGCGAGACGCGGCTCGACACCAACGCGGTGGCCATCAGCGAAATCACGAGCGCGTGACCATTGATCATTTCCATCACGATCACGAACGACGTGATCGGCGACTGCGTGACGGCCGCCATGTAGCCGACCATCGCGAGCGCGATCAGCATCGGCAGGCTCATGTTGCTGAACACGACGTGCAACAGGTTGCCGAACCCGGCGCCGATCGACAGCGACGGCGCGAAGATCCCGCCCGGGATGCCCGGCAGGTACGACGCGACCATCGAGATCATCTTCAGGAACGGATAGAACACCGACAGATGCTGGCTGCCGTCGAGCAGGCCGCGGGCCTCGGCATAGCCGCTGCCGAAGGTCGTGCCGCCCGACACGAGGCCGACGACGGCGATCGCGAAGCCGCACAGCGCGGCGAACGTGATCGGCCGCTCGCGGTACAGGCCGAGCAGTTGCGCGGGCAGCCAGCGTCCCGTGTTGAGCAGCAGCCAGCAGAACAGACCACCTGCGATCCCCGTCACGATCGCGGTGACCAGCACGGCGAGCGCGAGCAGTTTCGGGAAATGGGGGCCGGCATCGATCGTGCCGAAATACGTGTAGTTGCCGTTCAGGCCGAGTGCGACGACGCCGGCGAGGATGATCGCGGTGATCAGCACGCCGCTGGCGCGCGCGGAGAAGCTGCGCGTCAGCTCCTCGATCGCGAACACGATCCCGGCGAGCGGCGTATTGAACGCGGCCGACAGCCCGGCCGCCGCGCCGGCGAGCACCAGTTGGCGTTCGATCTGCGCGTTCGAGCGCGGGTAGAAGCGTCGCAGGTTGAACATCAGCGCCGCGCCGACCTGCACGGTCGGCCCTTCTCGGCCGATCGTGAAGCCGCCCAGGATACCGAGGAACGAAACCAGCACCTTGCCGAACAGGATGCGCAGCGTCAGCAGCCGGGAGCCGAATGCGCTCGGGCGCGCATGCAGTGTCGCGATGACCTGCGGGATGCCGCTACCCTCGGCGCCGCGGAAGAAGCGGCGCGTGATCCATACCGATACCGCGGCGATGGCCGGCGTCAGCAGCAGCGGCAGCCACGCGGCGTGATCGCGCATCGTGCGGAAGGTTTCGTAGCCCCAGTCGATCAGTCGCGCATAGAGTACGGCCGTGAGGCCGACGACGATCGCGCCGAGCCAGAAAACGCCGTACTGGCGCCAGATCCTCATCGAACGACGGGTGAGGGCGGGAAACAGGGCGGGAAGGGCGGGGCGTGGCATCGACGCGGGCCGGTAGGCAAAGACCGGATTATAAAAAGAACCGGATGCGGACGGGGTGCGAGAATGTTCCCGAAAGGAGATGCATTTTGTTGCAAAAGTAATCTTCACGTAATGTTTGCGCATGTAACCATCGTTAGCATGCCAAATTGGCCGGTCTATCCCCACACATCGTGAAACGTATCCTCATCGTGAAAGTGACGTCGCTCGGCGACGTCGTCCAGACGCTGCCCGTCGTCGCGGATCTGCATCGCGCCTTCCCCGGCGTAACGGTCGACTGGGCGGTGGACGAATCGTGCGCGGAGGTCGTGCGCTGGCATCCGGGCGTCAGCCGCGTCCTTTGCGCGCCGCTGCGCCGCTTCAAGAAACTGCGCAATCGCGGCGACCTGAAGGCGATCACGGCGTCGATCAGCGCGCTGCGGGCGCACCGCTACGATGCGGTGATCGACCTGCACGGCGTCTACAAGAGCGCGATCATTTCGGCGCTCGCACGCGGCGCGCGCCGCGTCGGCTACCAGACGCAGGATCTCGGCGAAACGGGGGCACGCTTCGCGTATTCGCATCGCTTCGGCCCGCGGCCGGACTGCGACGCCTGGCACGGGATGCGCGTGAGCGCCGGCGAGGCGCTCGGCTATGTGCCCGAGGGCATCGCCACGTACGGCATCGTCCCGCCGCAGGACGTGAACCTGCCGGCGGCCGTGATCGAAGGCGCACCGTTCATGCTGCTGTTCCATGCAACGTCCAACCCCGACAAGAAATGGCCGGCCGACCGCTGGGCCGCGCTCGCTACCCAGATGATGACGCGCGGCGTACGCGTGCTGTTGCCGTGGGGATCGCCAGCCGAGCACGACGATGCGCAGGACATCGCCGCGCGCGCGCCGGGGGCGGTCGTGCTGCCCGCGATGACGGTGCGCGAGCTTGGCGCGGCGCTCGGCCGGGCTGCGCTCGTGGTGGGGGTCGATACGGGGTTCGTGCACATGGCGCACGCGCTGCAGCGGCCGACCGTGATGATTTTCGTCGCGACGTCGCGGCACCATTGCGGCATCGGTGGCGCGCCGAATGCACTGTCGATCGGCGAGCCGGGCGCGATGCCGTCCGTCGACGAAGCGCTGGATGCGATCGATGCGGTCGGTCCGGCCTACGGCGCGCTGCGCGCGCGGCTGACCGCCTGACGAGGCGAGGCGCGCCGGTTCAGGCGAGCAACGCCTCGATCGTGACGACGGCGGCAATCGCCGCCAGGTTCGCCAGTAGCGCCTCGAACACGAGGCCGCGCCACGTCTTCGGCCGGAAGCGCAGTGCGAGCAGTAGCGCACCACCCAGCGCGAGCGCGAGGATCAGGACGAGATCGGCATTGCCGAGGCGGATGTTCATGGCGGCGGCTCCTTCGGGGCGGAATCCCGGGGGCGCGCCGCGGCGCGCCCAGGATCGAGTATAGGCAGCGCCGGCCATCGCACAACCCGGGGCGCCCCGGAGTCTCAGACGAGCGATGCGTCGCGCGTTTCACGCATCAGCAGCACACCGATCAGGCTGATTGCCGCCGCAACCGATACATAACCGCCGACCCACGACAGCCCGCCGCGCGCTGCCAGCAGCTGCGCGATATACGGCGCGATCGAGGCACCCAGGATCCCGCCGAGGTTGTATGCGACGCCCGCGCCCGTATAGCGGACGTTGGTCGGGAACAGTTCCGGCAGCAGCGCGCCCATCGGCGCGAACGTCACGCCCATCAGGAACAGCTCGATCGTCAGGAACAGCGCGACGAGCGGCATCGAGCCGCTACCGAGCAGCGGCTCCATCGCAAAACCCGACAGCAGCGCGGCGATCGCGCCCACGACGAGCACCGGTTTGCGGCCGAAGCGGTCGGATGCCCACGCGGACAGCGGCGTCGCGAGTCCCATGAACACGACCGCGAAACACAGCAGGCCGAGGAAACTCTGGCGCGGAATATGCAGCGCCGACACGCCATACGACAGCGAGAACACCGTCGAGATGTAGAACAGTGTGTAGCAGACGACCATTGCAAGCGCACCGAGCAGCGTCGGCTGCCAGTGTTGCGTGATCAGTGTCGCGACCGGCACGCGCACGCGCTCGTTGCGATCGAGTGCGGCCTGGAACGCGGGCGTTTCGGTGATCTTGAGCCGCACGTACAGGCCGAGCGCGACGAGCACCGCACTGACCAGGAACGGGATGCGCCAGCCCCAACTGCGGAACTGCTCGTCCGACAGCGACAGCGCGAGCGCGAAGAACAGGCCGTTCGACATCAGGAAGCCGACCGACGGCCCGAGCTGCGGAAACATCCCGAACCAGCCGCGCTTGCCCTGTGGCGCGTGCTCGGTCGCGAGCAGCGCGGCGCCGCCCCATTCACCGCCGAGGCCGATCCCCTGGCCGAAGCGCAACACGCACAGCAGCACCGGCGCGAGCGTGCCGATCGTGTCGTAGCCGGGCACGAAGCCGATCGCGGTGGTGGACACGCCCATCACGAGCAGCGATGCGACGAGCGTCGATTTGCGGCCGATGCGGTCGCCGAAGTGCCCGAACAGGAACGACCCGATCGGGCGTGCGATGAACGCGATACCGAACGTCACGAACGCTGACAGCGCCTGTGCGGTCGCGGAGCCGTGCGGGAAGAACACGGGACCGATGACGAGCGCGGCGGCCGTTGCGTACACGTAGAAATCGTAGAACTCGATCGCGGTGCCGATGAAGCTCGCGAACACGATGCGCCGGTGGCTGACGGCGCCGGCCGAACCGGTTGCGTGTGCAACGGCCGGGGGGGATGCGGACATGGATGTCTCCGTTTTGTCGTTGGGGCGGTCGGCTGGGCGTGCGGTCGGGCAGGCGGACGCCTGCCGGGGGCAGCCGAGCGGATGATGCGGTGGCGGCGTGGACGCGCGCCGTGGCGCGGACGTCACCCGCCGGTCGACGATGGAGACGGGTACGTCGCCGCCGCCCGGTGCCGGCGTGGTCGGCTCGCATGCCGGGTGGGGCGCGCGAACGCGCGCGCGGCGTGGTGGTCGCGCGATTGCGGAAAATTATAGCCAGCGCCGCCGCGCACCGGCAATCGCGGTGCGGCGACCGGTCAGTCGATCGATTGCGCCTGCGCCGACGCGGTGCTTTGCAACTGGAAGTGACCGTCGTCGTTGAAGAGCCAGCCTTCCATCAATTCGAGCCGGCCGTTGCCGTCGAGCAGTCGCGACGGTGGTGGCGGCAGCGGCGCCGAGCGGCGCAGCGACGCGAGCGCGAGTGCTTCCGCTTCGCTGTCGCCATTGCTGCGATAGACGGACGCGTTGACGAGCCGGCCGCTGCCATCGACGGTGAAGGCCACGACGACGAGCGAGCGGAGCATGGCTTGCGGTGTGCCGTGCAGCATGCCGGCGGGATTGCGTTCGGCGACACGCTGCGCGACTTCGACGCGGTACTGATCGAGGCTGCCGCTGCGGGTGATCGACGGAATCGTCAGGACCGAGCGCAGCGACGGAGGCGGCGTGATCGTACACGCCGCGAGCATGGCGACGACGGCCAGCGCAACTGCTCGCAGCCGGTCGACGCACGGACGGGGAAGGGGGCGCATGGGAGGCTAGCCAGAAGTGACTATAAAAAAATGATAGGCGCACGGACGCGAGCCGATATCGGGAGAAACGCATAATGCGCGATGTCGGACGATGCGATCGCTGATGACGCGAAGGCGTGCGCTCGCGCATCGCGATGTGACGCGACATGCGACAGCGCGCTCGCGTGGCTGCCGTACGCGTGCGGCCCCGCGTGCGTGTTGCAAGGTTGAAAGAAAGGCGAGGAACGCGAGTGGCACGCAGGCACGTGACGACCGTCCGGCCACCCGCGCATGCTTCAGCGATGCGTGCCGCCCGGTTCAGAAGCCGTGCGTGACGAGCGACAGGATCGACAGGTCGGGATGCGTGCCGTCGATGATGCTCTTGCCGATGTGCACGGCTTCGTGGACGGCTTCATCGAGGCTCGCGAAGCTTTCCTCGCCGTCCGCGTGGAACGGCACCGCGTGACCGGGCAATGCGGGATTCGCGCCCGGATGGCACACGTAGCCGGTGTAGGTGTAGCGCGTGTCGCTACCGGGCACGACGGCCGGCATGACATGGACCTCGAAGCCTTCGTAATCGACGTGTTCCGCCGGTGTCGACAGTTCGGTCATGGCGATCTCCGTGTGCCGCACGCAGGGGTGGCGCGCGCGGCATCGAGTACGCGGCGGCGGTCGTGTCGCCGTGTTGATCGAATTCTAGGTGATCGAACGGCCGGCCGGGAGGCCTCCGGCGCGATGCGGCGCGACGACGGGCCCGCTGCCCGTGCCCGTGGCTCAGGTGCCGCTCGGGACCCGGCACGAACGCACGTGCCGTTTCGACGGACGGGTTCGCGCGCGGCGCTGCATCATTGCTTGCAGCGCGCGTCCTTGCGTTGCACGACGATGATCACCGGGTATTTCTGGCCGTGGTCGAGCTCCACACGCGCGACGACGGTCAGCATCGCCGGATCGGAATCGTCGTACACGCTGACCTGTTCGTTCCGGAGGTAGGTCACACCCGTGCAGTTCGACGTGCGTCCGTCGTCTCCGACCTTGCACTGGAGGTCGTTGTCCTTCAGGTAGTTGTAGGGCGACGGACTTGCAAGGTATTCGCTCAGGCCGCGCGGCGAGCCGCCGACGCCGGTCACGTATGCGATCGCGCACGACGCTTGCGTATCGCTGCCGGAGGCGGTGTCGGCTATCGCCTGCGTGCTGACGGCAACCAGCAGCGCGGCGAGCGACGAGACGATGAAGGGCTTCATGACGTGGTTTTCCCGTTTCGCGAATCGGAGCGCCGGATTGTAACGGCATCCGGCGCGACGCGTCGGAACGTTAGGGAAGGATGCGCGGGCCAACAAAAAACCCCGTCATTCGGTGAATGGACGGGGTTTGGCGAATTTCCTGGCGGAAGCGGTGAGATTCGAACTCACGGACAGTTTCCCGTCGCCGGTTTTCAAGACCGGTGCCTTAAACCGCTCGGCCACGCTTCCACACGAGGCGGCATTGTAACCGAAATGCCGCGAGGTTCATTCCTTCAATCGTCGCGCAGGAACAATTCCTGCAGGTCGTTGAGGAAACGCTGGCCGAGCGGTGTCGGTGCGATCTGCGCGAAATCGCGCGCGATCAGGCCGCGTCGTTCCGCTTCCTGCAGCGCCGGTTCGATCGTGCTCATCGGCAGGCCCGTGCGTTCGGCGAAGCTGTGCACGGGGAAGCCCTCGACGAGCCGCAGCGTGTTCAGCATGAACTCGAACGGCAGGTCGCGCGCGCCGACTTCACGTTCTTCCTGTACGGCCGTGCCGGCCATCGCCTGCTCGATGAAGGTTGCCGGGTGCTTGTAGCGTGCCTGCCGCAGGATCCGGTTCGGGAACGACAGCTTCGTGTGGGCGCCCGCACCGATCCCGAGATAGTCGCCGAAGCGCCAGTAGTTCAGGTTGTGCTTGCACTGATGATTCGGCCTGGCATACGCGGAAACTTCGTAGCGTCCGTAACCGGCCTCGGCCGTGCGCGCGTGAATCCATTCCTGCATGTCGGCCGACGCGTCGTCGTCGGGCACGACCGGCGGGAACTTCGCGAACAGCGTATTCGGCTCGAGCGTCAGGTGATACAGCGACAGATGCGGCGGCGCGTACGACAGTGCGGTCTCGACGTCGGTACGACATTCGTCGAGCGTCTGGTTCGGCAGCGCGAACATCAGGTCGAGGTTGAAGTTGTCGAAGTTCTTCGCGGTGATCTCGACGGCCGCGCGAGCCTGCGCGGTGTCGTGAATCCGGCCGAGCGCCTTCAGGTGCGTTTCGTTGAAGCTCTGGATGCCGACCGACAGGCGATTCACGCCGCTCGCGCGGAACTGCGCGAACTTCGCGGCCTCGAACGTGCCCGGATTCGCCTCGAGCGTGATCTCGGCATCGGCGTCGAGCGGCAGCAGCGCCCGCACGTCGGACAGCATCCGGTCGAGGCCGGCCGCCGACAGCAGGCTCGGCGTGCCGCCGCCGATGAATACCGTATGCACCTGCCGGCCCCACACGAGCGGCAGCGCCTGCTCGAGATCGGCGCGCAGCGCGTCGAGATATTCGGTTTCCGGAAACCGCTCACCCTTCCACTCGTGCGAATTGAAATCGCAGTACGGGCACTTGCGCACGCACCACGGGAAATGCACATACAGCGCGAGCGGCGGCAGCGACGTCAGCCGCACCTGGCCGGGCGACGTGAAGGTCGCGACGACGCGCGCGCCGGTTTCCGCGGCCTGGCTCATGCAACCTCCGTTGGCGAACGGGTATCGAGCGCGCTCATGCTTCCTCCGCGAGCCGCGCCAGCAGCGCCTTCAGCGCCAGCGCGCGATGGCTGTGCGTGTTCTTCACGGCCGGCTCGAGTTCGGCGGCCGTCGCGCCGAGCGACGGCAGGTAGAAATACGGGTCGTAGCCGAATCCGTGCTCGCCGCGCGGCGTATCGACGATCTTGCCCGCCCAGCGCCCTTCGGCGAACAGCGGTTCGGGGTCGTCCGCGTGGCGTACGAGCGCGAGCACGCAGCAATAGTATGCGCGTCGGTCGTCGACGCCGCGCAGCTGCTCGACGAGATACGCGTTGTTCGCCGCGTCGCCCTTGTCGCGGCCCGCGCGCTGCGCGTAGCGCGCCGAATAGACGCCCGGTGCGCCGCGCAGCACGCGCACGCACAGCCCCGAATCGTCGGCGATGGCCGGCATCCCGGTGAGCCGCGACGCGTGGCGCGCCTTCGTCAGCGCGTTCTCGATGAAGGTGCCGAACGGCTCTTCCGCTTCCGGCACGGCAAGGTCGCCCTGCGGGACGATCTCGATGCCGACCGTCGAGAACAGCGCGGTGAATTCGCGCAGCTTGCCGGCGTTGTTCGACGCGAGAACGATGCGCGACAGCGGCGCGATGGTGTGGTCGTCCGGCATGTCAGGCGCCCAGCACGTCTTTCTGCAGCTGCACGAGCTCGGCGATCCCGCCTTGCGCGAGGTCGAGCAGCGCGTTCATCTCGGCGCGCGAGAACGGCACGCCTTCGGCCGTGCCCTGAACTTCGACGAAACCGCCGGCGCCCGTCATCACGACGTTCATGTCGGTGTCGCACTGCGAATCTTCCGCGTAATCGAGGTCGAGCACGGGTGCGCCTTGGTACACGCCGACCGAGATCGCGGCGACGTGGTCGGTGATCGGCGAGCGCGTGAGCTTGCCGGCCGCGATCAGCGTCGACACGGCGTCGTGTGCGGCGACGAACGCGCCGGTGATGCTCGCCGTGCGCGTGCCGCCGTCGGCCTGGATCACGTCGCAGTCGATGTGGATCGTACGCGGGCCGAGCGCCTCGAGATCGAACACCGCGCGCAGCGCGCGGCCGATCAGGCGCTGAATTTCCTGCGTGCGGCCGGTCTGCTTGCCGCGGGCGGCTTCGCGGTCGCTGCGCGTGTGCGTCGCGCGCGGCAGCATCCCGTATTCGGCGGTCAGCCAGCCTTGCCCGCGGTCGCGCAGGAAGTCGGGGACGCGTTCGGAGACGCTCGCGGTGCAGAGCACCTTGGTGTCGCCGAATTCGACCAGCACCGAGCCTTCGGCATGTTTCGTGTAGTGGCGCGTAAGGGCGACCTTGCGCAGTGCGTCGGCGCGGCGGCCGCTCGGGCGGGAAACGGAGGACGTCATGTGGGAATCGCGGAACGAGAGGAAACCCCGATTTTAGCGCCGAACGGCGGGCGTGCCCGGCGGGGTGGTCCGCAAAAATGGGATAATGCGCGCTTCCCGCCCCGCGCTTTCCGATGCGCCGGGCGCCTCGACATATCCCGCCCGCGAGGGCACCCAGACGGCGAGAAGAACCATGATCTACAGCATGACGGGCTACGCGAGCGCGACGCGCGAACTCGCGACGGCCACCGGCAACGGCGGCACCAGCGTGTCGGTCGAACTGCGCACCGTGAACTCGCGCTTCCTCGACCTGAATTTCCGGATGCCGGACGACGTGCGCGCGTGCGAACCCGCGCTGCGCGAAATGCTGATGAACAAGCTGTCGCGCGGCAAGGTCGACATCCGCATCAACCTGCAGCGTGGTGAGCAGAGCATCGGCGCAGGCGCGCTGAACCAGTCCGCGCTCGGCCAGCTCGCCGAGCTCGAGCGCTCGGTGCTCGACACGTTCCCGGGCGTCGGCCGCCTGCGCGCGGGCGAGATCCTGCGCTGGCCCGGCGTGATCGCCGAGAGCGGCGTGTCGGCGGAAGCGATCCGCGACGCGGTGCTCGCGTGCGGCAAGGAAGCGATCGGCGAGCTCGTCGTCGTGCGCTCGCGCGAAGGCGCACAGCTGGCGACGATGCTGCTGACGAACGTCACCGAGATGGAAGCGATCGTCGCACGCATCACGCCGCTCGTGCCGGAGCTGATCGCGAAGCACCAGCAGAAGATCGTCGAACGACTGCAGGAGGCGCTCGGCATCGCGGCGCCCGAAGGCAGCTCGACGATCGTCACGCGCGAGGAAGCCGCGGAGCGCATTCGTCAGGAAGTGACGATGTACGGGATCCGGATCGACATCGCGGAAGAGCTGTCGCGGCTCACCGCGCACCTGAACGAAACGCGCCATGTGATCGAGAAGGGCGGCCGCGTCGGCAAGCGTCTCGACTTCATGATGCAGGAACTGAATCGCGAGGCGAACACGCTCGGCTCGAAGGCGGCGGCGAAGGAACTCGCCGACGCGTCGATGGCGCTCAAGCTGTTGATCGAGCAGATGCGCGAGCAAGTGCAAAACCTGGAGTAAAGCAACATGACGGAATCTACTCGCGACGCGCACGCGTCGCATTCGCTGCACGGCGGCGTCTATCCCGGCAACCTGTTCATGGTCGTCGCGCCGTCGGGTGCCGGCAAGTCGACGCTCGTGAATGCGCTGCTGTCGAAGGACAGCGACATCTGCCTGTCGATCTCGTACACGACGCGCAAGCCGCGCCCGGGCGAGCAGGACGGCCAGCATTATCACTTCACGACGGTCGAGGATTTCCGCGCGCGTCACGCGGCGCACGAATTCCTCGAGAGCGCGGAAGTGCACGGCAACTACTACGGCACGTCGCGCGTCTGGATCGAAGAGCAGATGAAGAACGGCCACGACGTGCTGCTCGAGATCGACTGGCAGGGCGCGCTGCAGGTGAAGAAGCAGTTCCGCAACGCGGTCGGCATCTTCATCCTGCCGCCGTCGCTCGACGCGCTCGAGGAGCGCCTGAAGAAGCGCGGCCAGGACGAACCGAACGTGATCACGCGCCGCCTGCTTGCCGCCGGCAGCGAGATCGCACACGCGTCCGAAGCGGAATACGTGGTGATCAACGAGAATTTCGAGCGTGCGCTCGCGGAACTCGAATGCATCGTCGCGGCCACGCGCCTGCGCTTTGCTTCGCAGTACGCGCGACACACGGAGCTGTTCATCGAGCTCGGCATCCATCTGCCCCACGCGGAATGACGCGGGGGACGAGGGACATAAGGTAGAATAAGCACTATATTCAGAAGGAATTACCAACATGGCTCGCATTACCGTCGAAGACTGCCTGAAGCAAATCCCGAACCGCTTCGAACTGGCGCTCGCCGCCACCTATCGCGCGCGGCAGCTCGCGCAAGGCCATACGCCGAAGATCGAAAGCCGCGACAAGCCGACCGTCGTCGCGCTGCGCGAAATCGCTGCCGGCCAGGTCGGTGTCGAGATGCTGAAGAAGGTGCCGGTGTAACGCGCATCCGGCCCGTTCCAGCCATGTAATCCACGCGCGCAACGACTCGACCTGGAGGCGAATATGAGCACCACCCCATCGTCCGCCTCCGCGGATTCGACCACCGAAGCCACGGCCCAGTCGCCTGCGCGCCAGTACATCGACGCGGTCCTCGAACAGTCCTTCCGGCATCTGTTCGGGCCGACCGCCACACCGGAGCAGCCTCGCAAGCACGGCGTCGTTTCGATCGCGAAACTGACCGCCGCGCTTGCCGAGTATCTTCCTCCGGAGGAAATCAAAGAGGTCAAGGCGGCGTTCCACTTCAGTGACGAAGCCCACCTCGGTCAATATCGCCAGAGCGGCGAACCCTATATCACCCATCCCGTCGCCGTCGCGGAAATCTGCGCCGGCTGGAAGCTCGACGCACAGGCCGTCATGGCAGCGCTCCTGCACGACGTGATGGAAGACCAGGGCGTGACCAAGAACGAGCTGGCCGAACGGTTCGGTCCGAAGGTCGCAGAGCTGGTCGACGGCCTGTCGAAGCTCGACAAGATGGAGTTCCGCAGCCGCGAGGAAGCGCAGGCGGAAAACTTCCGCAAGATGCTGCTCGCGATGGCGCGCGACGTGCGCGTCATTCTCGTCAAGCTGGCCGACCGGCTGCACAACATGCGCACGCTCGGCGCGGTGCCGATGGAAAAGCGCCGCCGCGTCGCGCGGGAAACGCTCGACATCTACGCGCCGATCGCGCACCGCCTCGGGTTGAACAACACGTATCGCGAACTGCAGGACATGAGCTTCGCGAACTTCAACCCGCATCGCTACGCGACGCTCGAGAAGGCCGTGAAGGCCGCGCGCGGCAACCGCCGCGAAGTGATCAGCAAGATCCTCGAGGCCGCGCAGCGTGCGATGGCCGATGCGAAGATCGACGCCGAGATCACCGGCCGTGAAAAGACCATCTACAGCGTCTACCGCAAGATGCGCGACAAGCAGCTGTCGTTCTCGCAGGTGCTCGACGTGTACGGCTTTCGCGTCGTCGTCGACAGCCCACTCGACTGCTACACGTGCATCGGTGCGCTGCACGCGCTGTACAAGCCCGTGCCCGGCAAGTTCAAGGACTACATCGCGATCCCGAAGATCAACGGCTATCAGTCGCTGCACACGACGCTCGTCGGCCCGTTCGGCGCGCCGATCGAGTTCCAGGTGCGCACGCGCAAGATGCACGAGATCGCCGAGGCGGGGGTCGCTGCGCACTGGCTGTACAAGAACGGCAGCGCGGATCTCAGCGACGTGCAGAAGCGCGCGCACCAGTGGCTGAAGTCGCTGCTCGACATCCAGAGCGAAGCCGGCGATTCGAGCGAATTCCTCGAGCACGTGAAGATCGACCTGTTCCCCGACGCGGTCTACGTGTTCACGCCGAAGTCGAAGATCATGGCGCTGCCGCGCGGCGCGACGGCGCTCGATTTCGCGTATTCGATCCACAGCGATCTCGGCAACCAGTGCGTTGCCGTGAAGATCAACAACGAACTGCTGCCGTTGCGCACCGAGCTGAAGAGCGGCGACATCGTCGAGGTGATCACGGCGCCGTATTCGAAGCCGAACCCCGCATGGCTTGGCTTCGTGCGTACCGGCAAGGCGCGCTCGGCGATCCGTCACTACCTGAAGACGATGCGCCTGAACGAATCGGTGCAGCTTGGCGAGCGGCTGGTCGACCAGAGCCTGAAGGGCTACGGTCTCGCGCTGGCCGATGTCGAGCCGGAAGTGTGGGAGAAGCTCGTGCAGTGGACGGGTAACAAGAGCCGTCAGGAAATCTTCGCGGACATCGGCCTCGGCCGCCGCGTGGCTGCGGTGATGGCCAAGCGCATCGAGGTGCTGATGAGCGGCCGCGACGCGGACGACGATCTGCCGAAGTCCGAGCGGCATCCGGCGCACCATGCACCGCCGGTCGTGATTACCGGCACCGAAGGGATGTCCGTGCAACTGTCGGCATGCTGCCGGCCGATTCCGGGCGACGCGATCATGGGTTACATCGGCATCGGCTTGGGGATGGCGATTCATACGACCGATTGCCGCGTGGCGCAGCGTATCCATCGCCGCGATCCGGGCCGCTGGATCGACGTCGAATGGGCGCCGCAGCCGGGCCGCCTGTTCGATGTCGCGGTGAAGGCGCTCGTGAAGAACACGAAGGGCATCTTTGCGCGCGTGGCGGCGGACATCACGTCGGCCGATGCGAATATCGTGCATATCGCGATGGACGAGGACCTGACGCACGAATCGACGGTGCTGCGCTTCGTGATCCAGGTCAGCGACCGCGTGCATCTCGCGAACGTGATGCGGCGCGTGCGAACCAATCCGGACGTGATGCGGATCATGCGCGAGCGCTCGACCGACGACGGCGCGCATGCGCGGCACGACGGCGGGATGCGCATCGAGCGCGAGCGGCAGGATTATTGACGCTTGGCCCGCGTGGGCGATCGATCGACGGCGGCCAATGGCCGCCGTATTCATTTGGGCTGCCGGAGAGGCGAACGCGTGGTGTGGTCGACGTTCTTCCGAAAAGGGGCGCCACGCAACCGTACGTTGCCGGGCCGTGAGCAAGGGAAGGGCAGGCGGAAAAGAAAAAGGGCTTTCCCGGAGGAAAGCCCTTTTAAGGTGGCGCGGCTGGCAGGATTCGAACCCACGACCCCTTGGTTCGTAGCCAAGTACTCTATCCAACTGAGCTACAGCCGCACGCAAAACGGTACTGCTTGACTGTCGGAACCTTCTGCGATGGGAAGGCCCCCAAAAAAGTGGCGCGGCTGGCAGGATTCGAACCCACGACCCCTTGGTTCGTAGCCAAGTACTCTATCCAACTGAGCTACAGCCGCACGCAAAACAAAACTTCTACTGCTTCGAACTGAAAGGGCCTTCGGTTCCGAAGGCCCTCGAAAAAGTGGCGCGGCTGGCAGGATTCGAACCCACGACCCCTTGGTTCGTAGCCAAGTACTCTATCCAACTGAGCTACAGCCGCACGCAGAAGCGAAATTATAGCAGGGTTGTATAAAAAGGGAAGCCTTATTCGCGAATTGTTCAGCACGGCCTTGCCGGGGCGCCCTTCGTGTACCCTTGGAGCATCAGTCATCCATGTTGAATCCGCATCATGAACAAGGCGTTTGTCAAAGAGTCGGACGGCGACGACGACGATCTCGACCAGGCCCAGCCAGCGATCCCGGCGGGTGCGAAGAACTACATCACGCCGGCTGGCCACAAGCGGCTGCGGGACGAGCTGCTGAACCTGATCGACGTCGAGCGTCCCGAGGTCGTGCGGCTCGTGTCCTGGGCTGCGTCGAACGGCGATCGGTCGGAGAACGGCGACTATATCTACGGCAAGCGGCGGCTTCGCGAGATCGATCGCCGCATCCGCTTCCTGACGAAGCGGCTCGATCTGGCCGAAGTGGTTGATGCAAGCCGGCAGGAGAACGTCGACCAGGTGTTTTTCGGCGCAACGGTCGATTACGAGACGCCGGACGGCGAGGATCACACGATCACGATCGTCGGGATCGACGAGGTCGATCTCGATCGCGGCTGCGTCAGCTGGATTTCGCCGGTCGCGCGCGCACTGATCAAGGCGAAGATCGGCGATACCGTCATGCTGATGACGCCGGCCGGCCCGCAACCGATCGAAGTGCTCGACGTCCGTTACCCGGCGCCGGGTAACGCCTGAGCGGCGCACGGCGCAGCCCGACAAAGAAAAAGCGCCCCGATGGGGCGCTTCGTCATCCGGCGTGTGGCCGATGTGCCGGTCGCTTAGAAGCGGTGGCGCATGCCGGCCGTGACCGCGATCTGCTTGTTGGTCGATGACGCGGCGCCCAGCCCGTTGATATTGGCGCCGAGGTCGAGGCCGTCGTTGTTGACCTTCTGGAACTCGCCCTGCAGGTAGACATCGGTGCGCTTCGACAGTGCATAGTCGGCTTGCAGGTTGAACTGGTGCCAGGTCGGCTTGTCGCCGGCCAGGCGGCCCTGCGTATACGTGTAGGAGCCGGCGAGCGACAGCGCCGGTGTCAGCGCGTAGCGTCCATTGAGTTCGTAGTTGCTGAAGCGCGCGGTTCCGCCGAGGCCCGTGATGCCGCCGGACACGCCGGACTGCCCCGCGCTGATTGCCCGGATGCCGGTCAGGCGCGTTTGCGTGAACACGAAGCCGACCGTGGCCGGGCCGAAACCGTAATTCAGGCCGGCGCCCCAGGTGCGCTGCACGCGCGATGCGAAGGTCCAGTCGCCGGTCACTGCGCCCGGATCGGTCGCAGCCTGCGCGAGCGCGTTCACGTCGCTGTTCAGCTGCAAGTAGGCCGCGGCGAAGTTGAAGCCCAGGTAGCTGTACGACACGCCGCCGCTATAGGCACGGTTGTTCGCGAAAGCGGTCGAGTTCGAGAAACCGTACAACGCACCGAACTTGAGGCCGCCGTAGTTCGCGCTCTGATACTTGACCGAGTTGTTGATCCGGAACGAGTTGTTCAGGTTGTCGTTGTCGAACGGGTGGGCGAACTGCGTGCCGCCGTACTGGGTGCCGGTCAGCGATAGCGGCCCGAGATAGTCGACGACGCTGTCGTACTGCCGGCCCAGCGTCAGCGACCCGTAGCTGTCGTTGGCGAGGCCGACAAATGCTTGCCGGCCGAATTCCCGGCCGTTCTGCTTCAGCGCGCCGTTATTGATGCCGAAACCATTTTCCAGTGTGAAGATCGCTTTCAGGCCGCCGCCGAGATCTTCGGTGCCGCGCAAGCCCCAGCGGCTGCCGTTGACCGAACCGCTTGTTTCCTGCCAGGCGCTATGGCCGCCCTGATTGTTCGTGTAGGTGATGCCTGCGTCGATCAAGCCATAGAGCGTCACGCTGCTTTGGGCGTGAGCTGCCGTAACGAATACCCCCGACAACGCGGTGACGATCAGCGTTTTTTTCATGGATCTGTCTCCAAACAGGATGATGTCGATCGAACCTGCTACGGACTGGCATGTTTTGCTTGATGTTGCGGCCGGTCCGGCAGAGCGGCGGTGCGCTTATCAAAAAGCCATCTGCAGTGTACGGAGTGCGTGGAGTCGGGGAGGGATGCGCTTTAAGCAATAATATATTTTGTAATCCGCAAAGATCGATAAGGCAGCGCAAACGATTGTCCATCAAGGGTTTGCGGCGGCGCAGCAAAGAAAAATGGCACTCAGGAGTGCGTAATGAGCGTTGCGCGATCGCGACAGGCAGTCAGCAGCAGACGGGGACGGTCGTAGTCCGATTATTGACACATCGGCAATAGAGGTTTGTGTGGAGCATGACTAATGAAAGGTTGTTCTCTCGCTATACTGCGATCTCTGCTTTCCGAAGCAGACTTTTTCGTTGACGGAAAAGATCTCCAAACCTTTGTCGGCGCGACTTCCCAGTCGCGCTTTTTTTTGTCCCGCCTGCCCGCGCGCTATTGCGCGAACGAGCGCCGCTTGCGCTTGGCCGCAGGCGCGGCCTCCTTGGCTTCGTTGGGGGGCGGCGTGTATGTCCAGTCTTCCATCACGTAGTGACGGGCATCGAGCGGCGATGAGAGCAGGTTCTGCCAGTGATCGCCGTGCCAGGTCGTATCGAATTCGGTGTCGCACGGCGCTTCGTGCGAGGACGCGGACTCGACCTGGGCGCGGGACTTGCGGCGTACGCGCCCGAGCCGGCTCGCGAAGCGCTTGATTCCGTCCAGCCACATGACCTTCTCCTTCCTTCCGACGTTAAGTGAGCATCGCAAGGTCCCACGATTTCCGCAACCGGAAAAAACCCGAGGATTTTACCGATCGGATTTGTCCCCGGTAGGAATTTCACGGTTGAAAATATCGGAACTATGATCCCGGTAATATTGACAGGTTTTTGATGCGAATCAATTAATAAAAAGCGATGGTGTACCGATTCCAATGGCATTAGCGCTTTTTTGATAAAACGATCGTCAAAAATTTCCTTGACGCACCCGGATTGTCCAATTTATAAAGTCAGCACACCGTCCTCGGGCGGCGTGCTGGTGCGGGTGCTGGCGCAATGTTTCGGGATTTCGGGAAACGGCTATAAAAATAGCTTTTTTGATCTAATCGAGTGGGGAACGAAGACATGGATACCGGTATCGTGAAATGGTTTAACGATGCTAAAGGTTTCGGCTTTATTACGTCGGACAATGGTGGTGAAGATTTGTTTGCACACTTTTCCGAAATCAAGATGGACGGCTTCAAGACGCTGAAGGAAAACCAGCGTGTTTCGTTCGACGTGAAAGTCGGGCCGAAAGGCAAGCAGGCAGCGAATATCCAGGCGGTCTGACGCGCCACGCATTGCCGATCACGTCCGGCCCCCGCATTGCGGGGGCTTTTTGTTTTCCGGGGACGGAACATTCCGGTTCGGGCTGGCCGCGAATGGGGATGCCGGTGCATACTCACGGAAGCATCGTTTCCCCGTCTTTTCATGTCTGATTCTCCCCGTCCGTCCGATCCCGCCAGCGAACAGCCGCTCGTTTTCGTCGACCTTGAAACCACTGGCGGCTCGCCCGCCGAACACCGCATCACCGAAGTCGGCGTGGTCGAAATCGGCCCGTTCGGCGTGTCGACATGGACGACGCTCGTCAATCCGGGGCAGCCGATTCCGCCGTTCATCCAGCAACTGACGGGTATTTCGGACGAGATGGTGCGCGGCGCACCGTCATTTGCGTCGCTGGCGCCGGCGTTGTTCGAGCGGCTCGACGGCAAGCTTTTCGTCGCGCACAACGCGAGCTTTGATCGTGGCTTCCTGCGGGCCGAATTCGAGCGCGCCGGCTTCGCGTTCAATCCCGATGTGCTGTGTACGGTGCGGCTGTCTCGAGCGCTGTTCCCGCGTGAATCGCGGCACGGGCTCGACGCGTTGATCGAACGTCACGGCCTCGTGCCGGCTGCCCGTCACCGGGCGCTGGCGGATGCCGACCTGCTGTGGCAGTTCTGGCGCCTGTTGCACGACATCGTGCCGCTCGAGCGGCTGCGCGACCAGATCACGCGCACGACGCGCCACTTCCGCCTGGGCGGCGACCTGACCGAAGCCTGGCTCGATACCGCGCCGGCCGGATGCGGTGCGTACGCACTGTTCGGGGCGGAGGACGTGCCGCTGTATGTTGGCCGCAGCGTGCGTGTGCGGCAACGGCTGCGTGCGTTGCTGACCGGTGAGCGCCGTTCGTCGAAGGAAATGCGGCTTGCGCAGCAGGTGCGGCGCGTCGAATGGCGCGAGACCGGCAACGAACTGGGGGCGATGCTCGCCGAAGCGCAATGGATCGCCCGGCTGCGGCCGTCGTACAACCGGCGCCCCGCGGCCGACGCCCGTGCCGGCGTTGCGCCCTGGCCGTTCGAAGGCGCCGTCGCGTTCGAGGCGAGCGGCGAGCGCCGCCTGTTTCATGTGATCGATGGCTGGCGCTATCTCGGCGCCGCGGAATCGCTCGACGCGGCCGCGCAGCTCGCAGCCGACGGGACGGACGGTGCGTTCGAACCCTTCACCCACCGCCTGCTGCAGACGCATCTCGCGCGCGGCCTGCAACTGATTCCGCTCGCCGCGCTTACGCCTGCGGGGCAGGCGGGTTGATCAGGCGCGGTCGTGTGACCCGCGCCCGCTGTCGTCAGCCGATCGCGCTTGCGCCGCCGGCCGCGCAGACGTGTGACAGCGCGGTGTCGAGTGCCTGCGTTTGCGTGGAGTCGTAGCGCGTGAGCGTCTTCCAGTTGGCGATACTGCGCGCGAGCCGCGCCTGGCAATCAGGCGCATCGCGCAGCGGTGCAACCTGCGCGAGCCCCGCGAGCATTTTCTGCGTCAGCCGGTCGAGCGCCGGGCGCGTGCTGGTCGCGAGATCGGGCGGCGTGCCTTCCGGCGGTCGCGTCGCGCGCCAGGTCGCGAACAGTGCGTTCTGCACGTCCTTGCTCGCGGCGATCTGATCCTCGAAGAACGTCCGTGCGAACGTGGGATCGACGCCGGCCTGTGCCGCGCGCCTCTCGACCGAGACGAGCAGTTCCGCTTCGCGCGGCCGGTCCTCGATTGCCTTGTGATTTGCCCATTTCCATCGAGCGACCGGTTCGGCGAGCGCGAGGCGTTGCGACGCGAGCGCGACGATGTTGGTGAGGGCGGTGTCGTCACCGTCTGCATTGGCGATGCGCGGGGACGAAAAGAGGGCGACGCCGAGCGCGGCGACAGCGAGGCTGGCACGAATGGCTTGCTTCATCGGAACGATCGGGAAACCCGGGCGGGCTGGAGGTGGAAAACCAGAAGAATAGACGAAGACAGTCGCGCGGCGTAGCGCAGCGACCGGAGAATCAGCAGGCGAGCTGATCCGGCACCGTCAGGCTGTTGCGGCCCGGGTGCGAGGCGAATTGCGCGCGATGCGCAGCGATGAACCGCACGATAGCGATGATCGACACGTAGCGGTTACAGAACCGAACAGGCGTTCACTTCGGCGAGTACAGCCTGTGCTGCTCGTCGAAGAATGCCCGCACGTGGTCAGGCAATTCGGCGAGGAATTCCACGCCGACGGGTTCCGGATCCGGGCTCATCACTTGCTCCGGCGGTGGCATGCGGGTTGGTCTTTCGTCCATGGTCATTTCTCCAGCAGGTTCGATGATTATCAACCTCGCGCTTGAATTTATGCCAGTGGCGAATCGTTAGATTTTGTCTCTGTTGTATTAACGGCACATGCGCTCCGACGCGCGCTGTGATGCCGACTATTGCATCGTGCGGAATCGGCAACAATCGGCCCGCTTGTTATACTTGCGCGCACTTTTTCTGGACCGCGATGAAACGAACGACGCGATGGATCGGCCTCGTATGGCTGGCGCTGGTACTGAACGTACTGTCGCCCGTCATCGGCTATGCGCGTCTTGCATCGAGCGGCGCCGGCGAGCTCACGCTCGAGTTGTGCAGTGCAGCGGGCGCCCGCCAGGTCGTGCTCGCACAGGCGGGCGGCGATCACGATGCGTCGTCGTTCGACCATGCCGGCGTGCCGCACTGCGTGTACTGTCCGGGCTTCGCGGCGAACGTGGCGCTCGGGTCGAGCCTGCCCGTGTTGCCGGGCTTCGTGCGGACGTTCGCCTATCGCGCGGCCGCGCCGGCCATTCCCGAATTTCCCCGCAAGGGCATCCGTTTCGCGCAGCCTCGCGCCCCGCCTGAAAACGCTCCGATCTGATTGATGTCGTCCGCGCGCCCCGGTGGCGCGCGTGCCGTCCGCGGCCGGGCCGCGTGCCGCGCCGTCCGTGCGCGGTGCGCGCTCGCGTCCGGCGGCGTCCGATCACGTTTTCAGGAATTCATTCATGTCCTCTCCCTTCGCCGCGCGGCCGTCGCGCGGCCGGCTCGCGCTCGCATGCGCGGCCGCATTCGCATGGTCTGCCGCTCATGCGGCCGCAACCGACGATGTGCACGGTGGCGCCGAGCGTGCCGCCGATGCCGCCGCTCCCGCTTCGGCTGTCGCACCCGTGCCGCCGGCGCCGGCGGCCGGCGATACGCTGACTGCCGTCAGCGTGACTGCGCAGCGGCAACCGGTCGATCCGGATACGCCGGCCGTCGTCACGTCGATCACGCGCGAGCAGATCGAATCGCACACCAACGTCACCACCGAGGACGCGCTGAAGTACGCGCCGAACCTGATGGTCCGCAAGCGCTATATCGGCGACCGCAACAGCGTGTTCGCGGGCCGCGACTTCAACGAACTGCAGAGCGCGCGCGGACTCGTCTATGCCGACGGCGTGCTGCTGTCGAACCTGCTCGGCTCGAGCTACGCGTACCCGCCGCGCTGGTCGCTGATTCCGCCCGACGATATCGCGCGTGTCGACGTGCTCTATGGCCCGTTTTCCGCGCTGTATCCGGGCAACTCGATCGGCTCGACCGTGCTGCTCACGACGCGTCGCCCGGAAAAGCTCGAGGTGTCGCTGTCGACGCAGTTCTTCACGCAGCGCTACCACGACGGCTACGGATTCGCGGACAGCTTCGGCGGCAATCACCAGACCGCGCGGATCGCGAACCGCGTTGGCCGGTTCTGGTTCGCGCTGTCGCTCGACCGGCTCGAAAACAACAGTCAGCCGATGCAGTATGCGAGCCCCAATTCGGCATACAACCCGAAGCTCGGCGTTGCCGTGCCCGTGACGGGCGCCGCGACCGACATCGGACCCAACGGCCAGCCGCGGACCATCGTCGGCGCGCAGACGATCGAGCGGACCGAGCAGCTCAACGAGACGGTCCGGATGGGCTATGCGTTTACCGACCACGTCGATGCGACGCTCACGCTCGGGCATTGGGAGAACCATTACCGACAGCACGGCGAAACCTTTCTGCGCGATGCGGCCGGCAATCCGGTCTACGGCGGCAACGTGTCGATCGGCGGCCAGAACATGACCGTCGCGCCGAACGCATTCGCGCCGCAGCGTGGCGACCAGGAGAACTGGCTGTACGCGCTCGGCCTGAACGGCCGGCTCGATTCCGGCTGGCGCCTGTCGGGCGTCGTGTCCGCGTACGACGTGTCGCGCGACGTGCAGCGTTCGGCGTCGACCGTGCAGGGCGGCGCAGGCACGTTGTTCCAGGGTGACGGCACCGGCTGGCGCACGCTTGACCTGAAGGCCGAGGCACCGGAAGTGAAGGGCCATACGTTCACGTTCGGCTATCACTACGACAACTACTTCCTGCGCAACATCACTTACAACACGGCCGACTGGCTGGCCGGGCCGACCACGTCGCTGTCGAGCGTCTATCGTGGCGACACGCGCACGCAGGCGCTGTTCGGACAGGACGCGTGGCGCTTCGCGCCGGGCTGGCTCGCGACGCTGGGGCTGCGCTACGAGCGCTGGGATGCGTACGGGGGCGCGCTCGGCAATGCAACGGGCACGCTCGGCTACGCGGACCGGAGCGCGAACGCGCTGTCGCCGAAAGTCGCGCTGCAATGGGATGCGACCGACGTCTGGCGCTTCCGGCTGTCGTTCGCGACCGGCACGCGTTTCCCGACGGTCGGCGAACTGTTCCAGGGCACGATCTCGAACAACGCGATCGTCAACAACAACCCGAACCTGCGGCCGGAAAAGGCGATCGACTGGGACTTCACGGCCGAACGCGACGTGGGCGTCGGCGTCGTGCGTGCCAGCGTGTTCCAGAGCGACCTGCGCGATTCGATCTACAGCCAGACGACGGTCTCGGGCGCGACGACGGTGACCAACATCTCGAACGTCGATCGTGTGCGTGTGCGCGGCGTCGAACTCGCGTTCAGCGGCGAGAACGTCGGGCTGCGCGGGCTCAATCTCGACGCGAACGTGTCGGCGAGCAACGCGCAGATTCTTGCCGACGCCGCGAATCCCGCGTATGTCGGCTCGCGCTTTCCGCGAATTCCGCGCATGCGTGCGAACCTGCTCGCGTCGTATCGCTTCGACGAACACTGGCTTGCGAGCGTTGGCGTGCGCTACTCGGGCCGCCAGTTCAACACGCTCGACAACAGCGACGTGAACCCGGATGTCTACGGTGGCACGAGTTCGTTCACGGTCGTCGACTTGAAGGCGCGCTACCGTTTCGACCGTCACTGGACCGCGTCGCTCGGCGTCGACAACCTGACGGATCGACGCTACTACGTGTTCCATCCGTATCCGGGTCGTACTTTCTATGGAGAACTGAAATGGTCGCTGTGAGATCGCTCGCGGCAGGCGGCGCGCTGTGGTTCGCGTTGCCGGGCATCGTGCTCGCGAGCGTGTCCGCGTAGGCCGGCGGCGGACTGTGGCCGCTGCGGGCGGCCGCTGGCGATCGGGATCTGGTCGCTCGATTGCGGATACTGTCGCGAGAACGCCGCATCCGGTTGCGTGGCAGTGTCGTCATCCGGACGTGCAACTCGCGACGGACGCGTACGACGACAACGGCGCGGCCCTCTCGCAGGCGCTCGCGCAGATGAAATCGCCGCCGCAGGTCGCGTAGTACGCGAACGCGGAGCCGATGCCCGAGCGTCTGCGCGCGGCGCTCGATGCAGGATGGAGAGGGGCAATGCCACGCACCGTGTGGATCGGGCGCGATGGCGCACGCGAAGCGCGCAGCGGATTGCTGACGGCAGACGTGCTCGACGGCTGGTTGCGGCGCGCGGAGCGCTGAACGAGCCGGCGGCGTGCGGCGAACGGGCCGCGCGCCGGCCTGATGCGAAAACGCGCCCGAAGGCGCGTGGAGAGAAGCGTCAGGCCGCTCGCTTGAATAGCCGGATCACGAACAGCAGGATCACCGCGCCGACGACCGCGACGATCACCGAACCGATGAAGCCGCTGCCGATGCTGATGCCGAGCAGCCCGGCGAGCCAGCCGCCAATCACCGCGCCAACGATCCCGACGATGATGTCGACGATCAGCCCGAAGCCGCCGCCCTTGACGAGCAAGCCGGCAAGCCAGCCGGCGATCGCGCCGATGATGAGCCACATAATCAAGCCATGAGCCATGGTTGTCCTCTCCTTGAGTTGTATCGAATGACCGGACGTCGGCTGTGTCGCCGCAAGCTGAATGAATGCGGCATCGCGACCCGCCGTGCCGCCCACGCAATGTACCGCGATAGACGGGTCGGAATCGTTAAGTAATGTTATGCACCCTTAACGGGATTTTCCAGAGAATTCGTCTGCGTACGGCGACGCTCGCGCACGGGCAATGCGTGACGAAATGAATCTGTAAGAACGGGGCGCCGGTGAAGGCGGTCGGCCATGCGCGTCATCGTTCGCGCGTCGATGACTGCATGCCCGCGTCGGGCAATCCGTCGCTTGCGTCTGCGATCGGCCGCGCGACGGTCGTGGCATCGCCGATCGCCTCGATCGACAGCAGGGCGAAGCGGGCGAGAAAGAGCGATGCATCGGCTTCACCGATTCGCGTCATCGTGCGGCCGGGGTCGGTGTCGAGCGTGTCGCGTTCGGTATCCGTCATCATGCGGTTTCTTGAGGGGCGGTTGATGCGTCCGAACTCGTACACGAAGATCGTGCATTGCACGACCGACAGCGCGTCGTCGCACATCTACAGCGCTCCGGCTGCGAATGCGTTCAATTCGCTGTCGCCGATCACGGCGACGAAGCGCGCCGCGCGCGATACGTCCAGTTGCCCGCTGAGTTCGGTCGCTCGAGACGCCAGGTGCGCATGATGTTCGGAGGGGGCTGATCGGTCTGTCTATTGTGAGCGGCGTGGTGCGGCGCGGGAGTCGGGGGATGCCCGCAAGCGGAGCGGACGCGGGCAGAAGGAGGGTGGCGCACGATTTGGCGCCCGGAATGAGAAAAGGGCTGACAAGCATTGCTTGTCAGCCCTTTATAACTTGGTGCCGGAGATAGGAGTCGAACCTACGACCTTCGCATTACGAATGCGCTGCTCTACCAACTGAGCTACACCGGCATCAGAGAAACGAAATTATAAGGTGAAATTTGAAATCTTGGCAATAGGTTTTGCGAATTTTTTTCAGCTTGCTGCTGCTGTTTCGCGAAACTCATCGACTCGGCAAACTTCCCGCTTCGTTTCACTGCGATGCGACCCGTTGGGGTCACATCGAGAGGCGCGATTGTACGTACGTCGCGCGACCCTGTCTAGTGCTGCAGTGCAAATTTATTGCTTTTCCTGATGGTAACCCGTCACACGCTCGACTTCGTTCTTCGAACCGAGGAACACGGGCACGCGCTGGTGCAGGCCCGTCGGCTGCACTTCCATGATGCGCTGCGTGCCGGTCGTCGCGGCACCGCCTGCCTGTTCGACGATGAACGACATCGGGTTCGCTTCGTACATCAGGCGCAGCTTGCCCGGACGATCGGGCGTGCGCTTGTCGGCCGGGTACATGAAGATGCCGCCGCGGTTCAGGATCCGGTGCACGTCGGCAACCATCGATGCGATCCAGCGCATGTTGAAGTTGTCGCCGCGCGGGCCGTCCTTGCCGGCGTTCAGTTCGTCGACGTAGCGCTTGACCGGGTCGTACCAGTGGCGCGCGTTCGATGCGTTGATCGCGTATTCACGCGTGTCGGCCGGAATCTGCATGTTGCTCTGCGTGAGCACCCACGAGCCGACTTCGCGGTCGAGCGTGAAGCAGTTCACGCCGTTGCCGGTCGTCAGCACGAACACCGTTTGCGGGCCGTACACGGCGTAGCCGGCCGCGACCTGCTGCGTGCCGGGCTGCAGGAACGATTCCTCGGTTGCCTGCTTGCCGTCCGGGCAGCGCAGCACCGAGAAGATCGTGCCGATCGACACGTTCACGTCGATGTTCGACGAGCCGTCGAGCGGATCGAACACGAGCAGGTATTCGCCGCGCGGGTAGTTCGCGGGGATCGGGAAGAACGTTTCCATTTCTTCCGATGCCATCGCGGCGAGGTTGCCGCCCCATTCGTTCGCGTCGAGCAGGATCTCGTTCGACAGGATGTCGAGCTTCTTCTGCACTTCGCCCTGGACGTTCTCGCTGCCGGCGGTGCCGAGCGCTTCGCCGAGCGCGCCCTTCGACACGTTGTAGCTGATCGCCTTGCACGCGCGTGCGACGACTTCGATCAGCAGGCGCAGGTCGGCGGGGAGGTTGTTGGTCTCACGTTGCTGTTCGATCAGGAACTTCGACAGCGTGGTGCGGCGGGCAATGGACATGACAGACTCCAGAAGGCCAAAGAATCCTTGAATGGCCGCAATTTTACCCGTCGCGCCTCGCGTACCGCCGGGTTTTTTCGTCCGGTTACACGGCCGGGCGGCCGGCCCGGCCCGGTTTCCGGAGGGGGAGACAGGCGGGACGCGCGTTGTCGCGGCGGCAGGCGGCGCGGTCAGACCCCGCGATTGCGAACGGGTCCGGCAGTAGTCACACGTAAAAAAAGCCGGTGCCGCGACGGGCGGCACCGGCTGTATCGCGCACGCGCGATGCGGGCGAGGGCGTTACGCGAGCGCCTTCTCGACGATCTCGCGCACGTCGCGCGATTTCGCACCGGCGGCGACCTGCTCGAGCGCTTCGCGCATCCGGTCGCGCAGTGCCGGCGTGAAGCGGCGCCACAGTTCGAGCGAGCGGGCGAGGCGCGCCGCGACCTGCGGGTTGATCGCGTCGAGCGCGAGCACCTGTTCGGCCCAGAACGCGTAACCCGAGCCGTCCGCCGCGTGGAATTGCGCGGGGTTGGCCGCGCAGAAGCTGAAGATCAGCGAGCGTGCGCGGTTCGGATTCTTCAGGTTGAACGCGGGGTGCGCGAGCAGCTTGCGGACCTTCGCGAGCGTCGGCTGCGCGGGCGTACCGCGTTGCGCGGCCTGCATCGCGAACCACTTGTCGATCACGAGCGCTTCCTTCTCGAAGCGGCGATAGAAATCGTCGAGCGCGTGCTCGGCCGGTTCGTTCGCGCCGGCGGCCGCGGCGGACAGCAGCGCGCCGAGCGCTGCCGCGCGATCGGTCATGTTGTTCGCCGCATCGTATTGCGCAGTCGCGAGGCGCACGGCATCGGCCGGATCCTCGAGTTCGGCGAGATACGCGAGCGCGAGGTTCTTCAGCGCGCGGCGGCCGGAGGCCTCCGGCGTCGGTTCGTAGGCGCCGGGCGTCTGGTGCTGCTCGATTGCGGCGAGCCAGTCGGCGCGCAGCGCGTTGGCGAGCTGGCGGCGCACGAACTGGCGCGCTCGATGCACGGCGGCCGGATCGGCCTCCGCCATCTGGTCGGCGAGGTAGGTTTCCGACGGCAGCGTCAGCGCGAGTTCGCGGAACGCCGGCGACAGCGTCGCGTCGGTCAGCACGCGGCGGAATGCGGCGACGAAGTTCTCGCCGAGCGTGAGCGGCTCGTTCGCGGCCGCACGCGCGGCGAGCGTCAGCAGCGCGCGCGTCGCGAGGCGCTGGCCGGCTTCCCAGCGGTTGAACGGATCGCTGTCGTGCGCGAGCAGGAAGGCGAGGTCGTCGTCGCTGTAGTCGTACTCGACGATCACCGGCGACGAGAAATTGCGCAGCAGCGACGGCAGCGGTTGCTCCGGTACGTCGACGAACGTGAAGGTCTGCTCGGTGTCGGTGAAGTCGAGCACGCGCGTCGTGCCTGCAGCGGCGGCTTCGCCGTCGAGACGCAGCGGCAGGTCGCGGCCGTCGCGACCGATCAGGCCGATCGCGAACGGAATCAAGAGCGGCCCTTGCTGCGTTTCGCGCGCGGCCGGCGAAGCGTCGCCGTAACCCTGCGCGAGCGTGACCGTATAGCGGCGCGCGGCCGCGTCGTACGCGGTGCGCACCGACACGCGCGGCGTGCCGGCCTGGCTGTACCAGCGCTCGAACTGCGCGAGATCGCGCCCGTTCGCGTCGGCCATCGCGTGACGGAAGTCGTCGCAGGTCACTGCGTGGCCGTCGTGGCGCTTGAAGTACAGGTCCATCCCCTTGCGGAAGCCGTCGCGGCCGAACAGCGTCTGGTACATCCGCACGACTTCCGAGCCTTTCTCGTAGACGGTCATCGTGTAGAAGTTGTTGATCTCGACGTAGCTCTCCGGGCGCACCGGGTGGGCCATCGGGCCCGCATCCTCGGCGAACTGCAACTGGCGCAGCACGCGCACGTCCTCGATGCGCTTGACCGCGCGGGCCGCCGACTCGATGTCGTCGCCCGCGGCCATGTCGGCCGAGAATTCCTGGTCGCGGAACACCGTCAGGCCTTCCTTCAGGCTCAGCTGGAACCAGTCGCGGCAGGTCACGCGGTTGCCGGTCCAGTTGTGGAAGTACTCGTGGCCGACCACCGATTCGATGTTCGCGAAGTCGGTGTCGGTTGCGGTCTCGGGGTTCGCCAGCACGTACTTCGTGTTGAAGATGTTGAGCCCCTTGTTCTCCATCGCGCCCATGTTGAAATCGCCGACCGCGACGATCATGAAGCGGTCGAGATCGAGCTCGAGGCCGAAGCGCTTCTCGTCCCAGCGGATCGAGTGGATCAGCGAGTCCATCGCATGACGTGTCTTGTCGAGGTCGGCCGGTTCGACCCACACCTGCAGCAGCTTTTCCTTGCCCGAGCCGGTCGTGATTTTCTCCTCGATCGCGACGAGCTTGCCCGCGACCAGCGCGAACAGGTAGCTCGGCTTGCGGAACGGGTCTTCCCACTTCGCGAAGTGGCGGCCGTCGGGCAGGTCGCCCGAATCGACGAGGTTGCCGTTCGACAGCAGCACCGGGTACGCGGCCCTGTCGGCGCGCAGCGTGACCGTGTACGACGCCATCACGTCCGGGCGGTCGAGGAAGTAGGTGATGCGGCGGAAACCCTCGGCTTCGCACTGCGTGAAGAAGTTGCCGCTCGACACATAGAGGCCGGACAGCGTCGTATTCTGGTCGGGCGCGCATGCGCTTTCGAGCGTCAGCTCGAAAGATTCGGGGACGTTCTCGACGGTCAGCCCGTGTTCGTGCGCGCGCACGGCGCCATGCGGCGCGCCGTCCACGTGTGCGCCGAGGAATTCAAGCGCTTCGCCCATCAGCTCCAGGTGCGGCGCGGGCGCGGCGTCCGGATTGCGGCGCACGCGCATCGTATTCCTGACGATCGTACGGGCCGGCGCGAGATCGAATTCGAGTGCGACGGAATCGATGAGGAAGGCCGGCGGCGTGTAGTCGGCGCGGCGGATCACGGTGGAAGAGGCGTTGTCGGACATGGTCGTCGAGATCGGTGGAGTGGGGGACGGGCCCGTGGCACGGGCCGGGCGAACCGGGCCATTGTACAAAGGCTGGCGGCCGCGTGCCGGGCGAACTTTTTACCGGTTCCGGGAGTCCGCGTATTATCGGCATCCCGTTACGGTTCGCGCGGTGCGACGAACGGGTGACGGATCGAAGAGGATCAACATGAAACGCCAATGGATTCAACGCGGTGCGGGCTGGACGGCGGTGCTGTGCATGGCGCTGCTGACCGGCTGCACCAGCTACGTGACGACCCAGGTCACGGCCTTCTCCGACTGGAGCGGCAGCGACGCGACACGCACCTATGCATTCACGCGCACCGATGCGCAGAAGAACAGCATCGAGCAGTCGACCTACGAGCCGATCGTCGCGAACGAACTGTCCACGTATGCGTTCCGGCAGGTGCCGCAGGCGCAGGCGCGGTACCTCGTCGGGCTGACCTATGCGGTCGGCAGCGATCTCGTGACGGTCCCGCAGCCGGTCTATTACGATCCGTGGTTTGCGCCCGGGCCGTACTGGCGGCGCGGGCCGTGGGGCCCGTGGGGGCCCTGGGGGCCGATGCCGGCCGGCTACGTCGCGCAGACGTACCAGGTGTTCGACTACACGCTCGGAATCCGCATCACCGAGCGCGCGACGGGCAAGGAGGTATACAACGTGTCCGCGCGTACGACCGGCGACAACGGCACGCTGCTGTACGCGATGCCGTTCCTTGCACGCAGCGCGCTCGCCGATTTCCCGCTGTCGAACGGCGCGGTCCGTTCGGTCCGGCTGCCGGTCGACAAGCGCGGCGGGCCGGCGGCGCCGGCCGCCAACGAGCGCGCGGTGCCGGTGGCGCCTGCTTCGGGCGCAGCCGCCGCGAAGTAACGCGGCTCCAGTCTCGGCGCGGCCGACCGGCCGCGCCTGCCATCGTCCGCCCCGTCAGACCCCGATGCCCAGCAGCGCCAGCGCGCCGAGCACGACGAACAGCACGGCCGCGATCCCGTGGACGAGCTTCGTCGGCAGACGGTGCGCGAAGCGGTCGCCCAGCAGGATCGCGGGCACGTTCGCGAGCATCATCCCGAACGTCGTGCCGGCCACGACACCGATGTAGTCCTGGAAGCGCGCGGCCAGCGCGACGGTCGCGATCTGCGTCTTGTCGCCCATTTCCGCGAGGAAGAATGCGACGAGGGTCGCACCGAATACGCCGAGCCGCGACCGGTTGGCATTGGCTTCGTCGGCATCGAGCTTGTCCGGCACGAGGATCCACAACCCCATCGCGATGAACGAGAATGCGAGCGCCCAGCGCATGATCGACGGTGTGACGAGCACGCCGAGCCATTCGCCGAGCGCGCCGGCGAAACCGTGGTTCACGAGCGTCGCGACGAGCACGCCAAGAATGATGGGGATCGGCTTGCGATAGCGCGCGGCCAGCACGAGGGAAAGCAGTTGGGTCTTGTCGCCGATTTCAGCGAGCGCGACGGCACCGGTGGAGATCAGGAAGGCTTGGGACACGTATGGGGTTCCACGGGCCGATGTTGTGCGTGCGAGCGACGATCCACGGCGCGCCGGGCCCTGATGCGGCGCACTGTGAACCATCGGTCTCGCCAGGCCTAGGTGGCTGCGCCCGCCATGGCCATACGGCCAAGTCTGTTGACGGACGCCTCCGTCACGATGCGCGCCGGGGGCGCGGGACATCGAGCGGAGCGGCTACTCCCCAATGAGGGGCGAATTCTAGCATGGCGCGTTGCGCGCGGGAAAGCGGTTGGCGGGCGCTGCGCCCGGGGTCGGGGCGGGATCGGCGTACGGCGATCCCCAGCGGTACGGCAGGCCCGGCGGGCGCGGTGGCGGATGCCCGCGCGTGCCGGGGCGAACCCCGGCAGGTCGTTACGCGGCGGGGCGGCGTGCCGCGCCGCGCTCGTGGACGAGCTTGCCGGCCGCATAGGTGCGGTACACCGCGCGGTCGTCGCCAAGCAGCGCAAAGGCGAACAGCAGCTCCTCGAGCGAATCCGCGCGTTTCGTACGGCGCGCGAGCAGCGGCGTGGCCTGCGGATCGAGCACGACGAAGTCGGCCTCGGTGCGCGGTGCGAGCGTGCCTACCGTCTCGGTGAGGTCGAGCGCCTGCGCGGCGCCGGCCGTCGCGAGCCAGAACATCCGCGTCGCGGTCAGGTGGTGGCCCGACAGCCGCGCGACCTTGTGCGCTTCGTTCATCGTCTGCAGCATCGAGAACGACGTGCCGCCGCCGACGTCGGTCGCGAGCGTGACGGGCACGTCGTATTCACCGGCCTTGTCGAAATCGAACAGCCCGCTGCCGAGGAAGAAATTCGACGTCGGGCAGTGTGCGACGACGGTGCGCGTCTCGGCCATCCGGCGGCGGTCCTTGTCGTCGAGGTGGATGCAGTGGCCGTACACCGCGCGCGGGCGCAGCAGCCCGTAGCGGTCGTAGATGTCGAGATAGCTGCGATGGCCGGGGAACAGCTCGGCCACCCATTTCACCTCGTCGACGTTCTCCGCGACATGGCTCTGCACGAACACGTCCGGATGGCGGCGCGCGAGTTCGCTGCACGCCTCGAGCTGCGCCTCGGTCGACGTCGGCGCGAAGCGCGGCGTGAGCGCGTACATCTGGCGACCCTTGCCGTGCCAGCGGCCGATCAGCTCGGCGCTGTCGTCATAACCCGATTGCGCGGTATCGCGCAGGAATTCGGGGCAGTTGCGGTCCATCAGCACCTTGCCCGCGATCATCCGCAGGTCGCGCGCGTCGCTGGCCGCGAACAGCGCATCGGCCGACTGCTTGTGCACCGTGCAGTAGACGAGTGCGCTCGTGGTGCCGCAGGCGAGCAGTTCGTCGACGAAGAAGTCGGCGACTTCGCGCGCATGCTCGGGATCGCCGAACTGGCGCTCGGTCGGGAACGTGTACTTGTCCAGCCACGGCAGCAGGCCCGGCGCCGGCGACGCGATCATGTCCGTCTGCGGATAGTGGATGTGCGTGTCGATGAAGCCGGGGACGATCAGCTTGTCGCGCAGGTCATGGACGATCGCGTCGCGCGCGAGCGTCGCCGCGAGCTGCGCGTACGGGCCGGCCGCGACGACCTTGCCGTCGTCGACGACCAGGAGGCCGTCGGTCTCGTAGTTCGCGGCCTGGCTCGATTGCGCCGGGTCGCCGTTGAAGGTCAGCAGCTGGGAACGAAAAGCGGTTTGCGTCATGACGAATGGTCCTGCATCAAGGTAAGGCGAACAGAAGAACACGAGCGACGTCGCACGAGGGCAACGCGGCGCACGGCGAGCGGGCGCGGCACGTTGCGTGCGGCACGACCGGATGCGAAAGCGCGGGCGAACGTGGCGGCCGAAGCCGCCAGCGAGTGGTCGCCGGCGGGCCTCGCAGTCGTTGCGCTCGCGACCGATGCGGTGGCGAGCGCAACGGCAAATCGCGACGGCAGGCACGCGCGCGCGACGACGAACGGCGCCGTCGCCGCCCGGGCATGCACGCGATCGTCCCGACACAAGGCCGGGGCGGTGGTCGCGAAGCGGATGCCGTTGCCGTGTTTCATCTGTCTAGCGTTCCTCGATGCCGGCCGTCACGCGGCCTGCCAGTACGCGTCGAGGCGCGCGAACAGCGCGTCGCGCTGCGCCGGTTCAATGAACGAGGCCTCGAAGCCGTTGCGGATCACCGCATGGACTTCGGCATCCGTGAGTTGCAGCCCTTCGGCCGTCGCGAAGTAGTTTTCGTTGACGTAGCCGCCGAAATAGGCCGGATCGTCGGAGTTGATCGTCACCGCGACGCCGCGATCGAGCAGCGCCTTCAGCGTGTGCTTCGCCATGTCGTCGAACACGCAAAGCTTCAGGTTCGACAGCGGGCACACGGTGAGCGCCGTGCGCGTCCTGGCGAGGCGCTCGACGAGTGCCGCGTCCTCGATGCTGCGCACGCCGTGGTCGATCCGGTCGACCTTCAGCACGTCGAGCGCTTCGTAGATGTACGCGGGCGGGCCTTCCTCGCCCGCGTGTGCGACGAGTTTCAGCCCGAGCGCGCGCGCTTTCTCGAACACGCGTGCGAACTTCGTCGGCGGATGGCCGAGCTCGGACGAATCGAGGCCCACGCCGATCAGGCGATGGCGATAGCGCTCGAACAGCGGCAGCGCGGATTCGAACGTCGCGAGCGCGTCCTCTTCGGACAGGTGGCGCAGGAAGCACAGAATCAGCTTGCTCGACAGCCCGCGTCGTTCGGCATCGGCGAGTGCGCGCTCGATGCCCGCGACCACCGTCTCGATCGGCACGCCACGCTCGGTGTGCGTCTGCGGATCGAAGAACAGCTCGGTGTGGACGACGTTGTCGGCGAGCGCGCGTTCGCAGTACGCGGCCGTCATGTCGTAGAAATCCTGCTCGGTCAGCAGCACGCTCGCGCCTGCGTAATAGATGTCGAGGAACGACTGCAGGTCGGTGAACGCGTACGCGGCGCGCAGCGCGTCGATCGAGTCGTACGCGAGCTTCACGCCGTTGCGCTGCGCGAGCGCAAAAATCAGTTCGGGCTCGAGCGAGCCTTCGATGTGGATGTGCAGCTCCGCTTTCGGTGCGCGGGCAATCTTGTCCTTGAATGTCGGGGTCATGGCGTCGTTCTTGGTCGGTCAATAGGTAGGGGAAGCCTGCGCGGACGCGTTCGCGTTTGCCTCGACGGCCTGCAGCAATTGCGCCGCCACCGAGATCGCGATCACTTCGGGCGCCTTGTCGATGATGCCTTCGACACCGATCGGGCAGCGCATCCGGGCGACCTGGGCCGGGTCGATGCCGATGGCTGCGAGGCGATGATCGAACTGCGCGCGTTTCGTGTGCGAGCCGGTCATCCCGAAGTACGCATAGTCGCCACGCCGCAGGATGCGCTCGGCCAGCACGAAATCGAGCGCGTGGTCGTGCGTCATCACGACGAAGTAGGACTGCGGCGGGGCCGCGTCGACCGCGTCGGCCGGGGCAGCGGCCGCTTCGATCGCGAGGTTGCCGATGCCGGCGAGCGCGTCGGCCGGCGGGAACACCGCATCGGGCCCGTCGATCCAGCGCACGTGGCACGGCAGCGTCGCCAGTACCTTCACGAGCGCGGTGCCGATGTGCCCGGCGCCGAACAGGACGACGGGGAACGCATACGGTGCGATCGTTTCGGTCATCAGCGACACGCCGCCGGTTTCCCACAGCAGGCAGTTGGCACGCGCGGCTTCCGATTCGGGCTCGCTCAACAGCGGCGCGCCCGGCGAGGGGCCGAATGATACGCTACGCACGGTCGCGGCGCCGGCCGCGACACGCTTCGCGAGCGACATGATCCAGCCGAGATCGCCCACATCGAGCCGCTCGAACGCGAGCACCACCGCGCCGCCGCAGCACTGGCCGAGGCTCGGGCCGAGTGCGAGCCGCTCGAGCCGGCGCGCGTGCGGCACGTGCGCGCCATCCTTCAGCAGATGCCGCGCGATCTCGATCGCCTTCCATTCCAGATGACCGCCGCCGATCGTATGGCGGGCCGTGTCGCGCGTGACGAGCATCTTGGTGCCGGCTTCGCGCGGTGCGGAGCCGTCGGTGTGCGCGACCGTCACGAGCACGGCCGCTTCGCCATGCGCGAGCAGTTGCTGCAGATCGCCGAGCCAGGCTTCCATCAGCACGCTCCGTTCGGGGCGACGCGGCAGGACACGCGGCGCGGGCTGGCGAGCGTGGCGGCAACGATGACGGACGGGAGCGAGGCGGGCCGGCCGCACGGCCGATGCGGTGCGGCGGCAGCGCGCCGACGGCGTTCGCGGATGGCACCGCCGGATGCGCGGACGCCATGAGGGTGACGGATGCGGATGGTTTGCGTTGTCATGATGAATCCAGTCGACATTGCGGATCGGGCGCGCGTTACGCAGGGAGAGTGAGACCGCCTGGCCTCGCGCACGTAGATCGCCATCCAGTCATGAAGATAGCACCGCAGGGCGACGGGAACATCGCGGGGCGGTGATCCGGGCTATCAGGAGGCGATCATGTCGATCATAGGCCCGCCGCGCGGGATCGGGGCGCCGATGCGTGCACATCGGGCTGAAACGCAGGCGTGGCGGGGCGGGGCGCGGAAGTCGCACGATGCGCGTTCGCCCGGAGATCCGGGCGGTGGCGGAGTAGGTGTTTACGCGTGACGGCCCGGATGTGGCCCGGGCGAGCAGGCGAGCGGGCCGCGTGCAGGCCGGTCGAAACCGGCCGGTCAGCCCACGAGCTTGCGGCGATGGCGCCAGAGGCTTGCGACGACCGCGATCAGGATCACGGCGAAGCCGATCAGCGACCAGCCGGGCAGCAGGATGCCGAAGATCGGCGGGTAGACGGTTTCGCACAGCCCGGCGACCTTGAACATGCCGGGGAACCAATGCGCGGGCGGCAGGCTGTCGACGATCGGCTGCAGCGTGTCGAAGCCGCAGCTGAAGCCCGGGTTCATCTGGATCGACAGGTGCCGGGCGGCCGTGCCGACGCCGCCGGCCGCCGCGATCGCGATCAGCAGCTCGAGCACCCAGACGCCGCGCCAGTTGCGGATCCCGGCGGCCAGGAACGCGAAGATCCCGATCGCGCAGAAGAAGTAGCGCTGGATGATGCACAGCGGGCACGGATCTTCGTTCTTCACGTACTGCAGGTAGAGCGCACCGGCCAGCAGGGCGATGCACACCCATCCGAGCAGCATCAGCAGGCGGCGTTCGCGGCGGAGTGCGAGCGTGTAGTCGTTCATGTCGGCGGGGTTCCTCGTGGGTCGGTCCGGAAAACAATCGCGAGATTTTAGCGCGAACGGTCTGGCACGAAACTGACAGTGCGCGTGCGGCAACCTGCTGCACCGCACTTCCTGTCCGCCGCCGGTCGGTTGGTTGCGGTCAGCGGATCGTGTTCAGCACGGCCTCGACCGCCTGACCGATCGAGAGCAGCGCGTCGTCGCGATGCGGTGCGGCCGCGAGCATCAGCCCGACCGGCGCCGCGTCGCGCGGATGGCAGGGCAGCGACAGCGCGCATGCATCGAGGAAGTTGAACGCGCTCGGGTTGCGCAGGATCAGTGCGTTGGTGCGCGTGAACGCGGCGTCGTCCGCTTCGAGTTCGGCGATGCGCGGCGGCACGACCGGCACCGTCGGCGCGACGAGTGCGTCGAAGCGCGACCAGACCGTGTGGGCGGCTTCGTCGAGCATCGCCGCGCGCGCGGCGAGCAGGTCGAGATAGTCGGCCGCGGTCGCGGGTTCGCCCTTCAGGATCCGCGTGAGCACGCGCGGGTCGTACTGGTCGCGGTGCTTGGCGAGCAGCGGGCGATGCCACGCGTAGGCCTCGATCGGTGAGAAGCCGAAGCGGTTGATGTCCGGCAGCCGGTCGAGCGCGGGAAAGCGTACTTCCGTGACGATCGCGCCGGCGGCTTCGAGATGCTTGAGCGCGGCGTCGAGTGCAGCCACGACGTCGGCATCGACGCCGTCTGTCACGTAGTTCGTCAGCACGCCGAGCCGCACGCCTTCGAGCGGCCGGGCGGCCGGAACGTGCGGTTCGAGGCCCGCGAGTATCCGGTCGACGAGCGCACAGCAGGCGACCGTCAGGCCGATCGGGCCGAACGAGTCGAGCGTCGTCGACAGCGGCACGCCGCCTTGCGTCGGGATCCGGCTCGCGGTCGGCTTGAAGCCCGTCAGCCCGCATAGCGCGGCCGGAATGCGAATCGAGCCGCCGGTGTCGGTGCCGAGCGCGATGGCGGCCATCCCGTCGGCGACGGACGCGGCCGCGCCGGACGACGAGCCGCCGGAAATCCGCGCGTCGCCCGGCACGTCGCGGTGGTACGGCGAGCGTGGATGGCCGAAGTGCGGATTCAGCCCGAGCCCGGAGAATGCGAATTCGCTCATGTTGGTGCGGCCGATCAGCACCGCGCCCGCGCGCTTGAGTCGCGCGACGGCGACTGCGTCTGTGCGGGCGGCCGGCGCGCCGTCGAGCACGCGCGAACCCGCGCGCGTCACCTGGCCCGCGACGTCGAACAGGTCCTTGACCGACACGGGAATGCCCGCGAGCGGCGACAGCACGGTGCCCGCGGCGCGCAGCCGGTCGTGCGCGTCGGCGGCCGCGCGCGCGTTATCGGCATCGACTTCGGTGAAGACGACCGCGCCCTGGCCCCACGGATCGGCGATCCGGTCGAGCGCGGTATCGACGAGCGCGCGGCTCGTGGTCCGGCCGGCGGCGAGGTCGGCGGCGAGCTGGGCGAGCGGGGGGAAGGGCGTGAACGTGGTCATGGGCGGCTCAGGGGCGAAGATGTTGAAGAAGCGTGGAGCGGAACGAATCGATATGGCTTTCGACGGCCGCGCGCGCGCCGGGAGCGTCACGTGCGGATAGCCGATCGAACAGTTCGCGATGTTCGTGCTGGACATCGGCGAGATGGTGAGGTTCGGACAGCGTGACGAACCAGAAGCGCAGCGAGCGCTCGTGCAGTGCGCGCAGGATGTCGGCGAGGACCGAATTGCGCGCGGCCGTGGCGATCGCCTGGTGGAACGCGCGGTCGAGTTCCATCATGCCTTCGACGTGGTGGGTGTCGACGCACGCCTGCCCAGCGTCGAGCAGCGCGGCCAGGTGCGCGAGATCGTCCGGGGTCGCATGGCGCACGGCGAGTTCCGCGCAGTGTGCTTCGTTGATGCGCCTCACGTCGATCACCGCGATGATGTCGTCGAGCGACAGCGGCTGCACCATCAGTCCCTTGCGGGGCATCACGGACAGCAGCCCTTCAAGCACGAGCCGGTGCACGGCCTGATGTACCGGCGTGCGGCCGATGCCGGTGCGGGCGACGAGGTCGGCTTCGTTGAGGGCGGCGCCGGGCTTCAGGCGCATCGTGATGATGTCGCGCTGGATCAGCGCGTACGCCCGGTCGGCGAGGCTGCCCGACGGTGCGGCTGGGCGCTTGCGGGTGACGTCGGTCAGGGCATTCATGCGGGGTGCGGCGCGGTGGCCGGACGGGGCACGATCATGGCGCAGGCAATCGGGAAGCGTGGACGATGTCTGGATATTATTGTGATATATCACTGGTGTCCAGTACCGGCCGTGATGCACTCGCGTTGCCGGCGCCCGGGCGGGGACGCTCAGTGACGCAGTTTGTCGCCGACTTGCAACAATATCGACAGGATGTTGCCGGTTTGCCGCTCGATCGTGCGCTGAAGCATAATGAATCCTCGTCTATCCATACGCGTGAGCGACGTACCAGACCATCGTCATGAGCGAAAACACGCCTTCCCCGGCCGGTCTGCCCGGCACCTCCTCCGTTTCTTCCGATTCTCCCCGTACCGATCCGGCGAAAGCGCCCGATGCGCCCGCAGCCCAGGCCGCCGCGCAGAACGTCGCTGCTGACGGCGCGTCATCGGTTACGGCTGCGTCCGGGCCGGGTGCGTCCGGTGCGACTGGCGCCGCCGTCGATGGCGCTGCTGCGGTCGCGCCGCCGAAGGCTGGAACGCCGCCACCCGGATTCGGCGCACAGCCCGATTTCGACACGCCGCGCCCACCGCCCGCGAACGCGCAGCATGCACCGCCGGCCTACCTGAAGCAGAGCGACACGCCGTGGTCGGTGTTCGGCCGGATCGTGGCCGCGCGCGCCCGTCGGCTGTTCGACCGCGCCGGCCAGCGCATCACGCAGCGCACGCTGCGCATCGGCGTGTCGGCGCGGATCTTCCATCCGGAACCGGGGGCGAAGGGGCTGCGGGGCAAGACGCTGCAGTATCTCGAGGAATCGATCGCGCACTGGGTGATGTCGCGAGACGTGCTCGTGTTCATGATTCCGACCGTCGGCCACCAGGGCATGATTCACCCGAGCAACATCCGTTTGCGCGACTACGCGAAGCATCTCGACGGCCTGTTGCTGCAGGGTGGCGCCGACGTATCGCCGCAAACCTACGCCGCGTCCGACGCGCGCCCGGAATGGCCGGGCGATCGCGTGCGCGACATGTACGAGCTCGAGCTGCTGCACGAGTTCGTCGAATCCGGCAAACCCGTCCTCGGCGTGTGCCGTGGCTGCCAGCTGATCAACGTCGCGTTCGGCGGCTCGCTGTACCAGGACATCGCCACCGATGTGCCGACCGCGAATGCGCACGTGAGCGAGCATTACGACCAGCATCGTCACGCGATCCGCTTCCCGGATTCGTCGACGCTCGCGAGCATGTTCCCAGGGCGCAGCGAAGCGATCGTCAACTCGATTCACCATCAGGCGATCCGCGATCTCGGCCGCGACCTGAACATCGAGGCCGTGTCGGCGGGCGACGGCATCATCGAAGGCATTCGTCATCGGCGTTCGCCGTTCGTCGTCGGCGTGCAGTGGCACCCCGAGTTCCATCGGGCCGGCGGTTCGGAACTGCTCGACTGCACCCCGTTACTCGATGCGTTCCTGCGCGCGGCGCGCGAAACCCGCCTGTAGCTAGCCGCATGCTTCGCGTCGTACGAGGGGCGGCCGCATTCCGATAAATTCGAGATGCGGCCGTTTCGTTTTGAACGATAATCGCGAGTTCCGATTCGTTCGCCGGAGTCTGACGTTGGCTTTCCGAAATTTTTCCCCTGCACGATGCGCCACGTGGATCGTTGCGCTGGTTGCCTGCACGCAAGCAGGCGCGGCCTGGTCCGCCGACGTGACCGCACCCGCCGCCGGCACGCGTCCGGCGGTCACGAGCCTGCGCGGCGATGCGGCGGCATCCAATGCGACTGGGACGGATGCGTCCGCGCAAGGCAACGTCGCCGAGCTGACGCAGATGCTGCACGACGGACGGATCGTCGAGATGCGCACGACGTACAACGGCAGCTACGGTGCGAGCCTGATGTTCGATCCGCGCGAGATGACGTACTACGTCGCGCTGTTCCAGGACAAGCACCTGTGGCGCGTGATCCGGTCGCAGGAAAAGAATCGCGCGGAGATGGTGTACGCGAACTTCGTTCAGCAGACCGTACGACTTGCCGATATCGAGATCCGCCGTACCGAGCTGGAGGCACAGAAGGCGTTTCTCGAGCGCGTGATTGCGCTGCAGGCGAATCGTGCGCAGCAGTTGCAGGCCGACCTGAGCGTTGCGCGCAGCCAGCAGGCTGAAGTCGCGCAGCGGCAGCGGTCGGCGCAGGAGCAGGCGCAGGCGCTGCAGGTCGAGAAACGGGCCGCGCAGATGCAACTGCGCGATCTCCAGGAGCAGGTGCGACAGCTCGAGAAGCAGACCGAGACGGGGCTGCCCGCGCAGAAGTAGCGATTCGTCGGACGGAGAGAGACGAGCAAAACCCGGCGAAGCGAGCTTCGCCGGGTTTTTTTATGGTGCGGCCGTCAGCGCGCGAACGCGCCCGGGGTATCGGTCAGGCGGCGGTGGGACAGTTGCGCCGTCCAGTCGAAACCGGTGGCGGGCGCGTGCGTTGCGCGGGCAGGCTGGGCGCGCAAGGCGCTTGCCATTGCGATCAGTGTGAGCGGATCGTCGAGCGTGTCGAGCGTTTCGCCAGTTGCACGCGGCGATGCGGCGAGCCGATCGCGTGTGCGGACGTCGACCGTGCTGCTCCGGATCGGCTGACGCGTGGCCAGCCGCGACACGGTTGGTGTTCGGACCGGCGCCGCCGCCATGCGCTTGCCGCTCGAACGAGGCGACGCGGAAGTGGCCGTCGGCGGCACGCGGGATGTTGCCTTCGGACGAGGCGATGCGGGACGACGCGTAACGTGGTGCGTGGCCGGCGGTGATTCGGCCGTTGTCGCGACAGGCGCGGCCATCTTGCGCTGCGGTGGCGCGCTCGGCGACGTATGCGGCTGAACCGCAGCGACCCGCACGGTACCCGACGATATCGCGTGATCCGGTACAGCACCGGCCGTGTGAATCGCGTATGCCGGCCCGGATCCCGCAATGGGTTCATGCGCGGCAATCAGCCAGCCGATGATGCCGAGCGCGCCGATACTCCAGCAGAATGCGTACTTCGCGCGCCGGTCGCGAAAGCCGCCGGCGATACGGCGGGAACACGGGGCCGCAGCGGCAGGCAGTGCAACCGGCGCCCCCGCATGAGTTGGTGCCGGCGCCACGATGGGCAGCGGCTGCCAGCGGCATGCGCGGTGCGGCCGGTTCACGTCGATGCAGGACGTCGACAGTGTCGCGAGGCAGTGCCTGCCGGGCCGCGCACCGGGTGCGCCGCGAAAGGTCCAGTCGTGGGCGAACGACGGTACGTTCTCGAGCGGAGCGACGCGAGGGCGGGCGAGCGCGCCTGTCACGGGGACGAGGGACGATGGGGTCATGAGGGCGGTGCGCTATGTGACACGGGCAACCGTGCCGATGCGGCGCGGAACCGTCGTTGCAAATCAAGACATTGTGGTCAGCCGGCGAAGGCCAGTCGATCGGATCAATCTGATTTTTGCATCCGTTTCGGGACGACTCGTACGAGGAGAGCGCCGCGACGGCAACGGCAGGGGAGACACAAGGCAAATGTCGGGTTGGCGTGGCATGATGCACGAACCATACCGGTGCGTGCGTCGTTGCGCGGTGCACCGCCGGTGGGCAGCGATGCCCGTGCGCGCCGGCCCGGCGCCGCGTGCGTCGTCGGATCCATACGGCGCGGATTCGCGCCATCCGAGCTGAGCGAGAAAAACATGACCACAGCTTCACACGCCGTCGCGCAGGAATCGAAATTTCGCACCGTATTCCGGGTCGTCAGCGGCAACTTCCTGGAAATGTACGATTTCATGGTCTACGGGTATTACGCGTCGGCCATCGCGAAAACCTACTTCCCGAGCGGCAACGCGTTCGCGTCGTTGATGCTGTCGCTGTCGGTGTTCGGCGCGGGCTTCCTGATGCGGCCGGTCGGCGCGATCGTGCTCGGCGCGTACATCGACCATCACGGCCGTCGCAAGGGGCTGATCCTGACGCTCGGGCTGATGGCGCTCGGCACGCTCACGGTGGCCGCGATACCCGGCTATGCGACGATCGGCGTGCTCGCGCCGGCACTCGTGCTGCTCGGCCGGCTGCTGCAGGGCTTCTCGGCGGGCGTCGAACTCGGCGGCGTGTCGGTCTATCTGTCGGAGATCGCGACGAAGGGCCACAAGGGGTTCTATACGTCGTGGCAGTCGGGCAGCCAGCAGGTGGCCGTCGTGTTCGCCGCGTTCGTCGGCGTGCTGCTGAACCGCGTGCTGCCGGCCGAAGAGATGACCGCGTGGGGCTGGCGCATCCCGTTCCTGATCGGCTGCCTGATCGTGCCGTTCCTGTTCCTGATCCGTCGTTCGCTGAAGGAGACCGACGAGTTCCTCGCGAAGCGTCATCGTCCGACGATGGGCGAGATCATGCGCTCGATGCTCGACAACTGGGGCGTCGTGGTGGCGGGCATGGGGATGGTGATCATGACGACGGTGTCGTTCTACATGATCACCGCCTATACACCGACGTTCGGCAAGGAAGTGCTGCACCTGTCGTCGCTCGACGCGCTCGTCGTGACCGTCTGCGTCGGGATTTCCAATCTCGTGTGGCTGCCGCTGTCCGGTGCGTTGTCCGACCGCATCGGTCGCCGTCCGGTGCTGATCGCGTTCACGGTACTGACGCTGTTGACGGCTTACCCGGCCGTGCTGTGGCTCGTCGGCGATCCGTCGTTCCTGCGGTTGCTCGCGGTCGAGCTGTGGCTGTCATTCCTTTATGCGTCGTATAACGGGGCGATGGTCGTCGCGCTGACCGAGGTCATGCCGGTCGACGTGCGCACGGCCGGTTTCTCGCTCGCATACAGCCTGGCGACGACGATCGGCGGCTTCACGCCCGCGATCTCGACGCTGCTGATTCATCAGACCGGGAACAAGGCGGCGCCGGGGCTGTGGCTGAGCGTTGCCGCGATTTGCGGCCTGATTGCGACACTCGTGCTGTATCGCACGTCCGAGGCGCGCAACCAGTACAAGGCGGCCTGACTGGCACCGGGCTAACGCGCGGCGCCGGCCGCACGCATTGCAATGAGAAAGGGAGCGCGGCGCGCTCCCTTTTTTTCGTCTGCGCTCAGGCTTCGCGCAGCATGCCGGCGATGGCCGCCGTGACGTCGAGCCATTGCCCCGGCGCGGGTTGGCGGGCGAGCCTGGCCTGCGGATACCACGGGCAGTCGTCGCCGGTAAACCAGCGCCAGTCGGGCGCGAACGGCAGCATCACCCACAGCGGCTTGCCGAGCGCGCCGGCGAGGTGCGCGACCGCCGTATCGATCGTGACGACGCCATCGAGCCGCTCGATCAGCGCGGCCGTGTCGGCAAAGTCGTTCAGCCGGCCGTCGAGCCGATGCACGCGCGGATGCGCGTCGACGCGCGCGCGTTCGTCATCGTCGAGTGCGGGCTGCAGCACGATCCAGTCGATGTCGGGCAGCGCGAGCAGCGGTGCGAGCGCGTCGAACGGCATCGAGCGGTTTTCCTGCGTCTGCCGGCGCCCCGACCACGCGAGGCCGAACTTGCGCTTCGACTGGCCGCCGAGCGAGCCACGAAAGCGCCGGCCGGCGCCGTCGGGCGCATCGAGGTAGCGCGAGCCTGCGACGATGTCCTCCTTCGTCTGAAGCCCGAGCAGGAACGGCAGGCTCATCAGCGTGCACGCGACATCCGCGGCAGGCGGTTTCGCGGCGCCCTGTGCGACGAGCGTCACGCGCCAGCGCGACGCGGCCGGCGCCAGCAGCGTAACGAGTTCCGGCTGGACTTCGAGCACGACGCGCGCGCAGCGTGCACGGGCAAGCGGCACGAAGCGGACGAACTGCAGCGTATCGCCGAAGCCCTGTTCCGCGCGGATCAGCAGCGTGCGCGATGCAATCGGCTCGCCTTGCCAGCGCGGCAGTGTGCCCAGCGGCGTCGCGCCCGGCGTGTCGTGGCGCGCTTCATAGGCGGGCAGGCCGCGCGCGAAGTCGCCGAGCGTCAGCAGCGTGACCGCGCGGTGCAGCCGTGCCAGCGTGAGATCGGGCGCGACGCGCAGCGCCTGGTCGAATGCGCGGAGCGCCATCTCGTGCGCACCGAGCGCGTGGTGTGCGTTGCCGAGGTTCAGCCACGCCAGGCTGAATGACGGATCGAGCCCGACGGCGCGCTCGTAGTAGGGCAGCGCATCGCGGTGGCGTGCCTGCGCGCTCAGTGCGTTCGCGAGCCCGAACAGCGCGAGCGGAAACGGCGGATGCAGCGCGAGCGCGGCTTCGAACGCGGTCGCCGCCTCGGCATGCCGGCCGACCGCATCGAACGTGTTGCCGAGATTGAAATGGGCGGCGACGAAACGCGGCTGCGCGGCAATCGCTGCCTGGAAGTGCGCGATCGCGTCGTCGGCGCGGCCCATCGCGTTCAGCGCCATCGCGAGGTTGTTGTGCGCTCCCGCATGCCCGGGCCGCAGCTCGAGCGCACGACGGAACGCGGCGAGCGCGTCGTCGTGGCGGCCGAGCGCGTTCAGCGCGTTGCCGAGATTGTTATGGATCGATGCATCGTCGGGCGTGAGCCGGAGCGCGCGGCCAAATGCATCGATCGCATCGTCGTGGCGCTGCAGCGCCGCATACGCGTTGCCGAGGTTGTAGTGCGCAAGCGGAAATTCGGGCGCGAGCGTCAGCGCGTTGCGAAAGCGGTCGACCGCTTCGTCGAGCCGGCCGAGTGCCTTCAGCGTGTTGCCGAGATTGAGCTGCAGCGCGGCATCGTTCGGCCGCAGCGCGACGGCGCGGCCGACGAGATCGGCCGCCTCGGCGTGCTGGCCCTGCTGGTGCCGCAGCACGCCGAACAGGTGCAGCGCGTCGGCGTCGGCGGGGTTGGAGGCGAGCGCGTTGCGATAGCCGTGCTCGGCCTCGGCGAGGCGGCCCGCGCGGTGTGCGGCATACGCCCGGTCGAATGCGGAATCCATAACGCGATAACTGACGGAAAGCGCGTATTTTCCCACACCGCGCGGCGCCGCCGCGCATCGGCCGTTCGGCATATGGCCCCGTCACGCGGAGCGGCGTAGACTTGCAGGGTCGCGTGTCATCGAGGTTCTCATGGCTGACACACTGCCCGATATCCCGCCCGTGCTGATCGTCGGCGCGGGGCCGACCGGCCTTGCCGCGGCGATGAGCCTCGCGCGGGCCCGCGTGCCGGTGCGCGTCATCGATCGGCTCGCTGCACCCGCGCCGCACTCGCGTGCGATCGGCATCCAGCCGCGCACACTCGAACTGCTGGAGCAGCATCGCGCGGTCGAACCGTTTCTCGCGCTCGGCCATCGTGCGCATGCGGCCGCGCTGCATGCCAACGGCCGCGTGATCGCGCGGCTCGATTTCGATCCGCTGCAAACGCGCTATCCGTACCTGCTGTTTCTCGACCAGACCGTCACCGAGCGCCTGCTCGCCGAGCACCTGGCCCGGCTCGGCGTGACGGTCGAGCGCGGCGCGACGCTGACCGCGTGCGAAGCGGGCGGCGCGTCGCTCGACGTGTCGATCCGCTGCGCCGACGGTCGCGACGAATCGTTCGCCCCGTCGTACCTGATTGCGGCCGACGGCGCACACAGCACGGTCAGGCATCTGCTCGGCCTGGGCTTCACCGGGCAAGCGTTCGAGCAGACCTTTTTGCTTGCCGATTTCGCGGCGATACCTGACTGGCCCGACGAAGAGATCCACCTGTTCACGACGCCCGAAGGCATCGCCGGCCTGTTTCCCATGGGAGGCGGCCGTTACCGGCTCGTGGCCGACCGGCCGCCCGGCAGCGACGCGTCGCCCGATGGGCCGACGCCGTCGCTGGCGGAATGCGACGCGATCGTGCGTGCTCGTGCCGGTGCATCGATCGCGCCGAGCGATCTCGCGTGGTCGTCCTATTTTCACCTGCATAGCCGGATGATCGACCGGCTGCGCGACGGCCGCGTTTTCTTCGCGGGCGACGCCGCGCACGTCCACAGCCCGGCGGGCGCGCAGGGCATGAACACCGGCATCCAGGAAGCATTCAATCTCGGCTGGAAGCTCGCGCGCGTGCTCGGCGCGGGCACGCCGGAGCGGCTGCTCGACACATATCACGCAGAGCGTCATCCGATCGAGCGCGACGTGTTGCGGCAGACCGGTTTCGTCACGCAGATCGTCGAAGCCGAGCGCGGCGCGATGAAATTGCTGCGCGATCATGTCGTGCCACTGCTGGCGTCGTTCGGGCCGATGCGTGACGTGGTGCGGCGCACGGTCAGCGAGCTCGGCGTGCAGTACCGGAAGAGTCCGCTCACGCTGGAGCGTGTGCTCGACGGCGGGCCGCGAGCAGGCGAGCGGGCACCCGACGCGCACGTGCGGGTGCTCGACGGGCCGCTCGGTCAGGCGCCCGGAACGGCGCGGCTATACGACCTGCACGATCCGGCGAGCTTCACGTTGCTGCTGCTGGAAGAGCCGGTCGATGCCGACACCGGCGCGGTGCCGCCGATGCCGGCCGATGCGCAGGCACTCGTGCAGGGGCTTGAACGCATCATGCCGGATGCGGTGCGCGTCTGGCGCGTCACCGATGCCGAAGGCGGCGATGCCGGGCTTGCGCAGGAATACGGCCGCTCGCGGCCGTCGTTTTACCTGCTGCGGCCGGATGGTTACGTCGCCGCGCGCGGGCGCACGGCGACCGACGCGAACGCACTGCTGCGCCACTGCGAAAGCTGGTTCGCGGGCATGTCGCGGTCCGCGTAGCGGTGCGGTCAGGCGCTCGCCGCGGCGGGTACGAGTGACGCGCGGTGCACGGCGATCGCGTCGCGCACGATCGGTGCCGCGCGCTGAGCGGCTTCGCATGACGGATCGTCGAGCGCCGCGAGAAGCGCGCGGCGCATCCGCGGCTCCCAGAAGCGCCGGATATGGTCGGCGATGCCGGCCAGCGCTTCGTCGCGGTCGGGCATCGATTCGAAGAATGCGCCGATCTGGTTGGCCATGTCGATCAGGTGTCCGATGTCCATCGCTTCCTCACTTGCCTGCCGTCACGCTGGCGGTCGCGGCTGCGCGGCGCTCGAGCAGGTCGAGCTGCTCAGCGTTGAAGCGCGCATACGCTTGCTGCCAGTCGGACGGCTGCGCGACGGGCAGCACCTGCACGGCCGTCACCTTGTACTCGGGGCAGTTCGTCGCCCAGTCCGAGCTGTCCGTCGTGATCACGTTCGCGCCCGATTCGGGGAAGTGGAACGTCGTGTACACGACACCCGGCTGCATGCGTTCGGTCACGAGCGCGCGCAGCACCGTCTGCCCCGCCCGCGATTCGATGCCCACCCAGTCGCCGCTGCGGATGCCGCGATCCTGGGCGTCGTGCGGATGAATCTCGAGGCGATCCTCTTCGTGCCACTGCACGTTCTCGGTGCGGCGGGTCTGCGCGCCGACGTTGTACTGCGACAGGATGCGGCCCGTCGTCAGGATCAGCGGATAGCGTTGCGTGACCTTCTCCGGCGACGCTATGAACTGCGTGATCACGAACTTGCCCTTGCCGCGCACGAATGCGTCGATATGCATCGTCGGCGTGCCTTCCGGCGCGTGCTCGTTGCACGGCCACTGAATACTGCCGAGCGTGTCGAGCTTCGCATACGACACACCCGAGAAGGTCGGCGTGAGCCGTGCGATCTCGTCCATGATTTCCGACGGATGCGCATAGTCCATCTCGTAGCCGAGCGCGCGCGACAGCATCAGCGTGACTTCCCAGTCCGCGTAGCCCGCGAGCGGCGGCATCACCTTGCGCACGCGCGAGATGCGGCGCTCCGCGTTCGTGAACGTACCGTCCTTTTCGAGGAACGACGAGCCGGGCAGCAGCACGTGCGCGTATTTCGCGGTCTCGTTCAGGAAGATGTCCTGCACGACGATGCATTCCATTGCCGACAGCGCGGCCGCGACGTGCTGCGTATTCGGGTCCGACTGGACGATGTCCTCGCCCTGGCAGTAAAGCCCCTTGAAGCTGCCGTCGAGGGCTGCATCGAACATGTTCGGAATGCGCAGCCCCGGTTCCGGTTGCAGCTTCGCCGACCACGCCGCTTCGAACTGCGTGCGCACGACCTCGTCGCTGATGTGCCGGTAGCCGGGCAACTCGTGCGGGAACGAGCCCATGTCGCACGAGCCCTGCACGTTGTTCTGGCCGCGCAGCGGATTGACGCCGACGCCTTCGCGGCCGATGTTGCCGGTCGCCATCGCGAGGTTGGCAATGCCCATCACCGTCGTCGAGCCCTGTGCGTGCTCGGTCACGCCCAGCCCGTAGTAGATCGCGGCATTACCGCCCGTCGCATAGAGGCGCGCGGCTTCGCGTACCAACTCGGCGGGCACGCCCGTCACGTCGGCGGTCGCCTCGGGCGAGTTGTCGGCACGCGAGACGAAGTCGCGCCATTGCTCGAACGCGCGCGTCTCGCAGCGCTCGGCGACGAACGCGTCGGCGACGAGCCCTTCGGTGACGATCACGTGCGCGAGCGCATTGACGATCGCGACGTTGGTGCCGGGGCGCAGCTGCAGGTGGTAGGTGGCCTTCACGTGCGGGCCGTCGACGACGTCGATGCGGCGCGGGTCGATCACGATCAGCTTTGCGCCTTCACGCACGCGCCGCTTCAGCCGCGAGCCGAACACCGGGTGGCCGTCGGTCGGGTTCGCGCCCATCACGACGATCACGTCGGCCTGGCCGACCGATGCGAACGTCTGCGTGCCGGCCGATTCCCCGAGCGTCGTCTTGAGGCCATAGCCCGTCGGCGAGTGGCACACGCGTGCGCAGGTGTCGACGTTGTTGTTGCCGAACGCGGCGCGCACCAGCTTCTGCACGAGGTAGGTTTCCTCGTTCGTGCAGCGCGACGACGTGATGCCGCCGATCGAGTCGCGGCCGTACTTCTGCTGCAGCTTGCGGAATTGCGTCGCCGCGTAGGCGAGGGCTTCGTCCCAGCTGACTTCGCGCCACGGGTCGGTGATCTTCTCGCGGATCATCGGCTTCGTGATGCGGTCCTTGTGCGTGGCATAGCCCCACGCGAAGCGTCCCTTCACGCACGCGTGGCCCTCGTTCGCGAGGCCGTTCTTGTGCGGCGTCATGCGCACGACCTGCGTGCCCTTCATCTCGGCCTTGAACGAGCAGCCGACGCCGCAGTATGCGCAGGTCGTGACGACCGAGTGTTCGGCCTGCCCGAGCTGCACGACGGATTTTTCCTGCAGCGTGGCGGTCGGGCAGGCGGCGACGCACGCGCCGCACGACACGCATTCCGACGCCATGAACGATTCGCTTTCGCCCGCGGCGACGCGCGATTCGAAGCCGCGTGCGGCGATCGTCAGCGCGAACGTGCCCTGCGTTTCCTCGCAGGCGCGTACACAGCGGTTGCAGACGATGCACTTCGACGGGTCGTACGTGAAGTACGGATTCGATTCGTCCTTTTTGTCGCGCAGGTGATTCGCGCCGTCGAAGCCGTAACGCACTTCGCGCAGCCCGACGACACCTGCCATGTCCTGCAGCTCGCAGTCACCGTTGGCGGGGCAGGTGAGGCAGTCAAGCGGATGGTCGGAGATGTACAGCTCCATCACGTTTCGACGCAGCGACTGCAGCCGGTCCGACTGCGTGCGCACCTTCATGCCCGCTTCGGCAGGTGTCGTGCACGACGCCGGATAACCGCGCCGGCCTTCGATCTCGACGAGGCACAGCCGGCACGAGCCGAACGGTTCGAGCGAATCGGTCGCGCAGAGCTTCGGGACGTTGACACCGGCTTCGATCGCAGCACGCATCACCGACGTGCCGGCCGGCACCGTGACCGGCTGGCCGTCGATTTCGAGCGTGACGTCGGTATCGGCATGCCGCTGGGGTGTGCCGTAGTCGGTATCGTCGAACGGGTCGCGGGTGCGCGCCTGTGCGGCGCTCTTGCACGCGCATTGGCCCGAGCCGCAGCCGCCTTGGCGGACGTTGTTCGTGTCGAGGGACATGCAGGGCTCCTTCTGGGTCAGGCCGCAGCCTTGACCGGACCCGGCGCGGCATTGTTGCCGGCAGCGAGCCCGAAATCTTCGGGGAAATGGTCGAGCGCGGACAGCACCGGGTAAGGTGTCATGCCGCCCATTGCGCACAGCGAACCGGCCAGCATCGTGTCGCACAGGTCGCGCAGCAGCGTGACCTGCCGCTCCGACGTGTCGCCGTGGCGGATGCGCGCGATCGTCTCGACGCCGCGCGTCGAACCGATTCGACACGGCGTGCACTTGCCGCACGATTCGATCGCGCAGAACTTCATCGCGTATTCGGCCAGCTCGGCGAGGTTCGATGTGTCGTCATGGAGCACGATGCCGCCGTGGCCGACCACCGCGCCGATCGCCGCATACGCTTCGTAGTCGAGCGGCACGTCCCACTGGTGGTCGGGCAGGTAGGTGCCGAGCGGGCCGCCCACCTGCGCGGCACGTGCGGGCCGGCCGCTGGCCGTGCCGCCGCCGAAGTCGAACAGCAGCTCGCGCAGCGTGACGCCGAACGCGAGCTCGACGAGGCCGCCGTAGCGGATGTTGCCTGCGAGCTGGAACGGCAGCGTGCCGCGCGAGCGGCCCATCCCGTAGTCGCGATAGAACGCCGCGCCGCGCGCGAAGATCACGGGCGCCGTTGCGAGCGTGATCACGTTGTTGATGACGGTCGGCTGCCCGTACAGGCCGGCGAGCGCGGGCAGCGGCGGTTTCGCACGCACGACGCCGCGCTTGCCTTCGAGCGATTCGAGCAGCGCCGTTTCCTCGCCGCATACGTACGAGCCCGCGCCTTTCGCGACGTGCAGCTCGAACGCATGCGCGGAGCCGAGCACGTGCTCGCCGAGCCAGCCGGCTTCGCGTGCGCGGACGATCGCGGCTTCGAGCGTGGCGATCGCGTGCGGATATTCGCTGCGCACGTAGATGTAGCCGACCGTCGCGCCGGTCGCGATACCCGCGATGATCATTCCTTCGATCAGGCAATACGGATCGCATTCCATGATCAGGCGGTCGGAGAAGGTGCCCGAATCGCCTTCGTCTGCATTGCAGACGATGTATTTCTGCGTGGCGCTTGCTTGCCGGACCGTGCGCCACTTGATACCGGCCGGGAACGCTGCACCACCGCGGCCGCGCAACCCTGATTCGATCAGCGTTTCGCACGCTGCGCCGCCGTCGAGCGCGAGCGCGTTTTTCAGGCCGGCGAGGCCTTCGTATTGCAGGTAGTCGTCGATCGACAGCGGGTCGGTCAGGCCGATGCGCGCGAACGTGAGGCGTTGCTGGCGCGCGAGATAGGGCAGTGCGTCGACGAGGCCGACGCCGCTCGGATGCGTGCCGCCTTCGAGCCAGTTTGCGTCGAACAGGGCCGGCACGTCGGGGGCCGACAGGTTCGCATAGCCGACGCGGCCGGCGGCCGTGCCGACCTCGACGAGCGGCTCGAGCCACAGCAGCCCGCGTGAACCGTTGCGGACCAGTTCGACGGCGACGCCGCGACGTTCGGCCTCCGCTGCAATGGCGGCGGCGAGCGCGTCGGCGCCGAGTGCCAGCGCGGACGAATCGCGCGGGACATAGATGCGGGTCGTCATGCGGCCTCCGGGGTGTGGGCGACCGCGTCGGCAAGCAGCGCGTCGAATTTCTCCGGCGTGACCTTGGCATGCAGCACGCCGTTGACCGTCAGCGACGGCGACTGCGCACACAGTCCGAGGCAATAAACCGATTCGAGCGCGACGTCACCCGGTGCATGCACATCGGCGGCATTGCCGTGCGCCGCGTCGAACCGGCAACCCGTGCGGACTTCCGCATGCGCGGCCAGCGCTTCGCAGCCCATGCTGCGGCACGCTTCGGCGCGGCACATCTGGATCGTCACGCGCGCGGGCGGCGCGGTGCGGAAGTGATGGTAGTAAGTCAGGACGCCGTGCACTTCCGCACGCGACAGGTTGAGTGCTCGGGCGAGCGGCGCGACGCAGCCTGGCGGCACGTAACCCGCGTCGTCCTGGATCGCGTGCAGGATCGCCACGAGCGACCGGCCGGCGCGTGCATGGCGCTCGACGAGCGCGTCGGGCGCTTGGGAATTCGGGGACATCAGTTGTGCTCCTCCAAAGTCTCATATGCGCTCGAGATTCATATAGTGCGCATCGCGACTTCGTTCTGATTGATTTTAAACAACGATAAGCGGAAGATTTGGCGGTCGCAATAGGAAATCGGAGTGCATAAATGATTCGAATCGAATGCGACGCGTATCTGACCGTACGCGACACGGAAGGCCGTGCGGCCGGCCTGTCGGATGTCGCGCCGTTGCTCGAACTCGTGGCCGACACGGGCAGCATTGCGAAGGCCGCGCAAGCGAAAGGCCTGTCCTACCGGCACGCGTGGGGCATGCTGCGCGCGCTGGAAGCGTGCATCGGCGGGGAACTGATCGAAACCGCGCGCGGCAAGGGTTCGACGCTGTCGGCGCTCGGGCAGGCGGTGGTAGATGCGCAGCGCCTCGCGCGCAGCCGGCTCGACGGGAACCTGCGCACGCTGGCGGCCGAAGTGGCGAGCGACCTGAACCGGCGGCTCGCGCAGCGCGACGGCGCCGTGCGTATCCACGCGTCGCACGGCTACGCGGTCGCGACGCTCGTATCCGCGCTCGTCGATGCGCAGGCGGCCGTCGACATCAAGTATCGCGAGAGCGTCGAGGCCGTGCAGGCGCTGGCCCGCGGCGAGTGCGACCTGGCCGGCTTCCATCTGCCGCGCGGCGCGTTTCGCGCGCAGTGCGCACAGATCTACCGGCCGTGGCTCGACGATACGCGTCATGTGCTGATCCACCTGACACGGCGTCAGCAGGGGCTGTTCGTTGCGCGCGGCAACCCGAAGCAGGTGCGCGGGCTCGCGGATCTCGCGCGCAGTGACATCCGCTTCGTCAACCGCCAGCCGGGGTCGGGTACGCGCATGCTGCTGGATCTTGCGCTGCGCGCGATCGGCATCGATCCCGAGCGCATCGACGGCTACGCGTCGGCCGAACTCACGCATTCAGCGATCGCGGCGTTCGTCGCCAGCGGGATGGCCGATCTCGGCTTCGGCGTCGAGCCGGCTGCACACCACTTCGGGCTCGATTTCATCCCGGTCGTCGACGAAGATTATTACTTCGCATGCGAACGCGCGCGGCTCGACGCGCGGCCGCTTGCCGGCGTACTGGCGCTGCTGCGCGATGCACGCTTCGTCGAGCGCGTCGCGCATCTCGACGGCTACGATCCGGCCGCGTGCGGAACGCTGACGAGCATTGCGACGGGTTTGGCCGGCGGCGACGGCGCGAGCGCGCCGGCGGGCAATTCCCGGTAACGCGGGCGCGATCGCGCCTCGGTGCAGCAGCGAGGGATTTGCGCTACGCTTGCCGCTTGACCAACGTTCCAACAAGCACGCCGTTCAAGCGTCATCCCGCCATGAAATTTTCCGTTCCCCTCGCCGCGGCAGCGTTGACCGCGGGGCTGCTGATCGCTGTTTCGCCGTTTGCGCTCGCGCAGAATTCCCCCGGTGTGCCCGGCGGCATCCTGAGCGAACAGTTTCGCCTGAACGAGCATCCGCAGATGCCGTTCGCGGCGTCAGCGCCGTCGCAGAAATACCAGAGCGGCAAGAAGTCGGCCTTGCGCCGCAAGGGCGACATGGGCGATCCGAACGGCTGCAACCTGAAGTGTCCGATGGATACTCAGTAACCCGGCTGGCGGGCGCGTCCGCACGATAGTCGTGCGGCACCGGTCCGACTGGCGTGCATTGGGCCCGCCCGCGCATCGGCCTGGCTCACCGGCTACTGCCGGAATCCCATGCGATCCCGATTCTGTCCGAGCCCCGCGAAGCGTTGCCGCTTCGCGGGGCTTTTGCTTTCCGTCGAATCTTCATGCGATTTGACGCCGGGCGATGCCCGCGCGCACATCGCCGACCTGACAGATGACTAGGGTTAACCCGTAAATCAGGAAGGATGTCTTCCAGAAACCTGCCTTATTCTTAAGCATCTGCCTACATAAACTTCGGGTTGTCAGCGATGAACAAGGTGTTCACCGCGAACACAGACAAATCTGGAGGTAGGTCATCATGAAGTCGCTCGTTCAAGCTGTTGTCGTTGCTGCCGCTCTCGTTGCCCCGGTCGTGTCGTTTGCACAGTCGGGCTCGACGATCACCCGCGCACAGGTTCGTGCCGAACTGGTCCAACTGCAGCAGGCGGGTTACAACTCCGCTCGCGGTGAAGATCCGCATTATCCGGAAGCGATCCAGGCTGCAACGGCGCGTGTTGCAGAGCAACAGCGCAGTGCGCTGGCGCAAGCGCAAGGCGCCGACGCCAGCGGGTACGGTGCACAGGCGCAGGGCGTATCGGCATCGGGTTCGCGCGCAATGGGCGTGCGTCCGGCCACCGCTGAGGAAATGAAGTCGTTGTATCGCGGCAGCTAAACCGCGCATCGCCCGGTGTGCGTGAATGCCGGGTGCGACGACGCGTCGCGCCCGGCACTGCAGCGCCCGGGCTGGCCGCTGCCTGGCGCGATCGACGATTGCGCGGGCGCGGCAGGACATCCGTCACCTCCTGTCGCCGGAAGCCCGGCGGCATTCCGCCCGGCCCACCCGTGGCTGGGCGCTTTTTCGGAAGGAGGAGGCGCATGCGTTTCGCCGGCCACAAAAAACCCCGCAGACTTGCGTCATGCGGGGTTCGTGCGGCGAGCGCGGAATATGGTGGAGGCGGCGGGAATCGAACCCGCGTCCAGAAGCGCTCCACGACTAGTTCTACATGTTTAGTTCAGTCATTTGATTTAACCGCAGCGACGCGGACGAACACGCTGCACTACGGCGATTCGCTAGGTTTTCGACCCTGGCGTCGCGACGCCGACAGGGCTTAACTGACGTAAATGACCTCTGGCGGTATTGCTACCGGTCTTGCGACACTAGCCCGTCAGTGAACTAGGCAGAGGACGGCGGCCCTTAGGCTGCCAGTGCGAACGTATCGTCGTTTGCAGTTACGATTTTCCCATTGATTAACGAGGTGACGGGTCCTCGACATGCCCTAGCCGCTTCACAACCCCTGTCGAAACCAGGTCGCCCCCGCGGATAAGATCGATCATTATAGCCCAACATCGCGCAGCAGTTCGCGCAGTTGCTGCGTTGTGTCGACGAGATGCTGCGCTTGCCAGTCGGCCGGCGCGGCGCCGTCGCCGCAATAGCCGTACGCAGCCGCGACCGTCGCCATGCCGGCGGCGCTGCCGGCTTGAATGTCGCGCAGATCGTCGCCGACGTAGACGATGCGCGCAGGCGCGAGCGTCAACTGGTCGGCCGCATGCAGCAGCGGGGCCGGGTGCGGCTTCGAATGCGGCGTTGTGTCGCCCCCGACGACGCAGGCGGCGCGCGGCGCGAGGCCCAGCAGCTCGACGAGCGGCGCCGTGAGCCGCATTGCCTTGTTCGTGACGATGCCCCAGCGCACGCCGCGCATGTCGAGTTCGTCGAGCACGTCGCCAATGCCGGGGAACAGCGTCGTATGCACGCACAGATCCGTCGCGTAGTTGGCCAGGAACTCGTCGCGCATCGCTTCATAACCGGGCGTGTGCGGATCGATACCGAACGCGCCGCCTAGCAGGCCACGCGCACCGGCCGAGGCCAGCGGCCGCAGCACGTCGAGCGGTGTTTCGGGCAGGTCGCGCACGCGTTGCATCTTGTTGACGGCAGCCGCGAGATCGGGGGCCGTGTCGGCGAGCGTGCCGTCCAGATCGAACAGCACGGCATCGCAGTGCAGCAGGCGCGGTTCGTCGAGTGCAGCCCGAGCGGTCGAGAGGGGAGTCGTCATGCCGGTTGGAAGGTCACGCGCCACGACGGCACGCGACGAGGTAGTTGATGTCGGTGTCGTTCGACAGCGCGAAGCGCTTGCCGATCGGGTGATACGTGATGCCCTTGATCTCCACGATGTGCAGATCCGTTGCCCGCACGAAGCCGGCCAGTTCCGACGGGCGGATGAAGCGCGCGTAGTCGTGCGTGCCCTTCGGCAGCATTTGCGCGATGTACTCCGCGCCGATCACGGCGAACAGGTAAGCCTTCAGGTTGCGATTCAGCGTCGAGAAGAACACCCAGCCGCCCGGCTTCACGAGCGTCGCACACGCGGCGACGACATCGCCGGGCGACGGCACGTGCTCGAGCATTTCCATGCACGTGACGACATCGTAGGTGCCCGGCTCTCGCGCGGCGATCGCCTCGGCGGCGATCGCCTCGTAATCGACCGAGATGCCGCTTTCGAGGCTGTGCAGGTCAGCGACGCCGAGTGCTTCGGTCGACAGGTCGATGCCTTTCACCTGTGCGCCGATTCCGGCCATCGATTCGGACAGGATGCCGCCGCCACAGCCGACGTCGAGCGCGCGCTTGCCGGCGAGGTGCGCATGCGCATCGATCCAGCCGAGCCGGACCGGGTTCAGGTCGTGCAGCGGCTTGAATTCGGCATTCGGATCCCACCACCGATGGGCGAGGTCGCTGAATTTCTGGAGTTCGTGCGGATCGGCGTTGGTCATGTCGGCAAACGGGCTACAGGAGGAGGGCGGTGCTGCGGTTCGTCAGCCCCGAGTATATAAGAAGCGGACGAGCGGCGAAGCGGCGAGCGCCTGGACGGGCATCAAAGAAAAAGCCCCGCCGGAGCGGGGCTTTGAAGCAGTCGAAAACCGCGGCTTAGTTTGCCGGAACGGTCGTCTTCTGGACTTCTTGCGTACCAACCACTTCGACTTCCACGCGGCGATCCGGTGCGAGGCAGGCGATGAGTTGCTTGCGGTTCTTCTGGTTGCAGCCAGTCGTAACCGGGTTGCGCTTGCCCTTGCCTTCCGTGTAGATCTTGTTGGCCGGCACACCCTTGCTGACCAGGTACGACTTCACGGCTTGCGCACGGCGCAGCGACAGACGGTCGTTGTACTTGTCCGAACCGATGCGGTCCGTGTAGCCCGTTGCGACGACCACTTCCGTGTTCATGCCTTCGATCTTCGCAGCCAGTTCGTCCAGCTTTTGCTTGCCCAGCGGCTTGAGCGTTGCCTTGTCGAAGTCGAACAGAGCGTCAGCTTGATACGTGATCTTCTGGCTCGAGATGACCGGAGCGACCGGAGCGACCGGCGGTTGCGGTGCTGTAGCGACCAGTGCGCCATCGCACTTCGCATTGGCGGTGGCCGGCGTCCAGAACGCATCGCGCCAGCAGAGCTCGTTCGTACCGTTCATCCACACCCATTCGCCCGTGCCGTTCACCCAGTTGTCATTGACGGCTTGACGCGACGCCGGCACCGACTGTGCCGAAGCGGATGCAGCCATAACTGCGGTAGCTGCAATGAACGCGAGCTTTGAAAGTTTATTCATATTTCTCCTCTCGAAATTGAGATTACCGCAGGTTTACTGCGAGCCTGTTGACGGTGACAAGTCATACATTGCTCGAAGTATAACATTGGTGCGGCACAAAAACGCGGCACCGCTCTGTGTAGACTTCGAGCAGCGTCTAACTTTCAGTGCGTTGGCATTTTGCCATATCGTTCCCTTCCTACGAAAAAAAATCCTCCCCACCCTAAGATCGCCCCAACGTTTGTGGTGCATGCGCAACACCGGCCTGCCGTAACTTTCAGAGATTGTCAAGAGTGTGGGGGCGGAATTGCGCCAGTGAATGCATTTGTTTACTCGTGTGCGAGAAACAAGTGCGAGGCGATCGTCGGTGGCGCCGAGTCGGGCGCAATTGAGGTGGGCAATTTCCGGCCGGTTCGCCGCGGCTGCGATTTTCGCTATTTATATATAGAGGGGGAGGCGAATTGGCGGCTGATGGGCGCATGTTAGAATCTCGCGTTGCGTTGCGCATGCAGCGCCCACGCGAAAGGCGTTCGCCGTCTTCGCTCCGAAACGATACGGATACATGGATCAATTCGCCAAAGAGACCCTGCCCACCTCCCTAGAGGAGGAAATGCGCCGTTCGTATCTCGATTACGCGATGAGCGTGATCGTCGGACGTGCCCTCCCGGATGTCCGCGATGGCCTGAAGCCCGTGCATCGGCGCGTGTTGTTCGCGATGCACGAACTGAACAACGACTGGAACCGCGCGTACAAGAAGTCGGCGCGTATCGTCGGTGACGTGATCGGTAAGTACCACCCTCACGGCGACACCGCGGTCTACGACACGATCGTACGGATGGCGCAGGACTTCTCGCTGCGCTACATGCTGATCGACGGGCAGGGCAACTTCGGCTCGATCGACGGCGACAATGCCGCGGCGATGCGTTACACCGAAATTCGCATGGCGAAGATCGGTCACGAGCTGCTCGCCGACATCGACAAGGAAACGGTCGATTTCGAGCCGAACTACGACGGCAACGAAACGCAGCCGTCGGTCCTGCCGTCGCGCATCCCGAACCTGCTGATCAACGGCTCGTCGGGTATTGCGGTCGGCATGGCGACCAACATCCCGCCGCACAACCTGAACGAAGTCGTCGACGCGTGCCAGCACCTGCTGGCCAACCCGGAAGCGACGATCGACGAGCTGATCGAGATCATCCCGGCGCCGGATTTCCCGACGGCCGGCATCATTTACGGCGTCGCCGGCGTGCGCGACGGCTACCGCACCGGGCGTGGCCGCGTCGTGATGCGTGCGGCCACGCACTTCGAGGAGATCGACCGCGGCCAGCGGATGGCGATCATCGTCGACGAGCTGCCGTACCAGGTGAACAAGCGTTCGCTGCTCGAGCGGATCGCCGAGCTTGTCAACGAGAAGAAGCTCGAAGGCATCTCCGACATCCGCGACGAGTCCGACAAGAGCGGCATGCGCGTCGTGATCGAGCTCAAGCGCGGTGAAGTGCCGGAAGTGGTGCTGAACAACCTGTACAAGGCGACGCAGCTCCAGGATACGTTCGGCATGAACATGGTCGCGCTCGTCGACGGTCAGCCGAAGCTGCTGAACCTGAAGGAAATCCTGCAGTGCTTCCTGTCGCATCGGCGCGAAGTGCTGACGCGCCGCACGATCTACGAACTGCGCAAGGCCCGCGAACGCGGCCACGTGCTCGAAGGTCTCGCGGTCGCGCTTGCGAACATCGACGAGTTCATCGCGATCATCAAGGCCGCGCCGACGCCGCCGATCGCGAAGGCGGAGTTGATGGCGAAGCCGTGGGATTCGTCGCTCGTGCGCGAGATGCTCACGCGCGCAGAGAGCGAGAACGCGGCGGCCGGCGGCCGCTCCGCGTACCGCCCGGAAGGTCTGAACCCGGCGTTCGGCATGCAGAGCGACGGCCTGTACCGCCTGTCCGACACGCAGGCCCAGGAAATCCTGCAGATGCGTCTGCAGCGCCTGACCGGCCTCGAGCAGGACAAGATCATCGGCGAGTACCGCGAAGTGATGGCACAGATCGCCGACCTGCTGGACATCCTCGCGCGCCCCGAGCGGATCACGACGATGATCGGCGAGGAGCTGACCACGGTGAAAGCCGAGTTCGGCGACGCGCGCCGCTCGAAGATCGAACTGAACGCGACCGAGCTGAACACCGAAGATCTGATCACGCCGCAGGACATGGTCGTCACGATGTCGCATGCGGGCTACGTGAAGTCGCAGCCGCTGTCCGAGTACCGCGCGCAGAAGCGCGGCGGTCGCGGCAAGCAGGCGACGCAGATGAAGGAAGACGACTGGATCGAGACGCTGTTCATCGCGAACACCCACGATTACATCCTGTGCTTCTCGAACCGCGGCCGCGTGTACTGGGTCAAGGTCTATGAAGTGCCGCAGGGCTCGCGCAACTCGCGCGGCCGCCCGATCGTCAACATGTTCCCGCTGCAGGATGGCGAGAAGATCAACGTCGTGCTGCCGGTCAAGGAGTTCTCGGCCGACAAGTTCATCTTCATGGCGACGTCGCTCGGCACCGTGAAGAAGACGCCGCTCGAAGCATTCAGCCGTCCGATGAAGAAGGGCATCATCGCGGTCGGCCTCGACGACGGCGACTTCCTGATCGGTGCGTCGATCACCGACGGCGCGCACGACGTGATGCTGTTCTCCGACGCCGGCAAGGCCGTGCGCTTCGACGAGAACGACGTGCGTCCGATGGGGCGCGAGGCGCGCGGTGTGCGCGGCATGCAGCTCGAGGACGGGCAGCAGGTCATCGCGATGCTGGTCGCGGGCAGCGAGGAGCAGACCGTGCTCACCGCGACCGAGAACGGCTACGGCAAGCGCACGCCGATCACCGAGTACACGCGCCACGGCCGTGGTACGAAGGGTATGATCGCGATCCAGACGTCCGAGCGCAACGGCAAGGTCGTGGCCGCGACGCTCGTCGACGCCGAGGATCAGATCATGCTGATTACGACGGCCGGCGTGTTGATTCGCACCCGCGTATCCGAGATTCGCGAGATGGGGCGTGCCACGCAAGGTGTTACACTCATCAGTCTCGATGAGGGTACCAAGCTCTCTGGCCTGCAGCAGATCGCGGAGGCCGAAGAGGGCGATGGCGAGGCCGACGAGGCGTCGGACGGCGAAGCCTGAAGAACGGATAAGACTCTGGCCGCCGCGGGCGTGAAGCGCCGCGGCCGGCGAGCAACCATTCATATTTCCAAAAGGGAGTGATGATGCAAAAGCAATTCAAGCAACTGGTCCTGCTGGCTGCACTGGTGCCGACGTTCGCGATGGCGCAAGCGCTGTCGAATTCCGCACCGGCACCCGCTGCGGCAGCTGCGCCGATCGACGCCGACAAGAAGGCAGCGATCAAGGATCTGCTCGACGCGATCGACGCGCCGAAGCTCGTGTCGGCAATCGGCAACAGCGCCGAAATGCAGGCCAAGCAACTCGTGCCGGCGATCCTGTCGGACGCGCTGTCGGAAAACAAGACGCTGAACGACAAGCAGAAGCAGGCTGCCGTTCCGACGCTGCAGAAGAACGCAGTGCCGAAGCTGGTTGACGGCGCAGGCAAGGTGTTCGGCACGCAGCAGTTCCAGAACGACGCGATGTCGGCTCAGTACGACGCATACGCGAAGTACTACAGCACGTCGGAGATCAAGGATCTGACGACGTTCTACAAGAGCCCGACGGGCCGCAAGTTCATCCAGGTTCAGGATCAGGTCGGTCGCGACGTGGTCAACGGCCTGATGCAGAAGTACATGCCGCAAGCTATCCAGGCAACGCGCACGCAGGCTGACAAGGAAGTCGCAGCAGTCAAGCCGGGCAAGTAAAGCCGTCCAGGCACGCCCCCCGGCCGTTCGGCCGGGTTTGGCGGGAGCCTGGCGACAGTGCGATAATGGCCGTTTGCGCGCGAGCGCAAGCGGCCATTTCTTTTCTGGCGCGTTCTGCCGGCGGCGAGCCGGTCGCGTCCCTCCGAGGTTTTCACGATGCGCGTCTTTAATTTCTCCGCCGGCCCCGCGGCGATGCCCGAGGAAGTGCTGCGGCAAGCTGCCGACGAAATGCTCGACTGGCACGGCAGCGGCATGAGCGTGATGGAGATGAGCCATCGCGGCAAGGAATTCATGTCGATCCACGAGGCCGCGCTGACCGACCTGCGCGACCTGCTCGGCGTGCCGGCCAGTCACCGGATCCTGTTCCTGCAGGGGGGCGGTATCGCGGAAAACGCGATCGTGCCGATGAACCTGCTCGGGTCGCGCAAGACGGCCGACTTCGTCGTCACGGGCTCGTGGTCGCAGAAGTCGTTCAGCGAAGCGAAGAAATACGGCACGCCGCATCTCGCCGCGACCGGCAAGACCGAAGACGGCTTCACGCGTGCGCCCGCGCGCGCCGAATGGCAGCTGTCGGACGATCCGGCGTACGTGCATCTGTGCACCAACGAGACGATCGACGGCGTCGAGACGTTCGAGATTCCCGATCTCGGTGACGTGCCGCTGGTCGCGGACGTCTCGTCGCACATCCTGTCGCGTCCGATGGACGTCGCGAAGTACGGCGTGCTGTTCGGCGGCGCGCAGAAGAACATCGGGATGGCCGGCGTGACGCTCGTGATCGTGCGCGAGGATCTGCTCGACCGCGCGCTGTCGATCTGCCCGTCCGCGTTCGAATGGAAGACCATCGCCGCGAACAACTCGCTGTACAACACGCCGCCCACCTACGCGATCTACATCGCGGGCCTGGTATTCCAGTGGCTGAAGCGGCAGGGTGGCCTCGAAGCGATCGAGGCCCGCAATATCGAAAAAGCGAAGCTGCTCTACGACACGATCGATGCGAGCAGCTTCTATCTGAACAAGGTCGAGCCGGCAGCGCGTTCGCGGATGAACGTGCCGTTTTTCCTGGCCGACGAAACGCGCAACGAAGACTTCCTTGCCGGCGCAAAGGCGCGCGGGCTGCTGCAGCTGAAGGGCCACAAGTCCGTCGGCGGCATGCGGGCGTCGATCTACAACGCGGTGCCGCTCGAGGGCGTGAAAGCGCTCGTCGAGTACATGAAGGACTTCGAGCAGCGCGGCGCCTGACGGCGGCGCTGTTCAAACAGCACGGCAAAACGCATGGACGACGAACTGAATTCCCGCCTGAAACCGCTGCGTGATCGCATCGATGCGATCGACGCGCAGCTGATCGCGCTCCTGAACCAGCGCGCCGCGGTGGCGCTGGAGGTGGGCGAGGTCAAGAAGCATTTCAACGCGCCGGTGTTTCGGCCGGAGCGCGAGCTGCAAGTGATCGCGCGGCTGCAGGACATGAGCGCGGGGCCGCTCGCGAGCGAGCACATCAGCGCCATCTGGCGCGAGATCATGGCCGCGAGCCGTGCACTCGAGCAGACGATCCACGTCGCGTTCCTCGGGCCGGTCGGCACGTACAGCGAGCAGGCGATGCTCGAGTACTTTGGCCAGTCGATCGAAGGGCTGCCGTGCCCGTCGATCGACGAGGTGTTCCGCTCGGTCGAGGCCGGCGCGTCCGCATTCGGCATTGCGCCGGTCGAGAACTCGACCGAAGGCGCCGTGTCTCGAACGCTCGACCTGCTGCTGCAGACACAACTGCTGATCAGCGGCGAGCTCGCGCTCCCGATCCATCACAACCTGCTGACGCAGAGCGGCACGCTCGACGGCGTGAAACGCGTCTGTGCGCATGCGCAGGCGCTCGCGCAATGCCAGCAGTGGCTCGCAGCGAATGCACCGCAGCTCGAGCGGCAGGCGGTAGCGAGCAACGCGGAGGCCGCGCGTCTCGCGGCGGCTGATCCAACCGTCGCGGCGATCGCGGGCGACCGCGCGGCCGCGCACTACGGCTTGCAGATCGCGTTCTCGCTGATCCAGGACGATCCGCACAACCGCACGCGCTTCGTGATCATCGGCAAGCAGCCGGCGGGGCAAAGCGGTCACGACCAGACGTCGCTGATCGTGTCGGTGAAGAACGAGCCGGGCGCCGTTTTCAAGCTGCTCGAGCCGCTCGCACGGCACGGCGTGTCGATGACGCGCTTCGAGTCGCGCCCGGCGCGCGTCGGCACATGGGAGTACTACTTCTACATCGACATCGAGGGGCATCGGGACGATGCGGCAGTTGCGGCCGCGCTCGCGGAACTCGGCCAGAAGGCCGCGTTCCTGAAGATACTCGGTTCGTATCCGCGCGCACGCTGATGCGCGGCGGCCCGTCGCTTGTTCACGCAGGCGTTGGGGCCCGGCGGGCAGGGCAGGCCGGTCGGCGCTGCCGAAGGCGGGTTCGGGCGGCATCCGGCGCAGGTTGTGCCGGATGCGGGCCTGTTGCCCGGAATCTGGAATTCCGCGTGGCGGGCGTCGTCCCGCGCGCGTAACTTGGCTCTTGTCGTGTCAGGCTTTGCATTCAACAAACTGGTCATCTTCGGCGTCGGCCTGATCGGCGGATCGCTGGCCCGCGCACTGCGCGAGCGCGCGCCGGGCGGCGCGGGCGAGGTTGTCGGCGTGGGTCGTTCACGTTCTTCGGTCGAGCGTGCGCTTGCGCTCGGCGTGATCGACCGAGCGGCGGCGCTCGACGACGACGTGCAATTACGTGACGCGCTCGCAGGCGCCGATCTCGTGCTGCTGGCGGCGCCCGTCGCGCAGACGGGGCCGTTGCTCGCGCGCATCGCGCCGTGGCTTGAAGCGGCGACGATCGTCACCGATGCGGGCAGCACCAAGTCCGATGTCGTCGCGGCCGCGCGCGAAGCGCTCGGTGCTCGGGTCGCGCAGTTCGTGCCGGGGCATCCGATCGCCGGTCGCGAGTCGAGCGGCGTCGAGGCCGCGTTGCCGGATCTGTACGTCGGCCGCAACGTCGTGCTGTGCCCGCTGCCGGAGAATGCAATCGAATCGGTCGCGCGGATCGACGCGATGTGGCGTGCGACCGGCGCTGACGTGCGCACGATGAGCACGGAGCAGCACGATCGTGTGTTTGCGTCGATCAGCCATCTGCCGCACGTGTTGTCGTTCGCGCTCGTCGAACAGATCCTCGGCGAGGCCGATGCGGAACTGAAGTTCTCGTACGCGGCGGGCGGCTTCCGCGATTTCACGCGCATCGCGGCGTCGAGCCCGGAGATGTGGCGCGACGTATGCGTCGCGAACCGCGCGGCGCTGCTCGACGAACTCGATGGCTATACGCGCGTGCTCGCGCGGCTGCGCGCGGCGATCGACGCCGGCGACGGCGCGGCGCTCGAAGCGGTGTTCACGCGCTCGCGCGCGGCGCGCAAGGCATGGCAGGAGCGCGGTGGTGCGCCCGCTGCCGAACCGGTCAAGAAATAACAGGACGATTCCCATGGACTATCTCGATCTCGGCCCGTACTCCAGCGCATCGGGCACCGTGCGCCTGCCCGGCTCGAAGAGCATTTCGAACCGCGTGCTGCTGCTCGCGGCGCTTGCCGAAGGCGAAACGACGATCACCAACCTGCTCGACTCCGACGACACGCGCGTGATGCTCGACGCACTCGGCAAGCTGGGGGTGAAGCTCGCGCGCGATGGCGACACCTGCGTCGTCACGGGCACGCGCGGCGCATTCACCGCGAAGACGGCCGACCTGTTCCTCGGCAACGCGGGTACGGCCGTGCGGCCGCTGACCGCCGCGCTCGCGGTGAACGGCGGCGACTATCGCGTGCACGGCGTGCCGCGCATGCACGAGCGGCCGATCGGCGATCTCGTCGACGGCCTGCGGCAGATCGGCGCGCAGATCGACTACGAGCTGAGCGAAGGCTACCCGCCGCTGCGGATCAAGCCCGCGAACATTTCCGTCGACGCGCCGATCCGCGTGCGCGGCGACGTGTCGAGCCAGTTCCTCACGGCGCTGCTGATGACGCTGCCGCTCGTGAAGGCGAAGGACGGCAGGATCGTCGTCGAGGTCGACGGCGAGCTGATCTCGAAGCCGTACATCGACATCACGATCCGGCTGATGGAGCGCTTCGGCGTGACCGTCGAGCGCGACGGCTGGCAGCGCTTCGTCGTGCCGGCCGGCGTCCGCTACCGCTCGCCGGGGCGGATCATGGTCGAGGGCGATGCGTCGTCCGCATCGTATTTCCTCGCGGCCGGCGCACTTGGCGGCGGCCCGCTGCGCGTCGAAGGCGTGGGGCGGGCGAGCATCCAGGGTGACGTCGGTTTCGCGAATGCGCTGATGCAGATGGGCGCGAACGTGACGATGGGCGACGACTGGATCGACGTGCGCGGTATCGGCCACGACCACGGCAAGCTCGAGCCGATCGACATGGACTTCAACCTGATCCCCGATGCGGCGATGACCATTGCGGTCGCGGCGTTGTTCGCGAACGGCACGAGCACGCTGCGCAACATCGCGAGCTGGCGCGTGAAGGAAACCGACCGCATCGCCGCGATGGCGACCGAGCTGCGCAAGGTCGGCGCGATCGTCGAGGAAGGCCCTGACTACCTCGTCGTCACGCCGCCGGAAAAGCTCACGCCGAACGCGGCGATCGACACGTACGACGATCACCGGATGGCGATGTGCTTCTCGCTCGTCAGCCTGGGCGGCGTGCCCGTGCGGATCAACGATCCGAAGTGCGTCGGCAAGACGTTCCCCGACTATTTCGACCGCTTCGCCGCGCTCGCCAAAGCCTGACCCATTTGTTCCGATGAAATCGACCCGACCCTTTCACCCGACTCCCGTCATCACGATCGACGGCCCGACTGCTTCCGGCAAGGGCACCGTCGCCGCGCTCGTCGCCGCGCACCTTGGCTTCCACCTGCTCGACAGCGGCGCGCTGTACCGGCTCGCCGCGCTCGCGAGCGTGCGCTACGGCATTGACGCGGAGGACATCGACGCGCTGGTGAAACTGATCGACGATCTCCACATCACGTTCCGCGAAGGCTGCGCGCAGCTCGACGGCGTCGATGTGTCGAACGACATCCGTGCTGAGGCGGTCGGCAACCGCGCATCGGCGATTGCCGTGCACGGGCCCGTGCGCACCGCGCTCGTCGCGCGCCAGCGCGCGTTCCGCAAGACGCCAGGCCTCGTCGCGGACGGGCGCGACATGGGCACCGTGATCTTCCCGGACGCCGTGCTGAAGGTGTTCCTGACGGCCAGCGCCGAGGCGCGCGCGACCAGGCGGCATAAGCAATTGATGCAAAAAGGTTTTTCTGCTAATATAGATGACTTGCTCCGGGATCTTCGTGACCGTGACGCGCGCGACAGCAATCGCGCGGCCGCACCGCTGAAGCCCGCGGCAGATGCCAAGCTGCTCGATACGTCGGCACTTTCGGTCGACGAAGCAGTCGACCAGGTGCTGCAGTGGTATCGGGCGCTCGGTCAGCCCGCCTGAGAAGGCGGGCAGCGGTAGGTGCCCCGCGTCGCAAGCGCGGAGCGTGTTTCGAACCCTTAACCCCGTGTGGTCTTCGATCTGGCCCTTTCAGCCTGCCATTCCGGCCGGCGTGGCACAGCGAGCCATGCACAATCAGATTTTTATGTCCGACCTGCAAACCTCCAACCCGAATACTGAATCTTTCGCGGCTCTGTTCGAAGAGTCGCTGACCCGCCAAGACATGCGCGCCGGCGAAGTGATTTCCGCCGAAGTCGTGCGCGTCGACCACAACTTCGTGGTCGTCAATGCAGGCCTGAAGTCCGAGGCTTACATTCCGATCGAGGAATTCCTGAACGATCAGGGCGAGGTTGAGGTGCAGTCGGGCGATTTCGTGTCCGTCGCGATCGACGCACTCGAAAACGGCTACGGCGACACGATCCTGTCGCGCGACAAGGCGAAGCGCCTTGCATCGTGGCTGTCGCTGGAAAAGGCTCTCGACAACAACGAACTCGTCACCGGCACGATCACCGGCAAGGTGAAGGGCGGCATGACCGTGATGGTCAACGGCATCCGCGCGTTCCTGCCGGGTTCGCTGGTCGACACGCGTCCGGTCAAGGACACGACCCCGTACGAAGGCAAGACGCTCGAGTTCCGCGTGATCAAGCTCGATCGCAAGCGTAACAACGTCGTGCTGTCGCGTCGTGCAGTGATCGAGGCCACGCAAGGCGAAGAGCGCGCGAAGCTGCTCGAGACGCTGAAGGAAGGCGCGATCGTCAACGGCGTGGTCAAGAACATCACCGACTACGGCGCGTTCGTCGACCTCGGCGGCATCGACGGCCTGCTGCACATCACCGACATCGCATGGCGTCGTGTGCGTCACCCGAGCGAAGTCCTGTCGGTTGGCCAGGAAGTCACCGCGAAGATCCTCAAGTTCGACCAAGAGAAGAACCGCGTCTCGCTGGGCATCAAGCAACTGGGCGACGATCCGTGGGAAGGCATCTCGCGCCGTTACCCGTCGGGCACGCGCCTGTTCGGCAAGGTCACGAACATCACCGACTACGGCGCATTCGTCGAAGTGGAATCGGGCATCGAAGGCCTCGTCCACGTGTCGGAAATGGACTGGACCAACAAGAACGTTGCGCCGTCGAAGGTTGTCCAGCTGGGCGACGAAGTCGAAGTCATGGTCCTCGAGATCGACGAAGACCGTCGTCGTATCAGCCTCGGCATGAAGCAGTGCAAGCCGAATCCGTGGGATGACTTCAGCCGCAACTTCAAGAAGGGCGACAAGATCACGGGCGCAATCAAGTCGATCACCGACTTCGGCGTGTTCATCGGTCTGCCGGGCGGCATCGACGGCCTGGTTCACCTGTCGGACCTGTCGTGGAGCGAAGCTGGCGAAGAAGCTGTTCGCAAGTACAAGAAGGGCGACGAAGTCGAAGCCATCGTGCTCGGTATCGACGTCGAGAAGGAACGTATTTCGCTCGGCATCAAGCAGCTCGAAGGCGACCCGTTCAGCAACTACGTTGCAATGAACGACAAGGGCTCGATCGTCGACGGCGTCGTGAAGACGGTCGATGCGAAGGGTGCGGTCGTTACGCTGACGGGCGACATCGAAGGCTACCTGCGCGCATCGGAAATCTCGCAGGATCGCGTCGAAGACGCACGCAACGTGCTGAAGGAAGGCGACAAGGTCAACGCGATGGTGATCAACATCGATCGCAAGTCGCGCGGCATCAACCTGTCGATCAAGGCGAAGGACTCGGCTGAACAACAGGAAGCGATCCGCGGCCTGCAGTCGGACTCGAGCGCTGCTGCGACCGGTACGACCAACCTCGGCGCGCTGCTGAAGGCGAAGCTCGACGGCCAGAACCAGTAAGCCTCACGAGGTCTGCTGAAGTATGACCAAATCCGAGTTGGTCGCGCAGCTGGCATCGCGATTTCCGCAACTTGTCCTCAAGGATGCGGATTTCGCGGTGAAAACGATGCTCGATGCAATGTCTGACGCCCTGGCGAAAGGGCATCGCATCGAAATTCGGGGTTTCGGCAGCTTTGGCCTCAACCGTCGCCCGGCGCGCGTCGGACGCAACCCGAAGTCAGGGGAGAAAGTGCAGGTGCCCGAGAAGTTCGTGCCGCACTTCAAGCCTGGCAAGGAATTGCGGGAACGCGTCGACGGCCGCGCCGGTGAACCGCTGAAGGCTGACGATCCGGACGACGAGCGTTGAGCGTCATCCGGTTTGCCCGGAACCCATCCGGCGAAGGCTGAAAAGAAAAGCGCCCCTTGCGGGCGCTTTTTTCATTTTCGGCGATCGCCGCGCAACGGGTGCGCGCAGGATCTGCGCAGGCGCGGAAACGCATCCTTTACAATACGGGTCGATTCGGTGCGGCGAAGGGGAGTCGCGCGCCGCGGCAAACCTCAACAAAGAGAGGGCTTCATGAAGTTTATCGTCTGGCTGATCCGGGTATTGGTGTTCGTACTGTTGCTGGTGCTTGCGCTGGCCAATACGCAAACCGCGACGCTGAATTTCGTTGCCGGCTATTCATGGCAAGCGCCGCTGATCCTGATCGGCCTCGCGTTCTTCGCCGTGGGGCTGCTGGCCGGCCTGCTGTCCGCGCTGCCTTCGATCTTCCGTCTGCGTCTCGAGAATGGGCGCCTGAAGCGCGATCTGCGTGCGGCACGCGAAACGCCGGCCGTCATCGACCAGCCGCCGATGCCGCCCGTCATTTAACACGGACGCCGCGCGATAATCGCGCGGTTTTCGTCTCTGCTTCGATATTTCGCATGGATCTGGATTTCTGGTGGTTGCTCGCGATTCCGGTGGCATTCGCGCTTGGTTGGGCGGCGTCACGCTATGACCTGAAGAATCTCCTGTCGGAGAGCGCCAACCTGCCGCGATCGTATTTTCGCGGCCTGAATTTTCTGTTGAACGAACAACCCGACAAGGCGATCGACGCGTTCATCGAGGTCGCCAAGCTCGATCCCGAGACGGTCGAACTGCACTTCGCGCTCGGTAACCTGTTCCGCCGCCGCGGCGAGACCGACCGCGCGATCCGGGTGCACCAGAACCTGCTGAGCCGCACGGACCTGCCGGTCAACGAGCGCGACCACGCGCTGTACGAGCTCGGCCAGGATTTCCTGAAAGCCGGCCTGCTCGATCGTGCGGAGGAGGCGTTTCACAAGCTCGCCGACGGTGATTACGCGCTCGGCGCGCAGCGGGCGCTGCTGACGATCTACGAGATCGAAAAGGACTGGAACAAGTCGATCGATACGGCGAAGCGCATCGAGTCGATGAGCGACAAGCCGCTCGGCGTCGAAATTGCACAGTTCCACTGCGAACTCGCGCAGGACGCGCTGCAGCGCAAGAACGCGGCAGCGGCAGCCGAACAGCTGCGCCTGGCGCTGACCGTGAACCCGCAGAACGTTCGCGCGACGGTCCTGTCCGGCGACGCGGCGCAAGCGGAGGGCAACCATGCGGCCGCGATCGAGCACTGGAAGCGCGTCGAAGCGCAGAATCCGGCCTATCTGCCGCTCGTCGCCGACAAGCTGATGAAGGCGTATGTCGCGCTCGGCAAGAACGCCGAAGGCGCCGAGCTGCTGATGGGGTATGTCGACCGCTATCCGTCGAACGACCTGCTCGACATCGCGTACCAGCACCTCGCGGGGTTGCGTGGCCAGGATGTGGCGCACGCGCTCGCGCGTACGCAGATGGAGAAGTCGCCGAACCTGTCGGGGATGCTGCATCTGCTCGATGCGCAAATCGCCGCAGCCGACGAGCCGCGTCGTAAGGAGCTTGAAATGATGCGTGCGCTGATCAAGCAGCGCACGAAGAATCTGCCACGGTATACGTGCCAGAATTGCGGTTTCCGGGCACGGCTTTTCTATTGGCAGTGCCCCGGATGCAGCGGTTGGGAAACCTATGCGCCGCGCCGCGTCGAACCTGCGATGCCGGGCTGATCCCGGCACGCGGAGCCAACACGCTGCGGTTGCCGCCGGGCTTGTCCCGGCGGCCAAGTTAGTCAATTACCGGGAAGTACCGGAACATCTATGAAAATCACCATCATCGGCACCGGCTACGTCGGTCTCGTCACGGGCGCCTGCCTCGCGGAGATCGGTCACGACGTATTCTGCCTCGACGTCGATCTGCGCAAGATCGACACCCTGAACAACGGCGGGATGCCGATTCACGAACCGGGGCTGCTGGACATTATCGCGCGCAACCGCGCGGCCGGGCGCCTGCGCTTCTCGACCGACATCGAGGCGAGCGTCGCGCACGGCGAGATCCAGTTCATCGCCGTCGGCACGCCGCCCGACGAGGACGGCTCGGCCGACCTGCAGTACGTGCTCGAAGCCGCGCGCAACATCGGCCGCCACATGACGGGCTTCAAGGTGATCGTCGACAAGTCGACGGTGCCGGTCGGCACCGCGCAGCGCGTGCGCGGCGTGGTCGACGAGGCGCTTGCCGCCCGCGGTCTGGCAGGCAGCGTCGCGCATCGCTTCTCGGTCGTGTCGAACCCGGAGTTCCTGAAGGAAGGCGCCGCGGTCGAAGACTTCATGCGTCCGGACCGGATCATCATCGGCGTCGACGACGACGAGACGGGCATGATCGCGCGCGAGAAGATGAAGAAGCTTTACGCGCCGTTCAACCGCAACCATGAGCGCACGATCTACATGGACGTGCGCTCGGCCGAATTCGCGAAATACGCGGCGAACGCGATGCTTGCCACGCGTATCTCGTTCATGAACGAGATGTCGAATCTCGCCGACAAGGTCGGCGCGGACATCGAGGCCGTGCGCCGCGGGATCGGCTCCGATCCGCGCATCGGCTATCACTTCCTGTACGCTGGCGTCGGCTACGGCGGCTCGTGCTTCCCGAAGGACGTCCAGGCGCTGATTCGCACCGCAGGCGAGAACGGCCAGCCGCTGCGCATCCTGGAAGCCGTCGAGGCGGCCAACCATGCGCAGAAGGACGTGCTGATCGGCAAGATCGAGCAGCGCTTCGGCGTTGACCTGACCGGCCGCGAGTTCGCAGTCTGGGGCCTGGCGTTCAAGCCGAACACCGACGACATGCGCGAGGCGCCGAGCCGCCGCCTGATCGCCGCGCTGCTCGAACGCGGCGCGACCGTGCGTGCGTACGATCCGGTCGCGGTCGACGAGGCACGGCGCGTGTTTGCACTCGATTTCGGCACCAACCCGGACGCGCTGGCGCGGCTGCATCTCGTCGAGACGCAGGACATCGCCGTGACGGGCGCGGACGCACTCGTGATCGTGACCGAGTGGAAGGAATTCCGGAGCCCCGACTTCACGCGTCTGAAGGCCGAATTGAAGGCGCCCGTGATCTTCGACGGGCGCAACCTTTATGAGCCGGATGCGATGGCCGAACTGGGCATCGACTACTACGCGATCGGCCGGCCGTATGTCGATCCCCAGTCGTCCACCCGTGGCTGACCCTACGATGAATACTCTCCGCGAAGTCGTTCCGGTGCCGCGCGAGCAGCTCGCGCGCTCGCGCGTGCTGGTCGTCGGCGACGTGATGCTCGACCGTTACTGGTTCGGCAACGTCGATCGCATTTCGCCTGAAGCACCGGTGCCGGTCGTGCATGTGCAGCGTCAGGAAGAGCGCCTTGGCGGTGCAGCGAACGTTGCGCGCAACGCCGTGACGCTCGGCGGACAGGCCGGGTTGCTGTGCGTCGTCGGTTGCGACGAACCCGGCGAGCGGATCGTCGAGCTGCTCGGCAGTAGCGGCGTGACGCCGCATCTCGAGCGCGACCCGGCGCTGCCGACCACGATCAAGCTGCGCGTGCTCGCGCGCCAGCAGCAACTGCTGCGCGTCGACTTCGAGGCCATGCCGACGCATGAGGTGTTGCTCGCGGGGCTCGCACGCTTCGATGCGCTGCTGCCGCAGCACGACGTCGTGCTGATGTCGGATTACGCGAAAGGCGGCCTGACGCACGTCACGACGATGATCGAGAAAGCGCGTGCGGCCGGCAAGTCCGTCCTCGTCGATCCGAAGGGCGACGACTGGGCACGCTATCGTGGTGCGTCGCTGATCACGCCGAATCGCGCGGAACTGCGTGAAGTGGTCGGGCAGTGGAAGTCGGAAGACGATCTGCGCGCGCGCGTTGCGAAGCTGCGCGCGGAGCTCGACATCGACGCGCTGCTGCTCACGCGCTCGGAAGAGGGCATGACGCTCTTTTCCTCCAACGGCGAACTGAACGCACCAGCGCTCGCGCGCGAGGTGTTCGACGTGTCGGGCGCGGGCGATACCGTGATCGCGACGGTTGCGACGATGCTCGGCGCAGGTGTGCCGCTGGTCGATGCCGTCGTGCTCGCGAATCGCGCGGCAGGCATCGTGGTCGGCAAGCTCGGCACGGCCACGGTGGACTACGACGAACTGTTTCACTGAGCGCATGCGGTGGCGCGACGAGCGCGCCGCACGCATGGCTCGCACTTTTCAGGCAGGACGATCATGACCCTCATCGTCACCGGCGCAGCCGGTTTTATCGGCGCGAACATCGTCAAGGCGCTCAACGAGCGCGGCGAGACGCGCATCATCGCGGTCGACAACCTGACGCGCGCGGACAAGTTCCGGAATCTCGTCGATTGCGAGATCGACGACTATCTGGACAAAACGGAATTCGTCGAACGCTTCGCACGCGGCGATTTCGGCAAGGTACGCGCGGTGTTCCACGAAGGCGCCTGTTCGGACACGATGGAAACCGACGGCCGCTACATGATGGACAACAACTTCCGCTACAGCCGCGCGGTGCTCGACACCTGCCTCGCGCAGGGCACGCAGTTCCTGTACGCGTCGTCGGCGGCGATCTACGGCGGCTCGACGCGGTTCGTCGAGGAGCGCGACGTCGAGGCGCCGCTGAATGTCTACGGCTATTCGAAGTTCCTGTTCGACCAGGTGATCCGTCGCGTGCTGCCGACCGCGAAGAGCCAGATCGCCGGCTTCCGCTATTTCAATGTGTACGGCCCGCGCGAAACGCACAAGGGGCGCATGGCGTCGGTCGCGTTCCACAACTTCAACCAGTTCCGTGCGGAAGGCAAGGTGAAGCTGTTCGGCGAGTACAACGGCTATGCACCGGGCGAGCAGACGCGCGACTTCGTGTCGGTCGAGGACGTGACGAAGGTGAATTTGTTCTTCTTCGATCATCCGGAGAAGTCGGGCATCTTCAACCTCGGCACGGGCCGTGCGCAGCCGTTCAACGATATCGCGTCGACGGTCGTGAATACGCTGCGCGCGCTCGACAACCAGCCGCCGCTGACGCTCGCACAGCAGGTCGAGCAAGGGCTGATCGAATACGTGCCGTTTCCCGATGCATTGCGCGGCAAGTACCAGTGCTTCACGCAGGCCGACCAGACGAAGCTGCGCGCGGCCGGTTACGACGCGCCGTTCCTGACCGTGCAGGAAGGCGTCGACCGCTACGTCCGTTGGCTATCCGGCCAGGTTTAAGCGGAAGCGTTGAATCGATAGACTGGGTCTCACGGTCGGCAGCCGCCGGCCGAATTCATCGGAGATCCAGCACATGATCAGGAAATGGTTGGCCGCAGCGGCAATGCTCGGCACGATCGCGTCGGCCTGGGCGGCCGTCGACGTCAACACCGCGAACGAGGATGCGCTCGTCGGCATCAAGGGCATCGGCCCGGCGCGGGCGAAAGCGATTCTCGACGAACGCGGCGCACGCGGTCCGTTCAGGAATGCCGAAGATCTCGCATCACGCGTGAAAGGCATGGGTGGCCATACCGTCGAGCGGCTTCAGCAGGAAGGGCTGACGATAGGCGCGGCCGGCACGAGTGCCGCGCAGCCGGCTGCGGGTAAGCCGCCTGCCGGCAAGCCTGCGGCTGCACCCGCCCGCACCGCACAGAAGTAACGCGCTACGCGCGATCGACAACGAGCTCCTTCAGCCGCCGTCGTTGCGACGGCTTCCCGCGGCATGCCGCGGGTTTTTTGCGTGGGCACGGCGTAGGGCGGCCACGCGTATTCCATCGTCGCAATGGGGTTGCCGGCGCGAGCAGCGGTGCTGGTTTACAATCGATCGATTGATCGGCCTCGTACTCACGGTATATCCATGGCTTACAAAACTATCGAAGACACGATCGGCAATACGCCGCTCGTCCAACTCGTCCGCTTGCCGGACGAGGAGATTCGCGCGCGCAACAACGTGGTGCTCGCGAAGCTCGAAGGCAACAATCCGGCCGGTTCCGTGAAAGATCGTCCGGCACTGTCGATGATCAGCAAGGCCGAGGCGCGCGGGCGCATCAAGCCGGGCGATACGCTGATCGAAGCGACGAGCGGCAATACGGGTATCGCACTCGCGATGGCCGCGGCGATCCGCGGCTACAAGATGGTGCTGATCATGCCGGAAGATCTGTCGGTCGAGCGCCGCCAGAGCATGGCCGCCTACGGTGCCGAAATCATTCTGACGCCGGTGAAGGGCGGGATGGAGCTGGCACGTGATCTCGCGGACCAGATGCAGCGCGAAGGCAAGGGCGTGATCCTCGACCAGTTCGCGAACCCCGACAATCCGATTGCGCACTACGAAGCGACGGGCCCGGAAATCTGGCGCGATACCGAAGGCCGCATCACGCATTTCGTGTCGGCCATGGGCACGACGGGCACGATCATGGGCACGTCGCACTATCTGAAGGAACAGAATCCGGCGATCGAGATCGTCGGTGCGCAGCCGGAAGACGGTTCGCGCATTCCGGGCATCCGCAAGTGGCCGGAGGCATACATGCCGACCATCTTCGATCGCAGCCGAGTCGACCGCGTCGAGAGCGTGAGCCAGGCCGCAGCGGAAACGATGGCGCGCCGGCTCGCGGCTGTTGAAGGCATCTTCGCGGGCATTTCGTCGGGCGGCGCATGTGAAGTCGCGATGCGCATCGCGCGTCAGGTCGAGAATGCGACGATCGTGTTCATCGTCTGCGATCGCGGCGACCGCTACCTGTCCACGGGCGTGTTTCCCGCCTGAACGCGGGCAGGCGCGCGTCGAGCGCGTGCGATAAAAAAGCGCCGCTTGTGCGGCGCTTTTTCGTTGGGCGGGCGATGCTTACTGCGATTGCGTTTCGGTGGCGCTCGGCTGAAGTGCGCCGCTTGCTTCCATCTGTGCCTTCACGGCCTCGCCAAGCTGGTACACGGTGAGCGCGTAGAAGAAGCTGCGGTTGTAGCGCGTCAGCACATAGAAATTCTTGAGACCGAGCATGTACTCGGTCGCGCGCCCCGGTGACGGCAGGTCGACCACCGTCACGGGCGTACCGGCTTCGGTGGTGATGTTGACCGCCGGCTCGTTCAGCGTCATGCCCGCGCGCAGCAGTTGCGACAGCGCCCAGTGCGGTTCAGGCTGGCCGTCGGCGGCGGCCTGGGCGATCCCCAGGCTGCCCGTATCGGGCGTGATCTGCCAGACCACCGGACGGTCGGTTTCCCAGCCGTGCTGCTTCAGGTAGTTCGCGACGCTGCCGATCGCATCGGCAGGGCTGCTTCGCAGGTCGACATGGCCCGTGCCGTCGAAGTCGACCGCATATTCGCGGATACTGCTCGGCAGGAACTGCGGGATCCCGATCGCGCCCGTATACGAGCCGAGCACGGTGGTCGGATCGAGTTGGTTATCGCGGGTCCAGACCAGGAAATCCTCGAGGTTCTTGCGGAACGTCGCCTGGCGGCTGTCGCGATTCGGCGTGTCCGGATAGTCGAACGTCAGCGTCGTCAGCGCGTCGAGCACGCGGAAATTGCCCATGTAGCGGCCGTAGATCGTCTCGACGCCGATGATGCCGACGATCACCTCGGGCGGCACGCCGAATTGCTCGGACGCGCGCTGCAGCGTTGCCTGGTTCGCCTTCCAGAATTTCACGCCCGCGTTGATGCGGATCGGCTCGATGAAGCGCGAGCGATAGACGCGCCAGTTCTTGACTGTCGGCGACGGGGCCGGCTTCACCAGCTTGACGGCCGTTGCCGAATAGCTGATGCGCGAGAACAGCGCATGCAGGCTCGCGGAGTCGAAGCCGTTGCGGCTCACCATCTCGTCGATGAACGCGTCGACCTTCGCGTTGTTCGCGTAGCGCTGCGGAACGATTTCCTCTTCGAAGGTCTGGCCTTGCGGCGTCGGCTGCTGCGGCTGGGCCTGTGCGACGAGCTTGCCCGCGGACTTCGCGGGCTGCGTCTGCGCGCTGGCAGGCGCGGTGCCGAGGGCCGCCACTACAGCGACCGCAACGAGCGGGACGCGAGCGCGGAACAGCGCGGAGAGAAGGGCGGCAGGCTTGCTGGAATTCATGTCGAAGCGGGCGGACAGGGCGATTGGGTTCGGCGCAGTATACCCGACGGATCCGGCGCGCCGGGGCGTGGGGGGCCCCCGTTGTGGTAAGTTAGCGGCGAATTCGCGGCAGACGATGGACATCATTGATGGAGACCTGCGGCGCACCGTGCGCCGTGGATGACAGCTTATGGCAACCGCTTTCTATACGCACCCCGACTGTATGCTGCACGAGATGGGGGAATGGCATCCGGAATGCCCGGCCCGCCTCTCGGCGATCCAGGATCAATTGATCGCGAGCCGCATCGACGACCTGATCGTGCACGAAACCGCACCGTTCGCGAGCGAGGTGGCGCTGGGCCGGGTGCATACGCAGGCGCACATCGACTACATCCGGAGCATGACGCCGGTGGACGGCTACGTCGAGATCGATCCCGATACGCTGATGAACCGCGATACGTGGCGCGCGGCGCTGCGCGCGGCTGGCGCCGCGATCGCGGCGACCGACGCGGTGATCGAAGGCCGCTATGCGAATGCGTTCTGCGGCGTGCGCCCACCCGGCCACCATGCGGAGCCCGCGCGCGCGATGGGTTTCTGCTTCTTCAACAACGTCGCGATTGCCGCGCGGCATGCGCTCGATGTACACGGTCTCGAGCGTGTGGCGATCATCGATTTCGACGTGCACCATGGCAACGGCACCGAAGCCGCGTTCGCGAACGACGAGCGCGTGCTGATGTGCAGCTTCTTCCAGCATCCGCTGTATCCGTTCTCGGGCGTCGATCACCAGGCCCCGAACATGGTCAACCTGCCGATGCCCGCGCGCAGCAACGGGATGGCGATCCGCGAAGCCGTCGACATGTTCTGGCTGCCGCGCCTCGATGCGTTCAAGCCGCAGATGCTGTTCGTGTCGGCGGGTTTCGACGCGCATCGCGAGGACGACATCGGCAACCTCGGCCTCGTCGAAGCCGACTTCGAATGGCTGACCGCGCAGATCGTCGACGTGGCGCGGCGGCATGCGCAGGGCCGCATCGTGAGCTGCCTCGAAGGCGGCTACAACCTGTCCGCGCTCGGGCGCAGCGTGGTCGCACACCTGCGCGTGCTGGCCGGCATCTGATGACCGACTGACCGGCCGGGCCGGGCGCGCTCAGCGCGCCGGCACGCGTGCGTGAATCCACGCGATCAACGCGTCGATCACGCGATCGCGTTCGAGATCGTTCATCGTTTCGTGAAAGCCGCCTTCATGTAGCGTCAGCGTGCGATCGGGCGAGCCGACGTGCGCGCCGAACGCCCGGCTGCCGTCGGGCTCGGTCAGCTTGTCCTCGGTACCGTGATAGACGAGCACCGGAACGCGGAGCCCAGCGCGGCCGCTTTCGATGCGTGCCATCGCGTCGAGAATCTCCGCACCGGTGCGCGCGGGTACCGCGCCGTGATGCACGAGCGGATCGGCGCGATTGGCCGCGACGACGGCCGGATCGCGCGACAGCAGCGCTGCATCGATCTTGATTGCGGGGAAGGTCGGCCATACGCGGCTGATGACGCGGCTCACCGCGAGCATCCAGCGCGGCACGTCGCGCCCCGGCGCTAGCGCCGGGCTCGACAGCACGAGGCCCGTCAGCGCGTGGTCACGTGCCGGCGCACGTTCGATTGCGTAAAGCGCCGCGATCGCGCCACCCATGCTGTGCCCCATCAGGAACAGCGGCGAATTGCCGCGCGCGGCTTCGGCGACCAGCGCGTCCGCGTCGTTCAGGTAGCCGTCGAAGCGCTCGACCCAGGCGCGCTTGCCGGGTGACTGGCCATGCCCGCGCAGGTCGATCGCGAGCACGTCGATGCCGGCTGCATTCAACCGGCCGGCGAGTGCGGCGTAGCGGCCCGCGTGTTCGGCAAGACCGTGCACGAGCGCGATCGTCGCGCGCGGCGGCGTGGTGCCGTCGCCGGCCGGCCAGCGGTACGACGCCAGTTCGAGCCCGTCCGCAGTACGCAGCCGGCCCATGGTCGGCGCGGGCGACGACGAAGGTGCCGGTCCGGCGGTGGCGGGTGCGGCAGCCGGCGAAGTGGTGGCGGTCATCTGGCGTGTCCCCTGTCGGTTGGTCGGTGTTCCGGATCATAGTCGCGGCACCGTCGCGGCGCGCCAACGGCGCTCCTCTAATTTCGTGTGGTTATGAAAAGATCGAAATCGATTATTAAGGGGAATGAGGGGTTTGCGGTAAAATCGCCGGCTATTCCAGATGCATCGGTGGCCGACTGGCGGGCCTGCTCGCCAGCCGGCCATCGTTTTGTTTACATGATCGAATTACGCAATCTTTCGCAGCGATTTCCCGGGCCGAGCGGCTGGGTCGAGGCGCTGCACAACGTCAACCTGACGATCCCGCAGGGCGAGGTGTTCGGCATCATCGGCCGAAGCGGCGCCGGCAAGAGCACGCTCGTGCGCACCATCAACCTGCTCACGCGGCCGACCGAAGGCAATGTCGTCGTCGGCGGGCGCGATCTCACGCTGCTGCCGGCTGGCGCGCTGCGCGAGGCGCGCCGCGAGATCGGCATGATCTTCCAGCACTTCAACCTGCTGTCGTCGCGCACGGTGTTCGACAACGTCGCACTGCCGCTGGAACTGGCCGGCGCAAGCCGTGCCGAGATCGAGGCCGCCGTGCTCCCGCTGCTCGACCTCGTCGGGCTGTCCGCGCAAAAGGATCGCTATCCGTCGCAGATCAGCGGCGGGCAGAAGCAGCGCGTCGGCATCGCACGCGCGCTCGCGAGCCAGCCCAAGGTGCTGCTGTCGGACGAAGCGACGTCCGCGCTCGATCCCGAGACCACGCGTTCGATCCTCGACCTGCTGAAGCGCATCAACCGCGAACTCGGCCTGACGATCGTGCTGATCACGCACCAGATGGAAGTGATCAAGCAGGTGTGCGATCGCGTCGCGGTGCTCGATGCGGGGCGTGTGGTCGAGGAAGGCCGCGTGATCGACGTGTTCCTGCAGCCGCATCACGAAGTGACGCGCGCGCTGATCGGCGACGTGATTGCTCAGGAACTGCCGCCCGCGCTGAAGGCGCGCGTGGCCGAGCGGCTGAAGACCGGCAGCGGGCATCTGCTGCGGCTTGCGTTCACCGGCTCGGGTGTCGACCAGCCGATCCTGTCGGAGACGATCCGCCGGTACGAACTCGATTTCAACATCCTGCACGGCCAGATCGACGAGATCCAGGGGCAGGCATTCGGTTCGCTCGCGGTGCTCGCGGGCGGCGAGCCGGGCAAGGTCGGGCAGGCGCTCGCGTTCCTGCGCGAGCAAGGTGTGGTGGTAGAGGAGCTTTCGTATGTTGAGTGAGATGTTCGATATGTTCGTGCAGTCGTTCTGGGAGACGCTGATCATGGTCGGCATCTCCGGGGCGGTCGGCGCGCTCGTCGGCCTGCCGCTCGGCGTGCTGCTTTACCTGACCGACCGCCAGGGCGTGCTGCAGAACCTCGCGGTGAATCGTGTGCTCGGCGGCATCGTGAATGCCGTCCGCTCGACGCCGTTCATCATCCTGCTGGTCGCGGTGATTCCGTTTACGCGGCTCGTCACGGGTTCGTCGATCGGCACGGCCGCGGCGGTCGTGCCGCTGACGCTCGCTGCCGCGCCGTTCATCGCGCGTCTCGTCGAGACGGCGTTGCGCGAAGTCGACCGCGGGCTGATCGAGGCTGCGCAGTCGATGGGCGCGACCACGTCGCAGATCGTCTTCAAGGTGCTGCTGCCCGAATCGCTGCCGGGCGTCGTCGCGGGCCTGACGATCACGTTCGTGTCGCTGGTCGGCTATTCGGCAATGGCGGGCGCGATCGGCGGCGGCGGCCTCGGCGATCTCGGGATCCGCTACGGCTACCAGCGCTATCTGCCCGAAGTGATGTGGACGGTGGTTGCGATCCTGATCGTGTTCGTGCAGATCGTGCAGTCGTTCGGCGACTGGCTCGTCCGTCGGCTGAGCCACAAGTAAAACAAGGTTGATTCGCTAGGGGACACTCGATGCAACGACGCTTCATGCTGAAATTCGCGGCGGCACTGGGCGCGGCCGCGCTGTTCGCGGGCGCGCACGCGCAGGCCGAAACCATCAAGGTGGGCGTGACGGGCGGGCCGCACGCGCAGATCATGGAGGCGGTGAAGAAGGTCGCGGCGAAGAGCGGCCTCGACATCCGCATCGTCGAATTCTCCGATTACGTGCAGCCGAACGCCGCGCTCGCGTCGGGCGACCTCGACGCGAACAGCTACCAGCACGATCCCTATCTGCAGGCGCAGGTGAAGGATCGCGGCTACAAGCTGATCAAGGTCGCGGATACCGTCACGTTTCCGATGGGCATCTATTCGAAGCGCGTGAAGTCGCTGGCCGAACTGAAGCCCGGCGCGCGCATCGCGATTCCGAACGATCCGACCAACGGCGGTCGTGCGCTCCTGTTGCTGCAAAAGCAGGGCCTGCTGAAGCTGCGCGCGGATGCGGGGCTGAAGGCGACGCCGCTCGATATCGTCGACAATCCGCGCAAGCTGAAGATCGTCGAACTTGATGCGGCGCAGATTCCGCGCTCGCTCGGTGACGTCGACGCAGCCGCGATCAATACCAACTACGCGATGGAAGCGGGGTTGAAACCGAAACAGGACGCGATCGCGATCGAGGGTCCGAACGGCCCGTACGCGAACATCCTCGCGATCCGCGAGGCGGACCGGAACAAGCCGTGGGTCGCGAAACTGGTCGCGGCCTATCATTCGGCCGATGTGAAGCAGTTCATCGAAGGCAAGTTCGGCGGTGCGGTTATTGCCGCCTGGTAACAGGCGAGGCACGGGGCGCCCGGCGAGATTAGAGTTGATGATCGAAAACCCGGGCTTTGCGTCCGGGTTTTTTCTCTTTTAAAATAGAACGACCGTTCGCTATCATTGGCGCGTCGCCAAGAAGCGGTATCCTCGACAGCCACGAAGGTTGGGTCCGCTTGGCCGCGCAGTCATGAGGCCTCGCTATAGAATGGCCTCTGGTCGTATTCGTAACTTTGGAGCGTGTGCATGAAAATCCTGGTGCCAGTGAAAAGAGTGGTCGATTACAACGTGAAGGTCCGCGTGAAGTCGGACAACACGGGCGTCGACATCGCGAACGTGAAGATGTCGATGAACCCGTTCGACGAAATCGCGGTTGAAGAAGCCGTGCGCCTGAAGGAAGCGGGCGTGGCGACCGAAGTGATCGCCGTGTCGGTGGGTGTCGCGCAAGCGCAGGAGACGTTGCGTACGGCGCTGGCGATCGGCGCGGATCGCGCGATCCTCGTCGAATCGACCGACAGCGTCGAGCCGCTGGGCGTCGCGAAGATCCTGAAAGCGCTGGTCGACAAGGAACAGCCGCAACTGGTGATCCTCGGCAAGCAGGCAATCGACGACGATTCGAACCAGACGGGCCAGATGCTGGCGGCGCTGGCAGGCCTCCCGCAAGCGACGTTCGCATCGAAGGTCACGGTGGCCGACGGCAAGGCAACGGTCGCACGCGAAGTCGACGGCGGCGCGGAAACGCTGTCGCTGACGCTGCCGGCGGTGATCACGACCGACCTGCGCCTGAACGAGCCGCGTTATGTGACGCTGCCGAACATCATGAAGGCGAAGAAGAAGCCGCTGGAAACCGTGAAGCCGGAAGACCTGGGCGTGGATGTGGCGCCGCGTCTGAAGACGCTGAAGGTGGTCGAGCCGCCGAAGCGCGCGGCCGGCGTGAAGGTGCCGGACGTGAAGACGCTGGTCGAGAAGCTGAAGACCGAAGCCAAGGTGCTGTAAGAGGGAGCGGAAAGAAATGACGATTCTGGTGATTGCAGAACACGACAACGCGTCGATCAAGGCCGCGACGCTGAACACGGTGGCGGCGGCAGCGAAGATTGGCGGCGACATTCACGTGCTGGTCGCGGGCCACAACGCGCAGGGTGCAGCCGACGCGGCAGCGAAGATCGCAGGCGTGTCGAAGGTACTCCTGGCCGACGCGCCGCAACTCGAAGCGGGCCTAGCGGAAAACGTCGAAGCGACCGCGCTGAACATCGCGAAGGATTACTCGCACATCCTCGCGCCGGCGACGGCCTACGGCAAGAACATCGCGCCGCGTATCGCCGCGAAGCTGGACGTCGCGCAGATCTCCGATATCACGGCTGTTGACAGTGCCGACACGTTCGAGCGCCCGATCTACGCGGGCAACGCGATCGCGACGGTGCAGTCGAGCGACCCGATCAAGGTCATCACGGTGCGTGCGACGGGTTTCGATCCGGTTGCTGCGGAAGGCGGCAGCGCGTCGGTCGAGAAGATCGAAGCGGCGGCAGATGCAGGCAAGTCGCAGTTCGTGAGCCGTGAGGTGACGAAGCTGGACCGTCCGGAACTCACGAGCGCAAGCATCATCGTGTCGGGCGGCCGCGGCCTGGGCAGCGGCGAGAACTACACGAAGGTGCTGGAGCCGCTGGCGGACAAGCTGAGCGCGGCACTGGGCGCTTCGCGCGCGGCAGTCGACGCCGGCTACGTGCCGAACGACTACCAGGTCGGCCAGACCGGCAAGATCGTCGCACCGCAGCTGTACATCGCGGTCGGCATCTCGGGTGCGATCCAGCATCTGGCCGGCATGAAGGATTCGAAGGTGATCGTGGCGATCAACAAGGATCCGGAAGCACCGATCTTCAGCGTGGCCGACTACGGCCTCGTCGGCGATCTGTTCACGCTCGTGCCGGAACTCGTGGCCGAGCTCGGCTAACGCAGTGTGACGCTTCGGCGGTAAGCACACGAGAAGAGGGGGCGCGACGAGCGCCCCTTTTTTTCGCCATCGACAGAAGAGAGAAGAGGGAGACACACATGAGCTATCACGCCCCCGTCAAGGACATGCTGTTCGTGCTGAAGGAACTGGCCGGCATCGACGCCGTTGCGCAGTTGCCTGGCTTCGAGGATGCCGGCTACGACACGGCGCAGGCCGTGCTCGACGAATCCGCGAAATTCTGCGGCGAGGTGCTGGCCCCGCTGAACGTCGAAGGCGACCGCAACCCGAGCAGCTGGAAGGACGGCGTCGTGACCGCGACGCCGGGCTTCGGCGACGCGTTCCGCCAGTTCGTCGAAGGCGGCTGGCAGGGGCTGCAGCATCCGGCCGAATACGACGGCCAGGGGCTGCCGAAGCTGATCGCGACGCCGTGCATCGAGATGCTGAACGCGTCGAACCTGTCGTTCGCGCTGTGCCCGCTGCTCACCGACGGCGCGATCGAGGCGCTGCTGACGGCCGGCACCGACGAGCAGAAGCAGCGCTACGTGCCGAAGCTGATCTCGGGCGAATGGACCGGCACGATGAACCTGACCGAGCCGCAGGCGGGCTCCGATCTGGCGCTGGTGCGCTCGCGCGCGGAGCCGCAGGGCGACGGCACGTACAAGGTGTTCGGCACGAAGATCTTCATCACGTGGGGCGAGCACGACATGGCGGAGAACATCGTCCACCTGGTGCTGGCGCGCACGCCGAACGCACCGGAGGGCGTGAAGGGCATCTCGCTGTTCATCGTGCCGAAGTTCCTGGTCAACGACGACGGCTCGCTGGGCGCGCGCAACGACGTACACTGCGTGTCGATCGAGCACAAGCTCGGGATCAAGGCGAGCCCGACGGCGGTGCTGCAATATGGCGACCATGGCGGCGCGATCGGCTACCTGGTCGGCGAGGAAAACCGCGGCCTCGAATACATGTTCATCATGATGAACGCGGCGCGCTTCGGGGTCGGGATGCAGGGGATCGGCGTGGCCGACCGTGCGTACCAGAAGGCGGCGGAATTCGCGAAGGAGCGCGTGCAGAGCCGCCCGGTGGACGGTTCGGCCAGGCAGTCGGTGACGATCATCCATCACCCGGACGTGCGCCGCATGCTCGGCACGATGCGTGCGCTGACCGAAGGCGCGCGGGCGCTGGCCTACGTGGCCGCCGCGCACAGCGACATTGCCCACCGCCATTCGGACGAGGCGACGCGTGCGCGTCATCAGGCAATCTACGAGTATCTGGTGCCGGTGGTGAAGGGCTGGAGCACGGAGATGGTGAACGACGTGGCGAGCCTGGGCGTGCAGGTGCACGGCGGGATGGGCTTCATCGAGGAGACGGGCGCGGCGCAGTATTACCGCGATGCACGTATCCTGGCGATCTACGAGGGCACGACGGCGATCCAGGCGAACGACCTGGTGGGCCGCAAGACGATGCGCGACGGCGGCGCGGTGGCGAAGGCGCTGATCGCGGAGATCGGCGAGACGGTGGCGGCGCTGGGCAAGCTGGACGGCGCGGCGGCCGCGTCGGTGAAGGCGCAACTGGAGAAGGGCGCGAAGGCGCTGTCGTCGGTGGTGGATTACGTGGTGGCGAACGTGAAGCAGGACCCGAACGCGGTGTTCGCGGGCAGCGTGCCGTACCTGAAGCTGGCGGGCGTGGTGCTGTGCGGGTGGCAGATGGGCCGCGCGCTGGTGGCCGCGCAGGCGAAGCGCGCGAGCGACCCGGCGTTCTTCGATGCGAAGATCGCGATCGCGCAGTGCTACGCGGAGCACGTGCTGGTGCAGGCCGGCGCGCTCGAAGCGTCGATCGTCGGCACGAAAGGCAACGAGGGCGTGCTCGCGTTGACGGAAGACCAGTTCTGATCGGCTGGCGATTCGATGAAATGAGAAAGGCGCCCCCGAGGCGCCTTTCTATTTGATGCCTGCCGGCCTGTATGGCCGCGGGCGTCGTCGGCTTATGCGTATGCCGGGCGCGTCGGGCCGGCCACGTCCTTCAGGTAACGATGCACCGACAGGTCGTCGGCCTGGATCGCGGGCATCTTGCCCGAGATCAGGTCCGCGAGCAGCTGGCCTGAGCCGCACGACATCGTCCAGCCGAGCGTGCCGTGGCCGGTGTTCAGGAACAGGTTCGACACCGGCGTGCGGCCGACGATCGGCGTGCCGTCCGGCGTCATCGGGCGCAGGCCCGTCCAGAACGTCGCCTTTGACGTGTCGCCGCCACCCGGGAACAGGTCGTTCACGCACATTTCGAGCGTTTCGCGGCGCGCGGCGCGCAGCTTCTTGTCGAAGCCGACGATTTCCGCCATGCCGCCGACGCGGATGCGCTGGTCGAAACGCGTGATTGCGATCTTGTAGGTCTCGTCGAGCACGGTCGACACGGGCGCGGCCGCTTCGTTGACGATCGGCGCGGTGATCGAATAGCCCTTCAGCGGATAGACGGGAATCTTCATCAGGTTCGAGATGAAGCGGGTCGAGTACGAGCCGAGCGCGACGACGTACGCGTCCGCGCGCACCGTCTCGCTGCCGCACTGCACGCCGGCGATCTTGCCGCCCGCGATCGCGAGCGCATCGATCGGCGTGTTGTAGCGGAATTTCACGCCGAGCGATTCCGCAAGCGCGGCAAGGCGCGTCGTGAACAGCTGGCAGTCGCCCGTTTCGTCACCCGGCAAGCGCAGGCCGCCCGTCAGCTTGTGCGAGACGGCGGCGAGTGCCGGTTCGGCTTTCTTCAGGTCGGCCGGCGACAGCAGTTCGAACGGCACGTTCGCTTCCTGCAGGACGGCGATGTCCTTCGCCGCGCCGTCGAGTTGCTGCTGCGTGCGGAACAACTGCAGCGTGCCGCCCGTGCGCCCTTCGTACCGGATGCCGGTATCGGCGCGCAGCGCCTGCAGGCAGTCGCGGCTGTATTCGGCGAGGCGGACCATGCGGCCCTTGTTGACTGCATAGCGCTCGGCCGTGCAGTTGCGCAGCATCTGGTACATCCACTGGAGCTGGAAGCGCGTGCCGTCGAGGCGGATTGCGAGCGGCGCATGCTTTTCGAACATCCACTTGACGGCCTTCAGCGGAACGCCGGGTGCGGCCCACGGCGCGGCATAGCCGGGGGAGATCTGGCCTGCGTTCGCGAAGCTCGTCTCGAGCGCCGGGCCTGCCTCCCGGTCGATCACCGTGACTTCATGACCGGCGCGCGCGAGGTAATACGCGCTTGCCACGCCCACCACACCGCTGCCCAGAATGACGACTCGCATAGCTGCTCCAGATGGAAGGGACCAGATCGAGGCCGGGCGCACAGGCGGCTCCGTGTAACCTCTAGCTGATCTAGTTTTTTGCGCTATGGTATTGTCGAATGTGTAGGTTTTGTTATCGTATTTTTCAGGTTTTCAGCAGAAACAAATGAGAACGCAACGTCAGCCCGTACGCTCGCTCGACAAGCTCGACCGGCGCATCCTGAAACTGCTCCAGAACGACGGCCGGATGGCGATGAAAGACCTCGCGGAACAGGTCGGACTGACCGTCACACCGTGTATCGAGCGCGTGCGGCGCATGGAGCGGGATGGCGTGATCACCGGCTATCACGCGCGCGTCGATCCTCACCAGCTCGATGCCGCGCTGCTGGTGTTCGTCGAGATCACGCTCGGCCACAAGGGCGGCAACATGTTCGAACAATTCCGCCGGGAAGTGATGAAGATCGACGAGGTGCTCGAATGCCACCTTGTGTCCGGCGATTTCGACTACCTGATCAAGGCGCGGATCGGCGAGATGGCCGACTACCGGAAGCTGCTCGGCGACATCCTGCTGCAGTTGCCCGGCGCCGTGCAGTCGAAAAGCTATGTCGTGATGGAAGAAATCAAGGAGACGCTGACGATCGCGGTGGGCGACTGACGCGCCTGCGGCAGGCCGTCGGGCCCTTTATCCCGCCCTTGGCATGCTGCGCCCAATACTGTATAAATGTACAGTATTGGGCGCAGGCGAATGGACGGGCACATGGACGATCGATCCGACAACGAATTTCCGGTAGCGCCGCCCGTGCCCCGCAAGGGGCGCGGTGCGGTCGACAACCTGCAGGGGCGATATGAAATCGCGCAGCGTGAAGCGGTCGACGACGGCTGGACACACGAGTCGGACGATGCCGATTTCCCCGCGCCTTTGCGCACGCAGGTCTTCGAGGAGCGTGCGAAGAGCATCCTGACGCACAACCAGTCGCCCGACATTCCGTTCAGCGTATCGCTCAATCCGTATCGCGGCTGCGAGCACGGTTGCATCTATTGCTTCGCGCGGCCGACGCACAGTTATCTCGGCCTGTCGCCGGGGCTCGATTTCGAAAGCCGCATCTATGCGAAGGTCAATGCGGCCGAACTGCTCGAGCGCGAGATTTCACGCAAGCGCTACGTGCCGGAACCGATCGCGCTCGGCGTCAATACCGATGCCTACCAGCCGGTCGAGCGCGACCTGCGCATCACGCGCAGCGTGATCCAGGTGATGCACGATCGCGGGTTGCCGTTCGCCGCGATCACGAAGTCGTCGCTGATCGAGCGCGATCTCGACCTGCTTGCGCCGATGGCCGAACGCGGGCAGGTGATGGCGGCGGTGACGATCACGACGCTCGACGCCGATCTCGCGCGCACGCTCGAGCCGCGCGCGGCAACACCGGCGCGACGGTTGCGTACGATTCGCGCACTGAGCGAAGCGGGCGTGCCGGTCGGCGTGAGCATTGCACCGATGATTCCGTTCGTCACCGAGCCCGATCTGGAGCGTGTGCTCGAGGCGTGCGCGGAAGCGGGCGCGACGCATGCGAGCTACATCATCCTGAGGCTGCCGTGGGAAGTCGCGCCGCTGTTCAAGAACTGGCTGGCCGCGCATTTTCCCGATCGCGCGGAGCGCGTGATGAACCGCGTGCGCGACATGCGCGGCGGGAAAGACTACGACTCGGATTTCTCGAAACGGATGAAGGGCGAGGGGATCTGGGCCGACCTGCTGCGGCAGCGCTTCCGCCAGGCCGTTAAGCGGCTCGGGCTGAACGAGTGCACGAACGGCATTCTCGATCTGTCGCAGTTTCGCGGTGCGCCGTCCGCCGCGGAGCCGGCGCCGCGCGTTGCTGTTCGTTCAGCCGCCAAGTGGTCGACGCAGTCGCGTGACGACACGCAATTGAACCTGTTCTGACCAGCGCGCTGAACCGGCGTGGGGCGCCGGTGCGTAGCGGCCGTTGCGCTTACTGCGAAATTTGCTTGGCCGCTTCGACCTGCGACTCGAAATACGTCTGGAACGACAGTGCGAGTGCGGTCATCAGCAGGAATGCACCGATCAGCAGCGAGAAGATCACCACGAAGATCACGGTCCAGCCCGACTTGCTGTGCTTGCCCGTCTCGGCGTTGAATTGCGCGTCCCATTTTTCGTCGGGACGCAGCCCGTAGACGAGCGCGGCGAGGAATGCTGCCAGCAACGAGATTGCGCCGGGTACCGCGAGCCACCAGCCGAGGCTGGCGCTGCGCTGGGTTGCGGCGAGCAGGAGGAAGCCCGGGATGCCGACGATCGTCGCGAGCAGGTGCGCCCAGCCGAACACGTCGCGGAAGCCATATAGATAGAAGCGGTGCGCGCCGAGCGATCCGAACAGGAACGCGAGGGCGGCGGTGAGCGTCTTGGAACGAAAGCGGCGGGACGGTGCGGTGCTGCTGGACATGGATGGCGGCGTATTGGCGTTGGCATGGGCGGCCGGCGGGCCGGCGCGGGCGCGCGGCCCGGCTCGCATTCTACGATGCCCGATCGGGCCCGGTCACCCCTGTCCTGCGTCAAGGTGCCGCATAGGTCACACGGTAGATCGCGCCTGCGTAGTCGTCGCTGACGAGCAGCGAGCCGTCCGGCAGCGGCAGCACGTCGGCCGGGCGTCCCCATACCGTGCCGTCGGGCCGCAGCCAGCCCGTGACGAACGGGGTCTGGCGCGCCTGGCTGCCATCCGCCGAGACGACGACGCGCATCACGCGATACCCGACCTTCGTGCTGCGATTCCACGAGCCGTGTTCGGCGATGAAGATGTTATTGCGATACGACGCCGGAAACATCGGCCCTGTATAAAAGCGCATGCCGAGTGCTGCGACGTGTGCGCCGAGTTTCAATACGGGCGGAACATAGCGGCGGCATACGTCGGCGCTGCCGAATTCGGGGTCGGGAGTATCGCCGCCGTGGCAGTACGGAAAGCCGAAGTCGAGGCCGGCGCGCGGCGCGCGGTTCAGCTTGTCGTCGGGCACGTCGTCACCCATCATGTCGCGCCCGTTGTCGGTAAACCAAAGCTCGCCCGAATCGGGGTGCCACGCAAAGCCGACCGTATTGCGTACGCCGCGGGCAACAACCTCGCTCCCGCTGCCGTCCGCCTTCATGCGCGCGATGATTGCATAGCGGCTGCGATCGGCAAGACACACGTTGCACGGTGCGCCGGTCGGCACATACAGTTTGCCGTCGGGGCCGAACGCGATGAATTTCCAGCCGTGATGGTGTTCCGTCGGCAGCGTGTCGGTGACGACGGCGGGTGCGGGCGGTGTGGCGAGCCGGTCGTCGATATGATCGAGACGCAGGATGCGCGATACGGCGGATATATAGAGTGCGCCGCCACGGTAGGCGACGCCGACGGGCATGTCGAGCCCGGACGCGATCACGTAGTGCGCGCTGATCTGTCCCTCGTGCAACACGAACGCATGCACGCGGCCTTCCCGTGTGCCGACATACAGGATGCCGCGCGGCGACCACGCCATTTCGCGGGCGGTCGGTACCGCGTCGGTCAGGACTTCGACGTGGAAGCCGGATGGCACGACGAGTTCGCCCACCGGCAACGGCGAGGCAAGCGTCGGTGCGGACGCGAGGCAGGCAAGACCGGCAAGCAGCGCCGCGAAACGGTGCTGCGCACGGCGCATCGAGGCGGCGCGTAGGGGCGGCATGACGGTGTGAAACGTCCCGGACACGACGATTGTATGCCCGGCGGGCAGGCCGCCTCCGGATTTTTTGCGCGTAAGTGTTTGTTGTACCTCCGGTTTCCGGCTATAATCGCATGTTTCAGTAGTTTCGAACCCGGTTTTCCCGAAGGACATCATATGGTTATCATCCGTCTGGCTCGTGGCGGCTCGAAGAAGCGCCCGTTCTACAACATCGTTGCTACCGATTCGCGCAACCGTCGTGACGGCCGCTTCATCGAGCGCGTCGGCTTCTACAACCCGGTCGCTACGAAGGGCGAATCGCTGCGTATCGCTCAGGATCGCCTGACGTACTGGCAAGGCGTTGGCGCGCAACTGTCGCCGACCGTCCAGCGTCTCGTGAAGGAAGCGCAAAAGGCGCAACCGGCTGCCTAACATGGCACGGTGTGCCGGTCGTGCCGGCTTTGAGGTGCATTAATGGCGGGTCACGATTCCGGTAATGCAAGGCGCGGGCGTGCGTCGTTTGGCGCATTCGTCCGCAAGCCGGTCGAGCGCGACGTTGTCGCGAACGCCGGTCAGGCCGCCGAACAGGGCGGTCTCGAAGTGGTGCAAGCCTGGCCCGACGATGCCGTCGAGGTCGGGGCGGTGGTCGACGCCTATGGCCTGAAGGGCTGGGTCAAGGTGGCGACGCACGCCGACGCCGGTCGCGGTGGCGATGCGCTGCTCAAGGCACGCCACTGGTGGCTGGAGCGTGGTGCAGAGCGGCTTTCCGTGCGCATCATGCAATCGAAGACGCACAGCGACACAGTCGTTGCGCAACTCGCGGGCGTCAGCGACCGCGATGCCGCGCTGGCTATGCGCGGCTTTCGCGTGTTCGTGCGCCGGGAAGATTTCCCGGCATTGGCCGCGGACGAATTCTATTGGGTCGACCTGATCGGTCTCGACGTCGTCAACGAGCAATCGGTGGCACTCGGGAAGGTGAGCGGGATGATCGATAATGGCGTGCATTCGATCATGCGTGTCGAGTATCCGGCGACCGGCAAAGACGGTCAGCCGACCACCGACGAGCGGTTGATTCCGTTCGTCGGCGTATACGTCAAAACGGTGGATCAGGCGGCGCGTCGCATCGTCGTCGACTGGGAAGCCGATTACTGAAATGAACCAGGTTACCGAGAGCGCGGTGCAGTTCGACGTCGTCACGCTCTTTCCCGAGATGTTCCGTGCACTGACCGACTGGGGGATCACCAGCCGGGCCGTCAAGCAAGGGCGCTTCGGGTTGCGCACCTGGAACCCGCGTGATTTCACGACGGACAACTACCGCACGGTCGACGATCGTCCGTACGGCGGCGGTCCGGGCATGGTGATGCTGGCCAGGCCGCTCGAAGCCGCAATCGGTGCCGCGAAAGCGGCGCAGGCTGAGCAGGGTATCGCGAGCACGCGAGTCGTGATGATGTCGCCGCAGGGCGCGCCGCTCACGCATGAGCGTGCGGTGCGGATGGCGCAGGAACCGGGTGTCGTCGTGCTGTGCGGCCGCTATGAAGCGATCGACCAGCGCCTGCTCGATCGTTGCGTCGACGAAGAAATCAGCCTCGGCGATTTCGTCCTGTCCGGCGGGGAATTACCGGCGATGGCGATGATGGATGCCGTCGTGCGGTTGCTGCCCGGTGTGCTGAACGACTCGCTGTCGGCCGTGCAGGATAGTTTCGCTGACGGCCTGCTCGATTGTCCGCACTACACGCGCCCCGAGGAATACGACGGCGTGCGCGTGCCGGACGTGCTGCTCGGCGGGCATCATGCCGAGATCGAGCGGTGGCGGCGCCAGGAAGCATTGAGGAATACGTTGCGGAAGCGGCCGGACCTGATCGTCCGGGCGCGCCGCGAAAAGTTGTTGAGCCGTGCCGACGAGGCGTGGCTTGCGAACCTCGCACGCGAAGCGAAGGACGCCTCCTGAGGCGGTGTCGCGAGCGGGAATTGGCGGTGCCGTGCATGCGTGCGCGGCGCCTGATGTGAATCCATCCTCTATCGGGGCCATGCCTGGAAGCAGGCAGGCGCAAACGCCGACACGATGGCAATAGGAGTCAGTGATGAACCTCATCGCAAAACTTGAGCAGGAAGAAATCGAGCGCGCGCTCGCCGGCAAGACGATCCCCGAATTCGCCCCGGGCGACACGGTGATCGTGAACGTGAACGTGGTTGAAGGTAACCGCAAGCGCGTTCAGGCTTACGAAGGCGTCGTGATCGCGATTCGCAACCGTGGCCTGAACTCGAACTTCATCGTCCGCAAGATCTCGTCGGGCGAAGGCGTCGAGCGTACGTTCCAGACGTACTCGCCGCTGCTGGCAAGCATCGTCGTGAAGCGCCGTGGTGATGTGCGTCGTGCGAAGCTGTACTACCTGCGCGAGCGTTCGGGCAAGTCGGCTCGTATCAAGGAAAAGCTGGTGTCGAAGGATCGCGCCGCAGCAGCTTCCCAAGAGTAAGAGCTGTAAGGAAAAAGCACCCAACCGGGTGCTTTTTTCATTCTGGCGCGAGAATATGCTCGATACGACACGAACCCGAGAGCCCCATTGAATCGCCGCCCCATCATCGATCCCGAAGTCCTGCCGGTCGAAGGCACCGGCGCCGGCCTGCCGGCCATCGATTCCCGCCTGATGACGCCGTCCGGCCTGCGCGACCGTTTCGCGCGCACGCTCGAATGGAGCGTCGAGCCCGGCGAAGCGAGGCTGCAGGAGGGCGTCGATCCACGCAGCGCGGCCGTCCTCGTGCCGCTCGTCGTCCGCGAGTCTGGCCTCACCATGCTGCTGACCCAGCGCGCGGACCACCTGAACGACCACGCCGGACAGATCAGCTTCCCCGGCGGTCGTCGCGAACCGTTCGATCACGATGCAACCGCAACCGCGTTGCGCGAGGCGAAGGAAGAGATCGGGCTGGCAGCCGAGCGGGTCGAGATCCTCGGCGCGCTGCCCGACTACCTGACCGGCACGGGTTTTTGCGTGACGCCGGTGGTGGGCCTCGTGCATCCGCCGTTCACCGTGCAGGCCGACACGTTCGAAGTCGCCGAGATTTTCGAGGTGCCGCTCGCGTTCCTGATGAATCCCGCGAACCATCAGATCCGTGTGTTCCGCTGGGAAGGCGGCGAGCGTCGTTTTTTTGCGATGCCCTATCCGAATGGCGAACCCGGCGGGCATTACTTCATCTGGGGCGCAACTGCCGGCATGTTGCGCAATCTGTACCGCTTCTTGGCCGCCGGCTAGGCGCATGCGGCGGCGGGCGCTCGCGGCTGGCGGCCGTGCGACCGCACCGGCAGCCATCCGGCGCTTACGCTGTGCTATCGTTATGCAAAAAATGACATAACTCCGAAGACGGCGCCACGCATGACTTTCTTTTCGGTTCTCCTCGCCCTCATCATCGAACAGGTCCGCGCGTTGTCGCCGAACAATCCGGTGTTCGCGCTGTTCCAGTTTCATGCGGAAACCGTCGCGCATGGTCTCGACGCTGGCAAGCAGAAGCACGGCATCCTCGCCTGGCTCGCGGTCGTGCTGCCGTGGGTGCTGATCGTCGCGCTGATCTATTTCCTGCTGTACAAGGTGAGCTTCGTGCTCGCATTCATCTGGAACGTCGTTGTCGTGTATTTCACGCTCGGCTTCCGTCAGTTCAGCCATTACTTCACCGATATCCACCTCGCGCTCAATAACGACGACGTGCCGCGTGCGCGAGAAATCCTGCACGAGTGGACAGGCATCGACACGGTCGACATGCCGGTCGGCGAAATCGTCCGCCATACGCTGATTCATGCCGTTGTCGCATCGCATCGCCACGTGTTCGGCGTGTTCTTCTGGTACGTGCTGCCGATCGGCCCGGCCGGTGCCGTGCTGTACCGGATTTCCGAATACCTCGCGCGCAGCTGGTCGACGCCGGGCGACGACCGCACGGCGGCCTTCTCGACGTTCGCGCAGCGCGCGTTCTTCGTGATCGACTGGATTCCCGCGCGATTGACCGCGCTCGGCTTCGCGATCGTCGGCAATTTCGAGGATGCGATCTATGCGTGGCGCAACCATACGCGCCAGTGGCCCGATCCGAACGATGGCGTCCTGCTGGCAGCCGGCAGCGGAGCGCTCGGCGCCCGCCTCGCGGGGCCGCTCGCGGAACCGTCGAGCCTCGATGCGCTGGCAGTCGGCGACAGCGGTCCGTTGACGGTCGGTGACGATTGCACGCCGCGGACGCTGCAATCCGCGGTTGGCCTCGTCTGGCGTGCGGTGATCCTGTGGATGATTCTGCTGCTGATGCTGACGCTTGCCGTCTGGGTGTCGTGACGGGGCAGTGCGATACTCGATGAAAGGCAAAAGGCCGGCTGGATGCCGGCCTTTTTGCTGTGGGTCAGTCGTCTAGCGGGTCGCGCACGGCGCCGCATTGCCAGCACGCGGTGAACTGGGCTTCGAGCGTCTCGCCGCACAGCCGGCAGCGCCACGGCGCGGCGCCGGCCGACGGGCCGTGCGATGCGGCATCGAGGAGCCGGCGCGCGAGTGCGTCGTCGCGTTCGTCGTCGAGCCACAGTTCGGGCGTGCAGGCGTCGGCGGGCAGGCCGCCGAGCGCGCCTGTCGCGTAGCAGTTATGCAGTTCGCAACCGATGCCGGCCACCCGAAGTACGTTGGCCCAATGCTGCGCCGTCGCGAGATCGGGTGCCTTGAAACGCATCGCGGCTCCTGTCGGTGAAAGCCGGCGCATGGCGCCGGCTGGCCGCCGCGCGCGTGCCGCGCGATCAGCGGACGATCTGGCTCGCCTCGTGCACGAGCTGCGCGTACAGCGCATGCCGCGACGTCGCGATACGGCCGTCTGCGACAGCTTCCAGAATCGCGCAGCCGGGTTCGTGCAGATGATGGCAATTATAGAAACGGCAGTCGGCGAGCAGCGGCCGGAACTCCGGGAAGGCGCGCTCGAGACGGCCTTCCGTCAGGTGGTAGAGGCCGAATTCCTGGAAGCCAGGCGAATCGATCAACGCGCCGCCGCCGTCCAATGGATAGAGGCGCGTGAACGTCGTCGTATGACGGCCGCTGTTGAGCGCGGCCGAAATCTCGCGCGTGGCGGCTTCGGCATCGGGAACGAGCAGGTTCACGAGCGTCGACTTGCCCATCCCGGACTGGCCGAGCAGGATCGTCGAATGCCCGGCAAGGTGCGGCATCAGTTGCGCGCGCGCGTCGTCGGGCGAGCCCTTCACCGACAACTCGAGCACGTCGTAGCCAAGGGCGCGATAGGGCGCGAGGCGCTCGCGCGCGACCGGCAGCGCGGCTTCGACGTCGATCTTGTTCAGCACGACGAGCGGCTTCAGCTCGTTCGCCTCGGCGGCGATCAGCGCTCGGCCGAGCAAGTCCTCGCTGAAGTAGGGCTCGGTCGCGAGCACGATCAGCAACTGGTCGAGGTTGGCCGCGAACAGCTTCGACTTGAACTGGTCGGAACGGTACAGCAGGTTGCGCCGCTCGCCGATCTCCACGATGACGCCCTGGTCGGCGGACGCGAGTTCGTACGCGACTCGGTCGCCAACCGCGATATCGCTCTTCTTCCCGCGCGGGAAGCATTGCAGCATCGGGCCGCCATCGTCGGGCGCGACGATGTAGTGGCGCCCGTGCGCCGCGATCACGCGGCCTTCGGCACGTTGCGCGCCCGACGCGCGCGGGGCCGGCTTGCGGGAGGTCGGCCGGCTCATGCGTGCTGCATCAGGCGGTCGATCCGCTGCGACGCAGGCGGATGCGAGTAGTAGAAGGCCGTGTAGACGGGGTCGGGTGTCAGCGTCGACGCGTTGTCCTCATAGAGCTTCACGAGTGCGCTGACGAGATCCTGCGCGTCGGTCTGGCTGGCCGCGAATGCGTCGGCCTCGAATTCGTGCTTGCGCGACGTGAGGCTGCCGAACGGCGTCGCGAAGAACAGGAACACGGGAATCGCGAGGAAGAACAGCACGAGTGCGGCACCCGCGTTGCTCGTGTCGAGCGACGGCGTGACGCCGAGCCCCGTGTAGAACCACGTGCGTTGCGCGAGCCAGCCGAGCAGCGCGAGCAGCACGAGGCTCAGCACGAACGAGACGAGCATCCGCTTCATCACGTGGCGGCGCTTGAAGTGGCCGAGTTCGTGCGCGAGCACGGCCTCGATTTCCTGGCCGGACAGGCGCGCGAGCAGCGTGTCGAAGAACACGATCCGCTTCGACGCGCCGAAGCCCGTGAAGTACGCGTTGCCGTGCGCGGAGCGGCGGCTGCCGTCCATCACGAACAGCCCCTTCGCCGCAAAGCCGCAGCGCTTCATCAGCGACTCGATGCGCGCGCGCAGCGCGTCGTCCTTCAGCGGCTCGAACTTGTTGAAGATCGGTGCGATGAAGGTCGGGTAGATCAGCAGAACGAGCATCTGGAACGCGACCCAGACGATCCAGGTCCACAGCCACCACAGGCTGCCGGCCTGGTTCATCAGCCACAGCACGACGAACAGCAGCGGCAGGCCGAGCGCGGCGCCGAGCAGCGAGTTTTTCAGCATGTCGGTGAAAAACAGCCGCTTCGTCATCCGGTTGAAGCCGAAACGCTGTTCGATCCCGAACTGGCGGTAATACTCGAACGGGACGTCGATGACGCTCGTGATCACGAGCACCGCCGCGACGAGCGCGACCTGCTGCCCGTAGCCGCGGCCGAGCCAGCCGGTGAGCAGCGTGTCGAGCGCGCCGACGCCGCCGAGCAGCGTGAGGCCGACCAGCACGGCCGCGCTGACGACGATCTCGAGCATCGTCAGCCGAGTGCGCTCAACCGTATAGTCGGCCGCGCGCTGGTGGGCGGTCAGCGGAATGGTTGCGCTGAATTGCGCGGGGACGACGTTGCGGTGCGCCGCGACGAAGCGGATCTGCCGCGATGCGAGCCACAGCTTGGTGACGACCATCGCGAGCACGGCGAGCGCGAACAGCAGGGTGAACGAAAAGGGTGACATCGAAGGCGCCAAAGGGTTCTATGCGAGAATTATATGTTCTTGCGGACCGGCCCCGCTGATGCGATGCCGTCCGCCCGGCCGGCGCCGCGCGCCGCCCGCCATTTTCCAGGATGACTCATGACCGATACCGCCGCTTCCACCAGCCAGCCCGCGCTCGTGCGCAACGAGTTGAACCTCGTCTGGCTCGACATGGAGATGACGGGCCTCGACCCGGATAACGACCGCATCATCGAGATCGCGGTCGTCGTGACCAATTCCACGCTCGACATCGCCGTCGAAGGCCCCGTGTTCGCGATCCACCAGAGCGACGAAACGCTCGCAAAGATGGACGACTGGAACAAGTCGACGCACGGCCGTTCGGGCCTGATCGACCGTGTGCGCGCGTCGACCGTGACCGAAGCGGAAGCCGCCGAGCAGCTGCAGGCGTTCCTCGCGCAGTACGTGTCGCCCGGCAAGTCGCCGATGTGCGGCAACTCGATCTGCCAGGACCGCCGCTTCATGGCGCGCTGGATGCCCGAATTCGAGCGGTTCTTCCACTACCGCAACCTCGATGTCAGCACGCTCAAGGAGCTGTGCCGACGCTGGCAACCCGCGATCTACAAGGGTTTCCAGAAGCGGGCGATGCATACGGCGCTCGCGGACATCCACGAGTCGATCGACGAGCTGAAGTACTACCGCGAGCATTTCCTGATTCCGGCCACGTCTGCTTCGGCAGGCGAGTCCGCGCCGACCGCCTGAGCGGGCCGGCACACGCTTAGCGCGGGGCGCGCTGAGCGCTTTTCGGGCGGAACGCCGCGACCACCGCGGCGTCGGTCTCGATGTACGGACCGCCGATCAGGTCGATGCAGTAGGGCACCGCGGCGAAGATGCCCGGCACGGTCGACTTGCCGTCGGCATCGCGCAGCCCTTCGAGCGTTTCCCGTATCGACTTCGGCTGGCCTGGCAGGTTGATGATCAGCGCCGCATGGTCGGCCGTCTCGCGGATCACCGCGACCTGCCGCGACAGGATCGCGGTCGGCACGAAATTCAGGCTGATCTGCCGCATCTGTTCGCCGAATCCCGGCATCTCCTTCGTTGCGACGGCCAGCGTGGCCTCGGGCGTCACGTCGCGGCGCGCGGGGCCCGTGCCACCCGTCGTCAGCACGAGGTCACACCCCGCGACGTCGACGAGCTCGGCGAGCGTGGCGGAGATCGTGGGCGCATCGTCCTGGATCAGGCGCGTTTCGGCGCGCCACGGCGACACCAGCACGCCGGCGAGCCACTCCTGCAGCGCCGGAATGCCCTTGTCTTCGTAGACGCCCGTGCTCGCGCGGTCGCTGATCGACACGAGGCCGACGACGAGTTCGTCCGGATGGTTAGGCTTCGTCGTCATGGTCGTCTCCGGCGTCGTCCGCCGCCTCGTCGTCCGCATTGGACGTGCCGCCAGCAGTCTTGATCCACTGGAACAGCTCGCGGAAATAGCGCGGCGGCTTGCCTTGCTGCGCTTCCTTGCGTGCGTTGCGGATCAGCGTGCGGCCTTCCTGGATATCGGCTTCCGGATGCTGGCGCAGGAATTCGGTCAGCGCGTCGTCGCTGGCGAGCAACTGTTCGCGCGTGCGTTCGATCCAGTGCAGGCGGGCCGTTGCGGCCTTGTTCACGCCGCGCTGCGCGTCGAGTGCGGTGCGCAGCGCGGCCGTTTCGTCGTCGGTCAGCGAGCGCATCACGCGGCCGACGTACTGGAGCTGGCGGCGCTTGCCTTCGTGATCGGTGATCCGGCGTGCCTCGCGAACGGCGTCCGCGAGACTTTCGGGCATCGGCATGCGCTTGAGGGCGTCTTTCGGCAGATCGACGAGCGCCTGGCCGAGCACCTGCAACTCGTGCATCTCGCGCTTCAACTGGGATTTGCTGGGGCGATCGTAGCCATTGTCGTCGTCTTCGACGGCATGCTCGATCGGCTGGATTCGGGTTTTGCGTGTCATGGGCGGCATTGTATCGCGCCGCGGACACCCCAAGCTTGTCGGTGTCCGGCCCCGGACCTTGCTATGATCGCGGGATACGCAATATTTTGAACATGCGGGCGCCCGCCCGCCACCGGATATCAAGACGATGGCAGCCAATCTCGACGTACAAGCGCGCTATTTCCCGCACACGCAGGACCAGCTCAAAGAAATCGCCTCGGACATCCTTCGCCATGCGAAGGCGCTCGGCGCGACGGACGCCGCGACCGAAATCTCCGAGGGCGACGGCCTGTCGGTGTCGGTGCGCCGCGGCGAAGTCGAAACGATCGAACACAACCGCGACAAGATGGTCGGCGTGACCGTGTTCATCGGCAAGAAGCGCGGCAACGCGAGCACGTCGGATTTCTCGCCGGGCGCGATCAAGGATACCGTCGCCGCCGCGTACAACATCGCGCGCTTCACGGCCGAGGACGAGGCGGCCGGCCTGGCCGAGGCCGAACTGCTCGAAACCGACCCGCGTGACCTCGATCTGTACCATCCGTGGGCGCTGACGGCCGACGAGGCCGTCGAACTCGCCCGCCGCGCGGAAGACGCCGCATTCGCGGTCAGCCCGCAGATCCGCAATTCGGAAGGCGCGAGCGTGTCGGCCCAGCATTCGCAGTTCGTGCTGGCCACTTCGCGCGGCTTCCTGTCCGGCTACCCGTACTCGCGCCACTACATCGCATGCGCGCCGATCGCGGGCAGCGGCCGTCACATGCAGCGTGACGACTGGTATTCGTCGAAGCGCAGCGCGATCGATCTCGCGGCACCCGAAGCGGTGGGCCGTTACGCGGCCGAGCGTGCACTTGCACGGATGGGCGCGCGCCGCCTCGACACCCGCAAGGTGCCCGTGCTGTTCGAGGCGCCGCTCGCGGCCGGCCTGCTCGGCGCATTCGTGCAGGCGGTAAGCGGCGGCGCGCTGTACCGCAAGACGTCGTTCCTCGTCGACAGCCTCGGCAAGCCGGTGTTCGCACCGCACATCCAGGTCGTCGAGGATCCGCACGTGCCGCGGGCGATGGGTAGCGCGCCGTTCGACGAGGAAGGCGTGCGCACGCGTGCGCGCAGCGTCGTCAAGGATGGTGTGGTCGAAGGCTACTTCCTGTCGACCTATTCGGCACGCAAGCTCGGCACCCAGACCACCGGCAACGCGGGCGGCTCGCACAACCTCGCGCTGCGCAGTTCGAACACGCAGGCGGGCGACGATTTCGACGCGATGCTGAAGAAGCTCGGCACGGGCCTGTTGCTGACTGAGCTGATGGGGCAGGGCGTGAACTACGTGACGGGTGACTATTCGCGCGGTGCGGCGGGCTTCTGGGTCGAGAACGGCGTGATCCAATATCCGGTCGAGGAAATCACCGTCGCGAGCACGCTGCAGGAAATGTTCCGGCATATCGTCGCGATCGGCGCCGATTCGATCGTGCGCGGCACGAAGGAAACGGGCTCGGTGCTGATCGAGCAGATGACGATCGCCGGGCAGTAAGCGGCGCGCGGCTTCGGCCGCCATCAAACGAAAAAGCCCGACCGGTATGAGCCGGTCGGGCTTTTTTCATTATGCGTGACGCGTCAGCCGCGCTTGCGCTCGTAGACGACGAACGCATAGCCGAACGTATTCGGCGCGGCCGCCTGATGCGCATCGCGCGACACTTCCTGCCACTGCGCGGCGTCGGGCGCCGGGAACGAGGCGTCACCGTCGAAGTCGGCATCGATCTCGGTGACGACCAGCTTGTCGGCGAGTGCGAGACCTTCCGTGTAGAGCTGCGCGCCGCCAATCAGGAACACCTCGGGCACGCCGTCGCGCGCGGCAAGCGCCAGCGCATCGACGAGCGACGTGACCGTGTCGCAGCCGTCGAAGCGACGCGTCGCGTCGCGCGTGACGACGATATTGCGGCGGCCCGGCAGCGGCCGGCCGATCGACTCGTGGGTCTTGCGGCCCATCACGATCGGTGCGCCCATCGTCGTGCGCTTGAAGAAGGCGAGATCCTCGGGAAGTTTCCAGGGCAACTGGTTGTCGCGGCCGATGATGCCATTGCGGGCACGCGCGACGATCAGGGTCAACGTCGTCATGAAGGTCGGGGAAAGGAAAACCGGAATGGCGCCGATTTTACCGGAACGGCGACGCGCGCCGGTTCCGGGTGCGCGCATCCATTTTCTGCGCTGCGCGCCGCGACGCTCGAGGCAATGCGTCGCGGCGACGGAATGAATAAAAAGCGTGCCCGCCGGGGGACGGAGCACAAAACCGTTCCGTGTTGCGAGATCGTCGATGCCGGCCTCCGATCGATGCTGTCCGGCCCGCTCAAATCTATACGTGATCCTTATCAAATGAATCGACTCGTGCATCACTGATGCGTACTGCCTTGCGCGGCGCCTTCCATCGCGTGCTGCGCGTCGCCCGGCTGCGGTACCGGTACTGGAAGCGGCATCGGCAATTGAGGCGGCGGAATCTCGTCCCACAGCGTCACCGAAGTCCTGCCGGCCGGCAGCAGTTGCGGTGACGACACGGTCACGATACCGAACCCGTTGCCGTGCTGCATGCTCGGCGCGTTTGCTGCAAGCAGCATGGCGCGATCCGGATTCGCGCTTTCGTCTGCGCGTACGAGCGTGGGCGGGCCGACTGCGACGGCCGCAATGGCCATCGACACGAAAGAAAGTAAAAGATGTTTTCGCATGGTCGCTGTCTCCGACGGTTTCCATATTCAGCGAAATGCATGCCATCGCGCCGCGACCGTTGTCGAGGCTGCGATTCGTGCTCGAGCGTTGCGAATTGTGTTGGAAAACGGCCGAAAATGTTTCAGGCCTGAAACGAGGGGGCTTGGGAATTCTGCGGATTCAATCCATACGCAGCAAGGATGAAAATCGTCGCAAGTGTTGATGACAGAGCGTATCGCTGCGCACGTGCTATGTGCAGACGATTGACGCGCATCGACCTCCTGAGCGATACGGCCGCGTCGCTCGCCGCGCTGAAATCGGATTGTCGTATTCAGTGCCTATAACTAAGCTGTCTTGATCAAAATAACTGGACGCAAGATAAGCGCCATCATGCGAGGCGATGTGATCGCCTCGTATCGGCATGGCGAATCGAGCCGCCTTCGGCTGACCCGATTCGATCCTTTTCGCCCGTGACCTGGCGGGCACGGCAATCGTTAGACGGTTGATGAACGGGGTGAGCATATGGGAGCCGATCAGCGGCACGTGATCTACTATTCGCGCGAACCGAACGACGCGTTGCGTGGCCATTTCGACGAATGCGGTTGGCGTGTCGATCTCGCGGAGACCGTGCGAGACGTACGACGTGTCGTGCAGCATGGCGTCGCAACGGCCGGGCTGCTCGATTTTTCGCCGGGCTTCAAGCCCTCCGACCTGCGCGAACTCGAATCCTGCCTGAGCATTCAGCACATCGGCTGGATCGCGGCGACGCGCCGCGGCCAGTTGCAGGACGCTACGCTGCGCCATCTCATTCGCGACTACTGTTTCGACTACGTGACGATGCCGTACGAGACGTCGCGGATCGTCGAGACCGTCGGTCATGCGCACGGGATGATCGCGCTGACCGAACCCGTTGCGCCGCCCGTCGGCGCCGGACGCAGCGAAGGCGAAATGGTCGGGACCTGCGATGCGATGCTGGGGCTCTTCAGGACGATACGCCGCGTCGCGGCAACCGACGCGCCGGTGTTCATCTCCGGCGAATCGGGTACGGGCAAGGAACTGACGGCGGTCGCGATTCACGAACGTTCGTCGCGCGCGCAGGCGCCGTTCATCGCGATCAATTGCGGCGCGATCCCGTCGACATTGCTGCAGGCCGAACTGTTCGGCTATGAGCGCGGTGCGTTCACCGGCGCGAACCAGCGCAAGATCGGCCGCGTCGAGGCCGCCAACGGCGGCACGCTGTTTCTCGACGAGATCGGCGACTTGCCGCTCGAAAGCCAGGCAAGCCTGCTGCGCTTCCTGCAGGAAGGCAAGATCGAGCGGCTGGGTGCCCATGTGTCGGTGCCGGTCGACGTCCGCGTGATCTGCGCGACTCACGTCGACATGGAAGCGGCGCTGCGCGAAGGGCGGTTCCGCGAGGACCTGTTCCATCGCCTGTGCGTGCTGAAGATCGAGGAGCCGCCGCTGCGCGCGCGCGGCAAGGACATCGAGGTGCTCGCGCGCCACATGCTCGAGCGTTTCAAGGGCGATGCGCATCGTCGCCTGCGCGGCTTTTCCCCCGATGCGGTCGCGTCGCTGTACGGCTATTCGTGGCCGGGCAACGTGCGCGAGCTGATCAATCGCGTGCGCCGCGCAATCGTCATGTCGGAGGGCCGGATGATTACCGCGGCCGATCTCGAGCTGAACGACTTCGCGACGCTCGCACCCGTGTCGCTGCTGGAGGCGCGCGAGGCGGCCGAACGGCAGGCGATCGAGCAGGCGCTGTTGCGCCATCGCGGCCGATTCGCGGATGCCGCGCGCGAACTCGGCGTGTCGCGCGTCACGCTCTACCGGCTGATGTGCGCACACGGCATGCGCGATCGCGGCGACACGCTGGCAGGGTTTTCGGCGCCGTTGCCGGAGCTTCCGCATCACGCTTGCTAAAATTGGCGGGTACGGCCGCCCTCGCGGCCGAAGGAACCCGCATGAAACAGTACCTCGATCTCGTTCGTACCATTCTCGATACCGGCACCTGGCAGGAGAACCGCACGGGGATCCGCACCATCAGCATGCCCGGCGCGATGCTGCGCTTCGACCTGCAGCAAGGCTTCCCGGCCGTGACGACCAAGAAGCTCGCGTTCAAGTCCGCGATCGGCGAACTGGTCGGCTTCCTGCGCGCGTCGCGCAGCGCGGCCGATTTCCGCGCGCTCGGCTGCAAGGTGTGGGACGCGAATGCGAACGAGAACGCGCAATGGCTCGCGAACCCGTATCGCCAGGGCGTCGACGATCTCGGCGACGTGTACGGCGTGCAATGGCGCCAGTGGCCGGGCTACAAGGTGCTCGACGGGGGGGCCGACGCGCAGATCGCCGACGCGACTCGCCGCGGCTTCCGGATCGTCACGCGTTTCGACGAGGACGGTGCGCCGAAGGTGCTGCTGTACAAGGCGATCGACCAGTTGCGCCAGTGCCTGGACACGATCATGGAGAACCCGGCCGACCGTCGCATCCTGTTTCACGCGTGGAATCCGGCCGTGCTCGACCAGATCGCACTGCCCGCGTGCCATCTGCTGTACCAGTTCCTGCCGAATGCGACGAAGCGCGAAATCTCGCTGTGCCTGTACATCCGCAGCAACGACGTCGGCCTCGGCACGCCGTTCAACCTGACGGAAGGGGCTGCGCTGCTGTCGCTCGTCGGCCGGCTGACGGGCTACACGCCCCGTTGGTTCACGTACTTCATCGGCGACGCGCACATCTACGAGAATCAGCTCGACATGCTGCAGCGCCAGCTCACGCGCGAGCCGTATGACAGCCCGCGGCTCGAGATTGCCGAGCGGGTGCCGGAATACGCGAAGACGGGCGTCTACGCGCCCGAGTGGCTGGAGCAGATCGAGCCGTCCGATTTCTCGCTCGTCGGTTATCGCCACCATGAACCACTGACCGCGCCGATGGCGGTCTGATCGCGCGACCCGGGCCGCGCGGATGCATCGATCCGCGCCCCGCGGAAAAAGGCCCGACCGGTATCAGCCGGTCGGGCCTTTTGTTTCACGTTTGCGGCACTTACTGGTGATGCCGCTCTTCGTGACCGCCTTGCGGCGGGCTGCTCGGGTGGGGTGCCTCGACGTGCGGCGCCGGTTGCGGCCGCGGTTCCACGTGCGGTGCGGGCATCGACGGGCGCGGTTCCATGCGTGGTGCCGGTTGTGGCCGCGGATCCATGCGCGGCATGTCATGCATGGCGGGCGCCGGCGGGCGGTATTCGTTCACACGTGGCGGCGCGACTTCGCGATGCGGCGCCGGTTGCGCGAATTCGGGGCGAGGTTGCGGCGCAGGTGCCGTCCGTTCCTGTTGCGGTTGCCCATGCTGGGCCGGCGTCGGGAAATCGGGGCGCGGATGCGGCTGCGGAATCTGCGCGGTATTGTCCAGCCGCGGTTGCGGCAGCGCGCGCGGTGCTGCGTTCCGGTCACCGGGCTGCGCGCCCAGCGGAGTCGGCACGCCTTCCGGATGCGGCACCGCTGCGCTGCGCACGGGCGGTAGCGCATTCTGTCCCGCCGCGTGGAGTGCGGTCGGCGGAGCAGGGCGCTGACGTTCGATCGGCGTGTGCGGCTGCATCCACGCGGGCGACGGTGCCTCGGCTGCGTGTGCGTTGCCGATGCCCGCCGGACCGTTGTTCGCTACCGGCGGATGCGGGACGCCGTTGCCGGGCCCGACTGCCTGATGCGGCATCGGGTTGCCGGGGGCCTGCGGCATGCCGCCGGTGACGAAACGCGGTGCGTTGGGGGTTTCGCCGTTCGCCGGCCGCGTGACATTCGGCATGCCCGGCATCGGTGCTCCCGGCCGCCCGGCCTGCACGGCGGCCGGCTGGCCTTCGCGAGGCGCGCGAGCCGGTTGCACGACGGGGCCGTGCGGATTCACGAGCTGCACGTTGTGCATCGCCCATGCGCCGCCGCCCGGCTTGCCCGGAACGCGGATCGGGCGAGCCGTATAGTCGGCCGGCACGTTCGTCTTCACGACGGGGGCGCCGGCACCCGGTACGCGCCCGCCTTGCTGCGCGAGGTGGGCTGCGGCCTGGTCGCGATACGCGGCCGGGACGGCGGGATTGCGCGTCGCGACGTACGGGTGCTGGGCAATCGCCGCAGGCGGACGGTAGCTCGCATTGCGCAGCCCGCCAGTGAAGCTCTGGCGCACCGGCGCGATGCCCGGCGTCCCCGGCGTGACGTGCGCGTTGCGCCATTGCTGCGGATCGACGTGCTGCGAGAAGTGCGCGACCGGCTGACCGTGCACGAACGCGGAGGCCGGTACGGCCGTGATCGCGTGCGGTGCGCGGAAGTTCACATATGTCTTGTTGATGTTGGTGATGTTCGTCACGTTCACGGTCTTGTTCACGTTGACGTTGTTCACCACGATGTTGCGGTTCACGCGGTCGTAGTAGTGCGGGCTCCAGCCGCCCCAGCCCGGATGCCACGGTTCGCCCGGGCCGAGCGCGAACCACGCGCAGCCGGCCGCGGCGACGCCGCCCACCGTGAGCGCGACGCTCCAGTCGGGGCCGCCGCCACCGCCCACGAACGCGACGAGCGCCGGCGCATAGACCGGCGGCTGGTTGACGACCAGCGGGCCCGGTACCCATGCCCAGCTGTCGTCCACGTATGCCCAGCGGCCGTAGTGATACGGCGCGAAACCCCAGGGCGCGTCGTCGACCCACGTCCAGCCCCACGGCGCCTGCCAGATCCAGTGGCCGTCGTGGTATGGCGCCCAGTCTGCCGGCGTGTCGTTCGGCACCCATACCTGGCCGTAATTCGGGGTTTCGCGCCACGTGCCGTTCGCGTCGAGATCCTGGTAGCCGGGAATGTCGCGGGACACATAGCGGGCCGACACCGAACGCTCTTCGGCTGCGTCCCGGCTGGCGGCCCACTGGTCGAGCGGATCGGGGCCCGGGGCGGCGGATTGCTGCGCGACCTGCAGGTCGGTGCCCGTGAACGTGACCTGCTGCCCGGGCGACAGCGGGTACTGGCCATTGCTGCCGTAGACGGTTGCACTGCCGCTGCGCACCGTAACCGTCGTGCTCGCACCGTTTGGCGCGACGTCGACGCGATAGTCGCCGGGGCCCGTGATGCCGAGCGCGAGATTGGGCGTGTCGATTTCGTACGATCCGCCGGCCGGCAGATCGCGCACGTGCGTCGACACGGTGCCGAGCCCCACTTTCAGCTGGGTCGTCGTGTCGTCGAGGTTCAGCACGGACAAACTCGTCGACTCGCCGAGCCGTACCGCGGTCGAGCCGATGTGCAGTTCCGAGCGCGCCCCGGCATCGTTCCAGAGCTGGTCGCCGGTCGTCAGCGGCCGGTTCACGGCGGCATACGACCACGTATCGGTGCCGGCCGGCTCGGTCGTCACGGCGCCCGACAGGTAATTGAGCCGCGCGACACGGCTGGGCGGATCGCCGCCCGGTTGCCGTGCGGCGGCCGCATAGGGCGGGGCGCCGGCCGATTGCGCGAATGCGGGGGGCAGCGCCGCAAGCGCGACGAACGCGAGCAGCGTGCAGCGGGCGGTTCGCTTGAGCGTGAACAGGGTGGCCATGGTGAGCGTCTTCGTCATTATCGCGGCGCGTCGATTCGTGCCGCTGGGTTCACAATATCCGCTCGGCCTGTTTCAATGCTCGGTGTTTTGTAAGGCGAATGGCACACGATGTAACAAAACCTGTCGATCGTGCGCCGTTGTCGCGCAGATGCAATGCTGGCGTCAAGCGGACGTAAGCCATCCGTCGAAAACCTGCTGTCCGGGCACGGTGACGCGCAGCACGCGAGGCCGTGCCGCGCGTTCGATCCAGCCGTGCGCGCAGAAGCTCTCGAGCAGCGCTGCGCCGAGTGCGCCGCCGAGATGCGAGCGCCGCTCGCTCCAGTCGAGACAGCCGCACGCGAAGCGGCGCCGGCGCGTGCGCTGCTGCGCGACGTCGATGCCCCATTGCGCGAGCGCCTGGGTGCCGAGTTCGGTGGTCTCGATCGCATCACCGTCGGCCAGCAGCCAGCCGCGCGCGGTGAGCCCGTCGAAGATGCGCACCGCGAGTTCGCCGGCCATGTGGTCGTAGCAGGTGCGCGCATAGCGCAGTTCGGCCGGGACCGTGCGGGACGGCGCCGGAACCGGGCGATGCGGTGCAGCCGCGCGGGCGACGTTCGCGAGCGCCTCGAGCGACGCCGCGATGTCGGCCGATGCGATCCGGTAGTAGCGATGCCGGCCGCGCACGTCGAGCGCGAGCAGGCCGCCTTCGGTCAAGCGCGCGAGGTGGGCGCTTGCAGCGGACGGCGACAGCCCCGCGATCATCGTCAGTTCGCCTGCCGGTCGCGCGCTGCCGTCCATCAGCACCCACAGCATCGCGGCGCGCCCGGGGTCGGCGATCAGTGAGCCAATGCGGCTCAGGCCCGGAAAGTGGTGGTCGTCTTGGTCGGTCATCGTCGTGTCTCGTCAGGCGGGATGATCTTCAGTGTAGTGGGCGCGCGCATTCGATGTTTCGCTTCTGGCTGAAATGTCGAATGCCGTGGCGCGGGCGCCGTCGATGCGAACCGGGCTGCGGCCGCTCGCGGCGCGCGCGTAGAATGGCCGAAAGCGGCAGCAGCGGGCTGCCGCACGTGACACGATGCAACGATGAAGACGATTTTCTGTTTGCTGGCGGTCGCACTCGTCTGCGCGGCCTGTGCGCAGGGCGGTGCGGGTGCGGTCGGCGAGCGCGGCGGCAGCATCGAGATGTACGGAACGATCGACCAGGGCATCACGGTGCGCCGCTGACCGGTGCCGGCCGTGCGCGCGCCGGGCACCGCCCCGGCAGCCGCGCCGCACGGGGCGCCCCGCGACGCGTTACCGCAGTGCAACGTATAATGGCCCGATTACAGCGCCCCTGCCGCCTGGAGCCAACAAGATGTCCCAACCGTCCCCCGTACCGGCCGCCCTCGACCGCACCGAAACCGTATTTCGCTTCCTCGCCGAGCCGTCGTCGGTGAACTTCGGCGGCAAGGTGCATGGCGGCGCGCTGATGAAGTGGATCGACGAGGTCGCCTATGCATGTGCGGCCGTCTGGTCGAGCCGCTATTGCGTGACGGTCAGCGTCGGCAACATCCGTTTCCAGCGGCCGATCATGGTCGGCAATCTGGTCGAGCTGAAGGCGCGCGTCGTGGCGACGGGCCGCACCAGCATGCACATCCACGTGTCCGTGCATGCCGGCGATCCGAAGGGCGGCATGCTGCGCCAGACAACCGATTGCCTCGTCGTGTTCGTCGCAGTCGACGAGAACGGCAACCCGGTGCCGGTGCCGCCGTTCGTGCCCGAGACCGACGAGCAGAAGGTGCTCGCGAAATATGCGGCCGACGTGCGGGCCGCGCTCGACAAGATCGTCGAGATGAAACCGGAAGAGGTCGCGAAAGGCGCGGTCTGATCGCCGCGGGCGCCGCGCATCGCAGCGCGCCGCGCCCGTCGTCCTGCCGTTACTGCGACCCGATCATCTGCTCGGGACGTACCCACGCATCGAATTCCGCCTCGGTCAGGTAGCCGAGCGCGAGCGCGGCCGCCTTCAGCGTCGTGCCTTCCTTGTGCGCCTTCTTCGCGATCTGCGCCGACTTGTCGTAGCCGATGTGCGGATTAAGCGCCGTCACGAGCATCAGCGATTCGTTCAGCAGCAGGTCGATCCGCGAACGGTTCGGCTCGATGCCCACCGCGCAGTGGTCGTTGAAGCTCTGTGCGCCGTCGGCGAGCAGCCGCACCGACTGCAGCACGTTGTGCGCGATCATCGGCCGGAACACGTTCAGCTCGAAATTGCCGCTCGCGCCGCCGACGTTGACCGCGACGTCGTTGCCGAACACCTGGCAGCACAGCATCGTCACGGCTTCGGACTGCGTCGGGTTCACCTTGCCCGGCATGATCGAGCTGCCCGGCTCGTTTTCAGGGATCGACAGCTCGCCGAGCCCGCAGCGCGGCCCGCTCGCGAGCCAGCGTACGTCGTTCGCGATCTTCATAAGGCCGGCCGCGACCGTCTTCAGCGCGCCGTGCGCGAACACCAGCGCGTCGGCGGCGGCCATCACCTCGAACTTGCTCGGCGCCGTCACGAACGGCAGCTTCGCGAGCCTGCCGATTTCATCGGCGACGCGCACGGCGAACTCCGGATGCGCGTTCAGTCCCGTGCCGACCGCGGTGCCGCCGAGCGCGAGTTCGTACAGGTGCGGCAGCGCCGATTCGACGTGACGGATGCCCTGGTCGAGCTGCGCAACGTAGCCGGAAAACTCCTGGCCGAGCGTGAGCGGCGTCGCGTCCTGCAGGTGCGTGCGGCCGATCTTCACGATGTCGGCGAACGCCTTCGACTTCGCGTCGAGCGTCGTGCGCAGCGTGCGCAGCGCCGGCAGCAGGTGGTTGACGATCGCGTACGCGGCCGCGACGTGCATGGCGGTCGGGAACACGTCGTTCGACGACTGGCCGCGGTTCACGTCGTCGTTCGGATGAACCTTGCGCGCTTCGCCGCGCTCGCCGCCCATCAGTTCGCTCGCGCGGTTCGCGATCACCTCGTTGAGGTTCATGTTGGTCTGCGTGCCGGAGCCCGTCTGCCAGACCGCGAGCGGGAATTCACGCGGATGCTTGCCGGCGATGATTTCGTCGGCCGCGTCGATGATCGCGCGCGCCTTGTCGTCGGCCAGCACGCCGAGCGACTGGTTCACGGCCGCTGCGGCGCGCTTGACGATCGCGAGCGCGTGGATCAGCTCGGGCGACTGCTTCTCGGTCGAGATCCGGAAATTCTGCAGCGAGCGCTCGGTTTGCGCGCCCCAGAGCCGGTCGGCCGGCACGGCGATCTCGCCAAACGTATCGCGTTCCATCCGAACTGCTTCGTTCATGATCCACTCCTCCAGGAAAGGGGAAAGGCCACGCGTCGTCGCGCGGCATCAGATGTAATCAGACGTATCGTGAGGCAGTCGCGCCGCTCGCGCGGCATCTTGGGGTCTTCAGCCGACTAGCATAGCGCCGGCCCGGATTTCGCGTCTTGTCGCGCTCAGCGCGATGACGTCACGAGTGACGCGCTCTTCAGATGGAAGCGCCATGCCATCAGCACGGCCACGCTTGCGAGGCCTGCCGCGAGGCCCCACCAGAGGCCGCGGGCGCCGAGGCCCGCGTGGAAAGCGAACCAGTAGCCGGTCGGAAAGCCGATGCCCCAGTAGCCGAGAGTCGCCGCGAGCATCGGGACGCGCGTGTCCTTCAGGCCGCGCAGCGCACCCGACCCGACAGTTTGCGCGCCGTCGACGATCTGGAACACCGCGGCGATGCCGAGCAGCGACGCGGCGAGCGACACGGTGGCCGCGTTGGCCGGATCGTCGAGGTTCAGGTACAGGCCGACGATCGCATGCGGCGCGACGACCAGCACGATGCCCGACAGCGTCATGAACGCGACACCGAGGCCGAGTGCGACGAAGCCCGCATGCCGCGCCGCGACGGGTGCCCCGGCGCCGACCCAGTAACCGACCCGCACGTTGGCGGCCTGGCCGATCGCGAGCGGCACCATGAACGCCACCGACGCGACGTTCAGCGCAATCTGGTGGGCGGCCAATGACGTCGCGCCGAGTACGCCGATCGTCAGGCCGGTCGCGAGGAACAGCGTCGACTCGACCCCGTACGTGATCGCGACGGGCCAGCCGATGCCGATCAGTTCGCCCATCATCGGCAGCTTCGGGCGCGCGGCGGTGACGAAATGACGGAAGCGTTGCCGGCCGTGCAGCAGCCAGATCAGTGCGAGCGCGGTGAGCCAGATCGTGATCGTCGTCGCGACCGCCGAGCCGAGGAAGCCGAGGCGCGGCAGCCCGAACGCGCCGTGGATCAGCCCGTAGTTCAGTACGCCGTTGACGCCAACGCCGCCGATCGACACCCACAGCAGCCGGCGCGCCGCGCCGATCGCCGGCAGGAAGGCGCGCATCAGCCCGACGCCGATCAGGCTGCCGAGCGCGGCGAAGCGCAGGATGCCCGTGTATTCGCCGACGTGATGGGCGAGCAAGGGCGGCTCGTGGAACATCAGCAGGATCGGTTCGGACAGCGACAGCGCGATGATGGCCGGAATCGCGAGCAGCACGGACAGCGCGAAGCCGGTCCAGTAGATGTGCGGTACGCGCTCGTCGGCCTTGGCGCCGCGCGCATGCGCGACGCTGACGCTGACCGACGACAGCACGCCTTGCAGCACGGTCACGATGACGAAGAAGAAGTTCGCGCCGAGCCCGCCCGCCGCGAGCGAATCGGGGCCGAGCGAGCCGAGCAGCACGGTGTCGGTGACGCTCATCGCCATCTGCGAGAGCTGCGCGATCGCGAGCGGCGCAGCGAGGCGCGCGGTATCGGCGGCGTGACTGGACAGGGAAGGCGGCGCGGCAGCCGTCCGCGTAAGACCGGAATGCGACATGGAATGGGCGCTCGCGCGGGTGCAGGCCCGCGCTATATGTATTTATTTTGAGAGAGAGCTAGCTTACGGCTTTATTCGAACCGTGTCGAACGCGCGCGCCGATGGCCATGTCGCAGGCAGGGGGAACCGTCGGCCCTAGGCTTCGCGCACGGCAATGCGCGTGTCGCCGAGCAGGACGACCTGGCCCGCGCGGATCTTGCAGGTCTTGCGCAGTTCGACCGCGCCGTCGACTTTCACCGCGCCGGACGCGACGATCAGCTTCGCGGTGCCGCCGCTGTCCGCGAGGCCGGTGATCTTGAGAAGGTTATGCAGCTCGACGTATTCGCCGGTCAGCGTGAAATCCAGGTTGGGCATGACGAAGAGGGGGCGCAATGCGCGGGAGGAGTCGCCCCGCATCATACGGCACCGCGGGCCGGTGCGCGAGCGCGGGCGGCTGCCGCGCGCAGTTGTCAGGGAGTGTGAGCCATTCGTCAGCAAATGAAACGGTGGGTAACAGTCTGAGAGATTCGAGAACCGGCCGCGCGGGCCGCGGGTCTTTTGTCGTACCTGCTGCGTATTGCGGCGGGGGATGCAACGGGTCGCATCGCTGCGGTCCGGGCTCACGACTTCCTGAGGAGAATTGCCATGTCCAAGATTCGTACGATGCTGATCGGTGCCGCGCTGACGGCGTTCGCCACTTCGGCCGCATTGGCCCAGACGGGCGCGGCGGTGCAGGGCGCAGCCGGTGCCGGCGTACAGGCGCAGACGCCGGCTGCGGGCGCCGGTGCCGGCATGCAGGGTAGTGCGGGCGCGAACGCACCGGGCAATGCGGTCGGCGCGGCGGCCGATGGCGCGAAGGATACGGCGTCGTCGGCCGTCCACTCGGCCAAGAAGCACACGAAGCACGCTGCGAAGTCGGCCAAGAGCCATGTCGGCTCGGCCAAGGCGAAGGCTGGTGAAGCGACCGAAGGCGGCGCATCGGTCGGCGCGGAGGGCGGTGCGTCGGCCCAGGGCGCCACGCAGTAAGCGGTGCCCGGCGCCGTGCGACGTTCGTCCTGGACGGTGCGTCGCGACGGCGGCCATCCGACGGCCCGGTTCGCGTTGCGCGAGTCGGGCCGCTTTCATGTGTTGATGCGATCGGGCGCGGCGTTACGGCCGCCGTTGGCTTTGTCCTTGTCCCTGACCCTGCGCCGGCCGCGCGGCGGCCGGGGTGAATACGCTGCGCAGCCACGCGGCGAGGCGGGCGAAGACGTCGTAAGGCTCCTCGACGAAGATCTCCGGTTTCAGCAGCCGCAGGTATTCCATGATCTGCTGCGCCTCCTGTTTCTGGAACGAGCCGTGCGCGAGCCCGAGCCGCAGCAGTCCGCGCAGCTCGCCGAGCTTGTCGCGCGCGGTGCTGCCGACGCTCATCTCGCACGCGAGCTTGGCCTCGTAGACCCGTTGTCGCAGCGATTCCGCGAGTCGCCATGCAGGCGTCTGCATCAGTTCCTCGAGCGCCTGGATGTCTTGCGCCGCACCCTTGATCTGCGATGCGAGCGGATCGATCAGCGACGGGTCGCCCTGCGCTTCGGCGACGATCGCCTTCGCCCAGTCGCGGCAAGCCTTCGCGAGTTCGTCGGGGGTCCATTCGGAGCGTGACGCGAAGCCGAATCCGAATTCGCCGGCCTGCCGCATCAGGATCGCGACGACGTCCGGAAATTCCTTGTCGAGCGTGCGTTTGGCCCACGCGTACTGACCGCCCTGCAGCATCCGCTGCACCGCGTGCTCGGTCAGCGGCACCATGTTGTCGAGCAGTTTGGCGCGCAGGAAATCCTCGAACGACGGCGTCGCGAACTGCGGGTCGAGTTTCAGCGACACGCGCACGAACGCGTCGTAGTCCTTGCGCAGGGACTCGAGCGTGTCGTCCTTGAGGGAAAGGGTGATCTGGCCCATGAATCGTCTCGATGGCGGCCCGCGCAAGCCGGCGGCCGGCGCGGCGCACCGGGACGGGCGCAGCGTCGACTGACCGGTGCGCGCCGAGGCCGGTGGCGGGTCTTCATCTCCTATATCGGCGTGCCGTACGGAAACTTGAGCGCGCGTGACCGAGCGTGTACTCAGGCGGGTAGCCAGTGGGGCAGCACGACCCCTTGCCAGAAAAAGAACACCGCGAGCCCTGCCGCGATCGTCACGAGCGGGCGGCGGGTGGCTGCCGACACGAGCACGGCAGCGAGCGCGCCGACGAGCTGTGGATTGCGCCAGGTCAGCTCGGCCGTGCCGCCGTGCGGCGAGACGGTCATCGGCACGATGATCGCGGTCAGCACGGTGACGGGCACGAAGCCGAGCGCGGTCCGCACGAGCGGCGGGAAGGTCAGCCGCTCGCCGAACAGAAACAGCGTCGAGCGGATCGCGTAGGTGATGACGGCCATCCCGAGAATCAGCAGCGCGTAGCTCACGATGCAGCCTCCGTGCGCGAGCCGGCGCGCGTGCGTTCGTGCAGCAGCGTGAGTGCGACGCCGATCGCGACGCCGGCGGCGACCGCACCGAGCAGCCCGAGCTTGTACGGCCAGCCCTGCCAGAAGTACGCGAGCGTGCCGGCCGTCACGGCCGCCGCAAAATAGCGCAGCGTGCCGAGTTGCGGGACGACGATCGCGATGAAGGTCGCCGCCATCGCGAAATCGAGACCGAGCGACTGCAGACCTGGAAATGCCGCGCCGAAGCCGATCCCCGCGAGTGTCCAGACCTGCCAGTTCAGGTACATCGCGAGCCCCGAGCCGAAGAAGTAGTGGGGGCCGATCGCGCCCGGCGGGAAATGCCGGTAGTGCGCATAGGCGACCGCGAACACCTCGTCGGTCATCAGTGCGCCGAGCGTCGCACGCCAGCGCAGCGGCAGGTGTGCGACATAGGGCGCGAGCGTCGCGCTGTACAGCAGGTGACGCAGGTTCACGATCAGCGTGGTCGCGAGCACGACGGCGAAGCTCGCGCTGCCCGCGATCAGGCCGAGCGCGATGAACTGCGCGGAGCCCGCGAATACGGCGAGCGACATCAGCGCGCCATGCCATGCGGCGAGCGGGCCGCCGCCAACGAGCGTGCCGAAAATCACGCCGAACGGGGCGGCGCCGATCATCATCGGGATCGTGTCGCGCGCGCCGTCGAGCCATTCGTTCAATGGGCGGCGGGCAGGTGATACGGGTGTCGGGTTCAAAGGGGGCTCCTCCATCAACGGGAGGATAGCGGCCAGGGGGTGTGCTGGCTTGTATGTTCTTGCGCTCGGGGGATCGGGGCGGTGCTTGGCCGCCTGCCGGCGCCGACGGTATCGCGGGGCCGACCGGACGCTGCGCGTCAGCTCGCCTGCCAGCGCCCGGGCGGCACGCCGAACATGCGTTTGAAATGCCGCGTGAAGTGGCTTTGGTCGACGAAGCCGCTGGCCGCCGCGACGTCGGCGACGGGCACGCCCGCGCGCAGCGGCGCCAGCGCGCGCTGCAAGCGCAACTGGTTGCGCCAGGCATGCGGCGGCATGCCGGTCGTGCGGGTGAACAGGCGCGCCGCGTGGAACGGTGACAGGCCCGCAGCCTGTGCGACTTCGTCGAGCGTCACCGTGCACATGAGATCGGCGGCGAGCCGCTCGCGCATCGCGTCGACGCGCGGTTCGTCTGCCGCCAACGGCGCTGGTCGCGGCAGTGCGTCGGCATGGCGCACGATCAGCGTCGACAACGCGTCGAGCATCGCCGTTTCGGCGGCGAGCGGATCGTAGATGCGCGGTGCGCCGCCCGCCGGATCGTCAGCCGGCTGCCCGTGCGCCTGCGAGGGCAGTGCGCGCTCGCTGCCGGCCTCCATCATCCGGTGCGCCAGCGTGAGCCTGGTCGCAAGATCGGCGTCGCGAATCACGCCGGGCGCAAACCACGGCGCGTCCTGCGGGCGGCCGGCGATCGCACTGGTGAGTTCGCGGATGAATTCGACCGGCATGTAGCTGACGCGATAGCACCAGCCCTCGTCGGCCGCGCGCGAACCCGTATGCACTTCGCCGGGATTGATCACGGGTACGGAGCCGGTTTCGGCGACATAGCCGCTGCCGCGATAGGTAAAGCGTTCCGCGCCTTCGAGGATCACGGGGATCGTGTACGCGTCGTGCCAGTGGGGGGCGAACGTGTGTTCGCGATAGGTGGCCGTGAGGAGATCCGCATCCGGCAGCAGCGGCGTGCGCCAGTAGTGTGCGGAGTCGGGAAGGCGGGTGGCGGACATGATCGGGCGCGGAAGCGGTCGAATCGACAGTGTATCGTTCGCGCGCCCGGCAGGCGCGGGCTTTACTTGACCGGAATCGTCGTGCCGGCCGGCATCGGTACCGCGGTGACGGCGTTCTTCGGGCTGCCACTGACGATGCGGTCGCTGTAGGTCAGGTAGACGATCGTGTTGCGCTTGGCGTCGACCACGCGCACGACGTGCAGGGTCTTGAAGATGAACGACATGCGCTCGCTGAACACGTCGGTCTGCTGCTTGAGCGGTTCCTTGAAGCTGATCGGGCCGACCTGGCGGCATGCGATCGACGCTTCGCTCGGATCCTCGGCGACGCCGAGCGTGCCCTTGATCCCGCCGGTGCGGGCGCGCGACACGTAGCAGGTCACGCCGTTCACGACCGGATCGTCATACGCTTCGACGACCACGCGATCGGAGCCCGTGACGCGAAAATGGGTGTTGACGCTGCCGACCTCCTCTGCGTGCGCGAGCGGCGCCGCGGCGAACGCGGAAAGCAGGAGGGCGAAGGGGGCCGAGCGGAGGAGGCGGTGCTTCATCGATGGAACCGGATGCGAATGCGGGACAGAGACTCTAGCATGCGCGCGACCGGGCGACGAAAGTCGAAAGGCGGGCCGGAAAAACAAAAGGCCCGTCGATTGACGGGCCTTTCGCTATTTGGCTCCCCGACCTGGGCTCGAACCAGGGACCTACGGATTAACAGTCCGGCGCTCTACCGACTGAGCTATCGGGGAATAAATCGGTACATCTGCATGCTTGTTTGTCTACCAGCAAAAAGCCCGTCCACTTTCAACGGGCCTATGCGTTTTTGGCTCCCCGACCTGGGCTCGAACCAGGGACCTACGGATTAACAGTCCGGCGCTCTACCGACTGAGCTATCGGGGAACAAACAACAACAGCAGAGAAACGAGATTATATGGAGCGTTGATCAGGTCGTCAATACTTTTGAGCCACGGCGCACAAATTTTTTTTGCGGCCGCTGCGCGATCAGCGCTCGAGCAGGTGCAGCTTGTCCTGCACGTCCTTCCACTCGTCTGCGTCGGCCGGTGCCGGCTTGGTCTTCGTGATCGACGGCCAGTCCTTCGCCAGCTCGGCGTTCAGCGCGGTGAACTGCTGCTGGTCGCCCGGAACGTCTTCTTCGGCATAGATCGCATTGGTCGGGCACTCGGCGACGCACACGGCGCAGTCGATGCACTCGTCCGGATCGATGGCGAGAAAGTTGGGACCTTCACGGAAGCAATCCACCGGGCACACATCCACGCAATCCGTGTATTTGCACTTGATGCAGCCTTCGGTCACAACGTGAGTCATTAAAACGCTCCTGCTTGGCGGTATATATGGGGTGGCGTATGCGCCAAAACCGGCATTGTAACTGAAGCGCAAAACCCGCATGGCGTGGTCGGCTATCCGGCTTATATCGTTTCGTGATTAGTTTATAGAGGCGTCCGGTGGCTCGCCGAAGGGGCGCACCAACGGGGCGCCTGTCCCGTACGCCGGTAGGGCGGGGTGACCGGCGCCGGGCGGCAGGCGGTTTCACGATGGTCGGGCCCGCATTCGGGTAACATGGCCGACAGACCGGGCGGCGCGGGGTGCGCCGAGGCCCTGTCACGATATTGGCGGTGCCGTAACCATGATCATCACTTCGCTGCTCGACACGGATCTCTACAAGTTCACGATGATGCAGGTCGTCCTGCATCACTTTCCCGCTGCAAGCGTCGAATACCGTTTCCGGTGCCGCACGCCCGGCGTCGATCTCGTGCCGTACATCGACGAGATCCGCGACGAGGTGCGCGGCCTGTGCGCGCTGCGTTTTTCCGACGTCGAACTCGACTACCTGCGGCGGATGCGCTTCATCAAGAGCGATTTCGTCGATTTCCTCGCGCTGTTCCACCTGAACGAGAAGTACATCTCGATCACGCCGTCGCCGAAGGGCAACGGTGAAATCGACATCGAGATCACGGGGCCGTGGCTGCACACGATCCTGTTCGAGATCCCGGTGCTTGCGATCGTCAACGAAGTGTATTTCCGCAACACGCAACGCGAGCCCGACTATCGAGAAGGCCGCGAGCGGCTGCGCGAGAAAATCAAGCTGCTCGGCGCGAAGCCCGAATTCGCCGACTGCAAGATCGCCGACTACGGCACGCGTCGGCGCTTCTCGAAGGTCTGGCACGAGGAAGTCGCGCTCACGCTGCGCGACGGCCTCGGCCCGCAGTTCGCGGGCACGAGCAACGTGCTTTATGCGATGAAGCACGGCATCACACCGCTCGGCACGATGGCGCACGAGTATCTGCAGGCCTGCCAGGCGCTCGGCCCGCGGCTGCGCGATTCGCAGATCTACGGCTTCGAGATGTGGGCGAAGGAATATCGCGGCGACCTCGGGATCGCGCTGTCGGACGTCTACGGGATGGATGCATTCCTGAACGACTTCGACATGTACTTCTGCAAGCTGTTCGACGGCGCGCGCCACGATTCGGGCGATCCGTTCGAATGGGGCGAGCGGATGCTGCGCCATTACGAGTCGAACCGCTGCGACCCGCGTACCAAGGTGCTCGTGTTCTCGGATGCGCTCGACATCCCGAAGGTCATGCAGCTGTACGAACGGTTCCGTGGCCGCTGCAAGCTCGCGTTCGGCGTGGGCACGAACCTCACCAACGATCTCGGCTACGTGCCGCTGCAGATCGTGATCAAGATGGTCCGCTGCAACGGCCAGCCGGTCGCGAAGCTGTCGGATTCGCCGGGCAAGAGCATGTGCGACGACAAGGCGTATCTCGCGTACCTGCGCCAGGTGTTCGGCATCGCGCAGCCGCTCGAGGAAGACGCGTCGAAGTAGGCGTCGGCCGAACGGCCAAAACCGCGTTGCGGCGAGGTCGGCCGGTATAATCCGACGGTATCGCCCGCCAACGTCACGAGGACCGTTCATGGACACTTCCGCTGCCCGTCGTCAGATCCTCGCGCGCATTCGCGCGGCACAGGGGCGTGCGGCCGAACCCGATTCGGCCGAGCGCGACGGCGTTGCCGACTATCTCGCCCGTCATCCGGAGGGCCCGCGCCCGCCGGCGCCGGCCGATCTCGTCGCTGCATTCGTCGACGAAGCGGCACGCCTGTCGACGACGGTCGACGAAGTCGCGACGCTTGCCGAGGTACCGGCCGCCGCGGCTCGCTACCTTTCCATTCACGGCCTGCCGACGCAGGCCGTCGCGTGGCGCACGCTGGCCGATTTCGACTGGGCGGGCGCAGGCCTGTCGGTCGAATGCCGCAAGCCGCGCGACGGCGATCTGGTCGGCGTCACCGGCTGCTTTTGCGCGACCGCCGAAACGGGCTCGCTGGTGCTGCTGTCCGGCCCCGACACCTATGCGTCGGCCGGCCTGCTGCCGGAAACGCATATCGCAATCGTTCCCGCGTCGCGGATCGTCGCCGGTCATGAAGACGCATTTGCGCTGATCCGCTCGGAGCGTGGCGAATTGCCGCGCGCGGTCAATTTCGTGTCGGGCCCGTCGCGCACGGGCGATATCGAGCAGACCATCGTACTGGGCGCGCACGGCCCGTACCGCGTTCACGTGATCGTTGTACGGGGCGCGTGACGCGCCGCTGCATTCACTACCACTCGAACAAGGAAGTTCCGCATGAAACGACATGCCGCCTGGGCGGGCATGGCGTCGGGGATCGCGCTTGGCGCCGTTCCCGCGCTTGCATCGGCCGCAACGCTCGACGGTGCCACGCTGTCTGCACTCTGGGGTATCCCGTTCGCCGGGATCCTGCTGTCCATCGCACTGTTCCCGCTCGTCGCCCCCGTGTTCTGGCATCACCACTTCGGCAAGATTGCGGCCGGATGGGCGGTCGTGTTCCTGATCCCGTTCGCGTTCGCGTTCGGCGCGGGCACCGCGTTCGGCACGCTCGTGCATGCGCTGCTCGAGGAATACATCCCGTTCATCGTGCTGCTCACCGCGCTCTATACGGTCGCGGGCGGCATCTGCGTGAACGGCAACCTGCACGGCACGCCGAAGCTGAATACCGCGATCCTCGCGCTCGGCACGCTGCTCGCGAGCGTGATGGGTACGACGGGCGCCGCGATGCTGCTGATCCGGCCACTGCTGCGCGCCAACGACAACCGCAAGCATGTCGTGCATGTCGTGATCTTCTTCATCTTCCTCGTCGCGAACGCGGGCGGCTCGCTGTCGCCGCTCGGCGATCCGCCGCTGTTCCTCGGTTTCCTGAATGGCGTGAGCTTCTTCTGGACGACCACGCATCTCGCACTGCCGATGCTGTTCATCTGCGTTGTGCTGCTGGCGCTGTTCTTCGCGCTCGATACGTACTTCTACCGCAAGGGCGGCGAGGAGCGGCCGGCCGTGCTCGATCCGACGCCGGATAGCGACAGGCTGTCGATCGACGGCAAGATCAATTTCGTGCTGCTCGCAGCCGTGATCGGCCTGGTGCTGATGAGCGGCGTGTGGAAGCCGGGCATCACGTTCGACGTGTGGGGCACGCATGTCGCGCTGCAGAATCTCGTGCGCGATGTCGCGCTCGTGGTCGTAACGCTCGCGTCGCTCGCGCTGACGCCGCGCTCCGCGCGCGAGGGCAACGCGTTCAACTGGGCGCCGATCGAGGAAGTCGCGAAGCTGTTCGCGGGGATCTTCGTGACGATCGCGCCAGTGATTGTGATCCTGCGCGCCGGGGCCGACGGCGCATTCGCGCAGATCGTCCATCTCGTCACGGGGCCGGACGGCAAGCCGATCGACGCGATGTACTTCTGGGCGACCGGCATCCTGTCGTCGTTCCTCGACAACGCGCCGACCTATCTCGTGTTCTTCAACCTCGCGGGTGGCGATGCGCAGTCGCTGATGACGACCGGCGCGTCGACGCTCGCCGCGATTTCCGCGGGCGCGGTGTTCATGGGCGCGAACAGCTATATCGGCAACGCGCCGAACTTCATGGTGAAGGCGATCGCCGAATCGCGCGGCGTGAAGATGCCGAGCTTCTTTGCGTATCTCGGCTGGGCGCTGGTCGTGCTGATACCGGTATTCCTGCTGACGTCGTGGATCTTCTTCACGGCGTAAGCTGACGATTTTCAACCTAGGGCGGGCGGTCCCGGCGGCGCACGGCGCGCTGCGATCCGTCCGCAGCATGCGGAGATGGCGATGCAGAAGATCCTGGTCGCGCGTCCGATCTTTCCGGACGTGATCGAGCGCCTCAAGCAGTATTTCGACGTCGACTGGAACAACGGCGACGCACTCGCACCCGATGCGCTCGCCGCGCGTCTGGCCGACAAGGACGGTGCGCTGACGGCTGGCGATCCGGTCGGCGCGGCCGAACTCGCGGCGGCGCCGCGCCTGCGCGTCGTGTCGAACATGGCGGTCGGCTACAACAATTTCGACATGGCCGCGTTCAACGCGGCGAACGTGCTCGGCACCAACACCCCCGACGTGCTGAACGAGTCGACTGCCGATTTCGGTTGGGCGCTGATGATGGCCGCAGCACGCCGGATTGCCGAATCCGAGCACTGGCTGCGGGCCGGCCATTGGCAGAAGTGGGCGTACGACGGTTTCCTCGGCACTGACATTTACGGCTCGACGCTCGGCGTCATCGGGATGGGGCGCATCGGCCAGGCGCTCGCGCGCCGTGCGCGCGGCTTCGGCATGCAGGTGACCTATCACAACCGGTCGCGGGTCGCGCCCGAGATCGAGGCCGAGCTGAATGCCGAATACGTGTCGAAGGATGCGCTGCTTGCCCGTGCCGATCACGTCGTGCTCGTGCTGCCGTATACGAAGGAGAACCACCACACGATCGGCGCGGCCGAGCTCGCGAAGATGAAGCCCACCGCGACGCTGACCAACATCGCGCGCGGCGGGATCGTCGACGACGCGGCGCTGGCCGTCGCGCTGCGCGACGGGACGATCGCCGCGGCCGGCCTCGATGTGTACGAAGGCGAGCCGACGGTCCATCCGGCGCTGCTCGAGGTGCCGAACGTCGTGCTGACGCCGCATATCGCGAGCGCGACCGAAAAAACGCGCCGCGCGATGGCGAACCTCGCCGCCGACAACCTGATCGCCGCGCTGGGCGAAGGGCCGCGCGCCGGGCAGCCGCTGAATCCGATCAACCCTGACGTGATCGGGAAGCCGCGCGTATGACGATGACGTTGTTGCTTGCGGCGGTCGTCGTGCTGGCCGTCGCGCTTGCGGTGGCGATCGTCGCGCTCGTGCGTGGTGGTGGCCGCCACGACGATGCGGCGGTACTGGGCGACCAGATCGAGGACGCCGCGCATGCGCAGGCGCGCGCGGTCGAGCGGCTCGAACGCGAACTGCGTGGCGAGATCGTCGAGAACGCGCGCGGCTCGCGCACCGAGCTGGCCGGCAGCTTCGCACAGCTTCAGCAGACGCTCGCCGCGCAACTGACGAGCGTGGCGACCGTGCAGAACAACCAGATCGAAGGTTTTGCGCAGCAGCTCGGCAAGCTTGTCGCCGGCAATGCGCAGCAATTCGACGCGATGCGCGAGAGCGTGCAGCGGCAGGCGCAGCAGGCGCGCGAGGAGCAGACGGGCGCACTCAGGCTGTTCGGCGACACGTTGAACCGGCAGCTCACGCAACTGACCGAAGCGAACGACCGCCGGATCGGCGAGGTGCGCGCGACGCTCGAACAGCGGCTGAAGGAAATCGAGACGAACAACGCGGCGAAGCTCGAGGAGATGCGCCGCACAGTCGACGAGAAGCTGCACGCGACACTCGAGCAGCGGCTCGGTGAGTCGTTCAAGCTCGTGTCGGACCGGCTCGAGCAGGTGCATCGCGGGCTCGGCGAGATGCAGACGCTCGCGGCGGGCGTTGGCGACCTGAAGAAGGTGCTGACCAACGTGAAGACGCGCGGCACCTGGGGGGAAGTGCAGCTCGAGGCGCTGCTCGAGCAGATGCTGACGCCCGAGCAGTACGCGAAGAACGTCGCGACGGTGCCGAAGAGCAGCGAGCGCGTCGAGTTCGCGATCCGGCTGCCGGGGCGCGATGCCGGCACGCGCGACGCGCCGCCCGTGTGGCTGCCGATCGACGCGAAATTCCCGCGCGAGGACTACGAGCGGTTGATCGACGCGCAGGAGCGCGCCGATGCGGTGGCGGTCGACGAGGCGGCCCGCGCGCTCGAAGCACGCGTGCGGCTGGAGGCGCGCACGATCGCCGAGAAGTACGTCTCGCCGCCGCACACGACCGATTTCGCGCTGCTGTTCCTGCCGACCGAAGGGCTCTATGCGGAGATCCTGCGTCGCCCGGGGCTGACCGACCTGCTGCAGCGCGACTATCGCGTGACGGTCGCCGGCCCGACGACGCTCACCGCATTGCTGAACAGCCTGCAGATGGGGTTCCGCACGCTCGCGATCGAGCAGCGCTCGAGCGAGGTGTGGCAGGTGCTCGGCGCTGTGAAGACGGAGTTCGGCAAGTTCGGCGACGTGCTCGCGCGCACGAAGGCGCAGCTCGAAACGGTCACGCGCTCGATCGAGTCCGCCGAGCAGCGTACGCGCGTGATGAGCCGCAAGCTGAAGCAGGTCGAGGCGCTGCCGGGCGACACGGCGGCCGGGCTGCTCGGCGCGGAAGGGGCCGACGGCGCCGATGCGGACGACGCGTGACGCACCTGGCCGACATTGGCCGGAAAGCAAAAACGGGCGCTGCGGCGCCCGTTTTCTTTTGAATCACGTGCCGGCGCGGCCGGCCCGCGATCAATGCCCGGCGAGCGTGCCCAGTGCGTCGCCCGTGACGCGAACGATGCGCCAGTCGGGCAGCACGGTTGCGCCCATCTTTTCGTAGAAATCGATCGCCGGTTGGTTCCAGTCGAGGACCGACCATTCGAAGCGCCCGCAACGTCGCTCGACGGCCAGTGCCGCGAGGTGACGCAGCATCGCGGTGCCGAGGCCCGTGCCGCGCTGCGACGGCTGTACGTACAGATCCTCGAGATAGAGGCCGCGACGGCCGAGGAATGTCGAATAATTGTGGAAGAACAGCGCATACGCGACGATCGCGCCGTCATGTTCGGCCACCCGTGCCTCGGCGGCAGGCTGCGTGCTGAACAGCGCGTCGGCGAGATCGGCTTCGGTCGCAACGAACAGGTGCGTGAGCTTCTCGAACTCCGCCAGTTCGCGCATCAGCGCGAGGATCGCGCCGACATCGCGTGCCTGCGCGGCGCGGATCAGCGGTGTGCCGCTCACGCTTCCTCCGGCGGATCGGACAGCACGATCTCGATGCCGCCGAAGCGCGATGCGACCCAGTTGTACGCGTGGCATGCGATCCACAGCAGCACGAAGCCGAGGATGGCGTTCAGCAGCAGCGCGCTCAGGATCGTGCTCAGTTCGACCATCCCGTAGCGGACGTACGCGACGAGGATGCCGAGCAGCACGATCGGCACGCTGAACGTCAGGTAGACGAGGATCAGCGCCTTGGCGGTCTGCCCCGCGGCGATCGACGAAATTTGTTTCTTCATGTGCGGATTGCCCCCGTAGAGATATACCGATAGTGGAATTCAGATCAGGCCGTCGAGCGGCAGGATGTCGACCGGGGTGCCCGCGTCGACTGCCGCGGTATCGTGGCCCAGGACGATGAAACAGTTGGCGGCCGAGAGGCCGCTCAGTGACGCGGAACTCTGCGAGCCGGCCGGTGCGACGTGCCAGCGGCCGTCGGCGGCGCGCGTGGCGATGCCGCGCAGGTAGTCGGTGCGGCCGGGGCGCGACTTCAGCGCATGCGTGCTGAGCGCCGTGTACATCGCCGGCGGCGGAGTCTGCGCACCGGCCAGCGTCAGCAGCGCGGGGCGCACGATCGCGTAGAACGTCACGGCAGACGCGACCGGGTTGCCGGGCAGCCCGAAAAACAGCGTATGACCGGCACCGTTGGCCGCGCGCGTGAGCGTGCCGCACGCGAGCGGCCGCCCGGGACGCAGCGCGAGACTCGCGAACGTCACGTCGCCGAGCCGGGCCATGACGTCGCGCGTGAAGTCGGCTTCGCCGACCGATACGCCACCGGACGTGATCACCGCGTCGGCCTGCGCGGCGACCGCGCCGCGCAACGCGGCTTCGAGCGCGGCCGGGTCGTCGCGGACGATCCCGAGATCGACCGCATCGACATGCAGCCTTTCGAGCATCGCGATCAGCATCCCGCGATTGCTGTCGTACAGTGCGCCGGGGCCGAGCGGCTCGCCGGGCTCGCGCAGTTCGTCGCCGGTGGAGAACACGGCGACGCGCACGCGCCGGCGCACCGAAACCTCGGTGATGCCGAACGACGCGAGCAGGCCGAGATCGGACGGCCGCAGGATGCGGCCCGCGGCAAGCGCGCACGCGCCGCGCGCGAGATCCTCGCCGGCCTTGCGGCAGTTCGCGCCGCGTGCGATGTCGTGCGCGGCGAAGCGAATCGTGTCGCCGTCGACGCGCACGCGTTCCTGCGGAATCACCGTATCGCAGCCGGCCGGCATCGGCGCGCCCGTCATGATGCGCACGCATGATCCGGCGGCGATGGCGCCGCCGAACGGATGGCCGGCGAGCGCGGTGCCGGCGACCGTCAGCGTGAGCTCCGCCTGCTGCGATGCGTGCATCCCGGCGCTGCCGTCGAACGCATAGCCGTCCATCGCCGAGTTGTCGTACGCGGGAATGTCGAACGGCGCGTTCACGTCGGCCGCGAGCACGCGATCGAGTGCATCGCGCAGCGTCACCGTGTCACACGCGTCGACGGGCACCGCGAAGCGGCACGCGAGCGCCTGCGCGTCGGCGAGCGACAGCGGAGCATCGGAATCGGGTGCGGTTCGGGGGGCGGGCGAGGATTGCGTGATCATCAGTCGGACTGCGCCGCAAGGCGTATCGGGTTCGTGGCCGGTGGCGCGAGGAGGGTGCCTGGGCGCGGGTGTCGCGTGCGGCGGGCGCCGGGCGGGAACCGTACGAGCGCCGTCAGCGGCGGGCCAGCGCGGCGAGTTCCTGCCAGGAGTTGGCATTGTAAAACGCACGCTCGTCGTGGAACTCGACTTCGACCGTCTTGTGGCGTGCGTACCACGCACGCACCTTGCGGTCGCCGGCGGCGAGCCGGGCGGCGAGATCGTCGGCCAGCGACGTGCGCAGCAACGCGAACGTCGGCTGCGGCGAGCGTGCCTGTCGTGCGTCGACGGTCACCGCCATGGCGATGTCGGCCTGCTGCGCGTCGAGCGCTGCCTGCAACCGTGCGACGAGGTCGGCCGGCAGATAGGGTGTATCGCACGGCGAGCACGCGACGAGCGGCGCGCGTGCCGCCCGCATGCCGGCGAGCAGGCCCGCGAGCGGGCCGGGGAAGTCGGGCGTTTCGTCCGCGACGATGCGCGCGTCGAACGGCGCACCGAGTTCGGCATAGCGATCGGCATGGCGATTCGCGCTGATCAGCGTCTCGTCGACCTGCGGCGAGAGCCGGCGCAGCACGTGCAGCGCGAGCGGTGTGCCGTCGAGCAACTGCAGGCCCTTGTCGACGCCATCCATGCGTGTGGCGCGCCCGCCTGCGAGCAGCAGGCCGGCAATCGAGGGAGACGCGGAAGCAGGCATGGTAAGAGGGCGGGAAGGGCAGTGAGCATCAGCCGCCGATATACGACATCTCGACCCGCTTGCCGGCGCCGTCGGGCACGGCGTCGGCAGCCGCGCTACCGCGCAGTTGCGAATAACGGTCGGTGCGGGCCTGCCAGATGCGGGCGATCGCGGTCGCGATCTCGGCGTCGCTCGCGCCACCGCGCACGAGCGCGCGCAGGTCGTGGCCCGTCGACGCGAACAGGCACAGGTACAGCTTGCCTTCGGTGGACAGCCGCGCGCGCGTGCAGTCGCCACAGAAGGCCTGCGTGACGCTCGAAATCACGCCGATCTCGCCGCTGCCGTCCGCATAGCCCCAGCGCTGCGCGGTCTCTGCCGCCGTGTGCGGATCGAGCGGCACGAGCGGGAAGTGTTCGGCGATCCGTGCGATGACGTCCGCCGATGGCAGCACCTCGGTCATGTTCCAGCCGTTCGACGTGCCGACGTCCATGTATTCGATGAAGCGCAGGATCACGCCGGTCCCGCGGAAACGCTCGGCCATCGGCAGAATCTCGCTGTCGTTGGTGCCGCGCTTCACGACCATGTTGACCTTGACCGGCGCGAGGCCCACGGCCTGGGCCGCAAAGATGCCGTCGAGCACGTCGGCGCTCGCGAACTCGGCATCGTTCATGCGCTTGAACAACGTATCGTCGAGCGCGTCGAGGCTGACTGTCACGCGTGTGAGCCCGGCGTCCTTCAGCGCGCGCGCCTTGCGTGCGAGCAGCGAACCGTTGGTCGTGAGCGTCAGGTCGAGCGGGCGCCCGTCATGCGTGGTCAGGCGTGCGAGGCGCTCGATCAGGAATTCGAGATTCTTGCGCAGCAGCGGCTCGCCGCCCGTGATGCGGATCTTCTCGACGCCGTGTGCGACAAAGAGTCGCGCCACGCGTTCGATTTCCTCGAGCGTGAGCAGCGCGCTGTGCGGCAGGAACGGGTAGTCCTTGTCGAAGACGGCGCGCGGCATGCAGTACACGCAGCGGAAGTTGCAGCGATCCGTCACCGAAATGCGCAGGTCGCGCAGCGGCCTGGCGAACGTGTCGGCCAGCGTGCCGTCCGGGGCATGCGCGACACCGGAGACGTCCGGCATCCCGCTGACGTCGGCGAGAGGAATGATGCGTCGGGACATGTTGAAAGAAGTGCGGACCAGGCCTCTATTTTAGCCGCAAGCGGCCGCCGGGGCCGGTGGGCGGAAACCCGCAGCGCGGACGTGAAAAAGCCCGCCGGAGGCGGGCTTTTCCTGGTCGGACGATGCGTCGATCAGTGATGCGTCGTTTCGACCTGCTGCATCGGGGCCGGATCGACCGGCGGCAGCACCTTGCGTTCGCGCGGCACGCGAGCCGGACGCGGGAGGCGCGACGCGGCTTCCTGCGCAGCGGCGAACTTGTCGGCGTCCGTGTTCACCCAGACGAGACCGGCCTGCTCCAGCACGGTATCCAGGCTCGCCGAAGCGGGCGCGGCTGCCGGTTGGGCGGGAGCCGGTGCCGGTGCTGCGACGGCCTCGACCGGCGCTGCTTCGACATGGGCAGGCTCGGCAGCCGCCGGAGCGGCTTCGGTCGTCACGACCGGTGCAGCTTGCTCGACGGGTGCCGGCTGCGGCGCCTCGACGGCGACAGGCGCTGCCGGTACTTCGAACGCGTCGGTCGGCGAAACCGCGACCGGCGCCGGACCCGCTTCCGTCGCGACGGCCGGTGCGATCGGTGCCGGTTCTGCTGCCTGGGCGACTACCGGTGCTTCGGCCGGCGCTGCTTCGACGTGTACCGGTGCCGGCTGCGGCTCGACAGCGGCCGGTGTTGCCGGTTCGGCATGGTGCTCGACCACTGCCTCGGCGACGACGGCGCTTGCCGCGGCGGCTGCCACGGCGACTGCCGGTGCGGCCGTGTGGGCCGGTTCGGCAGCAGCCGTTGCTTCCGGCGTCACTGCGTGCACCGTCACTTCGCCTTCTGCGCCTTGCTCGGTGTGGTCGACGACTGCGCCGTCTTCCTCGCGCTCGCGACGACCGCCGCGGCGGCCGCGACGGCGACGGCGACGTTCCTCGCCATCACGCGCGCCGGCTTCCGCGTCAGCTGCCAGCTCGGCGCCGGGCAGGGCTTCTGCGAGAGCCTTGTCGGCTTCCGGTTCCGGATGGGTTTCGCCACGGGTGACGGTTTCCAGCGTTGCTGCATGCTGGGTCGGCTTGCGGCGCTCGCCGCGCTCGCGACGTTCGCCGCGTTCCTGGCGCTCACCACGACCGGCTGCTTCGACGCCTTCCGGCTGCTCGGCACGTTCGCGCGGTTCGCGGTTCTCACGCGGTTCGCGCGGCTCACGGCTTTCACGCGGCTCGCGGCCTTCGCGCGGACCACGGCCCTCGCGACCTTCACGCGGTTCACGACCCTCGCGCGGCTCGCGGCCCTCACGCGGCTCACGGCCTTCGCGCGGCTCACGTGCTTCACGCGGCTCGCGTGCTTCCTTGCCTTCGCGTTCCTGGCGTTGCGGCTGGCCACGCCCGGCTGCGGCCTGGTCGCGGCCGCCTTGCGCCTGCTGGGCGCCGCCACGACGATTGCGGTTGCGATCGCCGCCGCGTTCGCCGCGCTGCTCGGACTTCTCGGTGCGTTCGCCGCGAGCCGGACGGGCTGCCTGCTCCTTCGCCGGTGCCGGAGCAACCGGTGCGGGTGCGGGCGCCGGCGACACGCCGAACAGGCCTTTCAGCCAGCCGATGAAGCCGCCGCTTGCCGGCGCGACAGGTGCGGGCGCCGCAACGGGTTCGACCGGGCGCTGCGGTGCCGGGCTCGGGGCCGGACGCTCGGGCGTGATGCCCTTAACCGCGGCTTCCTGCTTCGGCTTCACTTCCGCCGCGCGCTTGCTGTAGCCGGTTTCCGACTCGAGTTCGCGGGCTGCTTCCTCGGCCATCTTCCAGGACGCGCGCGGATCGTCGAGACGTGCGTCGTCGTGGCGCAGGCGCTCGAGCTTGTAGTGCGGCGTATCGAGGTGCTTGTTCGGGATCAGCACGATACCGACCTTGAAGCGCGACTCGATCTTGTTGATTTCCTGACGCTTTTCGTTGAGCAGGAAGGCGGTCACCTCGACCGGCACCTGGCAGTGGATCGCCGCGGTGTTTTCCTTCATTGCCTCTTCCTGAATGATCCGCAGGACCTGCAGCGCGGACGATTCGGTATCGCGGATGTGGCCGGTGCCGTTACAACGCGGGCAGGTCACGTGGCTGCCTTCCGACAGGGCCGGACGCAGGCGCTGGCGCGACAGTTCCATCAGGCCGAAACGGGAGATCTTGCCCATCTGGACGCGCGCGCGGTCATGCTTGAGCGCGTCTTTCAGGCGCTGCTCGACTTCGCGCTGGCTCTTCGCCGATTCCATGTCGATGAAATCGATCACGATCAGGCCGCCGAGGTCGCGCAGGCGGAGCTGGCGGGCGACTTCGTCGGCCGCTTCGAGGTTCGTGCGGGTGGCCGTTTCCTCGATGTCCGCGCCCTTGGTCGCGCGTGCCGAGTTCACGTCGATCGCGACGAGTGCTTCGGTGTGGTCGATCACGATCGCGCCGCCGGACGGCAGCGGCACCGTGCGCGAGTACGCGGTCTCGATCTGGTGCTCGATCTGGAAGCGGGAGAACAGCGGCACGTCGTCGTGGTAGCGCTTCACCTTCGCGACGTTGTCCGGCATCACGATGTCCATGAATGCGCGGGCCTGATCGTGAATTTCGTTCGTGTCGATCAGGATTTCGCCGATATCGGGCTGGAAATAGTCCCGGATCGCGCGGATCACGAGGCTCGATTCCAGGTAGATCAGCATCGGCTGGCCGGCGTTGCCGCTTTGCGACGCCGCTTCGATCGCGCGCCACAGTTGCAGCAGGTAGTTCAGGTCCCACTGCAGTTCCTCGGCGCTGCGGCCGATGCCCGCGGTACGGGCGATCATGCTCATGCCGTCCGGGATCTGCAGTTGAGCCATCGTTTCGCGCAGTTCCTGACGCTCGTCACCTTCGATCCGGCGCGACACGCCGCCGCCGCGAGGGTTGTTCGGCATCAGCACCAGGTAGCGGCCGGCGAGCGAAATGAACGTGGTGAGGGCTGCGCCCTTGTTGCCGCGCTCTTCCTTCTCGACCTGGACGATCAGTTCCTGACCTTCGCGCAGGGCGTCCTGAATGCGCGCGGAGCGCATGTCGATGCCTTCCTTGAAGTACTGGCGGGCGACTTCCTTGAACGGCAGGAAGCCGTGGCGGTCTTCGCCGTAGTTGACGAAGCACGCTTCGAGCGACGGCTCGATACGGGTGATGACACCTTTGTAGATATTGCCTTTGCGCTGTTCGCGCCCGGCTGTCTCGATGTCGATGTCGATGAGCTTCTGCCCATCTACGATGGCGACGCGCAGCTCCTCTTGCTGCGTCGCATTGAACAGCATGCGTTTCATGAACGACTCCAGGCGGCTCTACTGGCGGCGCCTCGCGGTTGTCAGTCGCGAGGGCGGGAACGACGGCAGGCCGCGCCTTGTTGTGTTGTCACAAGCACGCTGGAGCGGGAACGATGGCGGGGAGAATTGCCTGAAGAGGCGCTTGGGCCCGAAAGACGGGGCCGGCGGCCATAGGGCACCTGCGAACACGGCTTCAAAGCACGGCGTCCACACACCGCACGCTGTCAAAGCGCGCTAAGCCTGAGGCCGGGCACTGCCGCGGGGCGCGTCGTCATGCGTCGCGCGTGCCAACGGGCGGCAGATGCTGCGGCTTGGGCCGCAGCGGGGAGTATCGAATCCAGCCCGACTTTCCCGCCTGGGGTGTACTTCCCTGGTTTGACGTCGCCAGGCCCCGCACGCTTCGCGGAGCCAAATCGGGCGCAACGCCGTAATTTTCGCAACCGGCAGCCTGCCCGGACGCACTTCGCGCCGTCGGGCTGCCAATCAAATTCTTTTCAACCAACTTTCCGTTACCGCGGCGCCTTGCCGACCGAATCCGCCTGTGGGCGCGATCCTTGCCGACGGGCGGCGCCGTGCGTGCAACTTGCTGCTTCTCTTTGATTAGGGGCGAGCAGCAGACCCCCGGCGCAAGTAAAATAGCGGTTTGCGCTTGCGCCTTGCCCGGTTGGTCCGGGCCGGCCGGTGAGGCCGCCCGCAACGTCTGGCTGGGCAAAATTATATTCAGTATGAACGAGTTAGGCAAAATATCCCAGAATTCGGTCGCAAGCGGCCAGGTATCGATGCTCGAGATCGACGAAAGCTCGGTCGGTCAGCGTATCGACAACTTCCTGTTGCGCGTCTGTAAAGGCGTGCCGAAAAGCCATATTTACAGGATCCTGCGCAGCGGCGAAGTGCGCGTGAATAAGGGCCGGGTCGATGCGCAGTACCGGCTCGCGTTCGGCGACATCGTCCGCGTGCCGCCCATACGCGTGGCCGCAGCCGATCTCGCGCGCGCCGAAGCCACCATCGTGCCGCCCGCGCACTTCGACGTGCTGTTCGAGGACGACGCGATGCTCGTCATCAACAAGCCGGCCGGGGTCGCCGTTCACGGCGGCAGCGGCGTCGCGTTCGGCGTGATCGAGCAGATGCGCCAGGCGCGCCCGCGCGCGAAATTCCTCGAACTCGTGCACCGGCTGGACCGCGAGACGTCCGGGATCCTGATGCTCGCGAAGAAGCGCACGGCGCTGGTGGGCCTGCACGAACAGATTCGCGAGAACAAGATGGACAAGCGCTACTTCGCATGCGTCCACGGTGAATGGCAGTCCGACTGGGGGCGTCGCCGCGCGGTGAAGGCGCCGCTGTTCAAGTATTCGACCCCGGAAGGAGAGCGGCGCGTGCGTGTGCAGGACGACGGGCTGCCGTCGCATACGGTGTTCAACCTCGTCGACCTTTGGCCCGAGTACGCCCTTCTCGAAGCGGAACTCAAAACGGGTCGGACCCATCAGATCCGTGTGCACCTCGCGCATCTCGGCCTGCCGATCGCCGGCGACGCCAAGTATGGCGATTTCGCACTGAACAAGGCGCTGGCGCGCGCGAATGCGCAGCCGTCGTTGAAACGGATGTTCCTGCATGCGTACCGGCTGCGGCTCGCTCACCCGCTGACCGGTGAGGCACTGCAGTTCGATGCGCCGCTGCCGGACGAATGCCGGCGCTTCCTCGATCAACTCAGCGCATTGCGCGATACCGCCTGAACCGCATGGCTCGACAGCAATTTGACCTGATCGTCTTCGACTGGGACGGCACGCTGATGGATTCGACTGCGCACATCGCGCACAGCATCCAGGCGGCATGCCGCGATCTCGGCCTGCCCACGCCGTCCGACGAGGCGTCGCGCTACGTGATCGGCCTCGGCCTGCGCGATGCGCTGCAGATTACGGCTCCGACCCTCGATCCGTCCGACTATGCGCGGCTCGCCGAGCGCTACCGCTACCACTATCTGCTCGACGACCAGCGCATCGAGTTGTTCGCCGGCGTGCGGGAACTGCTCGCCGAGCTGCGCGACACGGGCTACCTGCTTGCCGTTGCAACCGGCAAGGGGCGAGTCGGGCTGAACCGCGTACTCGACCAGTCGAAGCTGACGAGCCTGTTCGATGCGACGCGCTGCGCCGACGAGACCTTCTCGAAACCCCATCCGGCGATGTTGCATGAGCTGTCCCGGGAATTGGGGCAGGACCTGTCGCGCACCGTGATGATCGGCGACACGACGCACGACCTGCAGATGGCCGCGAGTGCCGGGGCGGCCGGCGTCGGCGTCGCGTACGGCGCGCACACGGCCGACGCACTGGCTGCGCTCGCGCCGCGCTTCGTCGCGCCGGACGTCGGCGCGTTGGCCGCATGGCTGCGGGAGCACGCATGAGCGCGGCGCCGGACGCCGTGCGCGTGTGCGCATCGGATGCCCTGGCCGACGGCGGCGCCGGCGTGCGCGTCGACGCGACGCTGCGCGGCGAGCAGGCCGTGGTGTTCTTCGTGCGCTACGAGGGCCAGGCATACGGTTACCTGAATCGCTGCGCGCATGTGCCGATGGAACTCGACTGGGAAGAAGGGCAGTTCTTCGAATCGTCGGGCCTCTATCTGATGTGCGCGACGCACGGCGCGATCTACGAGCCGAATACCGGCAAGTGCGTCGGCGGCCCGTGCCGTGGCGGCCGCCTGCGGCCGGTGGAGGTCAACGAGCGCGACACGTCCGACGGGCGTGCGGTATTCTGGGTGCCCGACGCTGACCTGCGTCCCGCCATTCCCGCCACGACCGACTAACGACAACACTGCATGGCCGACCAACCGAATTCCCCGGATTCCTCCTCCCGTCCCGACAGCCGTGAACCGAACTGGGAGCGTGCGGCGCTCGAGCGGATCGCGCTCGCGGCCGTCAAGGAGCAGCGCGCGGCGCGGCGCTGGAAGATCTTCTTCCGCTTCGCGTTCCTCGCCGTGTTCGTGCTGTTCGCGTTCGCGTTGATCGATTTCTCGAGCGATTCGAAGTTCTCGGCGAGCGGGCGGCATACGGCGCTCGTGACGATCGACGGCGAGATCGCGGCCGGCGTCAACGCAAACGCCGACGACATCAACACGGCGCTCGATGCGGCGTTCGACGACGACGGCACGGCCGGTGTCGTGCTGCGGATCAACAGCCCGGGCGGCAGCCCGGTGCAGGCCGGGATGGTCTACGACGAGATTCGCCGGCTGCGCGCGAAGTATCCGGACAAGCCACTGTACGTCGTCGTGACCGACATGTGCGCATCGGGGGGCTATTACATCGCGTCTGCGGCCGACAAGATCTTCGTCGACAAGGCGAGCATCGTCGGATCGATCGGCGTGCTGATGGACGGGTTTGGCTTTACTGGGCTGATGGGCAAGCTCGGCGTCGAGCGGCGTCTGCATACGTCGGGCGAAAACAAGGGCTTCTACGACCCGTTCTCGCCGGAAACGCCGAAGATGGACGCGCATGCGCAGGCATTGCTCGACCAGGTGCACGCGCAGTTCATCAAGGCCGTGAAGGATGGCCGCGGCAAGCGGCTGCACGAGACGCCCGACATGTTCTCGGGCCTGTTCTGGACCGGCGAGAAGAGCGTCGAGCTCGGGCTGGCAGACGGCTACGGCACGACCGACACGGTCGCGCGCGACGTGCTGAAGGCGCCTGATCTCGTCGACTATACGGTGAAGGAAAGCCTGACGAACCGCGTCGCGCGCAAGTTTGGCGCGGCCGTCGGCGGCGCCGCGATGAAGGCGCTGACGGCCGGCGGCGCAGCGGTCAGCTTGCGCTGACCAGAATCGGGCGGGCCGCGATGGCCCGCCGTTCACCCGGCGGATCGCCGGTTGCGTTCAGTTCGCCAACAGCAGGAAGATCGCAGGGCGCTTGTGCAGATTCGGCGCAGGCGCCTTTTTCCAGTCCGCTACGGTACGGCTCGCGATCGTCTCGGTCGCGAGGGTCAGGTCGGCCGCGACGCAGATCTGCGTCGACGGTGCGCAGGTCGCGACCAGCGTGTCGAGCATCGCGTGATTCCGGTATGGCGTTTCGATGAAGATCTGCGTCTGGCGCGCCTTGCGTGACAGTTGCTCGAGTTCGCGCAGGCGTTTGGCGCGCGCGGCCGCGTCGACCGGCAGGTAGCCGTTGAACGCGAAGCTCTGGCCGTTCAGGCCCGATGCCATCAGTGCAAGCAGGATCGAACTCGGCCCGACGAGCGGCACGACCTTCACGCCGCGCTCGTGCGCGCGGCGCACCAACAATGCACCGGGGTCGGCGACGGCCGGGCAGCCGGCTTCCGACACGAGGCCGGCGTCTGCGCCGGCGAGCACGGGCGCGAGAAGCCGGTCGATTTCGCCGGCCGGCGTATTGACGTTCAACTCGCGGATCTCGATTTCCTGGATCGGGCGCGTCGTGCCGATCTTCTTCAGAAACGCGCGCGTCGTCTTCGCGTTCTCGCCGATGTAATAGCCGAGCGTGCCGGCGCGCGCCTGTACGGCCGCGGGCAAGACCGCCGCGAGCATCGATTCGTCGCCCTCGCCGAGCGTGTTCGGGACGAGGTAAAGCGTGCCGGCGGTCATGCGCGGTCTCCACGGGCGGTTGCGAACAACGGATATTCGGCGGCGCGCAGCATGCGCGTGAGCGCGATCAGCGGCAGGCCGACGAGCGCGGTCGGGTCGTTCGAGTCGATCGCGTCGAGCAGTGCGATGCCGAGCCCTTCGGACTTTGCGCTGCCGGCGACGTCGTACGGCGTTTCCGCGCGCAGATACGCGTCGAGTTCGGCCTCGGGCAGCGAGCGAAAGCGCACGCGCGTGACGATGTCCTCGACCTGCGTTTCGCCCGTCCGGCTGTCGTACAGGCAGAGCGCGCTGTGGAATTCGACTTCGCGGCCCTGCATCGACACGAGTTGCGCAAGCGCGCGCTCATGGGTGCCGGGCTTGCCGATCTGGAGGCCGTCGAAGGTCGCGACCTGGTCCGACCCGATCACGAGCACGCCGTCCGGCGCGTCGATCGTCGCGGCGACGGCGCGCGCCTTTGCCCCGGCGAGCCGCAGGGCGGTCGCGGCCGGCGTTTCGCCGTCGCGCGGGGTTTCGTCGAGGTCGGGCGACACGACGTCGAAGGGGATGCCGAGGCGCTCGAGGAGCGCGCGGCGGTAGCGTGAACTGGAGGCAAGAATCAGCCGCGGTGGGCGGCAAACGGTATCCGGCATGGTCGGTTGGATCGGTGAGTCGTCGGGTGTTGCGCAGCGTTGTGCGGACGCAAGCTTAAGTGATTGACTGAAAAAGGTAAAACAGGTATGCTTTCCCGCTTTTCGTCGGCAGGCTTCCGTTGTGGTGGCGCCTGCCGGGTCTTCGGAAGTAAAGTACGTCATCCGCGGATGAGCCGTACGCGAGCGGTGCCAAGCCGGATCCGCAAGTCAGCCTGTAGGCAGGAGCGCACATGAACACTTCTTCTTCTGGCAAACCTGCCGCGGCGCTTGATCCGCATGCTGTCGACCTGTTCGAGTTCGCCCGCAGCGGGCGGCAGGCTGCAGGTGCGGTGCGCCTCTCGCAACTGCCGCGCATGTTAAACGAAGTGCCTGCGGACGCGCCAGATCGCGACACGGTCTTCACATGGCAGGCGGAGGGGTTCACCCAGAAGGAGTTGCAGGACGACGGCACCGACGGGCAGCAGCCGTATTTGCGCCTTGCGGTGCACGGCCATGCGTGGCTCACGTGCCAGCGCTGCATGACCCCGTACGACCAGACGTTCGACGTCGACATGACGTACCGGGTGGTCGCGACCGAAGAAGAGGCTGAAGAATTTCCGCTCGACGACGATGAAGCCGATGTGATCGTGGGCTCACGCCAGTTCGATCTCGTCGACTTGATCGAAGAGGAGTTGCTGCTTTCGTTGCCGCTCGTGCCCAAGCACGAGGTTTGCCCGGCAGTTCACGAAAGCCTCGTGTCGGGTGCGAGCGGTCCCGTGGAAGAGGCGGACGAAGAGTCCGGCGAAGCCGGGGACGAAGGCAAACGGCCGAATCCGTTCGCAGCGCTGGAAGCGCTGAAGAAGGACGGTGACGGCACCAAGAAACACTAAGCAGTTGTGGCGCGGGAAGGCGTAAAGGCTTTGGGCCAGGGTAGTTAAGCGCCGGATCGGGCTGTGTTAGAATCCGGAAAATTATTTAGGAGTTAGTCATGGCAGTCCAGCAAAACAAGAAGTCGCCGTCGAAGCGCGGCATGCATCGTTCGCACGATTTCCTGACGGCAGCGCCGCTGGCAGTCGAGCCGAGCACGGGTGAAGTGCACCTGCGTCACCACGTCAGCCCGAACGGCTACTACCGCGGCAAGAAAGTCGTCAAGACGAAGAACGACTAAGCGTCAAGTCACGCGTTGCGCGCTACGCTTGCCGTTCGCGTGACAACTGGTTCGCTTGACACTTTCCTGGCTCAACAAAAAGGCGGCATTCAACTGCCGCTTTTTTGTGCCTGAAATTCGTCGCATTCCATGACCGTAAAGCTCACAATCGATTGCATGGGAGGCGACCACGGCCCGTCCGTGACCGTTCCCGCGGCAGTCAAGTTCGTCCGCGCGCATCCCGATGCGCACCTGATGCTCGTCGGCATCGAAAGCGCGATCCGCGCTCAGCTGAAAAAGCTGAAAGCCCTCGACGATCCCGCGCTGACCATCGTTCCCGCCACCGAAGTCGTGGCGATGGACGACCCTGTCGAAGTGGCGCTGCGCAAGAAGAAGGATTCTTCGATGCGCGTCGCACTCAATCACGTCAAGGAAGGCGCCGCGCAGGCCTGCATCTCCGCCGGTAATACCGGCGCGCTGATGGCCGTTTCCCGTTACGTACTCAAGACGCTGCCCGGCATCGAGCGGCCCGCGATCGCGTTCGCGCTGCCGAACCCGACCGGCTACACGATGATGCTGGACCTCGGCGCGAACGTCGACTGCGAACCGCAGCACCTGCTGCAGTTCGCGGAAATGGGGCACGCGCTCGTGGCCGCGCTCGAAGGCAAGGAGCGTCCGACGATCGGCCTGCTGAACATCGGTGAAGAGGTGATCAAGGGCAACGAAACGATCAAGCGCGCGGGAGAACTGCTGCGCGCCAGCACGCTCAATTTCCGCGGCAACGTCGAAGGCAACGACATCTACAAGGGCACGGTCGACGTGATCGTGTGCGACGGCTTCGTCGGCAATGTCGCGCTGAAGACGTCCGAGGGGCTTGCGCAGATGCTGTCCGACATCATCCGCGAGGAGTTCGGCCGTTCGCTGATGTCGAAGCTGATGGCGCTGCTCGCGCTGCCTGTCCTGATGCGTTTCAAGAAGCGCGTCGACCACCGCCAGTACAACGGCGCGGCGCTGCTGGGGCTGAAAAGCCTCGTGATCAAGAGCCACGGTTCGGCCGATGCCTACGCGTTTGAGTGGGCGATCAAACGCGGGTATGATGCCGTCAAAAACGGCGTGCTGGAGCGCCTCGCGCGCGCGATGGCGGATAATTCAGTATCGCTCGGCGAAGGCGAACACGACACGGGCGGCGCGGGCCATGCAAACCCCGCCGCAGGCCATCACACCGAACCTTCCGCTGCGCAATCCTCTAAAGCATAAATGGCCCAATCGACTCTCTATTCCCGCGTGCTCGGCACGGGCAGCTACCTGCCGCCTGACCGCGTCACGAACCAGCAGTTGGCCGATCGCCTTGCGAAGGAAGGCATCGAGACGAGCGATGAATGGGTCGTTGCGCGCACGGGTATCCATGCGCGCCATTTCGCCGCACCGGACGTCACGACCAGCGACCTCGCGCTCGAGGCATCGCGTCGCGCGATCGAAGCCGCCGGCATCGATCCGCAGTCGATCGACCTGATCATCGTCGCGACTTCGACCCCCGATTTCGTGTTCCCGAGCACCGCGTGTCTGCTGCAGAACAAGCTCGGCATCAAGAACGGCGGCGCGGCATTCGACGTGCAGGCCGTGTGTTCGGGTTTCGCGTATGCGATGGCGACGGCTGACAGCTTCATCCGCAGCGGCCAGCACCGCACGGCGCTGGTCGTCGGTGCGGAGACGTTCTCGCGCATTCTCGACTTCAAGGACCGCACGACCTGCGTGCTGTTCGGCGACGGCGCGGGCGCGGTGATCCTGTCCGCGTCGGAGGAGCCGGGCGTGCTCGGCAGCGCGCTGCACGCGGACGGCAGCTATTCGCACATCCTCTGCACGCCGGGCAACGTCAACCGCGGCGTGATCGAAGGCAGCGCGTTCCTGTACATGGACGGGCAGGCCGTGTTCAAGCTCGCGGTCAACGTGCTCGAGAAGGTCGCGATCGAGGCGCTCGCGAAGGCGAATCTCGCGCCCGAGCAGATCGACTGGCTGATTCCGCACCAGGCCAACATCCGCATCATGACCAGCACCTGCCGCAAGCTCGGCCTGCCGCAGGAGCGCATGGTCGTGACGGTCGACCAGCACGGCAACACGTCGGCCGCATCGATCCCGCTGGCGCTCGACACCGCGGTGCGCGACGGTCGCATCCAGCGCGGCCAGCACGTGCTGATCGAAGGCGTCGGCGGCGGCTTCACCTGGGGCGCGTCGGTCTTCCGCTACTGATCCGCGGCGCGCGACTGCTGCGCGCGGATCCCATCGGCGCGCCATTCGTGCGCGCCGTCCGAATCGATTCAATTGGGGACGATATGAAATTTGCATTCGTATTTCCGGGGCAGGGCTCGCAGGCAGTCGGCATGCTCAACGCATTCGCCGATCTGGCCGTCGTGCGAGACACATTCCAGGAAGCGTCCGATGCACTCAATCAGGATCTCGGCAAGCTGATCGCCGAAGGCCCGGCCGAAGAACTGAACCTCACCACCAACACGCAGCCCGTGATGCTGACCGCGGCCTATGCGTGCTATCGCGCGTGGCAGCAGGCAGGCGGCCCGGCGCCGGCGATCGTCGCCGGCCACAGCCTCGGTGAATACACGGCGCTCGTCGCTGCGGGCGCGCTCGCGTTCAAGGACGCCGTGCCGCTCGTGCGCTTCCGCGCGCAGGCGATGCAGACGGCCGTGCCGGTCGGCCAGGGCGGCATGGCCGCGATTTTGGGCCTCGATGACGACACGGTGCGCGCGGTTTGCGCCGAAGCCGCGGAAGCGGGCGTCGTCGAAGCGGTGAACTTCAATGCACCCGCACAGGTCGTTATCGCAGGCAACAAGGCCGCGGTCGAAAAGGCCTGCGAGATCGCGAAGGCGAAGGGCGCGAAGCGCGCACTGCCGCTGCCGGTGTCGGCGCCGTTCCATTCGTCGCTGCTCAAGCCGGCGTCGGACCAGCTGCGCGACTATCTCGCGAACGTCGACGTCAAGGCGCCGCAGATTCCGGTCGTCAACAACATCGACGTCGCCGTGGTCAGCGATCCGGCTGCGATCAAGGATGCGCTGGTGCGCCAGGCCGCGGGCCCGGTGCGCTGGGTCGAGTGCGTGCGGCACATCGCCGGCACGGGTGTCACGCATGTGATCGAGTGCGGTCCGGGCAAGGTGCTCGCGGGCCTGACGAAGCGCATCGACGGCAACCTGACGGGCGCGTCGGTATTCGATCCGGCTTCGCTCGACGAAGCGCTCAAGCTGGTGACCGCCTGACGCGGCGCCATTTCTCAAGAGACGGATATTCGATTCATGGACAAGACTCTCGATAAACAGGTTGCGATCGTCACCGGCGCGTCGCGCGGCATCGGCCGTTCGATCGCGCTCGAACTCGCGCGCCTGGGCGCGACGGTGATCGGCACGGCGACGAGCGAGTCGGGCGCCGCTGCGATCACGGCCGCATTCGCGGAAGCGGGCGTCACGGGCCGCGGTGCGGTGCTGAACGTCAACGACGCGGCAGCCGCCGAGGCGCTGATCGACGCGACCGTGAAGGAATTCGGCGCGCTGAACGTGCTCGTCAACAACGCGGGCATCACGCAGGACCAGCTCGCGATGCGGATGAAGGACGAGGACTGGGACGCGGTGATCGACACCAACCTGAAGTCGGTGTTCCGCCTGTCGCGCGCGGTGCTGCGCCCGATGATGAAGGCACGTGGCGGCCGCATCATCAACATCACGTCGGTGGTCGGCTCGGCCGGCAACCCGGGTCAGGTCAACTACGCGGCTGCGAAGGCCGGCGTGGCGGGCATGACGCGTGCGCTCGCGCGTGAAATCGGCAGCCGCGGCATCACCGTGAACTGCGTGGCGCCGGGCTTCATCGACACCGACATGACGAAGACGCTGCCGGAAGAGCAGCAGGCCGCGCTCAAGACCCAGATTCCGCTCGGCCGCCTCGGCAGCCCGGAAGACATCGCCCATGCCGTCGCGTTCCTCGCATCGCCGCAAGCCGGTTACATTACCGGTACGACGCTGCACGTGAACGGCGGCATGTACATGTCGTAACGATTTTCGTTTACCATCCGCGCCGTATCCCGTTTTTCAGGCGGATCGGCGCTTGATCGACCATCAAGCCAACGCGCGTTTTCGCGTCAGCAAACCTGATAAAATGCGCGCACTTGTAAATCTGAACTTTCCCTCGGAGGGGTAATGGACAACATCGAACAACGTGTCAAGAAGATCGTCGCTGAACAACTGGGCGTCGCGGAAGCCGAGATCAAGAACGAAGCTTCGTTCGTGAACGATCTGGGTGCCGACTCGCTCGACACGGTCGAACTGGTGATGGCTCTGGAAGACGAGTTCGGCATGGAAATCCCGGACGAAGAAGCAGAGAAGATCACGACCGTTCAGCAAGCGATCGACTACGCTCGCGCAAACGTCAAGGCGTAACGAGCGCCTTTCGCGCTTGTCCGCCACGTCGCCGCGTTCTTCGCGATTGACGCGCCATCCTGCCGGCTTCGCGCCGGACGGACTAACAGCCACAGGGCTCGCAGGGCTGGTTCCTGTGGCCACTGTGGCTTTTGTTTTTGTCATCCAATAATGGAAAAGAGGTTACCGTGAGCCGCCGTCGTGTTGTTGTTACAGGCCTGGGGCTGATTTCGCCTGTTGGCAATAATGTTGCCGACGGCTGGGCCAATCTCGTCGCCGGCAAGTCCGGTATTGCCACCGTCACGAAGTTCGATCCGTCGAACCTTGCCGTCCACTTCGCTGGCGAAGTGAAGGGTTTCGTCGCCGAGGAGTACATCCCGGCGAAGGAAGCCCGGAACATGGATACGTTCATCCATTACGGTATCGCCGCCGGCATCCAGGCCGTCAAGGACAGCGGGCTGGAAGTGACCGAAGCCAATGCGGAACGCATCGGCGTGCTGGTCGGTTCTGGCATCGGCGGCCTGCCGATGATCGAAGATACGCACCAGACCTACGTCGATCGCGGCGCGCGCCGGATTTCGCCGTTCTTCGTGCCGGGCTCGATCATCAACATGATCTCGGGTCACCTGAGCATCATGTTCGGCCTGAAGGGACCGAACCTCGCGGCCGTGACGGCCTGTACGACCGGCCTGCACAGCATCGGCCTCGCCGCGCGCCTGATCCAGGCCGGCGACGCCGACGTGATGGTCGCGGGTGGCGCTGAATCGACGGTGTCGCCGCTCGGCATCGGCGGTTTCGCGGCAGCGCGTGCGCTGTCGACCCGCAACGACGATCCGGCCAGCGCATCCCGTCCGTGGGACAAGGACCGCGACGGCTTCGTGCTGGGCGAGGGTGCCGGCGTGATGGTGCTCGAGGAGTACGAAGCGGCGAAGGCACGCGGTGCGAAGATCTACGCGGAAGTCTCGGGCTTCGGCATGACGGGTGACGCGTACCACATGACCGCGCCGAACATGGACGGCCCGCGCCGCTGCATGGTCGCGGCACTGCGCGACGCCGGCGTGAACCCGGACGAGGTCCAGTACCTGAACGCGCACGGCACGTCGACGCCGCTGGGCGACAAGAACGAGTCCGACGCGGTGAAGGCGGCCTTCGGCGAGCATGCGTACAAGATCGTCGTGAACTCGACGAAGTCGATGACGGGCCACCTGCTGGGCGGCGCGGGCGGCCTCGAATCGGTGTTCACGGTGCTGGCGCTGCACAACAACGTGTCGCCGCCGACCATCAACATCTTCAACCAGGACCCGGAGTGCGATCTCGATTACTGCGCGAATACCGCGCGTGACATGAAGATCGACGTCGCCGTGAAGAACAACTTCGGCTTCGGCGGTACCAACGGCACGCTGGTGTTCAAGCGCGTCTGACGCCGCAATCGCTTGACGAGTCCATTCGATGCTCCGGCCGGGCGTCCGCAGCGCTTTGCGTTGCGGGCCTCGGCCGTGTTGTATCTCGTGCTGGCCGTGTTTGTCGCGTCAGCTACCGCGTCGGCCTACCTGTTCTGGGCGCCGCGCGCGGGCGCTGCCGCCGGCGCAGGCGTGTCGGCCATGACGGCCGCGCTGCTGGCCGTGTGCGCTGCGCGGGCTTGTGCCCGCCGGCTGCCGGCCGAGTTGCAGATCGACGCATTCGGGGAAGTCGCGGCGTTTGGCCGCACCGGGCGCCTGCTGGCCCGCGGCCGCGTGACGGGTCATGCGCACTGGAGCAGCCTGTTGCTGGTGCTGTCGGTCGGGCAGGGTGCCCGGCGGGCCCGGCCGCTGCTGATTCCGGCCGATGCGCTCGACGCCGCATCGTTCAGCGCGCTTTCCGTGCTGGCGAGAACGGCGGGGCGGGCGTGACGGCGGCGCGGTTACCGACCGTAACCAGCGGCCGGCGCGGGAACGCTACAATATCGCTCCGCGTTGCATCCCTAGTTAACGGATTTGTCAGGTGAGTGAAAAAGAAATCGATCAGGCTCTGGTCGAGCGCGTACAGAAGGGCGACAAGGCAGCGTTCGAACTCCTGGTCTCCAAATACCACCGCAAGATCATTCGGCTGATCTCGCGCCTCGTGCGGGATCCCGCCGAGGTCGAGGATGTGGCCCAGGACGCGTTCATCAAGGCGTATCGTGCGCTGCCGCAATTCCGCGGCGAATCGGCGTTCTATACGTGGTTGTACCGAATTGCCGTCAACACGGCGAAGAACTACCTTGCGACGCAAGGCCGCCGGGCGCCGACCTCGACCGAGGCCGACGCGGAGGAAGCGGAAACTTTCTCCGACGCAGACCAACTAAGGGATATCAACACGCCTGAGTCGATGTTGATGAGCAAGCAGATTGCCGAGACGGTCAACGCTGCAATGGCTCTGCTGCCCGAAGAACTGCGTCAGGCAATTACGCTGCGCGAGATCGAGGGCCTGAGCTACGAAGAGATCGCGGAAATGATGGGCTGTCCGATCGGGACGGTCCGGTCGCGGATCTTCCGTGCACGCGAGGCAATCGCTGCCAAATTGCGTCCGCTGCTCGATACGCCCGAAGGCAAGCGCTGGTAAGCGCGACAGGCGGAGCGACGCGGGTCGGGGTCTAGTTACGGATAGAGTCGTGAAGTCACGACGGGGTGTGCAAGATGGGGAGCATCATGGGGTCGGTCAATACGCAGTCGCAAGCGTGCTCGCGCGGCGAGCGCCTTTCCGCGCTGGTCGACGGCGAAATGTTCGATGGCCCGGACAACGGGCAGTTTCTGGCTGAGCTCAACCGCGCGGATCGCGCTGCGTGGGCCCATTACCACCTGATCGGCGATGCGCTGCGCTCGGACGAGCTCGCGCTGTCGCCTGCGCTGAGCGTCGCGTTCACCGCACGCATGTCGGCTGCGCTCGAAAGCGAGCCGCACCTGCTTGCGCCGGCGGCCGCACCCGTCGCACGCAAGCTGCTGTCGCTGCGCCGGCGTGTCGTGCCCGCGTTCGCGATCGCTGCTGCGGCGGCCACGCTGACGTGGATCGTCGTCCCCCAAATGCAGACGGCCGGTGCCCCGGGCGCCGTCCAGGTCGCGTCGGCCGGTGCGCCGCAAGGCGGCAACCTGCAGCGCGTGACGGTTGCGCAGGCATCGGCCCAGCCGGGCCTGCAGGACGTGAATATCATCCGCGATGCCAGCCTCGACCAATACCTCGAAGCGCACCAGCAATTCGCGCAGCAGCCCGTCGTCACGGGTTCGATGCCGCTGATCCGCGCTGCCGTGACCACCACGCCAGGCCAATAAACCCGATGCGGACATTGCAGTTGAATCACGCCATCTCCGGATGGAAGCGGCTGCCGGCCCTCCTGCTCTGTGCAGCCGCCCTGTTGTCCGTTCAATCCCTTCCTGCCAGCGCCCAGCAACCGGACGATCCCGTCGCGACCCGCAAGGGTGCCGCCGACTGGCTCGACCGCGTCCAGCAAGCGGCGCAGCAGCAGAGCTACGAAGGCACGTTCGTCTATCAGCGCGGTGGGTATGTGCAGTCATCGCGCATCGCGCACGTTGCGTCCCGCGACGGCGAGTTCGAGCGCATCGAGACGCTCGACGGCAAGCCGCGCAAGCTGCTGCGCCATAACGACGAGCTGTACACGTTCGTGCCCGAGCGCAAGCTGTGCGTCGTCGAGCGCCGTCAGACGCGCGACTCGTTCCCCGCGCTGCTCGGCGCGAGCGGTGAGCACGTGATGTCCGTCTACGACGCGAAGTCGCTCGGCAAGGATCGCGTGGCGGGGATCGACGCGCAGGTCGTCGAGCTCGTGCCGAAGGATGCGTACCGCTTCACGTACAAGCTGTGGGCCGACGCGCGCACGGGGCTGCTGCTGCGCTCGCAGACGCTCGATGCGAACGATCACGTGCTCGAGCAGATCGCGTTCTCGCAACTGCAGACGGGCGGCGCCAGCGGCGACAGGGCCGCGATCGCGGCCGGCATGCGCAACCTGAACGGCTGGACGATCGTACGCCCGCCGGTCGCGACGGTCGACATGGAAGCGCAGGGCTGGCAACTCGCACCGAGCGTGGCCGGTTTCCAGAAGATTCGTGAAGTGCGCCGGCCGATGGCTGCGCGTGACGCGGGTGAGCCGCCGATCCCGGTCGATCAGGCCGTCTTCACCGACGGTCTCGCGACGATCTCGGTTTTCATCGAGCCGGCCGAAAAGAATATGCGCAAGGAAGGCGCGGGCAGCACCGGTGCAACGAACGTTCTCGTGAAGCGCCGCGGCGACTACTGGATCACCGTGCTCGGCGAAGTGCCGCCGGCTACGTTGCAGCAGTTCGCGTCTGCCATAGAATACAAGGCTTCCAAGTAACGCTACGGCTTCCGACATGATTAAATTCACGCTGCGCAAATGGCTCGCGGCGGCGGCGCTGTCTGCCTGCCTGCCGCTCGTGCCGCATACCGCATTCGCGGTGACGGCTCCCGCTGCCAGCCTGCCCGACTTCGCCGATCTGGTCGAAAAAGTCGGGCCGGCTGTCGTGAACATCCGGACCACCGCCAACGTGCCGACGAGCAGCGGCCCGCGCGGGATGCTCCCGCCGGGCTTCGACAACGGCGACATGTCGGAATTCTTCCGGCGCTTCTTCGGCATTCCGCTGCCGCAGGCGCCCGGCAACGGTAGCGGCAATGGCGGCGGCAATCCGAAGAACGCGCCGACGCCGGACAATCCGCCCGATACCGAACAGAATCGCGGTGTCGGCTCGGGCTTCATTGTGTCTGCCGACGGTTACGTAATGACCAATGCGCACGTCGTCGACGATGCGGACACCATCTACGTGACGCTGACCGACAAGCGCGAATTCAAGGCGAAGCTGATCGGTGTCGACGATCGTACCGACGTCGCGGTCGTCAAGATCCAGGCGTCGAACCTGCCGGTCGTCGCGATCGGCGATTCGACCAAGGTGCGCGTCGGCGAGTGGGTCGTCGCGATCGGTTCGCCGTTCGGCCTCGACAACACGGTGACCGCCGGCATCGTCAGCTCGAAGAGCCGCAATACGGGCGACTACCTGCCTTTCATCCAGACGGACGTCGCCGTGAACCCAGGCAACTCGGGCGGCCCGCTGATCAACATGCAGGGCGAGGTGATCGGGATCAACTCGCAGATCTACAGCCGTACCGGCGGTTTCATGGGCATCTCGTTCGCGATTCCGATCGACGAGGCGATGCGCGTGGCCGACCAGCTGAAGGCGACGGGCAAGGTCACGCGCGGCCGGATCGCGGTGGCGATCGGCGAGGTGACGAAGGACGTCGCCGACTCGATCGGGTTGCCGAAGGCCGAGGGCGCGCTCGTCAGCAGCGTCGAGCCGGGCGGCCCGGCCGACAAGGCCGGCATCCAGCCGGGCGACATCATCCTGAAGTTCAATGGCCGTTCGGTCGATACGGCGTCGGACCTGCCGCGCATGGTCGGCGACACGAAGCCCGGCACGAAGGCGACCGTCAGCGTATGGCGCAAGGGTCAGGCACGCGATCTGCCGATCACGATCGCGGAGACGCCGGCTGAAACGACGGCAAAGGCCGAGCAGCGCAAGAACGCGCCGCAGAAGCCGCGCCAGGCCAATTCGCTCGGTCTGACGGTCAGTGACCTGACGGCGGAGCAGATGAAGACGCTGAAGCTGAAGAACGGCGTGCAGGTCGACGGCGTCGACGGCCCGGCCGCCCGGGCGGGCCTGCAGCGCGGTGACATCGTGCTGCGCGTCGGCGACACCGACATCACGAACGCGAAGCAGTTCGCCGACGTGACCGCGCAGCTCGATCCGCAGAAGGCGGTCGCGGTGCTCGTTCGACGCGGCGACAACACGCAATTCGTGCCCGTGCGGCCGCGCCAGAAGTAACGCGCCGATGCTCACGCTCTACGGTCGCGGCTGGTGCCACCTGTGCGACGACATGCGCGCCGCGCTGGCGCCGGTGGCGGCCGAATTCGGTGTCGAGGTCGATTACATCGACATCGATACCGATGCGACACTCGTCGCCCGCTACGACGAGGACGTGCCCGTGCTGCTGCTGGACGGGGCGGAGGTATGCCGCCACCGGTTCGACGACGCGCGGGTGCGCGACGTGCTGACGGCCCGGCGCCGAGCCTGACCTGCCGCTGGCGGGCATCGTTTCGTACGGGACTTGGCCCGGCGGGCGCCCCCGGCGGGACACCGCGCGGCGCGGCGTTGGAAATACCGCCCGGCTGAAGGCCTTTTCGGCTAAAATAAGCTGTTTTTTCACCGACTTACACAAGGCGTGCTCCGCAGTCGTCGAGCGCGCCTTTTTCGCTTGATCGGCACTGAATGGATCATATTCGCAATTTCTCGATCATCGCGCACATCGACCATGGCAAGTCGACGCTCGCGGATCGCATCATCCAGGTATGCGGCGGCCTCGCCGACCGTGAAATGGAAGCGCAGGTGCTCGATTCGATGGATATCGAGCGCGAGCGCGGCATCACGATCAAGGCGCAGACAGCCGCGCTGTCCTATCGCGCGCGCGACGGCAAGGTCTACAACCTGAACCTGATCGACACGCCGGGGCACGTCGACTTCTCGTACGAGGTCAGCCGTTCGCTGTCCGCGTGCGAAGGCGCGCTGCTGGTCGTCGATGCGAGCCAGGGCGTCGAGGCGCAGACGGTCGCAAACTGCTATACGGCGATCGAGCTCGGCGTCGAGGTCGTTCCCGTGCTGAACAAGATCGACCTGCCGGCCGCGAACCCCGAGAACGCGATCGAGGAGATCGAGGACGTGATCGGCATCGATGCGACCGACGCAACCCGTTGCAGCGCGAAGACGGGCCTCGGCGTCGAGGACGTGCTCGAAGCGCTGATCGCAAAGGTGCCGCCGCCGAAGGGCGACCCAGCCGCGCCGCTGCAGGCGCTCATCATCGATTCGTGGTTCGACAACTACGTCGGCGTCGTGATGCTGGTGCGCATCGTCAACGGCACGCTGCGCCCGAAGGACAAGATCAAGATGATGGCGACCGGCGCGCAGTATCCGGTCGAACACGTCGGCGTGTTCACGCCGAAGTCGCGCAATCTCGATTCGCTGTCGGCGGGGCAGGTGGGCTTCATCATCGCGGGCATCAAGGAACTGACGGCCGCGAAGGTCGGCGATACCGTCACGCACGTGACCAAGGCCGCCACCGAGCCGCTGCCGGGCTTCAAGGAAGTGAAGCCGCAGGTGTTCGCGGGGCTGTATCCGGTCGAGGCGAACCAGTACGACGCGCTGCGCGAATCGCTCGAGAAGCTGAAGCTGAACGACGCATCGCTGCAGTACGAGCCGGAAGTGTCGCAGGCGCTCGGGTTCGGTTTCCGCTGCGGCTTTCTCGGGCTGCTGCACATGGAAATCGTGCAGGAGCGGCTCGAACGCGAGTTCGACATGGATCTCATCACGACCGCACCGACGGTCGTCTACGAGGTCGTGCAGAGCGACGGATCGACGATCATGGTCGAGAACCCGGCGAAGATGCCGGAGCCGGGCCGCATCGCCGAAGTCCGCGAGCCGATCGTCACCGTGAACCTGTACATGCCGCAGGATTACGTGGGCTCGGTGATCACGCTGTGCGAGCAGAAGCGCGGCTCGCAGATCAACATGCAGTATCACGGCCGCCAGGTGCAGCTCACGTACGAGATCCCGATGGCCGAGATCGTGCTCGACTTCTTCGATCGCCTGAAGTCGGTGTCGCGCGGCTATGCGTCGATGGACTACGAGTTCAAGGAATACCGTTCGTCGGACGTCGTGAAGGTCGACATGCTGATCAACGGCGACAAGGTCGATGCGCTGTCGATCATCGTGCACCGTTCGCAGTCGCAATATCGCGGCCGCGAAGTTGCGGCGAAGATGCGCGAGATCATCCCGCGCCAGATGTACGACGTGGCGATCCAGGCCGCGATCGGCGCGCATATCGTTGCGCGTGAGAACATCAAGGCGCTGCGCAAGAACGTGCTCGCGAAGTGCTACGGCGGCGACATCACGCGAAAGAAGAAACTGCTCGAGAAGCAGAAGGAAGGCAAGAAGCGGATGAAGCAGGTGGGTTCGGTCGAGATCCCGCAGGAAGCGTTCCTTGCGATCTTGCGCGTCGAAGACAAATAACAGGACTGATCCTTTTATGAATTTTGCGCTGATTCTTTTTGTGCTCGTCATCTTGACGGGCGTAGCGTGGGTGCTGGACAAACTGGTGTTCCTGCCGCGGCGACGCAAGGCGGCCGACTCGGCGATCGAGGAGTTCGATCGCCAGCAGTCGCGCATCGACAAGCGTTTCGCGGACGAAAACGCGGTGCAGACGCGTTCGAAGCTGCGCGACGAGAAGCTGCGCCAGCCGTGGTGGCTCGAGTACACGGCGAGCTTCTTCCCGGTGATCCTGGCGGTGTTCGTCGTGCGTTCGTTCGTCGTCGAGCCGTTCAAGATTCCGTCCGGCTCGATGGTGCCGACGCTGCTCGTTGGCGATTTCATCCTCGTCAACAAGTTCGAGTACGGGCTGCGCCTGCCGGTCACGAACACGAAGATCACGCAGGGCAGCCCGCTGTCGCGCGGCGACGTCGTCGTGTTCCGCTATCCGAAGGACGAGTCGGTCGACTACATCAAGCGCGTGATCGGCCTGCCGGGCGATACCGTCGCGTACCAGGACAAGCAGCTCACGATCAACGGTCAGCCGGTGCCCGAAACGCCGCTGCCCGATTTCTTCGACGACGAGCGCCAGAATTACGCGAAGCAGTTCGAGGAAACGATCGGCAACAAGAAGAACGCGATCCTCAACAACCCGGCCGTGCCGCCGTTCGTGATGGGCGCATACGACTATCCGTTTCGCGACAACTGCACGTACAACAGCCGCGGCGTGATCTGCAAGGTGCCGCCCGGCCACTACTTCATGATGGGCGACAACCGCGACAACAGTGCGGACAGCCGCTACTGGGGTTTCGTGCCGGACCAGAACATCGTCGGCCGCGCGTTTTTCATCTGGATGAACTTCAGCGACCTGAAGCGCATCGGTTCCTTCAACTGATCGCATTCGAATCACTCGCAATACGCGACGCACGGGCCGCGTCGCGTATTGCCGAACTACTTTAAGAACCGGCGGTAACACCGCCTCGTCACGCCTTTTCGTGTCCGGCCGTGCCGTTTCGGCCCGACCGGCGCCCGCGTTATACTCCTGCACATGCCCTCATCCCAGTTGGAAAGCCGGCTGCGCTACGAATTTCGCAATGCGGAATTGTTGCGCCAGGCTTTGACCCATCGTAGTCACAGTGCCACGCACAACGAACGGCTCGAGTTTCTCGGCGATTCCGTTCTGAATTGCGCGGTGGCTGCCCTTTTGTTCCAGCGTTTCAGCAAGCTGGACGAAGGCGATCTGTCGCGCGTACGCGCCAACCTCGTCAAACAGCAGTCGCTGTACGAAATTGCTCAGGCCCTGAATATCTCGGACGGGCTGCGGCTTGGCGAGGGCGAGCTGCGCAGCGGCGGGTTCCGCCGCCCGTCGATCCTCGCGGACGCGTTCGAAGCCATCATCGGGGCCGTGTTCCTAGATGGCGGCTTCGAAGCCGCCCAAGGGGTCATCAAGCGCCTCTATATCCCGATTCTCGACCACATCGATCCGCGCACGCTCGGCAAGGACGCGAAGACGCTGCTGCAGGAGTACCTGCAGGGGCACAAGATCGCGCTGCCGACCTACACGGTGGTCGCGACGCATGGTGCGGCGCACAATCAGCAATTCGAAGTCGAATGCACGGTGCCGAAGCTCGACGTGAAGGTGTCGGGCTCCGGTGCGAGCCGGCGCGCGGCCGAGCAGGCCGCCGCGAAGAAGGCACTCGATGAGGTGATGGCGGCCGCACCGATGCTGGCCGCCAAGCCGAAGCGCTCGAAAAACGCGCGCGGGTCGAAGCATGTCGAACCGGAAATCGTGCCGGGCGTGAAGGGCGTGCAGGAGGCGCTCGACCTGCGCTCGCCGGAGCGGAAGGAACGTGCGGCAGCGCGCGAGGCGAGGGCGGCCGGTGCGGCGCCCGCGGCAAGCGCTGCGGCCGGTTCCGAGCCGGCTGCGGCGCCGATGGCCGCGATTCGCGCGGCGCATGTCGATGCGGCCGCGGAGAAGGGCGAACGGACGGCAAAGCCGGCGGCCGACAAGGTAGTCGACAAACCGGCCGAGCGAGCCGACAAGACCGCTGAGAAGCCCGCCGAAGCCGTGCCCGCTGCGCGCGCAGCCGACAAGCCGGCGGGGCAGGCAGCCGATCCGGCAGCGTCGTCCGCCGACAAGTCGTCCGCCGGTACCGACCCCGCTTCGCGTGCGGCCGCGCGCGCGCGCGACGCCGCGGCACCGGATTCCGAGACGCCGCCGGGCGGCGCGAGCCTTGCCGCCGCGCAGGCGCGCGTGGCCGATGCCGACCACTGAATTGCCCATCGATCGTGCCGCGCGCCGCGCGGCCGTTTCCGAACCTGTCTCCCAAACGATATGAACACTCCCGCTCCTACCGGTTTCCGTTGCGGCATGATCGCGATCGTGGGCCGCCCGAACGTCGGCAAGTCGACGTTGATGAACGCACTCGTCGGCCAGAAGATCAGCATCACGTCGCGCAAGGCGCAGACGACCCGCCACCGCATCACCGGCATCAATACGTTCGACGACGCGCAATTCGTGTTCGTCGACACGCCGGGATTCCAGACCCGTCACAGCACCGCGCTGAACCGCTCGCTGAACCGCGCGGTCACGTCGACGCTCACGTCGGTCGACGTGATCCTGTTCGTGATCGAGGCCGGCCGCTTCGGGCCCGACGACCAGAAGGTGCTCGACCTGATTCCGCCCGGCATGCCGACGCTGCTGATCGCGAACAAGATCGACCGCGTGACCGACAAGGCGACGCTGTTTCCGTTCATGCAGCAGATGAGCACGCTGCGCGAATTCACCGAGCTCGTGCCGCTGTCGGCACAGCGCCCGGAAGACATCAAGCGCCTGCTGGACACGATCAAGCCGTACCTGCCGGAAGGCGAGCCGATCTACGGCGAGGACGAGCTGACCGACCGCAGCTCGCGTTTCCTCGCAGCCGAAATCCTGCGCGAGAAAGTGTTCCGCTGGACCGGTGACGAACTGCCTTACACGAGCACCGTGCTGATCGACAAGTTCGAAGAGGAAGGGCGCCTGAAGCGTATCTTCGCGACGATCCTCGTCGAGCGCGATTCGCACAAGGCGATGGTGATCGGCAAGAAGGGCGAGAAGCTCAAGCAGATCAGCACCGAGGCGCGGATGGACATGGAGAAGCTGTTCGACGGCCCCGTGTACCTCGAGACCTTCGTGAAGGTGAAGAGCGGCTGGGCCGACAACGAGGCGGGGCTGCGCGCCTATGGGTACGAATGACGCGCTGACGTCGACTGAAGACGCGGTGACGGCCGGCGCGAACGACGCGCCGCTGCCGGCGCCGCCTGAACCGCCGCGCAAGGCGCGGCGCGCGACGTCTCGCACGTCCGATTTCCGTGTCGCCGAGCAGCCGGCGTACGTGCTGCACAGTTACCCGTATCGGGAAACGAGCCTGATCATCGACGTGCTGACGCGTGATCATGGCCGGCTCGCGCTCGTCGCGAAGGGCGCGAAGCGCCCGCACTCCGCGCTGCGCGGCGTACTGCAGACCTTCCAGCCGCTGCTGCTGTCCTGGTCCGGCAAATCCGAAGTGCGCACGCTGACGGGCGCCGAGTGGGTCGGCGGGATGCTGCCGCTCGGCGGCGACGGTTTGCTGTGCGGTTTCTACGCGAACGAACTGCTCGTGAAATTCTGCGCGCGCGAAGATCCTCAGCCGCCGCTCTTCAATCATTACGTGCTGACTCTCACGCGCCTCGCGCACGGCGAGCCCGCGGTGCAGGTGCTGCGCTCGTTCGAGCGCGTGCTGCTGCGCGAGACCGGTTACGCGATGGCGCTGAACCGCACGGTCGCGCGCCGCGCGGTCGAGCCCGACCGTCGTTACGTGTTCGATCCCGAGCGCGGCGTGCGCAATGCGGACGATGAAGTCCCATCGCACTGGCCGGTCATTTCCGGGCAGACGTTGCTCGATATGGAGCAGGACGATTACCATCGAGCCCAGACAGTTGCGCAAAGCAAGACGCTGATGCGCTTCCTGCTGAACACTTATCTCGGCGGTACGCCGCTTGCCACGCGTCAGATCCTGATCGACCTGCAGAACCTATGAGCTTCTTCCTGACAACGCCCACCGCCATCGACCTCGGCGTGAACATCGACCACGTCGCGACGCTGCGCAATGCGCGCGGCACGACCTATCCCGATCCGATCCGCGCGGCGCTCGCCGCAGAAGAAGCGGGTGCGGATGCGATCACGTTGCACCTGCGCGAGGATCGCCGCCACATCGTCGATGCGGATGTGCGCAAGCTGCGCCCGCTGCTGAAGACGCGCATGAACCTCGAATGCGCGGTGACGGCCGAGATGCTCGATATCGCATGCGAAGTGCGCCCGCACGACGCGTGCCTCGTACCCGAGAAGCGCGAGGAACTGACGACCGAAGGCGGTCTCGATGTCGCCGGCCACTTCGAGGCCGTACGTGCGGCATGCAAGCAGCTTGCCGACGTGGGGGTGCGTGTATCGCTGTTCATCGACCCGGACGAGACGCAGATCCGTGCCGCGCACGAAGCGGGCGCGCCGGTGATCGAGCTGCATACGGGACGTTACGCCGAAGCGCACGACGAAGCCGAACAGCAGCGCGAATACGAGCGCATCGTCGCGGGCGTTCAGGCCGGCGCGCAACTCGGTCTGAAGGTCAATGCCGGTCACGGGCTGCACTACACGAACGTGCAGCAGATTGCCGCGATCGACGGCATCGTCGAACTGAACATCGGCCACGCGATCGTCGCGCACGCGATTTTCGCGGGCTGGGACAACGCGGTGCGCGAAATGAAGGCGATCATGGTCGCCGCACGCGTTGCCGCGCTGCATGGCGGCGCGCGCTGAAGATGAAGTGCCGCCGCGCGTCGCGCGTCATGCCTGACCCGGCCCGGCCGGTTCGTACCGGCGCGTACTGACATGGCGATCTACGGCATCGGTACCGATATCGCCCAGGTGAGCCGCATCGCGGCCGTGCTCGAACGCACGGGCGGCCGGTTTGCCGAGAAGGTGCTGGGCCCCGACGAGCTGCGCGTGTTCCATGCGCGCCGTGCCCGCTCCGAGGCGCGCGGCATCGCGTTCCTCGCGACGCGCTTTTCCGCGAAGGAAGCGTTCTCGAAGGCGATTGGGCTCGGCATGCACTGGCCGATGACATGGCGTGCGCTGCAGACCCTGAACCACCCGAGCGGCGAGCCGTACGTGATCGCGTCGGGCGAGCTGGCCGACTGGCTTGCCGCCCGTGGCATCACGGCGCGCGTGACGGTCAGCGACGAACGCGACTACGCGGTGTCGTTCGTGGTCGCCGAGACGGACGCCGCGCCTGCACCTGTTTCCCGAACCTCCTCCTGACGGAATTCCCGATTCGATGAAAACGACTCCCGGCCCGGTCATGCTCGACGTCGTCGGCACGGCCCTGTCGCGCGACGATGCGCGGCGTCTCGCGCATCCGAATACCGGCGGCGTGATCCTGTTCGCGCGGCACTTCCAGAATCGTGCGCAACTGACCGCGCTGACCGATTCGATTCGCGCGGTGCGCGAAGACATCCTGATCGCCGTCGATCACGAAGGCGGCCGCGTGCAGCGTTTTCGCACCGACGGCTTCACGGTGCTGCCGGCGATGCGCCGCCTCGGCGAGCTGTGGGATCGCGACGTGCTGCTCGCGACGCAGGTCGCCACGGCCGTCGGCTACATCCTGGCCGCCGAGCTGCGTGCATGCGGAATCGACATGAGCTTCACGCCCGTGCTCGACCTCGACTACGGGCACTCGAAAGTGATCGGCGACCGCGCGTTCCATCGCGATCCGCGCGTCGTCACGCTGCTCGCGAAGAGCCTGAACCACGGGCTGTCGCTCGCCGGGATGGCGAACTGCGGCAAGCATTTCCCGGGGCACGGCTTCGCGGAGGCCGACTCGCACGTCGCGCTGCCGACCGACGACCGGACGCTCGACGCGATTCTCAAGGAGGACGTCGCACCGTACGACTGGCTCGGCCTGTCGCTGTCCGCGGTGATTCCCGCGCACGTGATCTACACGCAGGTCGACAAGCGGCCGGCCGGGTTCTCGCGCGTGTGGCTGCAGGACATCCTGCGCGGGCGGCTCGGCTTCACCGGTGCGATCTTCAGCGACGACCTGTCGATGGAAGCCGCGCGCGAAGGCGGCACGCTCACGCAGGCGGCCGACGCCGCGCTCGCGGCCGGTTGCGACATGGTGCTCGTCTGCAACCAGCCGGACGCGGCTGAGGTCGTGCTGAACGGGCTGAAAGCACGGGCAACGGACGCGTCGGTGCGACGCATCAAGCGGATGCGCGCGCGTGGCAAGGCGCTCAAGTGGGAGAAGCTGATCGCGCAGCCCGAGTATCTGCACGCGCAGGCGCTGTTGAGCAGCGCGCTGGCCTGAGCGGGGCGGAGGCGGTTCGGTCTGCGCCGTTCCGGTCACGGAAACAACGAGCCGCGCAATCGCGCGGCTTTTTTATGGATTGCTGCCGGTACGAACCGAGCAGCCTCAGGAATCAAGCAGGTTGGCGAAGCGAGTCTGGATGCAACTAACGGTCAACGCCTGCCAGTGCCTTCAAGCATCGCCGCCTGCTCAGTTCACCTTCATCCGCTGCAGCTTGTTGTACAGCGTCTTCGGGCTGATGCCGAGCAGCGTTGCTGCTCGGTGGCGCGTGCCGCCGACTGCGTCGAGCGTCGCGCGGATCAGCAGATCCTCGACGTCGGACAGCGGCGTGCCGACCTTGATCTGCACGCTGCTGCCGTTCAGTGCGGCGCCGGCCGAGAAGCTCGGCTCGCCTGCGCGCAGCGTCTCGATGAAATCGCCCGACGCGTCGTACGCAAAGCGCACGCGCTCCTGCAGTTCGCGCACGTTGCCCGGCCATTCGTAGGACAGGCACTCGCGCACGAAACCAGGCGCCGCGCGCTTGTCGGTCGTGCTGCGGCCGGTTGCGCGCGCGTCGCGGTTCAGTTCGTCGATCAGTGCATCCGCGATCGCGAGTGCGTCGCCGTCGCGCTCGCGCAGCGGCGGCATCGTGATCGACGCCGCATCGAGGCGCAACCAGAGATCCTCGCGCAGCGTGCCGTTCGCGACCGCTTCGCGCGCCGGGCGCCGCGTGGTCGCGATCAGCCGGAAATCGCTCGTGATCGAGCTCGTGCCGCCGATCCGCATGAAGTTCTGCGAATCAAGCGCATGCAGCAGCGCTTCCTGCAGCACGAGCGGCAGCGCGGTGATTTCGTCGAGGAACAGCGTGCCGCCGCCGGCCTGCTCGAACAGACCCGATTCGCGGCGCTCGGCACCGTCGAACGCGCCGCGCTCATGGCCGAACAGTATGCTGTCGAGCGATGCGCCATGCCGGCCGGCCTGTGCGATCGTCCGGCAGTCGAATGACACGAACGGCCCCTTGCGGCGCCGGCTCAGGTCGTGCAGCGTGCGCGCGGCCAGCTTCTTGCCGGTACCGGCTTCGCCCGCGAACAGGACGGCCGTTTCGGTGCGCGCGTTGTGTTCGATCATGTCGTACACGTGCTGCATCGCGTCGCTGCGGCCGACCAGCGCGCCGAAGCGGCCGAGATGGCGCAGCGAGGCGCGCAACGACTGCACTTCGTCGATCAGTTCGTACGGGCGCGGAATCCGCGCGAGCAGGCTGCGCAGGCGCGGAATGTTGATCGGCTTCAGCAGGTAGTCCCAGATACCGTGACGCAGGCCCTCGATGGCGCTTTCGACCGTCGCATTGCCGGTCAGCACGATGACGGGCAGCGAGCCGTTCGGCTGTTGCTGCGGCAGGTGCTGGAGCAGGTCGAACCCGCTGCCGTCCGGCAGGTTCAGGTCGACGAGAACGACATCGGGAATCGAGCGGCCGAGCGCCGTGCGCGCTTCGGCGAGCGACGTGGCCGTGTCGACCGAGAAGCCGTCCGCGGCGAGCAGCGCGGTGAGGCCGGACAGACTGTTGGGATCGTCTTCGACAATCAGGGCGTGTGGCATGGTGGACGCGAGTCGAGTCAAGAGAGGCGGGCTGTCGGCCAACGGGGCCGCAGCCGCATGTCAGATTAAAAACTGATTTTATGCCCCGCTGAACGCGTAACGAGCATTATTTCTCCGGCGCTATAAAACAGTTACCGATGATACAAATTGAATATCTTTACCGGTGGATTTTGTGCTTTACATCAGCCTGACTTCCGTCCGGTTGTTGGCGCCGGACAAACAAAAAGCGCCCCGAAGGGCGCTTTGTTCGATGCGGTATCGCTCGCGATTACGCGCGGCTGCGGTATTCGTTCGTACGCGTATCGATTTCGATCTTGTCGCCGGTGTTGCAGAACAGCGGCACTTGCAGTTCGAAGCCCGTTGCGAGCTTGGCGTTCTTCAGCACCTTGCCCGACGACGTGTCGCCCTTGACGGCCGGCTCCGTGTAGGTGATCTCGCGAACGAGGACCGTCGGCAGTTCGACCGAGATTGCCTTTTCGTTGTAGAACACGACTTCGCAAGCCATGCCGTCTTCGAGGTAGTTCAGCGCTTCGCCCATCATTTCCGCTTCGACTTCAAACTGGTTGTAGTCGGCGTCCATGAACACGTACATCGGATCGGCGAAGTACGAGTACGTCACTTCCTTGCGGTCGAGCACGACGACGTCGAACTTGTCATCAGCCTTGTAGACCGCTTCCTGGCCTGCGTTCGTCAGCAGGTTCTTCATCTTCATCTTGACGACGGCGGAGTTACGGCCCGACTTGTTGTATTCGGCCTTGGCGATGACCCATGCGTCGCTGCCGATCTGCACGACGTTGCCTACGCGGAGTTCCTGTGCGGTTTTCATAAAAAAACTGTCCTGATCAAATCAAATAAATAGGTGCCTGAGCGTTGCGCAACGGGTGAGGCGCCAAGCTTACTTTTCCGGTGGACGCCAAAAGCGAGCGCTTGCCTGGTCAGCCGTCGGATAACCGCTTATTTTAACTGAGATTTTGCGTATTCCGCCAGCTTTCCGGCGAGATCGCCGACGGCCGCGAGCGCATCGGCCCAGCGGGCCGCGTTGGCGTCCAGTGCGGCGCGGTGCTGCCAGAAATCGGCCCAGTCGGGCGTGCCGACGCCGTTCCATGCATGCCAGAATCGCTCGAGCGCCGCGCGCGGCGCGTCGGCGAGGCCGGCCGACAGGTGTGCGAGCGCGGCGTCGAGCTTCGGCAGGTGCACGTCGTCGGCCTGCGGGTAGATGTGCCACACGAACGGCTTGCGTGCCCACTGTGCGCGGACGAACGAATCCTCGCCGCGCACGAAATTGATGTCGGCCACCCACAGCAACGGATCGTAGTCGGCCTGGGGGACGAACGCGAGCCCGTGAGCCGCCAGGTTACCGCTGCGCGCATGCGCGCCCGCGCCGAATGACTCGACCCCGAAAAAACGGGCGACGGCCGGCGACACGCGGCCGGCCGGCACGAGTGCGACGACCGGCGACGGGCCGTCGCGCCACTGCGCGAGCAGTGCATCGACGGCCGGATTCTCGTACGCGAACAGGCTGACGACCGTCGTGCCGGCGGCCGGCGGCGCGCCGCCGGTCGCGCGTTGCCACCAGGCGTCGCGTGCCGCCGCGTCGGTTTCGAAGGCCGTGCGGCGCGCATCGAGGTCGTGCTCCTTCAGGACGCCGCCGGTGCCTGCCGACAGGCCGGGGAAGAAAAACGTCTTCAGCAGCGGATAGCGCGGATGCGGCGATGGCCGCAGATGGAAATCGGCGACCCAGTCCTCGGCGCTCAGGTATTCGAGGTTGATCCACACGGGGCGACGCGCCCGGCGCGCCATCGCCGCGAGATACGCGCCGGGCAGCTCGCACGCGAATGCTTCGATCACGACGTCGGCGATCTCCAGCGCGTCGCCGGCTTCCGCATGCCAGTGCTCGATCACGATCGCATCGACCGTCTGTCGCCCCGCGTCGGGATCGACCCCGGGCAGCAGGCGCGCGAAGGTGCGCAGGTCGTCGACGAACAGGCGAACCTGCCAGCCGTGCTCGTGCGCGAGCTGGCGCGCGACGCGCCAGCAGACGCCGATGTCGCCGAAATTGTCGATTACCGTACAGAAGAGGTCGCAGGCGATCGGTTCGCCCGGCGCGAGCGGCGCGGCGGGCAGGGGGGCGGTGGTGCGGGGCATCGAAGCGGGCCGGTGAATGCTCTAAACTGGCGATTCTAATAGACCCGTTCCGCGTTACAAGGCGCCCGGATCACGCATGACATCCCCTGAAGCTTCCGATACCCCGTTCGAACCGAAGAAGATCCTTGCGCAGTTGCCGCACATGCCAGGCGTCTATCGCTATTACGACACGGCGGGTGCCGTGCTCTATGTCGGTAAGGCGCGCGACCTGAAGAAGCGCGTATCGAGCTATTTCACGAAGACGCAGCTGTCGCCGCGCATCGCGATGATGGTCACGCGCATCGCGCGTATCGAGACGACCGTCACGCGCTCGGAAGCCGAGGCGCTGCTGCTCGAGAACAACCTGATCAAGGCGCTCGCGCCGCGCTACAACATCCTGTTTCGCGACGACAAGTCGTATCCGTACCTGAAGCTCACCGCACACCGCTTTCCGCGGATGGCCTACTATCGCGGCTCGGTCGACAAGCAGAACCAGTATTTCGGGCCGTTCCCGAGCGCCTGGGCCGTGCGCGAGAGCATCCAGATCCTGCAGCGCGTGTTCCAGTTGCGCACTTGCGAGGATTCGGTCTTCAACAACCGCACGCGGCCGTGCCTGCTGCACCAGATCGGGCGCTGCACGGCGCCGTGCGTCGGGGCGATCTCCGACGAAGATTACGCGATCGACGTATCGAACGCCGCGCGTTTCCTGCTCGGCCGGCAGTCCGAAGTGATGAAGGAGCTCGAGCAGAAGATGCACGCGTTCGCGGCCGAACTGAAATTCGAGCAGGCGGCGGCCGTGCGCAACCAGATGAGCTCGCTCGCGACGGTGCTGCACCAGCAGGCGATCGAGGTCGGCAGCGACAGCGACGTCGACATCCTGGCCGTCGTCGCACAGGGCGGGCGCGTGTGCGTGAACCTCGCGATGGTGCGCGGCGGCCGGCATCTCGGCGACAAGGCGTATTTCCCGACGCACGTCGAAAGCGCGCTGACGCTCGCCGAGGGCGGTCTCGGCGACGAGTCCGAGCTGGCGGAGGCGGCCGATGCGGCCGCCGACGCCATGCCCGACCTGCCCGCGGAAGAAACCGGCCGCGCGCGCAGCGATGTGGCGGCGTCGGTCGAGGCCGAGGTGCTCGACGCGTTCATCGCGCAGCACTACCTCGGCAATCGCGTGCCGCCGGTGCTGGTCGTGAGCCATGCGCCCGCGAGCCGCGACCTGCTCGAGCTGCTGTCCGAGCAGGCCGGCCACAAGGTGTCGCTGGTGCGGCAGCCGCAGGGGCAGCGGCGTGCGTGGTTGTCGATGGCGGAACAGAATGCGCAGATCGCGCTCATGCGGTTGCTGTCCGAGCAGGGCTCGCAGCAGGCGCGCACGCGTGCGCTCGCGGAGACGCTCAGCTACGAATGCGACGATCTCGCGACGCTGCGGATCGAATGCTTCGACATCAGCCATACGATGGGCGAGGCGACGCAGGCGTCGTGCGTGGTCTACCACCATCACAAGATGCAGTCGGGCGAATACCGCCGTTACAACATCACCGGGATCACGCCGGGCGACGACTACGCGGCGATGCGGCAGGTGCTCACGCGCCGCTACGAGAAGATGGTCGAGCAGGCCGCGCAGGCGGCTGCCGCCGACGATGCGGCCGGCATCGACGGCGAGTCGACGCGCCAGGCCGAGGCGTCGAGCCTGCTGCCGAACATCGTGCTGATCGACGGCGGCAAGGGTCAGGTCGAAATCGCGCGCCAGGTATTCACCGAACTCGGCCTCGACACGTCGATGCTGGTCGGCGTCGCGAAAGGCGAGGGGCGCAAGGTCGGCCTCGAGACGCTTGTGTTCGCGGACGGACGCACGCCGCTCGAGCTCGGCAAGGAGAGCGCCGCGCTGATGCTCGTCGCGCAGATCCGCGACGAGGCGCACCGCTTCGCGATCACCGGCATGCGTGCAAAGCGGGCGAAGGCGCGCCAGACGTCGCGGCTCGAGGAACTCGAGGGCGTCGGCGCGAAGCGCCGGCAGCGGCTGCTTGCGCGATTCGGCGGGTTGCGCGGCGTGGTTGCCGCGAGCGTCGAGGAACTCGCGAGCGTCGAGGGCATCTCGCACGCGCTCGCCGAGCAGATCTACAAGCAGCTTCACTGACGCGGCCGTGCGGCCGGCTGCCTTGCCAGCGTTCTTGTGGCAGGCCGGTCGACACGGCACAATTGCGAATCCTTTACTGTCCCGCATGCCATGCCGTTCAATTTCCCGATTTTCCTGACGTGGGTACGGATCGTGCTGATTCCGCTCGTCGTCGGCGTGTTCTATCTGCCGGACACGGTGATGGGCGGCGCGCACCGCAATCTCGCGGCGGCGGCGATCTTCATCCTCGCGGCGCTGACCGACTGGTTCGACGGCTATCTCGCCCGCAAGTGGAACCAGACGTCGTCGTTCGGCGCATTTCTCGACCCGGTGGCGGACAAGCTGATGGTGACGGCCGCGCTGCTGATCCTCGTGCAGATTTCGCGGGTCGACGCGGCGATCGCACTCGTGATCGTCGGCCGCGAGATCGCGATTTCGGCGCTGCGCGAGTGGATGGCGCAGATCGGCGCGTCGAAGAGCGTCGCGGTGAACCAGCTCGGCAAGTTCAAGACCGCATGCCAGATGGTGGCGATTCCGATGCTGCTGTTCTATGGGCCGCTGCCGCTCGGCGTCGTGACGATCGACACGCGCGTGTGGGGCGAATGGCTGATGTATCTCGCCGCGGTGCTGACGATCTGGTCGATGCTGTACTACATGAAGCTTGCGTGGCCGCAAATCCGGGAGCGCGGCGGCGCGTGATGCGTCCGGTCGAGCAGGTTTTTGTAAAAAGGGCTGGAAAAGCCCTTGACACACGAATGTGCCTTCGACATAATCTCGCTTCTCCGCTGCACGACGAAGTAAGTGTGTGACGGGGAAGCAGTAGCGTAGTGATACGCGGGAGTAGCTCAGTTGGTAGAGCGCAACCTTGCCAAGGTTGAGGTCGCGAGTTCGAGACTCGTCTCCCGCTCCAGATTTTTTCTGGCAGCGTGTTGTACGGCAAAGCGCTGCAGATGCAGGACACATGCGGGAGTAGCTCAGTTGGTAGAGCGCAACCTTGCCAAGGTTGAGGTCGCGAGTTCGAGACTCGTCTCCCGCTCCAGATTTTTCTGGCAGCGTGTTGTACGGCGAAGCGCTGCAGATGCAGGACAATGCGGGAGTAGCTCAGTTGGTAGAGCGCAACCTTGCCAAGGTTGAGGTCGCGAGTTCGAGACTCGTCTCCCGCTCCAAGTAATGGGGAAGCCACGCTTCCCTTTTTATTTGATGGACTTTCGGTCCTCGAATAAAAAATCTGTCGCTTGCCTCACGGCATCCGGACAGTCCGCTTTTGGCGCGATAGCAAAGCGGTTATGCAGCGGCCTGCAAAGCCGTTTAGGCCGGTTCGACTCCGGCTCGCGCCTCCAAGTAAGAAGAGAAAAAGCCCTGAGAAATCAGGGCTTTTTCTTTTTCCAGCTCCGCTTCATCCTTGTAAGAGAGCCGCCGAGCGTGGTACGAAGTCGCCTCTAACCGCTCAAGAAACACGCGTAACCACACCGAAGTCGGCGATTTGGCCGTATAGGCGGGTTCGCGTCAGTACACGGCGACCAAGCGATTACGCCCCGCTGGAACGTGGGAATACATCATCCGACGTTTGAAGCTCCCCCCAAGCCAGTTTCCCCGACGTTCCGATCCGAAGAAGAGGGCGACGCGTATGTCGCTCGTCTCGAGCAACTGCTCGATGCCTGCATCGTGCCGGCGGATGTAGTCGAACAGCGGGAGATGATTTCAACGACGCTGGATGCAATTCGTGAGTATCCGCGTCATGTCATCGCGCGTTTCCCGGCACGTGACCGCTACGTCGAGGTATTCGTGGGCGGGGCCCGGTTGTACTGCCTTCGACCGCCAGCAAAGGTCGAGGTGGTCAACGATGTCAGTGGCGAATTGATCAATCTGTATCGTCGTGTCGTGGAGCACCACCCGGAGGCGTTCGTGCGCCAGCTCAAATGGGCGCTGACGAGCCGGCAGGTGTTCGAGTGGCTAATGCAGGCGATCCCGGAAACACTCGCCGATCCAAATTGCGGGCTTGTTCTAAAGACGAAGGAGTCGGACGGTGATCGTTCCGATCATCCGATATTCATATGCTCGCCGCATCAAAGCGTGCTTGCGTGTAAGGGCACTAACGTTTCGGCGTTGAAACATCCCCCCGGCTGGATGCAGATTTTTCCCTGGCTGCGTCGCGATGCGTCCAGGGTGTTCGGTCAGCCGGCCGAGCGCGCGAATCCTGTCAAATAGCTTTCGCGTTATCTCGGCCCAGCCACTGGCTTGCTTGTGGAGATTCGCGGTCTCTTTCAGTCAGCGGTCTCCACGCATCAGCGCTTCCGGAAAATGCGTTTCAGACCTGAAACAAGGCGGCGCTGAGGACTGGTTCGCACGTCGCTTAGGCGTTGCGTTTCCTTAAGCGACGCGCATTGGCACGAATCTGGCATGGAACCGGTCGGCCTGGTTGTAGCTCGATAGCGTGAATGTGATCCAAGAATCCACGCATCACCTTCAAACGTCAAACGGGGACCGTCATGCGAAAAAGAATACAGCGGGGAGTTGTGACGGTTGAATTTTCTCTTTTGCTCCCGGTTCTGTTGCTGATCCTTCTTGGAATTGCACAGTTCTCGTGGATGATTTCAAATTTCATTATCGTAACGTACGCGACATCGGTCGGTGCGCATCAACTTGCCTCTGAACGCGGATTTTCGACGCCGTATTCCGATACGGTTTCCAGCATTACAAATGCGCTCGGCCCAATTCGTACCGGAATTAATATTTCAACTTCCGTGAACGGATCACCTTGTACATCGGATTCTACCTGCCAAGCTGCATTAGGGACAATGGCCAATGCGCTGGCGGCCGGCTCAACAGTGACAGTAACAATTGCCGAGACATTCAGTCCGTTGTATTCCGGATCCTGGGGTTCATTGGCTAATATCATGCCGAAAAACATTACGTCGACGATGATTGAGGTGATTCAGTAATTTCGCGAAGGGGCTAACACTATGAAATCTCAAGAGGGATCTGCGGCCATCGAAATGGCGGTGACGATGCCGGTCATCCTTTTGGTTCTATTGGGTATTGCACAATTCGGATGGCTCCTTGTCAATTATATAGCGGTTGGTAACGCTGCTTCATCCGCGGCGCGAACGTTCGCTTCGCAAAGAGGCACGACCACGCCGTACACCACAACATTGGCGCAAGCAAAGGCGGCGGCTTCATTCCTTAACCAGAACAGCATTACGATTTCCACATCCGTCAATAGCATTGCATGTACCGACGACGCGGGTTGTGCAGCTGATCTTGCCCCGGCCTCGAGCGCGGCAGTCAACGTGCCCGTCGCAGTCAGCGTGAATTATTCGGGTTTCAATCCTGTTGTCTCCGCAAATTATCTCAACTTGAAATCGATGATGCCGTCACTGTTAGCTGCGACTGTTACCGCGCGTGTGCAATGACGATAGATCAAAAAAGGAAAAAAGGGGAGCGGCATGAATACTTCAAAACCACGTGGCAGGACAATTCGTCATCAGCGCGGCGCAGTCGCCATCGTCGTTGCTGCATCTTTGATCGCTATTCTGGGCTTTGCCGCAATTTGCGTCGATGTCGGGTATTTGATCTACGCGCAACGGCGCTTGCAGGCGGCCACAGACGCGGCGGCACTCGCAGGTGCGACAGATCTCTGGAGTCAGTCGTGGAATACGGCGTATAGCGACGCAGTCGCTTATTCGGCAGGCCAGGCCAACCAACTTCCAGGGGGAGCGACCGTCAGCTCAACGTCCGTAACCGGGCTGACTTTGACAAGTATTCAGCTTCCCTACAAGCAGGCGGTATCCGGCTATAACGGCATTCAAGTGATGCAAAAGGCGAGCGTTCCAACGTTCTTTGCGCGCGTGTTCGGTATCAAGGCGACGACTGTCTCCGCGACGTCGACTGCAGCCGCCGGTGGTGCGGGTGGACCGGCTCAGTACAACGTGATGATCATCCTCGATACGACTGCGTCGATGAACACCAACGACGACAATTGCAAGAACTCGAAGGGCGTGGTGCAAACACGTCTCGCATGCGCGAAAGCCGCCGCGTTGCAGCTTCTTACGACGCTCACGAATGCTGGAGATAACGTGGGGTTGATGGCGTTTCCTCCCATGTCCTCCAACTACTCGTTCTCGTGCAGTAGTAGCGCGCCCAGCATCGCGGGAAGCTATTCTGCGGCAGCAAGTTCCGGTTACCAATACAGCAAACTGGGAACGGGATTCCTGGGTAGCAGTGGCAGTGCCAATACAAGCTCGGGATTGATCCAGGCACTCGGTGGTGGCTCATGCAGCGGACTCGTTGCCCAGGGCGGACTGGGGACTTACTATGCGCAGGCCATATCCGCGGCACAGCAGTCGTTGCAGTCTCTGTCCTCGACACAGCACCCGCCCGGTCAAAACGTCATCATTTTATTGAGCGACGGCGATGCGTCGTCAAGCCAAACACAACTTGGTACGACATATAAGTCGAGCTATGGATCGGAGTGCCAGGCGGCGATAAACACTGCAAGCACCGCGAAGGGAGCGGGAACGCTTATATACACCGTGGCATATATCGGCGGTGGCAGTGCATCGTCTACCTGTAGTGATGGAAGCGACCCCTTGTCGCCGTGCGCAACGATGCAATCAATCGCCACCGGCCCGGCTTACTTTTATTCCGATACCTGTACTAATTCAAATGGAGGCACCGCTAACCTCAGCTCAATTTTCGGGACTATTTCTTATAGTCTGACGAAGCCGCGTCTAATACCCGTGTCCGCCACGTGATTATTTTATTTGGGATTGTCGGAGGTGTGAGGTGGATGATGATCTATCTGAATCTCGCGGGCAGGTTGAACCTCTTGCGCTTACAAAATCTTGTGTTCATTGCGATAGCCTGTTGAGGGGCGGTTCAATTCGTTGTCGAATTTGTGGTTCCGAAGACCCTTTTGGCGACAAGATGGCGCGGAAGAGAGTGTCGCTGTTTCATGGCCTGGTAGCGGTGAGTATTTTCTCGATGCTTTTCTTGGTGGTTTATGAAATTCTACCCCTTGTTGATCTATATATTCATCTTCGCAACTGAGCTTGCGAGGTGTAAACCAACGGTGGTGCCTTGGGTTGTGGTGAAGATCTTGTCGGTTACGCGCTGGGAATATTTAAAACACTTAACTGCGGATTGAGTGTTTGGGGGAATTGCGCCATTCATATAAGAAACTAAAGAACCCTCGTTTGGGCCGTGTACTGTGAAGCCAGTGCGGCCTTCTTTTCCCCTTCGAGTTGACTTGGCTTGGGGCATTTCTTGAAAAAGGCCGAGATGTTGACTATACATCGATAATTTGGCGAATATTGGTTGCAACCGTGCTTCGTGGGTATAAGGTCTTTAATGTCATTTATTCGTTGGGTTGCCTGGATTGTTGAATGAATCGCTCGATACGTTGTCTCCGGCGCGATCGTGAACAATGGGAGCTGCAATTTATGCGACGTGTCCCATGCTGGGCCAGCAACACACTTGATCTCAACCAGAACCCGGTGTCGAGCGAGCGAGAGTGCGGATCGGTTGCGCTCTTCTTCGTGCTGTTCTTGATTCCGCTACTGATGTTCGGTGCGTTGGCCATCGACGTTGCGTGGGTTGCGGTTGTCAGCAATCAGTTGCAGAACGCGGCCGATGCGGCTGCGCTAGCGGGCGCCAGATCCTTGGCGTCCGGTGGGGCGTCACTGAACTGGTCGCAAGCGGCCACGGCGGCGAACCAGGCAGTGGCGCTCAACACGGCAGCAGGCGTTCAGCTATCGACCGGCACGGTTACGGCCGGCTATTGGAATCTGACGCGAACACCCTATGGAATGCAGGCCACCACGATTACACCTGGCACGTACGATGTGCCCGCTGTACAGGTCACGATATCGCGGAAGGCCAATGTGAACGGCGGCAATATTCCGCTCTTGCTGGGAGGCCTGCTGGGGATCTCGAGCACGCCAGGGAGTGCGACCGCGGTTGCTGTCGTAACTTCGCCAGGGACGATTGGTGCAGGAGGGGCGTTTCCGATCGCGCTGGATCAGTGCATCTTTGACCAATACTGGAATTCGGCGACCAACGAGCCGATCTATTACCCGCTGACGAACATTCCGTACGAACTCGTCATCACGAACGGGCAAGTGTACGGCTCGTCTTGCACTGCTGGTACGTGGACATCATTTCTCGTCAATGCGAGCGACGTGCCAACACTCGCGGGCCTGATGCAGACGGGTAATCCAACCCAGCTCAGCATCGGAAATAGCGTCTACCTTGCTCCTGGCGCGAAGACGGCTTTATACAGCTCGGTGCCGGTAGGTGCGACTGTGCTAATGCCTGTCGTCACAAACAGTTCGAGTTCGTCCTATGTACCGATCGTCGCGTTTGCTCCGTTTGCAATCGATGCGTCCGTCGGGGGAAGTGGCAAGTACATCATGGGGCATTTTGTGACCGGATACAGAATATCCGCGACGGTGAGCGGCGCTGGGCCGAATTACGGTGCTTATGGGGCCCCAAAGCTCGCGTTTTGAAAGCGGCGGCGCGGAAGTCTGACGTTTCGATTCAACGCTTGAACGATATCGACAATGTTGCAGCGGTGATCTTGCAAACTTCAAAGAAAACGGGAGTGGACATGTACCGCTACTGTGCGATTGAAAAAGAATTGGGGCATGTCCGAAGCGCGATTTCCACACTTGACAGCAAGCGAGGGGAGTTCCCGCGTGGGACGATCATCGGTGACCCCGTGTATTGGCTCGCGAGACTGCAATCGATACGTGGCATGGCCGAGCGCTACAACTTCCCGAGGCTCAGAGATCAAGCTGACGAACTGCTTGATCAGATCTTGACGCTGCAGCATTAAGCTTACTTGGCAGGGGATAAAAATAGCCCACTAAATGCGGGCTCAATCGAGGCGGCCGCTGTACGCGACCGCGATGTTGACGTCGAGCCCCTGGACCTGCGCTGCGCTTTGTACGGCATCGTCGAAGCGGGCCGCGACGGCCGAAGGGAGTTTCGTCGGGTCGCCGATCACGCGCAGCCGCCAGCGGCCGCTACGGGCCAGTTCATCGAACACCTCGACGATCACGGTCGACAGGCCGACCCGTTCCTCTGCGTTGCACGGAAATGACGATTGCTCGCGCTATCGGCGCCAGCGGTCGAACGCGGCGATGCCGCTCAACCATCCACCGGCTGCGCCGGCGTTTCGAGCGTCAACTGATAGAACGCCGCGTCGAGCCACCGGCCGAATTTGAATCCCGCCTGCGTGATCGTGCCCGAGTGCACGAATCCGAGCTTCGTATGCAGTGCGATGCTTCCTACATTGGTCGCATCGATGCAGCCGACCACCACGTGCACCTGCGCTTCGCGCGCGCGCCGGACCACTTCGCGCAGCAGCACCTCGCCAAGCCCGCGGCCGCGCTGGTCGCGATGCACGTACACGCTGTGTTCGACCGTGTACTTGAAGGCCGGAAACGCGCGGAACGTACCCCAGCTCGCAAAGCCGAGCAGCGTGCCGGACGCGTCGACCGCGCCGATGACCGGGAAGCCGCCCGAGCGCTTCGCCGCGAACCACGCGACCATCGCTTCCGGCGGACGCGGCTTGTAGTCGTACAGCGCGGTCGAGGTCGCGATCGCGTCGTTCAGGATCTCGAGGATGGCCGGCGCATGCTCGGCCTCGCTGCAATCGATCAGGCGCACGTCGTCGCGCTGTTTCGGGGAATTCATACGGGCTCCTGTAGGCGGTAAGTAGGGCGCGCGCACGGCGGCTGCGATGACGCGCTCGTCAGAGGTTCCGCACGCCGCCGGCGGCAGACGCATCGCAGATCGCGACGACATAGCGCGCGGCATGCGACGACGGATTGCTGAAAATCAGCGGCTGGTCGAGCCGCATGGCCAGGCAGTCGCCTTCGTGAAGTTCGTGAAGCGCGTCGCCGAACGTGACGTCGACGCGGCCGCTGATGATCCACACCTGCTGATGCAGCGCGCTTTCGCGTCCGCCGCTGTCGTACGCGACGCGTGCACCGGGCGGGAAATCCACTTCGACGAGCTGGATCGGCGACGGCCAGCCGGCCGGGGACAGGTTGCGGCGCACATAGCCGGACGCCGGATCTCGCCATTCGGCCTGCTGCGCGCGGCGTGCCAGCGGCTGCGCGGGCGTGTCGTGCTGGTCGCCGCTGAACAGCCCGGCCAGCGATACGCCGAGCCCGGCCGCGAGCTTGTCGAGCACGACAGCCGTCGGGCTGGCCGATGCGCGTTCGATGAGCGAAATCATCGAACGGCTGACGCCGGAGCGCGCGGCCAGCGCATCGAGCGTGTAGCCTCGTACGGTGCGCAGGTCGCGGACGCGCCGCCCGATGCGTTCGTTGATGCCGGTGTCGTCGGTAACGGCGGTGACGGCGGTGACGGCTTCTTTCATGGTGGATTCATTTTCCAGTAAATTGGAATTTGATGTCAACGACACTGACGGCGGCCGGCCAGCGGCTCGACGGGATCTGAATGGCTTGCCCGGCAGTCGCGCGCAGCTTAATATACGAACTGACTACGTTTCGTTTAATTGGGGATATATGGGCATCATCAAGATTTCCGAGCACATGCACGAGCGGCTGCGCTCGACCAGCACGGCGCTGAGCCGCTCGATCAATGCGCAGGCCGAACACTGGCTGCGCGTCGGGATGCTGGCGGAACTCAATCCGGCGCTGTCCTACGGGGACATCTGCCGGATGCTGATCGAGGCCGAAGCACGGGGCGGTGAGACGGGGCTGGCGGAACCGGTCGAGCACGGCATCGAGCAGGTGGCGTAATGGCGAAGCGAGAAATCCCGATCCGCGGCGCCGCGGAAATCGCCAAGTCGCGCGAGGCCGCGAAGCTCGCATCGCAGGTGCTGACGATGATTACCGAGCACGTGAAGCCGGGCGTCTCCACCGACGACCTCGATGCACGCTGCCGCGAATACATCGTCGACGTGCTCGGCGCGATTCCCGCGAACATCGGCTACCACGGTTATCCGAAGACGCTGTGCACGTCGGTCAACCACGTGGTGTGTCACGGCATTCCGACGTCGCGGCCGCTGCGCGACGGCGACATCGTGAACCTCGACATCGCGGTGATCAAGGACGGCTGGTTCGGCGATACGAGCCGCATGTATTTCGTCGGCGAACCGAACGAGCTCGCGCGGCGCCTCGTCGCGACGACCTATGAGGCGATGCACGCGGGCATTCGCGCGGTGCGTCCGGGCGCCACGCTCGGCGATGTCGGCTACGCGATCCAGCAGGTCGCGCATCGCGAAGGATTCAGCGTGGTTCGCGAGTATTGCGGGCACGGCATCGGCGATGTCTATCACGACGAGCCGCAGGTGCTTCACTACGGCCGCCCGGGCACCGGCGTGCCGCTGCGGCCGGGGATGATCTTCACGATTGAGCCGATGCTCAACGCGGGCAAGCGCGACACGCGCATGCTGGCGGACGGCTGGACGGTCGTCACGAAGGACCATTCGCTGTCGGCGCAATGGGAGCACATGGTCGTGGTGACCGAAACGGGCTTCGAGGTGCTGACCGAGGACGCGAAGCCGCAGGCGTTCCCGGCGCTGTCCGGCACGCACGCCGCCTGATATCGGCCGTGCACCGCGAAGGGTGGTGCGGCGGCACGGTGAAACGGGCCCGTTTTGCGGGGCCCGTTTCGTTTGCGTTCTCGGTCGTGAGACGCGATTCACATGCGAACGCGGCGACCGGTTGCTCGATGGATGAACCTGGCCTGGCTGCCGTTTAACCGCGCGCCTTCTGCCATGCGTGTTCGACGAACACGCGGCACAGCGCTTCCATCCCCTGGCGATCTTCTTCGTCGAAGCGCGCGGCGACCGGGCTGTCGACGTCCCACACGCCGATCAGCGTGCCGTCGGCGGCCACCAGCGGCACGACGATTTCCGATTCCGATGCCGCGTCGCACGCGATATGGCCGGGGAAGTCATGCACGTCGCGCACGACCTGCGTCTCCCGCGTCTGAGCGGCCGTGCCGCATACACCCTTGCCGAGCGCGATCCGCACGCAGGCGGGCTTGCCCTGGAACGGCCCGACCACGAGTTCCGTCCCGTCGAAGAAGTAGAAGCCGGCCCAGTTGAGACGGTCGAGCGAGTGGTAGACCAGCGCGGCGAAGTTGGCCGCGTTCGCGGTCAGGTCGCGTTCGGACTCGACGAGCGCGCGTGCCTGCTCGACGAGCGTCGCGTATTGATCGGCCTTGGAGGCGTGGGGGGCGTCGGACAGCGTGAACATGGCGGGAAAGCGATCAGGGTTGTGGAATGCGCGATGCGCGTACCGCAGTCTACGGCACGCGCGCGCGGTTTGCAGCGCAACGTCGCACGTGACGCTGTGTGTTCAATCGGGTTCGAGTTCGGCAAACCGTTCCGCCAGAAAATCCAGCAGTGCGCGCACCGCGGGCAGCAACCCCCGGCGCGACGCGAACACGGCATGCACGATCTCGCGGCGCGGCGCCCAGTCGGGCAGCACGGTCACCAGCTCGCCGCGTGCGACCGCCTCGCGCACCATCATCGTCGGCAACTGCACGATGCCGACGCCCGCGGCGGCGGCCGCGCGCAGCGCGAGCATGCCGCCCGTGACGAAGCGCGGCTGGTGATGAATTTCCGCGTAAGCGCCGTCGGGCCCGCGCAGCCGCCACACGTGCGTCGACTGCGGGGCGCCGTGATCGAGGCTGGGCAACTGCGCGAGATCGGCGGGAACGGCCGGTGCGCCATGCTCGCGCAGCAGCGCGGGGCTTGCGACGAGGCACTGGCCGCGCTCGGCCAGCACACGCAGCGCGAGATCGCTGTCTTCGAGCGGCGGCGGGCGTACGCGGATCGCGACGTCGATTCCTTCGCCGACCACGTCGACGCGACGGTTGGTCGCTTCCAGATGAATCTCGACGCGCGGGCACGCGACCATGAACGCGGCGATCATCGTGCCGACCAGCGAATCGAGCAGCACGATCGGGCAACTGACGCGCACGATGCCACGTGGCTCCTCGTGCAGCAGCGCGATCGCCTCGTCGGCAGCATCGGCCTCGACGAGCATCGCGCGGCAGTGCGCGTAATAGGTCTGGCCGACGTCGGTAACCGTGAAGCGGCGCGTCGAGCGCTGGATCAGCCGCATCCCGAGCCGCGCCTCGAGCAGCGCGATGCGGCGGCTCAGCTTCGATTTCGGCATGTCGAGCGCACGCCCGGCCGGTGCGAAGCCCCCGTGTTCGACGACCTGCACGAAGTAATAGAGATCGTTCAGATCCCGCGCTTTATCGTTCATGAAATGGAACGCTGAGTGCGATTTTGGCAGTCTACCGGATCGATCGTTCCACCACTATATTTCTACCCAGGATGCGAAACACGTGTTTCGCCGCAATTCGGAGAGGGCAATGAAGAAGATCCAGGGTGTGTACAGTGCGCCGCGCGGCCATTGGGTCGGCGACGGTTTCCCGGTGCGTTCGATGTTCAGCTACCAGTCTCACGGTGCGCACCTGAGCCCGTTCCTGCTGCTCGATTACGCCGGCCCGACCACGTTCGAGCCGGGTTCGGCCTCGGCGCCGCGCGGTGTCGGCCAGCATCCGCACCGCGGGTTCGAAACGGTGACGATCGTCTATGACGGCGAGGTCGCGCACCGCGACTCGACCGGCGCGGGCGGCGTGATCGGCCCGGGCGACGTGCAATGGATGACGGCCGCGAGCGGGATCCTGCATGAGGAATTCCACTCGGAAGGGTTCACGCAGCGGGGCGGCCCGCTCGAGATGGTGCAGCTGTGGGTGAACCTGCCCGCTGCGGACAAGATGGGTGCGCCCGGCTACCAGACGCTGCTGAACGCCGACATCCCCGTGGTCGAACTGCCGGACGGCGCGGGGCGGGCGCGGATCATCGCGGGTGAACTCGACGGGCGGCGCGGCCCGGCTCGCACGCATACGCCGATCGACGTGTGGGACGTGCGGCTCGTGGCCGGCGGCCATGCGCGGTTCCCGGTCGCCGAAGGGCGCACGCTCGCGGTGGTCGTGCTGGGCGGTACCGTGCAGGTGAACGGCGAGACGGTCGCCCGCGAAGCGCAGTTCGTGCAACTTGGCCGCGACGGCAGCGATGTCGAGATCGAAGCGAACGGCGACGCGAAGCTGCTGATCCTGAGCGGCGAACCGATCGACGAACCCGTCGTCGGTTACGGGCCGTTCGTGATGAACTCGCAAGCGGAGATCCGTACCGCGATCGAGGACTTCAACAGCGGCCGCTTCGGCCGGATGCCGGCATGACGGACAGGCCCCGCGCAATGCGGGGCTTTTTTTGCGAGCGGACAGCGGGTCGCGCAGCGCGTGCGCTTCGAGGCATAATCGGCGATTGCCGTGCGCCGGCCGGCGCGCCCGAATCAGGACCGACCATGAACGCATCCGCTGCATCCCCGAGCGCCGCCGATCTCGACTGGCGCTGGAAATCCTTCGACGCGCTGACGGCGCGCGAAGTCTATGCGATCCTCGAAGCACGCAGCGCGGTGTTCGTCGTCGAGCAGAACTGCGTGTATCGCGACATCGACGACGCGGACCAGGCCGCATGGCACCTGGCCGCCTTCGATCTGGCCGGTCGCCTGGCCGGCTATCTTCGTGTGCTGCTGCCCGATGCGCAGAATGCCGACGTCCGCATCGGCCGTGTGCTGACGACCGCCGCGTTCCGCGGCGCGGGCCTCGGCAACGGCCTGCTGTCGCGCGCGCTCGAGCATATCCGCGCGCAGTGGCCGGGTACGCCGGTGAGCCTGCATGCGCAGGCCCACTTGCAGCGTTTTTACGGGGCATTCGGCTTCGCGCCGAGTTCGGACGTGCACGACGAGGACGGCATCCCGCACGTGTGGATGAGCCGCGCACGCGCGTAATGCGCGCCGCGCAGCGCAGCGGTCAATGCGCTGCGTGCGCCGCCGACGGCCGGTCCGCGCGCTGCGCGGCCCGTTCTTCGACCAGGCGGCCGCGCGCGGACAGCCGCAGCCAGTGCCGCAGCGCGATCAACGCACCGATCACGCTCATCATCGAGCCGGGAATCCACAGCAGCAGGCCACCGATCTGCTGATCGCGCAGCGGGCTCAGCCACGTGAACGCACGGCCGCAGATCGAATAGATCGGATACAGCTCGTGCGGCGTGAAGAAGATCAGCGCGCCGAGCGCGATCTGCGGCGGGATCGCCGCGACGACGATCAGGATCCGGCGGCCCGGCGACAACCGCGCGGGCGGCGCGGGACGCGGATCGACGACGAGCCACCAGAACAGCAGCCCGTCGATCACCATGCTCCAGTTCATCACGCGATAGAGACGCCAGTCGAGCATCGCGATGAAGTGGATCGGCGACAGCAACCAGAAATAGATCAGCCCGACGAACAGCACGACCGCGACGACGGGATGGAATACCACGTCGAGCGTCGCGCGCACGGGCGCCCACGCAAGCGCGGGGCGCACGAAACGCTGCCGCCAGCGGAACGGGATGCCCGCTCGAATTGCCGCGCCCGGATAGGACAGCGCAATGAAGAACGGCCCGAGGTGGTGCAGTACCAGATGCTGCGCGCGATGCAGGAAGAACTCGTGCTCGAAGAAATAGTCGAGCCGCGTATGCAGCGCGACGTAGAGCGCCGTCAGCCCGAACCAGAACGAAAACTGCCGCAGCGGCGACACCTTCGCCTTCTTCACGCCGCGCGCGAACAGCACGGCGGCGGTCAGCACCGCGATCACCACGGTGGGCGACGGTTCCCACGGATCGAGCCAGTACAGGAGGTTCATCGCGCGGGCATCACTTCGCCTGGGCCGGTGACTTCACGGCGAACGGCGCATCGACCGTTTCGCCGTCGGAGAACTTCAGGCGCAGGTGCACGGTGTCGCCCGGCTTGATCGCGTGCTTCGGCTCCTCGAGCATCACGTGGTAGCCGCCCGGCGCGATGTCGACCTTGCCGCGCGCGGGGATCGTCAGCTTGTCGACCATTTCCATCTTCTGCGTCGAGCCGTTCGAGACGGTCTGGTGCAGCATCGCCATCCCGTAGTCGGGGCTGTCGACGTCGACGAGATCGACCGGTTTGTTGCTCGTGTTGACGAGCGTCACATAGCCGCCGGCGGGCAGCTTGTTCGGCAGCCAGCGCACCCATGCGTTCTGCGCGGTGATCGCGCCGGCGGCATACGCGTGGGCGCCCGCGCCCAGCGCGGCGAGGAGGGCGAGCGTCTTGAGGGTCGTTTTCGTTTTCATGTTTGGATGAATTCAGGTCGTGGAGGCGGTGTCGATGATCCGGCGCACATCGGCGGCGATGGCGTCGGGCGAGTCGTGGTCGGTCGCAAGCAGGCGGGCGCGGCCGCTCGCGTCGAAGATGTAGACGGCCGAGCTGTGCGTGACTTCGTAGCCGCCGTCCGGATCGCGCTTTTCCATCTGGTACGCGACGCGATAGCGCTTCGCGAGCGATTCGATCTGGCGGTCGGTGCCGGTCAGGCCGCGCGCGTGCGCGGGGTCGAATGCGGCGACATACGATTGCATGGCCTGCGGCGTGTCGCGCGCGGGGTCGACCGTGACGAACAGGATGCGCACGTTGTTTGCCTGCGGGCCGAGCTTCGCCAGCACTTCCATCAGCCGCGCCATCGTTTCGGGGCAGACATCGGGGCAGTGCGTGTAGCCGAAGTAGACAAGTGCGACCCGGCCGTGGAACGCATCGGCGTCAATGGGGTGACCGTCGCCGCCCGTCAGCGTGAACGACAGGTCGGGCAGGTGGCCGGTGACGTTGGTCAGGTTCCAGCGCGGCTCGTCGTGCGTGCACGCGGCGAGCGCCACGGCGGCGGCGAGGGCCGCGGCCGTGCGGATGAGGCGGGAGAAGCGCCGGTGCGGCGCAGTGCGGGCAGACGACATCCTGGGGCTCGATCGGACGGAATGGTGGCCGCCGGCGGCGCCATGCGTCGCGCGGCAGGCGGTTGCGACTGTAGCGCAATTCGCGCGCCCGCGTCCTTTCGAAACCCGTACGCGGCGACCGAGCGGGGCAATATGTCGCAGTTGACGCGGGCGGCGGCGCGATGCTCGCGATGTACCGGTTTCGCCCATCTCGATACGCAGGCGCGGTAAGATGCGCACAATTCCATTCGCGCAGCGGCCGCCCGGGGCGTTTGCCGGCCGACCCTCACACTATCGAATCGATGCAATCCGTTCCGGCTTCCCTGTCCCTCACCGATACCGCGTTCTTCTTCGACTTCGACGGCACGCTCGTCGAACTGGCGCCCACGCCCGACAGCATTCATGTTCCGCCGTCGCTGCCGACGCTGCTCGACGAACTGCAGCGCCGCTCGCACGGCGCGGTTGCGATCGTGTCCGGGCGCGGTATCGACAACATCGACACGTTCCTGAAGATGCCCGGCATGCCGATCGCCGGCCTGCACGGCGCGGAGCGCCGCGATGCGAACGGCGACACGCAGCGCATCGGCTTCAACGACGAACGTCTGCTGCGCATCGAGCGCGAGCTGGCGGCCGTCGTCGACCGTCATCCGGGCATGCTGCTCGAAATCAAGGGCGCGGCCGTCGCGCTGCACTACCGCAACGCGCCCGAGCGCGAGGCGGCTGCGCGCGCAGCCACCGAGCGCCTCGTCGCAGACTATGCCGACGCATATGTGCTGCAACCCGGCAAGATGGTGTTCGAGATCAAGCCGAAAGGCGTCGACAAGGGGCGCGCGCTCGCCGCGTTCCTCGACGAGCCGCCGTTTGCCGGCCGCGTGCCGGTGTTCGCGGGCGACGACCTGACCGACGAGAAGGGCTTCGCGGTGGTCAACGCGCGCGGCGGCCTGTCGATCAAGGTCGGTGCGGGTGAGACGTCCGCCCGCATGCGGCTCGATTCGGTCGACGCGCTGCATGACCAGATCGCGCGCTGGCTCGGTGCGGGGCAGCCGGACGCATGAGTCGCCTCATCATTGTTTCAAACCGCGTTGCGCCGATTTCGGAAGGCGAACCGGCGGCGGGCGGTCTCGCGATCGGCGTCTACGATGCGCTGAAGGAGACCGGCGGCATGTGGTTCGGATGGAGCGGCGAGGTCGTCGCGTCCGGCGCGCCGCAGATCCGCGTCGAGGAGCACGGGCCGGTCACGTTCGCGACCATCGGCCTGTCGCGGCGCGACTACGACCAGTATTACCGCGGCTTCTCGAACGCGACGCTGTGGCCCGCGTTTCACTACCGGGCCGACCTGATCCAGTACGACCGTCACGAGTTCGAAGGCTATGGCCGCGTGAACGTGTGGCTTGCCCAGCAGCTCGTGCCGCTGCTCCAGGACGACGATGTGATCTGGGTGCACGACTATCACCTGATCCCGTTCGCGCGCGCCCTGCGCGCGGCCGGCGTGAAGAACCGCATCGGCTTCTTCCTGCACATCCCGTTCCCGGCCGCGCAGGTGCTGGTCAACGTGCCGCCGCATCGCGATCTCGTCGAGTCGCTGTGCGCATTCGACCTGCTCGGTTTCCAGACCGAGCCCGACCTGCGCGCGTTCTGCGACTACGTTGAGTCGGAAGCAGACGGCGTGATCGAGCGCGATGGCCGCCTGGCGACGGTACGCGCATTCGGCAGGACGCTGCGCGCGGCCGCCTATCCGATCGGCGTGCATCCCGACGAGATCGCGTCGCTCGCGCAGGCCGGCGAGCACGGCAAAGCGGTGCGCACGCTCGCGACCTCGCTGCGTGGTCGCAAGCTGATCATGAGCGTCGACCGGCTCGATTACTCGAAAGGGCTCGTCGAGCGCTTCCGCGCGTTCGAGAAGCTGCTCGAACACGAGCCGTCGCATCGCAATCGCGTGTCGTTCCTGCAGATTGCGCCGTCGACCCGCGCGGAGCTGCGCGCGTACCAGGACATCCGCCTGCAGCTTGAGGGGGAGTCGGGGCGCATCAACGGACGCTTCGCCGAGCTCGACTGGGCGCCGATCCTCTATATCCATCGCCAGTACGACCGCCAGCTGCTCGCTGCGCTGTACCGGCTCGCGCGGGTCGGCTATGTGACGCCGCTGCGCGACGGGATGAACCTCGTCGCGAAGGAATACGTGTCCGCGCAGAATCCGGAGGATCCGGGCGTGCTCGTGCTGTCGCGCTTCGCGGGCGCCGCACGCGAGTTGACGGGGGCGCTGATCGTCAATCCGATCGATATCGACGGGATGGCCGATGCGTTGTCGCAGGCGTTGACGATGCCGCTCGCCGAGCGGCGCGCGCGTTATACGGACATGATCGCGCAGCTTCGCGAGAACAACGTGTCGGTGTGGCGCGACAACTTCCTGCGCGATCTGCAGCGCGCGTAACCGGCGATTCGTCGAGCAATGAAAAAGCCGCAGTGCGAGGCGCACTGCGGCTTTTTTGTCGGCTGCGGGCCGGTACGTCAGGCCACGCGTTCGCCGGTCGGCGTGCTGCCGTCGGGAGCCGGGTGATGACGGCCGTGCTGTTTCGCGAGCAGGTCGCGGTACAGGCCCGGGCGGTTGCGCAGCACGTCGGGTGTGCCGTCGTCGATCACCTTGCCGTTGTTCATCACGATGATCCGGTCGAAGTTGCGCAGCGTCGACAGGCGGTGCGCGATCGCGATCACCGTGCGGCCGACCATCAGGCGGTCGAGCGCGCTCTGGATCGCTTCCTCGGATGCGCTGTCGAGCGCGGACGTCGCTTCGTCGAGCAGCAGGATCGGCGCATCTTTCAGGATCGCACGCGCGATCGCGATGCGCTGGCGCTGACCGCCCGACAGCTTGACGCCGCGGTCGCCGACGATCGTGTCATAGCCTTCCGGCATCGCTTCGATGAACTCCGCGCAGCGCGCGTCGCGCGCGGCGGCGAGCACTTCGTCGCGGGTCGCTTCGGGGCGGCCGTACGCGATGTTGTCGTAGATCGTCCGGTGCAGCAGCGAGATGTCCTGCGGCACGAGCGCGATCGCGTGGCGCAGGCTGTCCTGCGTGATCGTCTTCACGTCCTGGCCGTCGACCAGCACGGCGCCGTCCTGCGTGTCGTAGAAGCGCTGCAGCAGCGCGAGCACGGTCGACTTGCCGGCGCCCGACTTGCCGATCAGGCCGACGCGCTGGCCCGGCTCGATATGGAGGTCAAAGTGGTCGAGGATCGCGCGGCGGTGCGGATACGCGAACGTCACGCGCTCGAAGTCGACGCGGCCACCCTTGGCCGACAGCGGCTGCGCGTCGGAGCGGTCCGGCATCCCGTGCGGCTCGAGCAGCGTCTTGACCGCTTCGGACAGGCGCGCGATGTGCTGCGTGACGTCGACGAGTGCGACCGCGAGATCGCGCGTGCCGTGCAGGATCGTGAAGCCGAGCGAGCTGACCAGCACGATGTCGCCCGACGTCGCGCGGCCCTGGTCCCACAGCCACAGCGCCCAGCCGAGCAGGCCGGCGGACAGCATCGCGGTGATCACGGCGTGCAGCAGGCGCAGCTTCTCGAGATAGAGCAGGCTCTGCTGGCGCGCATCCATCTCGGCCTTGACCGTCGCGCCGAAGCGTTTCTGTTCACGCAGCGTCATCCCGAACGCACGCACGAGCCCCATGTTGCCGATCACGTCGACGAGCTCGCCGTCGACCGCCGCCGCCTTCGCCGCGAACGCGTGGTGGCGCGCGGAGCCGCGACCGGCCAGCTTGAACAGCACGACGGAGAGCACCGCGGAGCAGCCGAGCAGGCCGGCCGCCATCATCGGATTGACGACGATGATCATCAGGATCGCGCCCATCACCGCGATGCACGGCGGCAGTACGTTCCACGCCATCGTGTTCTCCGACGTGTAGACGGCGTTCGACGTGGCCGTGATGCGGCTCGCGAGCGTGCCGGGCTGCTTTTCGGCGTAGTAGGTGGGCGAATGGCCGATCAGGTACTGGAACAGGTCGCGCCGCAGGTCGCCGGTGACCGCGACGAACGTGTGCGCGGCGAACCAGCCGCCGACGCGCCACAGCAGGTTGTCGGCGGCGATCAGCCCGACGAGCAGCGCGAAGGCGCTCCACAGCGGGCCGGGGTGATGTCGCCCGGTCGCCAGCACGTCGATCAGGTGCTTGATCGCGTATTGCGAGCCGAGCGCGCAGCCGACGGCGGCCAGCACGCTGCAGAGCACGACCAGGTGGGCGACGGGGTGAAGGCGAATGTAGCGGAACAGGAACGCGATCGGCCGGTGCGCGTAGCTCGACAGCTTCGCGTTGTGGGCGTTGCGCTGGGCAGGGGTGAGAGATTCCAAAATATGCGTGCGGTGATTCGGTGATTGAGCGTGGCGGCTGGATCGCAGGCCGGCGTTCGCCCGGACTGAATAATCCGGCATTGTAAACAAGGCCGCGTGTCGCGCTGCGCGAATCTTGCCTTGGCCGGGGGCTCGCGATCGATTTTGAGATAAAATCCGGCATCCCGTCCTGCCTCATGTGCCGGAATCACGCTGCCGGCAGTCACGGGGGCAAGGAATGCCAAAAGGGCCTTCCACTCTAGAACGGACACCCAAGTCCGCGGGTTGCAAAGTGTTGCACCTTTGTAACAAAGTAAAGTGTTTGAAATGTTGTGCGCCGTATCGGGATTAACCCTAGATAATCGGCTCCGGGTTCGATTCCAGGTTTTTTTACGAACCCCTGTCAACGGGTCTTCGTTTCAAACGTTCTATGCCTGTCGCGTCGCCGACGCTCCTTGAGCAGCGCGGGTTTGACGCCCCCGGCAGGCTGATTCGTCCGATCTTTGGACGACATGCATCCAGCCCGGACCGCCGGCAGGTTGCCGACCCATACCTGGTTTTTAGCCGATTTTTTAGGAGTTACGCATGCGAATCGCCCAAATCGCTCCGTTGCACGAAGCGGTGCCCCCGAAACTGTACGGTGGTACCGAGCGAGTGGTGTCCTACCTCACCGAAGCACTTGTCGAGATGGGGCATGACGTCACGCTCTTCGCGAGCGGCGATTCGCAAACCTCCGCGAAGCTCGAAGCCTGCTGGCCGCAGGCGCTGCGCCTCGACCCGACGATCCGCGACGTGATGGCTCCGCACATGCTGCTCCTCGAGCAGGTGCGCCGCCGCGCGGAAGAGTTCGATGTCCTGCACTGCCACATCGACTACTACCCGTTCTCGCTGTTCTCGCGCCAGCCGGTCCCGCACCTGACGACGATGCACGGCCGTCTCGACCTGCCGGAACTGCAGCCGATCTTCAACGCATTCAGCGACGTGCCGGTCGTGTCGATTTCCGACAACCAGCGCATCCCGCTGCCGCAGGCGAACTGGCTGTCGACCGTCTATCACGGCCTGCCGGAAAACCTGCTGACGCCGATCCCGAACGTGAAGCCGAGCTACCTCGCGTTCCTGGGCCGCATCTCGCCGGAGAAGCGCGTCGACACGGCGATCCGCATCGCCGAGCAGGCCGGCCTGCCGATCAAGATCGCCGCGAAGCTCGACAAGGCTGACCGCGCGTACTACGAAGAGAAGATCAAGCCGCTGTTCGCGCTGCCGCACGTCGAGTACATCGGCGAAATCAGCGAGTCCGAAAAGACTGAATTCCTCGGCAACGCGCACGCGCTGCTGTTCCCGATCGACTGGCCGGAGCCCTTCGGCCTCGTGATGATCGAGGCGATGGCTTGCGGTACGCCGGTGATCGCGTTCAAGCGCGGCTCGGTGCCGGAAGTGATCGACAACGGTGTGTCGGGCTTCGTCGTCGAAGACGAGCTGTCGGCTGTTGCCGCACTCAAGCGCCTCGATGCGCTGCCGCGCGAGCAGGTCCGCGCCGCGTTCGAAGCCCGCTTCTCGTCGAAGGTGATGGCGCAGAACTACGTGAAGGGCTACGAGGAACTGCTGCGCCAGAAGCGTCGCACGGTGCTTCGCGAAGTCAACGCAAGCTGATTGCGGGCTGCCGCCGCGCTGCGGCGCGGCTTGCCTTCGACGCCCCGCCCGGGTTCCCGGCGGGGCGTTGTCACATCCGCGGCGCGGATCTGTTGTATTCTCGCCGCGCCCGACGCCGCGAACGGCCCCCGAAGCGACTCGCCATGGCATCCGGCCGTCTGTCCAGACGGTAATGTCCCTATAATGGCCGTGCCGTGAAATCCGGCCCCGCACGAATATCCAGAGGAGAGCAGTCTTGGCGAGAACGAAATCCACGCGCGCAGCGCCGGCCCCCGGCGCCGGTGTGATCTTCGCGTTGCGTGCGATCGGTCTCGTGCTGCTCGCGCGCTGGCTGTTCTCGATGTCCCAGATGGGTTATCGCTCGTCGCTGTCGGCGATGGTGTCGTCGCCCTGGGCATTCGTCTATCTTCTGCTGATTTTCCTGCTGCTCGCGCTGCCGGGCGCCGTCGCGCGCGCCGAACGGCCGTTTCATCCGCTGCCGCAGTGGCTGCGCCAGGCGCTGCGCGTCTTCGCGCTGATCGGTTTCCTGTTCGCGATCTGGTCGATCGGCATGTTCGTCTGGGTGGACGGCTGGCGCCTCGCGCTGCATGCGGTGACGGCGACCAACGGCTGGCTCGTTGCCGCGCCGGCGCTTTATGCCGCGATCGTCTGGATCTGTCGCCCGCGGCCGCTGTGGCGGACCAACGTGGCCGCCCGCCGCTTCGCGGTCGGTCGTTATGCGATTTCGCTCGACGTGCTGACGCGCACCGCGATCGTGTGGATGGAAAGCCGCAAGGTTGGCCAGTACGATGCGCGCGAACTGTCGGTGCGCTGGCCCGGCCAGGCGGCCCCTGCGGCAGGCGAGGGGGCATCGGACGCGCAGCCGGCAGTCGTGCCGTCGCGCCGCGGCAGCCTCTTCAACCGACCGAAGGTCGAACTGCTGTGGGATTCGCCGGCGGCCGTCGGCCATAACCGGCAGATCGTCATGCGCGCGCCGCTCGCGACCGAAGGCGACCGCGTCGCGGTGCTCGCGCTCGACGCCGCGCTCAAACAGATCGTCTGACAAGTCCCGCGCATCGCATGCGGGCGACAAGGAGGCGCGATGATCGTCCGCTGGTTGCTGGCTGCCATTCACCTGAGCGCGTTCGGCGTCGCGTTTGCCGCGATCGCGGGGCGTAACCGCGCGTTGCGCCGGCTTATTGCATCGGCGCAGGCGGCCGACTTGCCCGGTGTATTCAAGGCCGATGCCGCGTGGGGGCTGTCAGCGCTCGTGCTGATCGTGACGGGCCTGGTGCGCGCGTTCGGCGGTTTCGAGAAAGGCTCCGCGTACTACCTGCACGAACCGTTTTTTCACCTGAAGATGACCGCGCTCGTGCTGATCCTGCTGCTCGAGGTCGTGCCGATGCTCGGGCTGATCCGGTGGCGCGTCGCCGCGCGGCGGCAGCAGATGCCCGATCTCGGCCGTGCGCGCACCTATGTGCGGATCGGCCATTGGCAGGCGGTGCTGGTGATGGTCATCGTGTTCGCCGCGTCGGGGATGTCGCGGGGGATTGGGTTGGCCGGGTAGGTGCGACCCAGGCGAGGCCGGGCAGGCCAGCCATCGCTGCCAGCACCTTCATCCCGATCCCGTTCGACCCACGCAGCGTTTTCCGACCGAGACCCGTCATCGGCCCGGCTTCGGGCCGCATCGCTCGGTTCCGGCTCGCCCGGGCGATCCTGCCGCCCGGTCCGTCCCGTGCTCAGCGCACGAGGCAGGGGCGCTTGTTGTTGAAGGTCCACCCCGGAATCAGGTACTGCATCGCCGCCGCGTCGTCGCGGGCACCGAGCCCGTGCTGCTTGTACAGTTCGTGCGCGACCGCGACGGCATCCATGTCGATATCGATGCCGAGCCCCGGCCGCTTCGGCACCTCGACCAGCCCGTTCTCGATCTTCAGCGGTTCGCGCGTCAGCCGCTCGCCGTCCTGCCAGATCCAGTGCGTGTCGATCGCGGTGACCTGACCCGGCGCGGCGGCCGCGACGTGCGTGAACATCGCGAGCGACACGTCGAAGTGGTTGTTCGAATGCGAGCCCCACGTGAGGCCCCAGTCGCGGCACATCTGCGCGACGCGCACCGAACCCTGCATCGTCCAGAAGTGCGGATCGGCGAGCGGGATGTCGACGGCCTGCAACTGCACCGCGTGACCCATTTGCCGCCAGTCGGTCGCAATCATGTTGGTGGCCGTCGGCAGCCCCGTCGCGCGGCGGAATTCGGCCATCACCTCGCGGCCCGAGTAGCCGTTCTCCGCGCCGCACGGATCTTCCGCGTAGGCGAGCACGTGATGCTGGTCGCGGCACAGCCGCACGGCCTCGTCGAGCGACCACGCGCCGTTCGGGTCGAGCGTCACGCGTGCGTCGGGGAAGCGCTCGGCGAGCGCCGTCACGGCCTCGATCTCGCTCGCGCCTTCGAATACGCCGCCCTTCAGCTTGAAGTCGTTGAAGCCGTAGCGCGCATGCGCGGCCTCGGCGAGCCGCACGACGGCCTCGGGCGTCAGCGCGGCTTCGTCGCGCACACGCGTCCAGTCGTCGGTCGCGCCGCTGCCGTCGCGGTAGGCGAGCGCGGTCTTCGTGCGGTCGCCGACATAGAACAGGTAGCCGAGCATTTCGACACGCTCGCGTTGCTGGCCTTCGCCGAGCAGCGCGGCGACCGGCACGCCGAGATGCTGGCCGAGCAGGTCGAGCAGCGCGGCTTCGAGCGCGGTGACCGCGTGGATCGTCGTGCGCAGGTCGAAGGTCTGCAGCCCGCGGCCGCTCGCATCGCGGTCGGCGAAGGTGCGCCGCACGTCGTTGAGCACGGCGTGGTAATTGCCGACCGGCTGGCCGACGACGAGCGCGCGCGCATCGTCGAGCGTGCGGCGGATGCTTTCGCCGCCCGGTACTTCACCGACGCCGGTCCGGCCCGCGCTGTCCTTCAGGATCACGAGGTTGCGGGTGAAGAACGGGCCGTGTGCGCCGCTCAGGTTGAGCAGCATGCTGTCGTGACCGGCGACCGGAATCGCTTGCAGGTCGACGATGCGCGGCGTGTCGTGGGAGGGCGAGGCAGTGACGGCGTTCATGGGCGGCGATGGCGAAAGGGTGGGCAATGCCGTGCGGCAAAAGCTTTGCCGCGCGCGGCGGGAGGTGCGATCATTCGACAACCGACATGCGCGGCGCGCAAGCCCCGCAGGTCGACGCAACCCGGAACGGGGTAGGAGCGGCAACCGATCCAGCGGAGCGCAGAACGCGAGCGCCGGCTGATCGTAAGGCATGGGACCAGGCGGCGCTGGAATGCACGCTTGAGTCGACAGGAGATCCGTGTTTCGATCATCAGTCGTCGGATGACTTGTGACGAAGTATAATGAATCATCGGCTTTCGCTCAAACCCCGCGTAAACCCTCGGCTCACATCAAGATCATTCAAAAAGGAACCGGCCTCATGTCCGTGCCTACGCTTCCCGCCGCGCCGCGCCGTCGCGCACGCAGCCTCGCACAAGATGTCGTCGACGCGCTGACCGCGCAGATCGAAAACGGCACGCTGCGTCCCGGCGACAAGCTGCCGACCGAAACCGAAGTCATGGCGGCGCAGGGCGTGAGCCGGACGGTCGTGCGCGAGGCGATCTCGCGGATGCAGGCGAGCGGCCTCGTCGAGACGCGCCACGGCATCGGCAGCTTCGTGCTGGAGCCGTCGCGCCGCCAGACGCTCGGCATCGACCCGGCGACGATCACGACGCTGCGCGACGTGCTCGCGGTGCTGGAACTGCGCATCAGCCTCGAGAGCGAATGTGCGAGCCTTGCCGCGCAGCGCGCGAACGATACCGACCTGGCCGCGCTGCGGCGCGCGCTCGACGCGATCGCAACGGGGGCGGGCGGCGGCCGCGACACCGCACAGCTCGACTTTCAGTTCCACCTGCAGATCGCGCAGTCCACCGGCAACCGCTATTTCGTCGACATCATGACGCAGCTCGGCACGTCGATCATCCCGCGCACGCGCGTGAATTCGGCCCGCTTTGCGGGCGACGATCTCGAGCGCTACGTCGGCCGGCTGAACCACGAGCACGAGGACATCTACGAGGCGATCGCGCGCCACGATCCGGAGGCCGCACGCGCCGCGATGCGCACCCACCTCACCAACAGCCGCGAACGGCTGCGCCGCGCGCACGAGGCGGCCGAGGCCGAGCGCGACACGCAGGCCGGCTGACGCGCCGGGCGGCGCGGCCGACGTGGCCGCTTGCCCGCTCGAATCGCCTCAACGTCAGTCGTCATACGAGATTGATGTCCCTTCCTCGATCGCCGGGGCCGGGCGGCGTTTCCGCCACCGGCCGCCGGCACCGCCGATCAGCCTCCCTTCGTCGTGATCGTCTTCCACGCGCCGCTCTTCACCTGGTACAGCGTCGACATCCCGCTCTTCAGCGAGCCGTCGTTCGCGAACGAGATGCGGCCGGTGACGCCTTCGAAGTCGATCTTCTTCAGCGCCGGACGATAGACCTTCGGGTCGGTCGAGCCGGCCGCCTGCATGGCCTTGATCGCTGCCCACGCCGCGTCGTAGCCGAACTGCGCGTATGACAGCACGTCGACGCCGAAGCGCTTCTTGAAGCGTTGTTCGAAATCCTTTCCTTGCGGCAGCTCGTCGAGGGGCCGGCCGTATTCCCACGCCATCGCGCCTTCGGCGGCCGGGCCCGCGATCTTGATGAACTCGTTGTCCTTCACGCCGCCGCCGCCGACGAACTGCGCGTTCAGCCCGAGCTGACGCATCTGCTTGATGAAGTTCGCGGCGAGTGAGTCGAGGCCGCCGAAGAAGATCAGGTCGGGGTTCTTGGCCTTCAGGCTCGTGATCTGCGCGCGGAAGTCGACCGCCTGGTTGCTGGTGAATTCGCGGCCGACGATGTTCCCGCCAGCGGCCTTCACGGCCTTCTCGAACTCGTCGGCCTCGCCCTGGCCGAACGCGGTGCGGTCGTCGATGATCGCGATGCGCTTCGCCTTCGTCACGTCGACCGCGTACTTGCCCGCGTTGCCGGCGTTCTGGCCGTCGGTCGCGATCACCATGAACATGTTCGCGAGCCCGCGCGCGGTGAGCGTCGGGTTGGTGGCGGCCGGATCGATCACCGGGATGCCGGCCTTGTCGTAGACGACCGACGCCGGAATCGTCGTCCCCGAGTTGAAGTGGCCGACCACGACCGACACGTTCTGGTCGACGAGCGCCTGCGCGGCCTGCACGCCGATGCGCGGGTCGGCCTGGTCGTCCTGCACGACGAGGTCGAAGTGTGCGGGCTTGCCGGCGATCTGCACCTTCTGCGCGGCGGCATCGTCGAGCGCAAGCTGCACGCCGTTTTGCAGGTCCTTGCCGTAACCGGCGTTCACGCCCGTGAGCGGCGCGGCGAACCCGACTTTCACGTCGGTCGTATCGGCGGCCTGGGCGGCCTGTTGCGAGAGGAGGGCAAGCGCGGATGCAATCGACACCGACAGCACGGAATGACGGAATTTCATGTTGTTCCTCTTGTTCGACACCTGCGAGTGAGTACCGCATGCGCTCGGGCGGGCCGGACGCGTGCGACGGGCGGGCGGTTCGACCGCTTCTCGGAATCGGGCGGGGAGGTCGGCATCGTGATCCTCGGAAGATTCTCCCGTCAGGCTTTGTGAGGCGCCCCGACTGCCTCGATATATAGGTCGCCGATATGCCCGGGTCTTGGCAATTTGCCGCGCATTCGGTGAGGATTTGCGCATAGCTTCCGCGCGTGCGGCGGCGGCCGGTATCGGGAGTTTCCCGTCGCGAACGGAGTGGGTGGAGAGGGGGGAGGAGCAGGGAGGCGGCGCGGCCCGCCGGGGCCGCGCCGCGCACCGGACGCCGTCAGTCGGACAGGGCGTCCGATGCGGCTTCGGCATCGTCGTGCGATGCGTGCGTGCGGATCAGCGGATCGCTGGTGCTCGGACGGCCCGTCTCGACGTGGCCCGCGAAGCGGCGCAGGAAGCCGAGCAGCCGGCCGTCGCTGACGGTCAGGTCGTACCAGCCGTGGCTGCCGCGCAGATCCCAGTAGTCGTCGATCTGCTGGCCCGGCGCGAGGTCGAACGTGCGCGCGCGGCCGTGGCCGTACGCGTTCGTGACCTTGAGCCGCACGGCCTGGTGGCCGCGGTTCATCAGGCGCAGCGTGATGTTGCCGTTCGCGACGTCGTAGCCGTAGATCACCTCGGGGTTCACGTTCGCGCTGCCGACACCGGTCGCGAACGGGCCGCGGAAATGGCAGTAGAAGCCGTTCGGGCCGTACACGTCGAGGTCGTACAGGCCCAGCGACGCGGCGGCGCTCCACGTGTCGTCGATCCGCTTGCCGGCTTCGACCGTATACGTCCACGGGCCGTCGAGGCGGTTGCGCGACTGCACCTGGAACGCGGCGCCTGCCCGGCCCGTGTTCGCGAAGGTCAGCCGGAACAGGCCGTTCACCGATTCGACGCGGCCGTGCGCGAACAACTCGTACGGCAGCGCGCGCGCCGGACGCAGCCCGGCCTCCTGTTTCGGCAGCTTCTGCAGCACCGGCGGCACCGGGATGTAGTCGGGGTGGCGCAGGCGGTCGGGCGGCGCGTAGCCGCTCGTGTCCGGCAGCGTCGGCCAGCCGGCGTCGGCGGTCGCGAAATCGAACGCGGCGGTCAGGTCGCCGCACACCGCGCGACGCCACGGCGAGATGTTGCCGGCCTTGACCGGATACTGCGCACCGAAGCGCGCTTCGATGAATTGCAGCAGCGACGTGTGATCGAAGGTCTGCGAGCAGACCCAGCCGCCCTTCGTCCATGGCGACACGACGAGCATCGGCACGCGTGGCCCGAGCCCGTACGGGCCGGCCATGTGCGATGCATCGCCGGGGAATACCTCGTTGGTCGTCGCGACCGTCGACAGTCCGTTGTCGCGCGACTGCGGCGCGAACGGCGGCTGCACGTGGTCGAAGAAGCCGTCGTTTTCGTCGTACGTGATGAAGAGCGCGGTCTTGCTCCATACCTCCGGATTCGACACGAGCGCCTTCAGCACCTGCTCGATGTACCACGCGCCGTAGTTCGCCGGCCAGTTCGGATGCTCGGAATATGCTTCCGGCGCGCAGATCCACGACACCTGCGGCAGCGTGCCGTTCTTCACGTCCTGCTGCAGCACGTCGAACAGCGTGCCGCCCGCACTGATGTTGGTGCCGGTGCGCGCCTTGTCGTACAGCGGCGTGCCGGGCAGCACGTTGCGATACTGGTTGAAGTAGAGCAGCGAGTTGTCGCCGTAGTTGCCGATGTACGGGTTCTGCGTCCAGCCCCACGACCCGGCGGCGTTCAGGCCGGTGCCGATGTCCTGGTAGATCTTCCACGAGACGCCGGCGTTCTCCAGCACTTCCGGATAGGTCGTCCAGCCGTAGCCCGCTTCCTCGTTGCCGAGCACCGGGCCGCCGCCCGTGCCGTCGTTGCCGACGTAGCCCGTCCACATGTAGTAGCGGTTCGGATCGGTCGAGCTCGGGATCGCGCAGTGGTACGCGTCGCAGATCGTGAACGCGTCGGCAAGCTGGTAGTGGAACGGGATGTCGTCGCGCTTCAGGTACGCCATCGTCGTGGTGCCCTTGTTCGGCACCCACTGGTCGTAGCGGCCCTTGTTCCAGGCGGCGTGCATGTCCTGCCAGCCGTGCGGCAGGTCCTGCAGGAACTGCAGGCCGAGCTTGTCCGCGCCCGGATGGAACGGCAGCAGCTCGGCCGGGCCGACCGGCTGGTGGAACACCGACTTGCCGTTCGCGAGGCGCAGCGGGCGCGGGTCACCAAAGCCGCGGACACCGCGCATCGTGCCGAAGTAGTGGTCGAACGAGCGGTTCTCCTGCATCAGGATCACGATGTGTTCGATATCGCGGATGGTGCCCGTGCGGCGGTTCGCGGGAATCGCAAGCGCATCGCGAATCACGGGCGGAAACAGGTTCAGCGCGGCGGCGCCGGCGGTGCCGGCAGCGACGCGCAGGAAGTCACGACGGTTCGATCGGGTCATGGTCGTTATCGTGCGTTAAAGGGGGAGCCGATTGGCGGGACCAGCTGGAAGGGCGCGCCTGGGTCGCAGGATGCGGCTGCGTCGGGTCGTGCCGCCGCGAGCATAGCGAGGAATCGGTGTCATTCATGTGAAGTCCGGAAACGTTTGCATCCGCATCGAAGCGATCTCGAGGCAGCGTCGGGACACCTGTCGCCGGCGGTCGTGGTGCGGCGGGGGACGCTGGAAAGCGGCGCGGGATGTGCGCCGATGAAGCGGAGGGCGACGCCCGCGTGTCAGGCGTCCGTGACCCACGCCCCGAACCATTCGCTCGGGCGCGCGATTTCGTCCTGCGCGGCGACCAGTTCGAGCTCGTAGCGGCGCGCATCGTAGGTGGCCTTCACGACCGCATGCACGGCCGCGAGCGTATGCTCGAACGCGGCGCGCACGGAGTCGCCGCGCAGCCGGCATGCGACGAAGATCGCGCTGGTCAGGTCGCCGACGCCGACCGGGTGGCGTGGAAACGCGTACAGCGGGCGCTGGCCGATCCATGCTTCCGTTTCGGTGACGGCGAGCATGTTGAAACGATCGGCCGGGCTGTTGCGGTCGTGCAGGTGCTTGACGAGGATGATCTGCGGGCCGCGGCGGATCAGCGCGCGGCAGGCGTCGACGGCTTCGGCGACGGTTTCGATGCGCCGCCCGGCGAGCTTCTGCAGTTCGCTGTGGTTCGGCGACATGCCGTCCGCGAGCGCCGGCATCTCCTGGACGATGAATTCCTCGACGCCGGGCTCGGGCCGGATGCCGCCCGTCTGGCCCATCGCCGGATCGCAGAAGTACCACGCGCTCGGGTTCATCGCCTTCACCGTGCGGACGATCTCGACGGCCGCACGCGCCTGCGGCGGCGAGCCGAGGAAGCCGGACAGCACGGCGTCGCAGCGCTTGAGTGCGCCAATGGCGGCGATGCCGTCGACGAGCTGCTCCATCTTCGCGGCATCGATCGCACTGCCGGCCCAGTGACCGTACTGCATGTGATTCGACAACTGGACGGTATTGAGCGGCCAGACGTTGACGCCGAGGCGCTGCATCGGGAACACGGCCGCACTGTTGCCGGCATGGCCGTAGATGACGTGCGACTGAATGCTGAGGACGTTTTTCATGGGAATCGCCTGCACGCGTTTCAGGGTCACGTCACACGATACCCGAGTTCGTCGCGCGCGCGGAAGTCGCGCGGCCCCGGAGTGTTGCGCGCCGTCGTCAGCGTGACCGCGTAGAATCGCTGGGCGCGAGGCGGCCTGGCTGCCCGCGAGCGTCTCCAATCACCGTGATCGCCATGCTTTCGATTCGCAAGATGTTGTTTGCCGCGCGCGCCGCCGTGCTCGGCATGGGTGTCGCCGCCGCGTGCGCCATGCCTGCCATGGCGGCCGCCGCATCGCCCGCCGGCAACGACGGGCCCGTGTATGGACCGCGCCTGGAAGGGTTCACCTATCCGGCGCCCGTGCATCTGTACACGTTCGTATCGCAGCGCGAAACCCTCGAGATGGCCTATCTCGACGTGCAGCCGGCACACCCGAACGGCCGCACCGTCGTGCTGCTGCACGGGAAGAACTTCTGCGCGGCGACCTGGGAGGACACGATCGGCGTGCTGAGCCGTGCCGGCTATCGCGTGATCGCGCCGGACCAGATCGGCTTCTGCAAGTCGTCGAAGCCCGATCGCTACCAGTACAGCTTCCAGCAACTGGCGCGCAACACGCACGCGCTGCTCGAATCGGTGGGGGTGAAGTCGGCGACGATCGTCGGCCACTCGACGGGCGGGATGCTCGCGATGCGCTACGCGCTGATGTATCCGAAGGCGACCGACCAGCTCGTGCTCGTGAACCCGATCGGCCTAGAGGACTGGAAGGCGCTCGGCGTGCCGCCGCTGCCGGTCGACTACTGGTATGCGCGCGAACTGAAGACCACGGCCGACGGCATCCGCCGCTACGAGCAGGGCACGTACTACGCGGGCAAGTGGTCGCCGTCGTACGAGCGCTGGGTGCAGATGCTGGCCGGGATGTACCGTGGCGCGGGTCGCGACGCGGTCGCGTGGAACTCCGCGCTGATCTACGACATGATCCTCACGCAGCCGGTGGTCTATGAGCTTGGCGCGATCCGCGTGCCGACGCTGCTGATGATCGGCGACAAGGACACGACCGCGATTGGCAAGGACGTCTCGCCGCCTGACGTGCATGCGAAGCTTGGCCACTACCCGGAACTGGCGAAGCGCACGCAGGCCGCGATCCCCGGCGCGCAGCTCGTCGAGTTTCCGGCGCTCGGGCACGCGCCGCAGATCCAGGACCCGGACGCGTTCCACAAGGCGCTGCTCGACGGGCTCGAGGCCGTGCACCCGCAGTGATGCGGGGCCGGCCGCAGGCGGCCCGGGCGCGCACCGTCAGCGCGTTTCGCTCGCGAGTTCGTCGCGGATCTGCGCGGTCAATTCGAACGAGCGCAGCCGCGCCGCGTGATCGTAGATCTGTGCGGTGACGATCAGTTCGTCGGCCCCCGTCTGCGCGATGCGGTCGCGCAGCTTGTCGCGCACCGTGTCGCGCGAGCCGACCGCCGCGAACGACAGCGAATGCGCGACGGTCGCGAGTTCCAGCTCGTTGGCCTCGAGCACGTCGACCGGCGGCGGCAGCTTGCCCGGTGTGCCGCGCCGCAGATTGATGAACTGCTGCTGCAGCGACGTGAACAGGCGCCGCGCCTCGTCGTCGGTATCGGCGACGAACACGTTGACGCCGACCATCGCATGCGGCTTCGGCCATGCGGCCGACGGCCGGTACTGCGCACGATAGATCTCGAGCGCGCGCATCAGGTAATCCGGCGCGAAGTGCGACGCGAACGCGAACGGCAGCCCGAGCATCGCGGCGAGCTGGGCGCTGAACAGGCTCGAGCCGAGCAGCCACACGGGCACGTCGAGCCCTGCGCCGGGCACTGCGCGCACGCGCTGGCCGGGCACGGGCTCCGCGAAGTAGCGCTGCAGCTCGGCGACATCATCCGGAAACGAGTCGGCGCTGCCGATCAGGTCGCGGCGCAGCGCGCGCGACGTGGTCTGGTCGGTGCCGGGCGCGCGGCCGAGGCCGAGATCGATGCGCCCCGGATACAGCGACGCGAGCGTGCCGAACTGCTCGGCAATCACGAGCGGCGCGTGATTCGGCAGCATGATGCCACCCGACCCGACCCGGATCGTCTGCGTGGCGCCCGCGACGTGGCCGATCACGACGGCCGTTGCCGCGCTCGCGATGCCGGGCATGTTGTGATGCTCGGCGAGCCAGTAGCGCCGGTAACCCCAACGTTCCGCATGCTGCGCGAGATCGACGGTGTTGCGGAATGCTTGGGAGGCGTCGGCGCCGGCCGGAATGGGGGCGAGGTCGAGTACGGAAAACGGAGTCATCGGTTGGCCTTCGGACGGAGGGAGCGGGGTGATGCACTTACGCAACAAATGCCGAGGATTTTGCCAAAGGGCACCGGAACGTGCTGGGGGCGGCCCGATACCCATGCGCCTTTCAGGGATGCAGGGTTGAATTCGGCGATCGTTGCAAAAATCAATCTAATTGCCGATTAATTACCATTCTTTACGGCGATTGGATGTGAATCCGCATCGACATACAAATTTGCACGAAACGTTTGATTTTCAAGACTGCAATACGCCTGCAAACCGCTTACGCTAACGTGAACGCGGGAGTGCCCAAATGGTTCGCCGACTGCGCAGCTTTGCCGGAATTGCACCAGTCCGTTGCTCGTAGTGCCGAGCGCGGGGTGCCGCAGGCTGCTAAAATCCGGCGCCTACCCATGTTGTGCCGAAGGTAGCCATACGAGTCTTCCCGTATCCCGTCCGGGTGTCGCGCGGAGATGCCCCACGCGAAGCCGGGCATGGCCACACCCGAACGATGGGTCGAGCCTCCCTCATACACAGACGCTGCTGGAACAAGGAGTCGGGTCGTGCCCGCGTTCGTCGTTGTCGGAATACCGAATCACGCTCAATCATGCTCAGGCGTGCTCCATGGCGTTCAGATCGCCGGGAGGCGTCGCGCATGACGGCAACCGCGACGATGCTCGACTGGCTCCTGATCGTCTTCACGCTGGCCGCGGCCGGCTATGCGCTCGTCGCGGCGTTCGCGCCGCGGCCGCGTACGCCGCGCACGGCCGTGCGCGACGGTTTCGAGCCGGTCAGCGTGCTCAAGCCGCTGTGCGGCGCGGAGCCGCACCTGTACGAAAACCTCGCGACGTTCTGCGAGCAGCGCCATCCGCGTTATGAAGTGCTGTTCGGCGTCGCGTCGGCGGCCGATCCGGCCATTGCCGTGGTCGAACGGCTGCGCGCCGATTATCCCGAGTGCGACATCACGCTCGTGGTCGACGCGCGCGTGCACGGCAAGAACCTGAAGGTCGCCAACCTGATCAACCTCGCCGAGCGCGCGAAGTACGGCCGCATCGTGATCGCGGACAGCGACATCGCGGTGAGGCCCGACTATCTCGAGCGCGTGACGGCGCCGCTCGCCGACGTGTCGGTGGGGGTCGTCACGTGCCTGTACCATGCGCGCAGCGTCGGCGGGTTCTGGACGCGGATCGGCGCGCAGTTCGTCGACGCCTGGTTCGCGCCGTCGGTCCGGATCACGCACCTCGGCCGCTCGAGCCGCTTCGGCTTCGGCGCGACGCTCGCGCTGACGCGCGACACGCTCGACCGGATCGGCGGCTTTCCCGTGCTGAAGGACGAACTGGCCGACGATTTTTGGCTGGCCGAGCTGCCGCGCCGCCTCGGGCGACGCACCGTGCTGTCGGAGGTCGAGGTCGCGACCGACGTGATCGAACCGTCGTTCGGGCCGCTGTGGCACCGCGAAACGCGCTGGCTGCGCACGATCCGTTCGCTGAACCCGGCCGGCTTCACGTTCCTGTTCATTACGTTTACCGTGCCGTGGCTCGCGATCGGCGCGGCGCTCGCGCTGCGCCTCGACGGAACCTTCGCCGGCTCGCTGGCGGGCTGGGCGGCCGTGGTGGGCGCGTTCGGGCGGCTCGTGCTGCACGCGCGCGGCGAGGACGGCTGGCTCGCGTTCTGGCGCGACCTGCCGCTCGTCGCGGTGCGCGACACGCTGCTCGCGCTCGAATGGCTCGCGGCCGCGTTCGGCACGCACGTGGTGTGGCGCGGCGCGCGGATGACGGTCGTCGGCGGCGAACGCGCGACGGCGGCAGTGGAAGCAGTGGACGGCCGCTAGGGCCGCTCCAACCGAACCCGGCCCGAGGGCCGAGACGCGCTGCGCGGCGAGGCCGCGCGGCGCGACATGACAGAGAGGCGGGCGCCGGTACGGCGGCCCGCGGTTTTTTGACTGAATCGTTGTGACGAATCGAACTATGCAGGCTACCGGAGCATTCATGAAAACGCTGTTCTTGCAGGCCCCTTCGTATGACGGCTTCGACGGCGGAGCCGGCTCGCGCTATCAGGCGAAGCGCGAAATCCGTTCCTTCTGGTACCCGACGTGGCTTGCCCAGCCGGCCGCGCTCGTGCCGGGCAGCCGCGTCGTCGACGCACCGGCCGACGGCCTGTCGGTCGAGGAAACGCTGAAGATCGCGAACGACTACGACCTCGTGATCATCCACACGAGCACGCCGTCGTTCCCGACCGACGCGATGTTCGCGCAGGATCTCAAGAAGATGAAGCCGTCGATGCTGGTCGGCATGGTGGGCGCGAAGGTGATGGTCGATCCGCACAACTCGCTCACGGCGAGCGAGGCAATCGACTTCGTGTGCCGCGAGGAATTCGACTACACCTGCAAGGAAATCGCCGAAGGCAAGCCGTTCCCCGAGATCAAGGGCTTGAGCTGGCGCGCGAAGGACGGCTCGATCGAGCACAACGAAGCGCGTCCGATCCTCGAGAACATGGACGAACTGCCGTTCGTCGCGCCCGTCTACAAGCGCGACCTGAAGATCGACAACTACTTCATCGGCTACCTCAACTATCCGTACGTATCGATCTACACGGGCCGCGGCTGCAAGTCGCGCTGCACGTTCTGCCTGTGGCCGCAGACGGTCAGCGGCCATCGCTATCGCACGCGTTCGGTCGAGAACGTGCTCGCGGAAGCGAAGTGGATCCGCGACAACATGCCGGAAGTGAAGGAACTGATGTTCGACGACGACACCTTCACCGACGACCTGCCGCGCGCTGAGGCCATCGCCATCGGCCTGGGCAAGCTCGGCATGACGTGGTCGTGCAACGCGAAGGCGAACGTGCCGTACAAGACGCTCAAGGTCATGAAGGAAAACGGCCTGCGCCTGCTGCTGGTCGGCTTCGAATCCGGCGACGACCAGATCCTCGTGAACATCAAGAAGGGCGTGCGCACCGATTTCGCGCGCCGCTTCAGCGCGGACTGCAAGAAGCTCGGCATCAAGATCCACGGCACCTTCATCCTCGGCCTGCCGGGCGAGACGCAGGAGACCATCAAGAAGACGATCGAGTACGCGAAGGAAATCAATCCGCACACGATCCAGGTGTCGCTCGCCGCGCCGTATCCGGGCACGACGCTCTACAAGCAGGCCGTGGAAAACGGCTGGATGGAAGAGAACAAGACCATCAATCTGGTGAGCAAGGAAGGCGTGCAGCTCGCGGCGATCGGCTATGCGCACCTGTCGCGCGACGAGATCTATCACCATCTCGAGCAGTTCTATCGCCAGTTCTACTTCCGTCCGTCGAAGATCTGGGAGATCGTCCGCGAGATGCTGACGAGCTGGGACATGATGAAGCGCCGCCTGCGCGAAGGCGTCGAGTTCTTCCGCTTCCTGCGCGCACACGAGGCCTGATTCGTGGCGACGCAGCGGGCGGCGCGGGCGCTGATCTTCACCGCGGACGACTTCGGGCTGCACCCGCGCGTCAACGCGGCGGTCGAGCGCGCGCACCGCGACGGCGTGCTGAACGCCGCGAGCCTGATGGTCGGCGCGCCCGCGGCGGTCGATGCAATCGAACGCGCGCGGCGGCTGCCGTCGCTCGCGGTCGGCCTGCATCTCGTCCTCGCGGACGGGCCGGCCACGCTGCCCGCGCATGAGATTCCCGCGCTCGTCGGCCCCGACGGGCGCTTCGGCGATGCGATGGCGAAGGACGGCTGCCGCTTTTTCTTCCTGCCGCACGTGCGGGCGCAGCTGCGCCGCGAGATTCGCGCGCAGTTCGACGCGTTCGCGGCGAGCGGCCTGCCGCTCGATCACGTGAACGCGCACAAGCATTTCCACCTGCATCCGACCGTGCTGTCGATGATCATCGAGATCGGCCGCGACTACGGGCTGCGCGCGGTGCGGCTGCCGTACGAGACGAGCGCACCCGCGCTGCTCAAGCCGTGGATCGCGCTCGTGCGCGCGCGGCTCGACCGCGCGGGGCTCGCGCACAACGACTACGTGGTCGGGATCGAGCATACGGGCGCGATGGACGAGGCCGTGCTGCTCGACGCGCTGGCCAAGCTGCCGCCGGGCGTCGGCGAGATCTACTGCCATCCGGCCGAAGCCGGCGACGGCCCGATCACGCCGACGATGGCCGGCTACCGTCCGGTGGACGAACTCGACGCGCTGCTGTCGCCGCGCGTCGCCGCCGCGCTGAAGGCCGCAGGCGTCGCGACCGGCGGCTTTGCCGACGTGTTCGGTCAGCCCGCGGCACGGCGCGGCGCACGAGCGTCGCGTGCACCGGGGGCGCAGCCGTCATGACCAAGTGGATCAAATGGCTCGGCTGGCCGCTCGGTATCGGCATCCTGCTCGCGCTGGGGCTGCACGAAGGTATCGGCGACGTGTCGCAGATGCTCGCGCGCGCCGGTTACGCGCTGCTGTGGCTCGTGCCGTTCCATGCGCTGCCGCTGCTGCTCGATGCATATGCGTGGCACTTGCTGCTCGACAGGCGCGCGTCGCTGCCGTTCCTGTGGTGGATCGCGACCGTGCGCGAAGCCGTGAACCGGCTGCTGCCGGTGGTCGGGATCGGCGGCGAACTGGTCGGCATCCGGCTTGCGCGCTGGCAGGTGCCCGATGCGAGCCGCGTGACGGCGTCGGTGATCGTCGAGGTGCTCGTGACGATCGTCGTCCAGTATGCGTTCGCGGCGCTCGGACTCGTGCTGCTTCTTGCGACAACGGACAACATGGGCGGCGGCACGATCGGCCTCGCGCTGCTGCTCACGCTGCCGCTGCCGGTGCTCGGCGTCGTGCTGATGCGTCGCGGCGGCATCTTCCATGCGATCGAGCGTTTCGCGGGCCGCCTGCTCGGCGATTCGCACCGGCTGCTGCAGGGTGTCGACGGCAAGCGGCTCGATGCCGACATCGATGGGCTGATGTCGCGCACGGGCCTGCTGTTCAGCGCATTCTTCTGGCAACTGGCCGGCTATGTGCTCGGCGCGCTCGAGATCTACTGGGCGCTCGCGCTGCTCGGCCATCCGGTGTCGATCGGCGGCGCGATCGCGATCGAGGCGATGACGCAGGCCGTGCGTCATGCGGCGTTCATGGTGCCGGGCGGCCTCGGCGTGCAGGAGGCGACCGTCGTGCTGCTCGCGCAGATGTTCGGCGTCGACCGCGAGACGGCGCTGTCGCTCGCGCTGGTCAAGCGCGGCCGCGAGGTGCTGTTCGGCTGCCTGGCGCTCGGTTCGTGGCAGCTTGCCGAACTCGTGCGCACGCGGCGTCGCATCGGTGCGCCGCCGGCCGTGCCGCGCGCGCCGCAAGCGACGAGCCGCGTGGCCGAGACCGAAACCGAAACGATGCATTGAACACGAGACGGGCCGCGCGCCCGTCTCGCGCTTTTGGCGTCGCGCGGGTATCCTTGGCGCGTGTTTTCTCGACGCGCATTTCTTCCGATGAATTTCCGTTTCCGGCTGCTTCCCGTCACGATGCTGGCCGCCGCGCTGGCGCTGACCGGCTGCGACGACAAGCAAGGCAACCTCGACGTGCAACGTATCAGGGACTTCTTCAACGCGATCAAGCCCGCGCCGCTGCTGCTGAAGGGGCTGAAGGTCGGCGAATCGACCGAGGCCGACGTGCGCGGCACGATGGGCAAGCCCGAGACCGAGCGTGACTTCACCGACGGCTCGAAGCGTCTCGAATACCCGCGCGGCCCGATGGGCAACCAGACATGGTTCGTCGATCTCGATGCGAACGGCCGCTATACGGGCGCGACACAGGTGCTGACCGCCGAGAATTTCGCGAAGGTGCGCCCGGGGATGAACGAGGACGAGGTGCGGCGCCTGCTCGGCAAGCCGGGCGACATCGCGCAGTATCCGCTCAAGCCCGAGACGGTCTGGAGCTGGCGCTGGCTCGAGGACGGCGTCAACACCGACGCATTCTTCAACGTCCATTTCGGCCCGGACGGGCTTGTCTATACGACTTCGCGCTCCGACATCCTGAAGGGGCGATAACCGCAGCCGCAGCCCGCTTCGGCGCTATATCGAAAAAGCGACCGGAAAATTGCAAAAAGTCCGCTTCCCTGCCCGTTATCCGGTTGTCAGGGAGCGGCTTTTTTCCTTTTGAAACAGGGTTGTAGGCCGCAGTTGTAAATGGTGGGGCGGATTGCTGCGACGCAGCAATCGCATGCAAGGTGATTTGAGACAATCAATTTCGCTTGCGACTATCCGCGTCAGCCCGGCGCGGGACAGGCATACGCGTCGGCATCCATTCCAACTCTGGAGACGCGCGTGTTCCTATACGGCTTTGGTCCCGTCCTCTGGGCCGGCACCGTGCAGACCATCGAGCTGTCGGTGCTGTCGCTCGCCACTGCGGTGGCGCTGGGGCTGATCGGCGCGGTGGCGAAGCTGTCGCACAACCGGGTGCTGCGAGCGATCGCGACCGGTTATACGACGCTGATCCGCTCGGTGCCCGATCTCGTCCTGATGCTGCTGTTGTTCTACAGCATCCAGATCTGGCTGAACCAGTTCACCGACTTCGTCGGCTGGGACCAGATCGACATCGACCCGTTCGTCGCCGGCGTGCTGACGCTCGGCTTCATCTACGGTGCGTACTTCACCGAGACGTTCCGCGGCGCATTCCTTTCGGTGCCGCGCGGCCAGCTCGAAGCCGGTGCGGCTTACGGGATGAGCGGCGCACGCGTGTTCGCGCGGATCATGTTTCCGCAGATGATGCGCTTTGCATTGCCCGGGATCGGGAACAACTGGCAGGTGCTCGTGAAGGCCACCGCGCTGGTGTCGATCATCGGCCTGGCGGACGTCGTGAAGGCCGCGCAGGACGCCGGCAAGAGTACGTTCAACATGTTCTTCTTCATCCTCGTCGCGGCGCTGATCTATCTCGCGATCACGACCGTTTCCAACCTCGTGCTGATCCAGCTCGAGAAGCGATATTCCATGGGCGTGCGGCACGCAGAACTATGATCGAGATTCTTCAGGAATTCGGCCAGGCGTTCCTTTACTGGGACGGCCAGCGCCTCTCCGGCCTCGCGGTGACGCTGTGGCTGCTCGTCGCGTCGATTTCGCTCGGCTTCGTGTGCGCGGTGCCGCTCGCGGTTGCGCGCGTGTCGAGGAACAAGTGGGTGTCGACGCCGGTGCGGTTCTACACGTACGTATTCCGCGGCACGCCGCTCTACGTGCAGTTGCTGCTGCTGTACACGGGCATGTACAGCCTCGAGTTCGTGCGTTCGCACTCGCTGCTCGACGCGTTCTTCCGCAGCGGCTTCAACTGCGCGATTCTCGCGTTCGCGCTGAACACCTGCGCGTACACGACGGAGATCTTCGCGGGGGCGATCCGCGCGATTCCGCACGGCGAGGTCGAGGCCGCGCGCGCATACGGGATGTCGCCGTTCACGATGTACCGCCGCGTGATCCTGCCGTCGGCGCTGCGCCGCGCGCTGCCGCTGTACAGCAACGAGGTGATCCTGATGCTGCACGCGACGACCGTCGCGTTCACGGCGACCGTACCGGACATCCTGAAGGTCGCGCGCGACGCGAATTCCGCGACCTACATGGCGTTCCAGTCGTTCGGAATCGCCGCGCTGATCTATCTTGCGGTATCTTTCGCACTCGTCGCGGCGTTTCGCCGCGCGGAGCGCCACTGGCTTGCGTATCTCGCGGCCGCCCGTCATTGAATCACTTCGAGGAGAGCCAGTTGGCCGAGATCACTCAAACGAGCGCTGCCGCTTCCGTCAAGCTTGCCGCGATCGACATTCACAAGCGCTATGGCGACAACGAGGTGCTCAAGGGCGTATCGCTGAACGCGAAGGCCGGTGACGTCATCAGCATCATCGGCGCGAGCGGCTCGGGCAAGAGCACGTTCCTGCGCTGCATCAATTTTCTCGAACGGCCGAATGCGGGGCAGATCGTCGTCGACGGCGAGACCGTCCGCACGAAGACCGACCGCGCCGGCGCGCTCGAAGTCGCCGATCACAAGCAACTGCAGCGCATCCGCACGAAGCTCGCGATGGTGTTCCAGCACTTCAATCTGTGGGCGCACATGAACGTGCTCGAGAACGTGATGGAAGCGCCGGTGCACGTGCTCGGCATTTCGAAGAAGGAAGCCGAGGAGCGTGCACGCGCGTATCTCGAGAAAGTCGGCCTCGCGCCGCGCGTCGAGAAGCAGTATCCGTCGCACCTGTCGGGCGGTCAGCAGCAGCGCGTCGCGATTGCGCGTGCGCTCGCGATGCATCCGGACGTGATGCTGTTCGACGAGCCGACGTCGGCGCTCGACCCCGAACTGGTGGGCGAAGTGCTGAAGGTGATGCAGAAGCTTGCCGAGGAAGGCCGCACGATGATCGTCGTCACGCACGAGATGGGCTTCGCGCGCAACGTGTCGAATCACGTGATGTTCCTGCATCAGGGGCGGACCGAGGAAGAGGGCGATCCGAAGGAGGTGCTGGTACGCCCGCAGAGCGAGCGGCTCAAGCAGTTCCTGTCGGGCAGTCTCAAGTAACGCGACAGGGCAGGTTTCAACCGTGGTACCGGTGTCTCGTCCCGCAGGCGCCACCCGCACGACGCAGGTGGCGATCGTTGCATTGCCGCCCGTGTCGATGTCGGGCGTGGGCCCGATCGTCGATGCGTTGAACCTCGCGAACGAGATCGACGGGCGGCTGCTGTATCGCTGGCAGGTGTGTTCGTGGGACGGGCGGCCCGTGACGCTCGCAGGCGGCGCGCAATGGCATGCCGATGCGGCGTTCAACGATGCGATCGCGTGCGACTGGCTGATCGTCGTGTCCGAGCGGTTCCAGCAGTTCGCCGATTACCGGCTGTTTCTCGCGAGTCTCGCGCGGGTCGGGCAGCGCACGCCGGTCGTGACCGGTATTCATCATGGCGTGTGGTGGCTGGCGATGGCCGGGCAGCTTTCCGGTTATCGCGTGAGCGTGAACTGGGAAACGTATCAGCAGTTCGCCGAGCAGTTCGAGCGCTCGATCGTCACGCAGCAGATCTTCGAGATCGATCGGGATCGCGCGACGTGCGCGGGTGGGCAGGCTACCGTGGATTTCATGCTGGCCATGATTGGCCGGGAGCATGGGCCCGATCTGGGTGAGCGGATTGCCGATGCGCTGGGCGCGGGGACTTTGCGGAGTGGCGAGGAACGTCAGCGGATTCCTTTCGTGACCGCGCCCGGCGAGCGGCATCCGCGGTTGAACGATGCGTTGCTGTTGATGGAAGCCAATATCGAGGATCCCCTGACTACCGATGAGATCGCCGAACTCGTCGGCGTGTCGAGGCGGCAGCTCGAAAGGCTCTTTCGACAGTATCTCGGGGCGATGCCCTCGAAGTATTACCTCAATCTCAGGTTGCTCAAGGCCAGGACGCAGTTGCAGCGCACGAGCAAATCGGTCGTGCAGGTTAGTCTTGCCTGTGGGTTTTCTTCTGCTGCGCATTTTTCCAATGCCTATCGGGAAAGGTTCGGCGTGACGCCTCGCGAGGACCGGCGAGCGTGGCTCGAAAAGCAGACCGGGGGGGAGCCTCGCGGGGGCGCGTTGGTTGAGCGGGAGGGGAAGGATTGATTCGTGGTTTCGTGGTTTGCTTATGGTTTTCGTGAAGCACCTGTGATCGTATCGGTCTATTAGCGTTGCCCCTGCGCGGGGCGGCGGTTACTTTTCTTTGTCTTGCCAAAGAAAAGTAACCAAAAGAAAGGCGCTGTGAAAACGCATGACTTCCCGGTGCCATGGTCACCAGAGTGGCCCTCGCCTAAGTGTCCGCGCCAGTCAGGAAGCCGGAGTGGTTCGAGCAATGGTTCTGACACCACTCACCACCCAACAGAGCGGTATACCGCCCGCAAGCTCCATCCTCGCTACGCTCGGCTGCAAGGTGCCTCAAATCGCGCGGCTGGCACTTATGTGCTTCCGCCCGCGCGGCGCGCCGGGTCCGATATTCTGACCCATCACGCCCCTCTGACGACCGGGCCGGTTGCCTGTTATCGCTGCTCAACTGCGCTATGAGGGCGAGTGTTTCCGTGTTGGTTGGGTGCGTCCCTCTTTTTCTGCTGCGAGAGGTGAGGACCGCGTACGTATCGGGTTTGGGGTGACTTTTCGATAGTGCTGCTTGAGGGGGTGTACCTGTCGGCCGAGCGAAGCGAGGGCGGAGCTTGCGGGCGGTATACCGCTCTGTTGGGTGGTGAGTGGTGTCAGAAGGGAGTGTCAGGATTTCCGTGTTCAAGGCGGGTGGAACAATTACACGGAAGGTCGGACGAACCGATCTGCATAAAGGATAGCGAATTGGTTCATGGCCGTCTTCCAGTCATGCGCGGCACTTCCCCA